>DFWZ01000005.1:9071-15655 GCA_002381565.1 Gallionella sp. UBA4121
CTGTTTGAGCGAGACATCGTCAAACAGGCCATTGTGGACTCGTTCAAAAAACTGAGTCCGCGCCAGCAGATGAAAAATCCGGTGATGTTCGTGGTTTGGGTAGGCAGCGTGCTGACCACGGCGCTGTTCTTCCAGGCATTGGCAGGACAAGGCGAAGCGCCGACCGGCTTCATCCTTGCAGTGACGCTGTGGCTGTGGTTCACCGTGCTGTTCGCCAACTTTGCAGAAGCGCTGGCGGAAGGCCGCAGCCGCGCCCAGGCTAATGCGATGCGCAGTGCCAAGCGCGACATCCAGGCCAGGAAGCTGACCCGCCCCAACTACGGCGAGACATATGCCATGGTGTCAGGATCGGAGTTGCGTCGCGACGACGTGGTGCTGGTCGAGGCGGGTGATTTCATTCCCGGTGACGGTGAGGTGGTTGAAGGGGTTGCCTCGGTGGACGAAAGCGCGATCACCGGCGAGAGCGCACCGGTGATCCGCGCATCCGGTGGTGACTTCAACGCGGTAACCGGCGGCACGCGGGTGTTGTCCGACTGGCTGGTAGTTCGCATTACCGCCAATCCGGGCGAAACGTTCCTGGACCGCATGATCGCGATGGTGGAAGGCGCAAAGCGCCAGAAGACCCCCAACGAGATCGCGCTCACGATCCTTTTGGTGGCAATGACGCTGATCTTTCTGCTGGCGACCGTCACGCTGCTGCCGTTCTCGATCTACAGCGTCGAGACGGCGGGTGCGGGACAACCGGTCAGCATTACCGTGCTGGTGGCGCTGCTGGTGTGTCTGATTCCGACCACGATAGGCGGCCTGCTGTCCGCCATCGGCGTGGCCGGCATGGGGCGCATGCTGCAAAAGAACGTGATCGCCACATCCGGACGTGCAGTGGAAGCGGCGGGGGACGTGGACGTGTTGCTGCTGGACAAGACCGGCACGATCACGCTGGGTAACCGTCACGCCAGCAACTTTTTGCATGCTGTCGGTGTAACCGAGGCTGAACTGGCCGATGCGGCGCAACTTGCCTCGCTGGCGGATGAAACGCCGGAAGGTCGCAGCATTGTCGTGCTGGCCAAGGAAAAATTCGGCCTGCGCGAACGCAATATCCATGAGATGGGCGCGACGTTTGTGCCTTTCAGTGCACAAACGCGTATGAGTGGCGTCAATATGGGCGATCGTCAAGTGCGTAAGGGTGCGGCAGATTCCATCCGCAATCACGTCATCAGTCTCGGGGGCAGCTTTCCACCGGGGGTGGATGCCATCGTGGACAGCGTTTCACGACGCGGCAGCACGCCGCTGGTAGTGGCGGATGGAGCAAAAGTGCTGGGGGTGATCGAGCTCAAGGATGTGGTCAAGGGCGGCATCAAGGAACGCTTCGCCGAACTGCGCCGCATGGGGATCAAGACCATCATGATCACCGGCGACAACCGGCTGACGGCCGCCGCGATCGCAGCAGAAGCCGGGGTGGACGACTTCCTTGCCGAAGCGACGCCGGAAGACAAACTGAAATTGATCCGTGAACATCAGGCACAAGGTCGCCTGGTGGCGATGACCGGCGACGGTACCAACGATGCCCCCGCACTGGCACAGGCCGATGTGGCGGTGGCGATGAATACCGGTACGCAGGCCGCCAAGGAAGCGGGCAATATGGTGGATCTGGATTCCAACCCGACCAAGCTGATCGAGATCGTCGAAACCGGCAAACAGATGTTGATGACGCGCGGTGCCTTGACCACCTTCAGTATCGCCAACGATGTGGCCAAGTATTTCGCGATTATTCCGGCAGCGTTTGCGTCCACCTATCCGGCATTGGGTGGTCTTAACGTGATGGGACTGGCGACGCCGTCCAGCGCCATTTTGTCTGCCGTGATATTCAACGCGCTGGTCATCATCGCGCTGGTGCCGCTGGCATTGAAGGGCGTGAATTACCGCGCGATCGGTGCCAATCTGCTGTTGCGCAACAACCTGTTGATCTACGGGCTGGGCGGCATCATCGTCCCCTTCATCGGCATCAAACTGATCGACATGATACTTGTCGGTTTTGGCTGGATATAAACCAACTAGCCATCCCCCTTGCAGGGGGAGGGCTAGGGAGGGGGTGGAAACGTGAACAGACCACCAACCCACATCCTACCCTTCCCCCTACAAGGGGGAAGGGACGATCGATTGAAATAAATTTTTTGATATACGAAAGGATGCATCATGTTTAAAGAACTACGCCCCGCTGTTGTCAGCTTTCTGTTACTGACCTTGTTGACCGGTATCGCCTACCCGTTGTTGGTGACGGGCATCTCCCAGTTAGCCATGCCGGGCCAGGCCAATGGCAGCATGATCATGAAAGACGGCAAGCCGGCAGGTTCCGAGCTGATCGGTCAGTCGTTCTCCGACCCGAAATATTTCTGGAGCCGTCCGTCGGCAACCGGACCGATGCCCAATAACGCAGCAGCTTCCAGCGGATCGAACCTTGGGCCGACCAACCCGGCGTTGATGGATGCGATTAAAGCCCGTATTCAAGCACTGACGGACGCAGACCCCGGCAATCGGCAGCTGGTTCCGGTCGATCTGGTGACTGCCTCCGCCAGCGGGCTTGATCCGCACATCAGCCCTGCGGCTGCCCAATACCAGTTGGCCCGCGTGGCACGGGTACGCAATTTAAATCCGGAGGCCTTGCAAAAACTGGTGGCGGAACACACCGAGGGTCGTCAGTTCGGTATTCTGGGTGAACCCAGGGTCAATGTGCTGGAACTCAATCTGGCGCTGGATGCTGTAATCGATACGCACTAAAGTTTATACTCCGGAGGTGTTCATAATCAGACGTAAACCGACATGCTGATCAATTGCGTTGCTTACCAGAACGGCGTCAAGCTCGCCGATCTTTCCGTCGAAGAGATCAGTGATTATCTTGAACGGAAGGATTGTTTCGTCTGGGTGGCGCTGCGCGATGCGAGCGACGCCGAACTCGATACGATGCAGGAAGAATTCGGGCTGCACGATCTGGCGATCGAGGATGCCCGCCACGGCCACCAGCGCCCCAAGATCGAGGAGTACGGTGAAACGCTGTTCGTGGCGATGCACCTGGTGGAGGTTGCACATTCCGAACTTGCAGTGGGCGAGATCAGCGTCTTCGCCGGGCACAATTTCATCCTTTCGGTGCGCAACCGCAGCAACCGCAACCTGCTTGGCGTGCGCCAACGCTGCGAGCGCGAGCCCGAGCTGTTGAGGCTGGGCTCGGGCTTCGTGCTCTATGCATTGATGGACGCGGTGGTGGATCTCTACTTTCCGGTGATAGATGACCTGGAGTCTCAACTGGAATCCATCGAGGAACACCTGTTCGATAACGGGCAGGCGCTCTCCAACATCGAGCGACTCTATGAACTCAAGCGCAAGGCCATGGTGCTCAAGCATGCGGTAACGCCGCTGATGGAAGCCAGCGGAAAACTGCAAGGCGGGCGCGTGCCGCCGGTCTGCACCACCACTCAGGAGTATTTCCGCGATGTCTATGACCACCTGACGCGTATCAACGCGACGATAGACGCAATGCGCGACACCATCACCACGGCGATCCTGGTCAGTCAGTCCACGGTATCCATCGAACAGAACGTGATCAATAAACAACTGGCCGCCTGGGCTGCGATCTTCGCCATCGCCACCGTTTTCACCGGCATCTGGGGCATGAACTTCAAGCTCATGCCGGAATTGCAATGGGCTTACGGCTACCCTGTTGCGCTTCTCATCATCATTGCAGTCTGCGGTTTTCTTTATCTTCACTTCAAGCGATCTGACTGGCTGTAATTTGCCCATGAAACGATAGCGATGGCCGACCAACGTCCCGATCCCGACGCGCTGCTGGAAAAAGTGCAACTTGCCGAAAACAGGCGTCGTCGCGGACGCCTGAAGATTTTCTTCGGCGCCTGTGCCGGTGTCGGCAAAACCTTTGGCATGTTGCTGGCTGCACGTGAGCGGCGGGCGGCGGGTCTGGACGTGGTGGCGGGTTATGTGGAAACCCACAAACGTGCCGAGACGGAACAGCTCTTAGCGGGTTTGGAAATCCTGCCGCAGCGTTTAGTGGAATATCAGGGCACGCAATTGCGTGAGTTTGATCTGGATGCCGCACTCCGCCGCCACCCGGCGCTGATTCTGGTGGATGAACTGGCTCACACTAATGTGCAAGGCTCGCGTCACCCTAAGCGCTGGCAGGATGTGGAGGAATTGCTCGAGGCGGGTATCGATGTCTATACCGCGATGAACGTCCAGCACATCGAAAGCCTCAACGATGTGGTCTCGCAAATCACCGGTATTCCGGTATGGGAAACTGTGCCGGATGCGATGCTGGCAGAAGCCAATGAAATCGAGCTGATCGACCTTCCACCGGACGAGTTGTTGCAACGACTTAAAGAAGGCAAGGTCTACCTGCCGCAGCAGGCGGAACGCGCGGCGCAGAATTTTTTCCGCAAGGGCAACCTGATTGCGTTGCGCGAACTGGCGTTGCGCCGCACGGCGGATCGGGTGGATGCGCAGATGCGCGATTACCGTGAAGATCATGCTATCCAGAATGTGTGGCAAGTGAAAGAGCGGATGCTGGTCTGTATCGGGCCGGGTGGCTCGGCTGAGAATCTGGTGCGTGCAGCGTACCGCCTGGCGAAGTTGTTGAGAGCAGAGTGGATTGTGGTGTATGTCGAGACGGCGAAACTCCAGCGTCTGTCCCGTGAGCAGCGCGATGCGATACTGCGCACATTAAAGCTGGCGGAGGAGTTGGGCGCTGAGACCGTCACACTGGGCGGCTACCGGATGGCCGATGAGGTGATTTCCTATGCACGTACCCGCAATGCCAGTCGTATCGTGCTGGGCAAGCCGACCCTGTCAGGATGGAAACGCTGGCTGTTGGGCTCGCTGGTTGATACCATCGTCCGCCAGGCCAGTGACATCGATATTCATGTGGTGGGCGGGGAATCCAATTTCCTGTCGCAGACGAGGGAAAATCCCTATTTTTCGCGCAGTCGTTTATATCTCGGACTTGCATCCGAAGAACCGGGCACGATGTTTAAATGGCGGGCAAGCTACCTGTGGGCGGTCGCCACCACAGTGATCTGCACCGGCATCGCCTGGCTGATGTATGACTATTTCGACACTGCCAACCTGATCATGGTTTACCTGTTGGGCGTAGTGGTAGTCGCCGCACGTTACGGGCGCGGCCCCTCTGTGCTGAGCTCGTTCCTGAGCGTGGTGTTGTTTGATTTTTGCTTTGTGCCACCGCAATTCAGCTTTGCCGTATCCGACAGTCAATACCTGGTCACTTTTGCTGTGATGCTGCTGGTAGCGCTGGTTATCAGCAGCATGACAGTCAGCATCAGTCATCAGGCCAGAATAGCGGGGCACCGCGAGCGCCGGATCGCTTCGCTGTATGCGATGAGCCGTGAGCTGGCGGTGACGCGCGGTGAGGAAAATATTTTGCGCATTGCGGTCGATCACGTGGCGGAGGTGTTTGAAGCGCAGGCAGTGGTGTTGTTGCCTGATAAGACCGGGCGCATCGTTTATCCTCAAAAAGAAGGCACTGCACAATCCTGTCATGGCAGCGACCTGAGTGTGGCGCAATGGGTATATGAGCATGAACAGATGGCAGGGCAGGGCACGGACACTTTGCCGGGAGGCGAGGTGGTTTACCTGCCTCTGGCGGCTTCTTCCGGAATGATAGGCGTGTTGGCTTTGTTGCCGCTAAATCCTGCGCGGATTGCACTTCCCGAACAACAACGCCTGCTGGAAACGTTTGTCAGCCAGATCGCACTGGCGCTGGAGCGGGTCCGACTGGCGGCGGATGCGCACAACTCACAGATTAAAATGGAAACGGAGCTGCTGCGCAACTCCCTGCTGTCGGCGATCTCGCATGACTTGCGCACGCCGCTGGCGGCGATAGTGGGCGCATCCAGTACTTTGGTGCGGGATGACGACAGGCTCGATGGCCATGCCCGCCATGAGCTTAGCCTGACCATTTATGACGAAGCCATACGCATGGCCAGTCTTGCCAACAACTTGCTGGACATGGCGCGACTTCAGGCGGGTGCTGTTGTGCTACACCGGCAATGGCAACCGCTGGAAGAAGTGGTCGGCGGTGCGTTGGCAGGGTTGACCGGGCGGATGGCTAATCATCCGGTCACCATCAGACTGCCACATGACTTGACTATGGTTGAGATCGACAGTCTGCTGATCGAGCGGGTGTTTGTGAATCTGCTGGAAAATGCGGTGAAATACACACAGCCCGGAACCCCAATCGAAATTTCTGCCGCAACAGGCGCGGGAGAATTGGTGGTGACCGTTTCAGATCGGGGGCAGGGAATTCCGGCAGGAGAAGAAAAACGTATCTTCGAAAAATTCCACCGCGTCGCCCGCGAGGGTAATCAGGGCGGGGCGGGCTTAGGGTTGGCGATTTGCCGCTCCATCGTGGAGGCGCACGGCGGACGGATATGGGCGGATAATTTGCCCACAGGCGGTGCTGCATTCCACTTCGCATTACCCTTGACCGAGCCACCTTTAATCGAGCATGAAGAGGCGAGTCCCTCATGAATCCATTAGCCCGTCATTCCGGCGCAGGCCGGAAT
>DFWZ01000005.1:15894-43298 GCA_002381565.1 Gallionella sp. UBA4121
TTCCGGCCTGCGCCGGAATGACACAGTGATGAATAATTCAGCCATTATCATTGTCATCGAAGACGAAGCGCAGATATGCCGTTTCCTGCGAACCACGCTGACCTCGGAAGGCTATCAGGTCATTGAAGCGGAAACCGGCCGTCAAGGTTTGATTGAGGCCGCGACGCGCAAGCCGGAACTGATTATTCTCGATCTCGGTCTGCCGGATATGGATGGTGTCGAGGTAATCAAGGCGTTGCGTGCATGGTCTTCTGTTCCCATCATCATCCTGTCTGCGCGCTCACAAGAGAGCGATAAGGTTTCTGCGCTGGATGCGGGTGCGGACGATTATCTGGTTAAACCCTTTGGTGCCGGCGAGTTATTAGCACGGATACGCGTGGCATTGCGTCATGTGTCTACTGCTGCGAATGGAGATGAGGAAGGTGTTTTTTCGGTGGACCAATTGAAGGTGGACATGATGCATCGCAAGATCACGGTCAGCGGCGCAGAAATTCACCTCACACCGATTGAATACCGCCTGCTAACCGTACTGATCAAGCACGCCGGCAAAGTGCTGACGCACCGCTTGCTGCTCAATGAAGTCTGGGGGCCGAACTATGTGGAGCGCGCCCACTATCTGCGCATCTACATGGGTACTTTGCGCCACAAACTGGAACAAGACCCTGCCCGCCCGCGTTTCCTGCTGACGGAGGTCGGGGTGGGTTACAGACTTGCTGTTGATTGAAAGCACCGCCCGGAATTTCAACAGTCAATTTAGGATACACAAAAACTGGCCTCTTCTTAAGAGATGAGGCCAGAGTGGGTGCAGTTTGGTTAAAGCTTTTTCTCTGCTTTACGAATGCCTTCCTGTATGTCGGTACGGCGACCGGCATCCGCATCTTCGCGGCCTGGGCGGGCAGGGGCATTCAATGCTTTCTTGAAATATTCGAGCGACTTGGCGTATTCACCCTCTTCGAGCAGGAAGTCCGCATAAAAATAGTTCTGGTCTATGCCGTTCGGGTTGACCTTCAGCGCACGTTCAAGATACTCGCGTGCCTTGTTATGATCACCGAAAGAAATAAAGCGCGGCACCTTGTAATACAGGCTGCCGAGCGATGTCAGGGCAGAACCTTCCAGTGCGGCAGGGTCGATTTTTTCCGCAGCCAGCAGCAGGTCGCGCGCCGCCTTCGCCGTGCCGCCGGCTGACAGTTTGGACTGATACTTGGCAAGGGTGCTGGTGATGATTCCTTCCCAGATCAAGGGCTCTGCGCGGCCAGGATTGCTGACAGACACCTGATGCGCTTCTTCGGCAAGTTTCTTGAGCGCAGCTTCCCTGTCTTTTTCGGGTATCTGGTAGTTGGCGGTTGCCCATTCGTGTTGCAGCTGGGCGATGGATGCCTCCATCGGGGCGGCCGCGGCGTTGAAGCTGAGTGCGATGGCGAGCAGATAGGCGTATTTCTTCATTTCAAACTCCTTGTGGGATGGGTTTTATTTGAGGGACTATTTCTTCATGGAAGCGTATTTGCGGGCGATGCGGGTGTTTTTTAACAGGCCGCTGTCGACCAGACGCGGGAACATGCCATTGAGCCTGGCAAAGAAGGACTCCGGCTGGCCGATGAAATATTCCTTCGCGTCTCGTTCGACAGCCTGCACGATTTGCCCTGCGACATAGTCAGGTTCGTCCATGTTGGTTTTTGTCGCTATCAGCATCTGCGTGGTTATGTCGTCGTTCAGCGGCGTCTTGGCCGCGCGCGGAGAAACGTAGCAGACGCCGACTTTGCTGTCTGTCAGTTCGCGCCGCAAGGCTTCTGAAAATCCGCGCATCGCGAATTTGCTGGTGCAATAGGTGGCAAAATGGGCAAAGCCGATCGAACCGAACGCCGAGCCGATGTTGACGATGCGCCCGCTGTTCTGTGCCAGCAGATGCGGCAGGGCTGCGCGCACCAGCAACATCGGTGCGATGACATTGACGTTGATGACCTGGGTGATGCGTTCCGGCGACTGGCGGTCATACAGGGTGAAATCCATGATCCCTGCGTTATTGATGACGATGTCGAGGCCGCCCAGCGCCTGCAAGGTCGCGGCGATAACCTGGTCTGCGGCGCCCTCGCTGGTCAGATCCAGTGCGATGGCGACCGCCTTGCCGCCGCCCCGGTTGATTTCATCGCAGATTTCGATAAGGCGCTGTTCATTGCGTTCTACCAGTGCCAGATGTGCGCCCCTGGAGGCCAGCAACAAGGCAAGACGGTAACCGATGCCGCCGGCAGCGCCTGTCAGGATGATGCGTTTGTCAGACAAGTTCATGCCGACTCCTTTTGTAGAAAGCGGCTGCCCAGATTGCGGAAGATGTCGCCATACAGCTTGTAGAACATTTTTGCCGCATGAACCAGGCAGGCCTGATCGTCGGCATCTTCGATGCGATTGATCAGCGACTCATAGAAATCCACGTGCTCCACGTCCAGCGAGCCGTGCGAAGTCAGATACGAAAATGCATCATTGCCAAGCCCCAGGCTGTCCTGTATCGCGCGTCCTGCGTGGGTCGCCAAGGCCACACTGGTGCCTTCGAGCACCAGTACCATGCCGAAGAAGGCTACCGGATTGACGCGCGCGATGGTGTCGTAGGCGTAGGCGACCATCAGTTCGGTAGCGATATGCGGCCGACCGTTGCGTACCGCTTCTGCATCGGCGCCGCAAGCCTTGATGTCGTTCAATATCCATTCCTGATGGCCGACTTCTTCCTCGATATATTCTGCGACGGCGGTTCTCAACCATTCGTATTTTCCCGGCAGTCGTCCGCCGCATGACATCAACAACGGCGTGGTGTGCCTGACATGATGGTAGGCCTCGGTCAGGAAGGCGATGTAGGCTTCAAGGCTGACTTCGCCCATCGCGGCTGCTTGTATGATAGGCAGGCTCTGCAATTCGCGGCGTTCGGCTTCAGTGGCAGCCAACAGTTGTTCATATATGCTCATGAATATTCCCCTGTTAATCGTTGTTGTAATAAAGCTGTTCTATCGCCGTTTGGTATTGTGCCCATATCGCCTCGCGTTTCAACCGGCCGTTGGCGGTCAGCTGGCCATTCTGCGGCAGAAACGGCGCTTTGGCGGGCAACCAGTTTTTTACCTGAGCATAGTCCGGCAGCACATGGTTGGCTTCCGCTATGGCCTGATCAACCGCTGATGCGTCGCCGCGCGGCACGATCACGGCCACATTCCACGGGCGCGCTTCGCCAAACACCGCCGCCTGGGCGATGGCAGGATGCAGGGTCAGCTCGCGTTCCACCCATTCAGGCGATACATTGCGCCCGAATGAGGTGATGAAAATATTTTTCTTGCGCCCTGACAGGTGCAGGAAACCATCATCATCAAGGTGGCCGATGTCGCCGGTCGGCCAGAATTCGGGCACAGGCTCGCATCCAGTGTAGCCCAGCAGCGTTGCGCCTGCGACCAGAATCTCGCCATCCTCATTAAATTTCAGGCTGATGTGCGGCAAGGGCTTGCCTACACTGCCGATACGACGGCAAGTTTCGGTATTGAGCGACACCACCGAGGCGCATTCTGACAAGCCATAGCCTTCAAAGACCGGGATGCCTAGCTTTTCGGCGCGCAGCAATAGACGCTCCGAAACCGATGCGCCGCCTATCGCACAGAAGCGTAATTGTGCGGGTTTGGGGTGGCCGGCTTCAATCGCAGCTACCGCTGCATGCAGCAATTGCGGTGTCAGGATCGTGGTGGTGGCGTGATACTTGATCAGCACGCCCAGCATCTTTTGCACGTCCAGTCCGCTGGAGCCGGAAAGTCCTACCGCGGCCAGCGGCAACAGGTGGCAGGCGGCTCCCGCAAGAAGCGGTACATAGACCCCGGCCAGATTTTCCAGCAGGGTGGACAACGGCAGCACGTTGACGTGGTTGTCGCTGATGTTTCCCCGTGTGGCTGCAAGCAGTGAAATCGCCACGCTGTACAGCGCGTCGCTACCCAGGCACACGCCTTTTGGGTGGCCGGTGGTGCCCGAGGTGTAAGTGACTTTGACAGTGCCAGCCGGCAGCTCCCTTGTGGGAATGTTGCCCAGACGAATCTCGGTGATTTCCTGGCCGCTGATGACATGAGTGAAGGTAGCAGTTGTCTCTATGCCGGAGGCTGCCAGAATGGTCTGGTACAGATCGGGCTGATCGGTGAGGATGCAGCTAATCCCGGCATCCGTGAGGCTGTGTGCGATTTGTTCTGCGGAAAAAAAGAACGGCAGGGGAATGATGACTTTGCCGGTTGCCAGGCCTGCCAGATCAAGCACGGCCCATAACGGCGAGTTATCGAGCGCCAGTCCCAGTTTTTTTGCAGGGAAGGTGCTGAGCAGCGCACCGACCTGTTCGATGGCGCGGCCCAGGTCCTGATAAGTGAGCGTGTGGCTCTCGCCAATCAGCGCGAGTGCATCAGGCTGTTTTTCGCACTGCCGGGTGAGTGCCGTGATGATGGAAGGCTGCAAGATTTACTCCTTATACACGGCTTTCATTACGTCGGTCGATGCGTCGTACCGCCATGACTTGCGGATTTTGCTCATAATAGCTGCCCCACTCGGACTGCTCGTCGGGTGGGAGTTTATTGATGTCAGCATCGCACAAGGGTATCGGAATTATGTCCGATTTGATCAAGGCATTGCGAACTATTTGCACTGCGGTGAAAACTGCCCACTGCTTGGAAGTGGCATGCAACTGGTCAAAAATGGCGCCGATCAGCAATCGGGACATGCCCATTTCGGCGACTGAGTAATTGCCTATTTCAACGATATTGCTGCGTTGAATTCTGGAGCCTACCCGTTCCGATAGCAGCTCCTCGACAGGTTTATCCATATAGTTTTCCAGAAATAACCGTTCCGTCCCCGCGTTGCGTATGCCGCAGGCCGCGATCAGTTTTCCGTCCGGATCACGCAGGCTCATCAGGACAGGCAGAAAAAACCTGACTTTTGCACCGCAAACCTGATAAAAGATGTCGCGTATGAATTGTTCGGTCTCGGCTCTGTCCGCCGCATCTCTTGCGGAAAAATGCACGGTGAATGGGCGGTCATTTATAGCGCGATCGGAAATTTCTTTTTTTATCATGGTGTTAAAATTTCAGTGGTTGATGTCCAGTCGGGCAAATTTTGTACGTCAGGCAAAACTTATTATATTATCTGTCAACTTTTGTAAGCCCTGTGTAAGGGTGTGCAAGGGTAAAAAAGTTCAACCGAAATTATTTCCGGCGATATTTTATGGAACTTATTTTGAAACTGGCTCTCTCAGTTGCGCTTTACATATAACTTTTGAGGATTGAATCATGAAGAAAATTGCTGCTGTTGTTATGTTGTCTGCCGCTGCGTCGGCTTTCGCTGCTGATGAAGGTTTCTACGCAGGCGTTACTCTGGGTAGTGGTAAGCCTCACGTTACGCCATCGGCTGCTGCTCTGAGCAAAAACTCCGATTCCATGTATGGCGGTTTGGTCGGCTATCAGTACAACAAGAATGTTGCTCTTGAAGCTCAGTACACCGGTGTTGGCAAGGCAACTGACGTTCTTGGCAATACTGCCAAGGGTGACGCGCTCAGTCTTTCGGTTGTCGGCCTGTTGCCATTGAATGACAGCTTTGAGCTGCTGGGCAAGGTGGGTGTTGCACGCGCCAAGACTACAGTATCCGGTCTGACTGCAACCAACGTGGGCACATCGCGCACCGGTTTGACTTATGGTATCGGTGCACAGTACAACGTGAACCAGAATCTTGGTCTGCGTCTGGGTTATGATCGTTATGCTGTTGCAACTGCCAGCAGTGTATCGGGCATCAAGACCAATGGTAATGCCAGCGTTATGACTGTAGGCGCTGTTTACAAGTTCTAATCGAACTGTAATGTCAATAAAAAAGCCGGCTTAGTCCGGCTTTTTTATTTCCTGACGAGCAGCGCAATTTAACGGCCGGCTTTTAAGCATGTTTGACAAACAGCCGTTTGAAAACTACATTGCAACTCTGTTCAAGCAATCCCTATCCTCATGAAATTTACCCTGTTATTTATCGCACTCGCAACTTTGCTCGCCGCTTGCAACAAAGAAGCAGCTCCGCCCGTCAGAACTGAACGGCCTGCGCTGACCCGGCTTGTGGGGAAATCGGCTGCGGCAGGCAGTCATCAGTATAGCGGCGAGATTCGCGCTCGCCATGAGGTTGACCTGGGTTTTCGCACAGGCGGCAAAATAGTCGAACGGCGGGTTACAGCAGGCGCACAGGTTAAGGCAGGCGAAGTGCTGGCGCGTCTGGATCCGGCAGATAACGCTCTGCAGGCGGGTGCGGCGCAGGCGCAATACCAGCTGGCCGAGAGTGATGCGAAGCGCTATCGGGAATTGCACAATAAAGGCTTCGTCAGCCAGTCCGCGCTGGATGCCAAAGAAACCGCACTTCAGGCAGCAAAGGCGCAGGCAGGATTGACGCGCAATCAGACAGATTACACCACGTTGCGTGCCGAGCATGACGGCGTGGTCGAAGTGATATTGGCAGACGTGGGGCAGGTGGTGAGCGCCGGGCAGCCTGTGTTGCGTCTGGCACAGGCGGGAGAAGCAGAAGTGGCGATCGAGATACCGGAGGATCAGCTGGCTCAGCGCCATGTGGGAGACTCGGCAGTAGTGCTGGTGGGTAATGACGCCCCTTTGAACGGGCGTCTGCGCGAACTGTCGTCGTCAGCCGATCCTGTCAGTCGCACCTATCCTGCACGAGTGACTTTTGTTGCGGCGCCCGGCAAAGTGGCGCTGGGCATGACCGCGCGCGTGCGTTTCGAGCCTGACGCATCAAAACAGACCGCTCTGTTGATTCCGCTCTCGGCCGTTTATCAGCAGGGAAGGCAGACGGCGGTATGGATCGTGGCTGCCAATAACAGCGTCAGCCTGCGGCAGGTTGAAATATCGGCCTACCGTGATGATGGCGCGGTCATTGCCGGCGGACTGAAGGCGGGCGAACGCATCGTCAGTGCCGGCGTGCATCGTTTGTCGAACGGTGAAGTCATACAGCCAGTTGATGACGGCAGCGCGCAATGAAAGGGCCTGACGAGCATGAAGAAATGATCAAGCCTGATAATAATATTGATCATGCCCGTTCCACCCTTGCCAAATCCCCCTCGCTACGCTCTCCCCCTACGCAAGCAGGGGAAGGGGCAAACGAATCGAGACGCGGTTTTCAGATTAACCTTTCTGCCTGGGCGCTGACGCACCAGCAGATGATCCTGTATCTGATCATCGTGCTGATGGGTGCCGGAGCGTTTTCCTATTTCAGTCTGGGACGCGCCGAAGACCCTGACTTTACTTTCAAGGTGATGGCGGTGCGCACGCTGTGGCCGGGGGCTGCGGCGCCGGAGGTTGAGCATGAACTCACCGAGCGGATCGAGAAAAAATTGCAGGAAACACCCTGGGTGGATGTGCTGCGATCTGCCTCCAAGCCCGGTGAGTCCATGGTGTTTGTGGTGCTCAAGGATTACACCCCCAAGCAGGAAGTGCCGGAAGCCTGGCGGCAGGTGCGCAAGAAACTGGACGACATACATCATACCTTGCCGCCCGGCGTGCAGGGGCCGTTCCCCAACGATGAATTCGGCGATGTGCAGGTCGAAATTTTCGCGCTGACGGGCGATGGCTTTGATCTGGCGGCCTTGCACCGTTATGCAGACAGAATCGCTATTGATCTCAAGCATGTGCCGGACGTCAGGCGCGTCGAACTGATCGGCGTGCAGGATGAAAAAATTTATCTCGATGCGTCGCCTTCGCGTCTTGCCAGTTTTGGCATTACGCCGGCGCAGATAGGTGCGGCATTGCAGCAGCAGAACGCGGTTTTGCCTTCCGGTTTTGTCGAAACAGGCAGTGACCGTATCTGGCTGCGCGTGACGGGCGGGTTCGACAGCGTTGAGCGGATACGCAATACCGATCTGCTGGTGAACGGGCGGCACATGCGTCTGGGCGATATCGTTCAAGTGTCGCGGGGTTTGATTGATCCGCCCAGCCCGCAGATGCGCGTCGGCGGCAAGCCTGCCATCGGTATCGGCATCATCATGGACAAGGGGGGCGACGTCATCCGGCTCGGTGAAAATCTGACGCTGGCTATGAAAGCTGCCTCCAGGGATCTGCCTGTCGGGGTGGATGTGCATGTGGTTGCCAATCAGCCGGAAGTGGTCAAGGGTTCGATTTCCCTGTTCCAGGATTCGCTGGGCCAGGCGATCCTGATCGTGCTGGCGGTGTCGTTCCTGAGCCTGGGCTGGCGCACCGGCACGGTAGTCGCCTTGTCCATCCCGCTGGTACTGGCGATCACCTTCTTCATGATGAAGGTATTCGGCATCGATTTGCAGCGTATCTCGCTGGGCGCACTGGTGATCGCACTCGGTTTGCTGGTGGACGATGCCATCATCGCGGTGGAAATGATGGTGGTAAAAATGGAGCAGGGATGGGACCGCTTCAGGGCCGCCACATTTGCCTATACCTCGACAGCCTTCCCGATGCTGACCGGCACGCTGATTACCGCCGCCGCCTTCACGCCGGTGGGTTTTTCAAAGTCGGCCGCCAGCGAATACACCTTTTCGATTTTTGCCGTGGTGACCATCGCCTTGCTGGTATCCTGGCTGGTTGCGGTGCTGTTCACGCCCTATCTGGGCTACAAGTTGCTCGATCCTGCAAAACTGGTCGCAAAAGCTCAGAGGCACGGCGCAGATATTTACGATACACCGTTCTACCGCCGTTTTCGTGCGGTACTGGTATGGTGTTTGCGCAATCGCTGGAAGGTGATTTTCGCCACCTTGCTGCTGTTTGTGTTGTCCATTGTGGCGTTTGGCAAGGGGGTGCAAAAGCAGTTTTTCCCCGCCGCCAGCCGTCTGGAATTGATGGTGGATTTATGGTTGCCGCAGGGCGCATCGCACAAGTCCACCGAACACGAGGTCGGACGGGTTGAAGATTTACTCAAGGGTGATGCCGCTGTCGCATCCTACTCATGCTATGTCGGCAACAGTTCTCCGCGCTTCTTTCTGTCGCTGGATGTTAAATTGTATAGCGATAACTTCGCACAGTGCATGATCCTGACCCGTGATATCAAGGCGCGCGAGGAATTGAAACGGCGCCTGGAGCAGATATTCACTTCTGCAAATGGCGGATTTACCCATATCCACCCTCATGTATCGCGTCTGGAAAATGGTCCGCCGGTCGGCTATCCGGTGCAGTTTCGCGTCAGCGGTGCGAATGTCGAGCAGGTGCGCAGCATCGCCGCCCAGGTGTCCGCGTTGATGCGCGCCAACCCGCATTTGCAGGATGTCAGTTTTGACTGGAATGAAAAAAGCAAAAGCGTGCGCATTGAAGTCGATCAGGACAAGGCGCGTCAACTGGGCACGTCCAGTCACGATATTGCACAGGCGCTGCAGGGCTGGCTGAACGGACAGGCCCTGACGCAGTATCGCGAGGGTGACAGGCTGATCGACGTGATGTGGCGCGGTGCAAATGATGCACGTTCGCTCGATCGCCTGGGCGAGCTGGACATTCCTCTGGCGAGTGGCCGTCATGTGCCGCTGTCGCAGGTAGCTCACCTGGTGCCGGTGCTGGAAGAAGGCATCGTGTGGCGGCGCAACCGCGTGCCGACCATGACCGTGCTGGCCGATATGACCGACAGCACCCAGCCTGCAACGGTATCCGGCCAGCTGAACGCGCAGCTGGAGGCCGTGCGCGCAAAACTGCCGGCGGGCTATCACATCGAAGTGGGCGGCAGCGTCGAAGAGTCCGCCAAAGGCGAGAATGCCATCATGGCGGTGATGCCGCTGATGCTCGTCGGTGTGATTACCTTGCTGATGATCCAGCTGCAAAGCATCAGTCGCACGGTCATCGTGCTGCTCACCGCCCCGCTGGGGCTGATCGGCGTGACCGCTGCGCTGCTGTTGTTTCATGTGCCGTTCGGTTTCGTCGCCAATCTCGGCTTCATCGCGCTGGCCGGGATGATCATGCGCAACTCGGTGATACTGGTGGATCAGATCCGCCAGGACGAGGAGGAGGGGAAAACCCGCTGGGAAGCCATCGTCAGTTCCACCGTGCGGCGTTTCCGTCCGATCACACTGACCGCGTCCGCAGCGATTCTGGCGATGATTCCGTTAACAAGTCAGGTATTCTGGGGGCCGATGGCGGTCACCATCATGGGCGGCCTGGTGGTCGCTACCTTGCTGACCTGCCTGTTCTTGCCCGCGTTGTATGCGGCGTGGTTCAAGGTGAAAGAGGAATAAGGAGAAAATCGCCATGCGGCGCATATTTTTTCGGTCAATTTAGTTCATGCAGTATTCAAAATAAAACTGAGATACACTACCCCATACATCAAACAGGGTTTTTGGGTGTGTACTTAATTTACATAGGATGAGTCGTTTATGTTCAAGCTGCCAATGGTGATTTTTTATATGATAATCGCCTTCAATATCACCGCGTTTACCGTATTTTTGCAACTGGATTTTTTGATTTTCAATTCGCTGCTCATCAAAATCATCGCATGGGTGTTGACCATAGGTTCCTGGGTGCTGGCCTATATCAAGCGCGACTCGTTTGTGACCATTGGTTAACGCGATGTTGACGAAAGAGGAGCCGTAATGAGAGACGTCATCAGCCAATATCGGATCGACAAGGAGCCTTACTACCGCGTTGTATCGGACGAAGTCGCCGTCTATGAGGCAGCCTATTCCGCGCGCATGCCGATGATGTTAAAGGGGCCGACTGGCTGCGGAAAAACCCGCTTCATTGAATATATGGCTTGGAAACTTAACAGGCCATTGATTACCGTCGCATGCAACGAAGATATGACAGCAAGCGACCTGGTAGGCCGTTTCCTGCTCGATGCCAACGGCACACGCTGGCAGGACGGGCCGCTCGCGATTGCAGCACGTTTCGGCGCAATCTGCTATCTCGATGAGATTGTCGAGGCGCGTCAGGATACGACGGTGGTCATCCATCCGCTCACCGACAACCGCAGAGTGCTGCCATTGGAAAAGACCAGTGAACTCGTGCATGCGCACCCCGATTTTCAGCTCGTGATTTCCTATAACCCCGGCTACCAGAGCGTGATGAAGGATCTGAAACAGTCGACCAAACAGCGTTTCGGTGCGCTCGACTTCGATTATCCGGAGCACGCCATTGAAGAGGAAATCGTCTCCCATGAAACGGGGATTTCCACGCAGGATGCGCAGAAGCTGGTGTCGATTGCGAAAATGGCGCGCAAGCTCAAAGGTCACGGTCTGGATGAAGGGATTTCCACCCGGATGCTGATTTACGCTGCCAACCTGATTGCCAGGGGAGTGGATAGCCAAAGAGCTTGTCGCGTCGCGCTTGTGTCACCGATCACCGATGATTCGGATATGCGCGATGCACTCGATACGGCAGTGGCAACATTTTTCGGGAAGTCTGCTGCCCAATAAACGCAATGAAAGTCACCCTCAACCGCATCTCACGCGAGTTGCAAAATTATCTCGGCAAAACACCCGGGGAATCTCAGCTCGCCTGGCAGAAAAGCCATACAAAAACTCAGTTGACCGATGTTCAGCGCCGCATCGTGATCTACCTGCACGCCTTATGCGGCCGTGATTTCGTGATAAAACCGATCGACGAAGACTTTATACATGACGGGAAATACCAGCCTTTCATCGAGAACAGCGTCATCCATCTGCCAAATTATTATTACGATCTCACGCTGAACGATGGCTCGCACATCACGGGTCTGGAAATCTATCGTGCGGCTGCTGTCCATGCCGCAGCGCACATCATGTACACGAAAAATCTTTTTCATGAAAAATCGCTGAACAAATGGCAGCAGGCTGTGATTGCCACCATCGAAGATGCGCGTGTCGAAATGCTGTTGATAGGCGAGTTTCCGCGCTTAAAGCAGCTCTGGAGCGCCCAGCATACCGCAACCCCATCGAACAACAAGAGCGCCGGAGATTATCTGGGTCGACTCGCCCGCGCGTTGCTCGATGAGACCTACCAGGATGACGATCCCTGGGTCAGCCAGGGGCGGGCCATGTTCAAAGCTGCGGACAAGCTGGAAACAATTTCAATTGAGATAGGTTTGACGCTTGCACAGGCGTTCCAGACCAGGAAAATCAGCTTCAACGCGCGTTCCGACAGGCTGATGGTGCCCTACCGTGACGACAACCGCTATTTATGGGCGTTGCCCAAAGCGGATTTGAGTCCGCAGGAGTTGCCCGACTCATTTTTCGAGTTAAAATTGCTGCTGGGAAACAATGAGCTGGCCAGCGCAGACGAAGATAGCAAGCCGCTTCCGAAGGAAAAGCCGCCAGCCAGAGTGCCGGTTTCTGCAAGCTACGTTTATTCCGAATGGGATTACCGAAGCCAGGTTGAGACAGCATCCTGGGTGACGATAAGGGATGCGAATTCAAAGCCCGGCGATCTTGAAATCATCGCCAACATCGTTACGCAGAACATGGATCTGGTGTCGCGCATGAAGAGTCTTCTCCATGCCGTCCGGTACAGCGGTGTGCGCCGCATCAGGAAACTCGAGGAAGGTGACGAAATAGACGTCGATGCCGCGATCCGCGCCCTGATCGATATCAGGTTGGGGGTGCAGCCGGATACCCGGATCATGATGCGACAGGTACGCAAGACCCGCGACATCTCGGTGCTTGTGCTGCTGGACCTTTCCAATTCGACGAATCAAAAGATACCTGGGCAAGACCATACCGTGCTGGAGCTTACACGGCAAATCTGCGCGCTGTTTGCGGAGGTCATTGACACGGTCGGGGATCCATTCGCCATTCACGGTTTCTGTTCCAAGAGCAGGCACAATGTCGAATATTTCCGCTTCAAGGATTTCGATCAGCCTTACGATGACATTCCGAAAGCCAAACTTGCCGGCATGACGGGGCAGCGTTCCACCCGCATGGGGGCTGCGATACGCCACGCCACGTATCATCTCAATGGGCAGGAGTCCGGCAAGAAGCTTTTGATGATCATCACCGACGGCGCGCCATCGGACATCGACGTGCGAGGCACGGAATACCTGTTATACGACGCGAAGATGGCGGTTCAGGAAGCCGGGCGCAGCGGCATACATACTCATTGTGTCAGCCTCGATCCCAACGCTGACAGGTACGTCTCGCGAATATTCGGCGCCAGGAACTATATGGTGGTCGACCATGTCAGGTGTTTGCCTGAAAAAATGCTCACGATCTACGCGGGACTGACTGTTTAACCCGGATAGTTCATCAGAAAAACACGGCGTCACACCGGCGAAAGCCGGTATCCAGAGGAATAACAATTCCCGCATTAAGTGGGGCATTGATCAGACGCAAACTGTCAGATTATTGCTTTGCCTTCATGCATTTTTAATTGCCCGAAACCAGGCACTCGAGACTGCCTACTTGCGAGACGAACCGGAAGTTCAACGTTTGAATTCACCGGCCTGCGCAGCTTTTCGCGCAGGTTCGGTGGAATGATGGGTTGGGCCTCTTAGCCGACATTTATAGCTAATCATCTTTGTATAGAAGTTCGTTGGGGACTTCTATTGCTGTGCCGAGTACGGCGCTCATATAAGAGCGAATATCGAATCCAGGATGAAGGCTATGCGTCTCAAGGTCAAACCAGAGCCGCTGAAGAAACATAAATAGGGATTTTGCTGGATCAACAAGGACAGGTTGCCCCTGAACTATTGTGTGAAAGGCCCGCGTAACGCCAGCATCCGTAGCTACAGCAACCCAGCGTTGCACGTACCCATTTGTGCTTTCCATATGAATCACACCTTGATCGAGTGAGCACGCTCGGATAACTCGAATTTCGGGGTACTTTGGCGCTGCGTCACGTAATTTAACGCCACGAAACAAGCTCTGCCAATCGAACCAACGAGCAAAAGTTTCAAATGACTGACAATCGGTTCGATAGGCAAATGCGTATAGTGCCGGTGGTGAGTGATGAATTCCCTCCTCCCGTGTCTTGGTTTCCCAGTAAGGTGTGAGAGCAGGACGAAATTCGAGCTCTGAAACTGAGGCGAGGTTATCCAAAGCCGACTTGGCCTCTGATGAGGACATGGAAGTTTTTACCTCTATGACTGCATACACAATTTCTACTGGGTAGACTTTGCGAAAGAAACTAGCCTGCCTCTCAGCGTCATAGATCACGATATCAGCCTGTTTACTGACCTTTCCAAACCTGTCGATAACTAAGGCGTTGACCTCGACGCCAAATTTTGGCGGCAAGAACTGACGAATGACATCGGCAATAGCGGCTTCATTCTCTGAACCAACGAGGCCAGTGTGCGGAAGCTTGCGATTGAACAGCAGCGCGTCCGCTTCCAGCTTGTTGTAGATGCTGGAAAAATAGTGATCTAGGAAGTTCCGATCTTCTGATGGCGGAGGGTGAAGCATGCCGCCAAAGTTTGGTGGTACGTCAGTGGTCATATTCAAAAAGCCCAACGAGGCTGTAGAAAAACCCCATAAGGGGGCGAACAAAATATTTTTCGGGGGTCACTCGCCCCATCCCAATGTGATGATCGTCGATTGTAGCGCGTTATACGAGGTCGATTTTTCATCATCGCGATTCCGATTTTTTGAAATTGAGTTTTTCTACAGCGTCAACGTTGAGGTGAGGGGCTACGCGAGGGTGTAATCCTGTCAGCTCCAGATGGCGACTAGCTCGGCAATCTTGGTTGCAATCACCGTCATTGTGTCTTCCGATGTGTCTAGGCCGCTTCGCGAAGCGAGCATGGGGCTGACATCGCGGAGCGCTGTGTACGTCGTACCGTGCACGATAGGCACCAGCCGGTTACCCTGCAGGAGCGTCGAAAGCTCTTTATCTGCGACGCCCTCTTTCGGGAGACGTGCGAGTAATGCAGGGGTCACCAGGACGAGCCCGATTTTCGAGGCTGCCAGGCCCTTGTCGATCGCGCGCATCATTGGCACGCCAAGGCCAAGGTCCTTCTCGCTGAACCAAACCTTGACACCAGCCACCTCGAGCAAATCGTGCAGTTCCTTGGCGGCTCCTTGCCGGTCGTCCCAGGCGTGGCAGAGGAAGCAATCTCGAAGATCTGGCTTAGCCGCCGTTTGAATTTCAACAGCCTCACGGACCGGCGTGAGCGACGCCACCTGAGCTGGCGTGTACGAGACGGACGAACCGGCGCGCGACCAGCGCGGCCTTGAACTGCCGCTCCCGATTGATCGTCCTCCGCCGCTGTAGCTGCTGCCGCCACCCGACGGGTAGGACGAACTGTAGCCGCCGCCGTAGCTGCTGCGGTAGCCGCCATAGCGGGAACTGCATGCAGGGCAATTCGCTCGGGCGGCTTCGGAACTGTGACCTCGAACTGGTGCTGTGCATCGTGCCATTGCTTCCTCCTTTGTTGTGATGGCGCTGATGGCATGCAGTATATGCGACCGACTGCAATTGGCACATTGCTGATGACCAGCTTCAATAATACTCCGTCTGTTAGGTGCAATTGGTGCTTTTTTCAGGTCAATTATTTAGTTTGCTTCGAACCAGTCGTTCACGAATGCCGGCAAGCGAGACGTTGCGGAACTTTGTGGCTCTCTGCAAACAACCTATTCCCGTCAATCGTGAGGGGAATGGCAACTCCTAATCGTCCTATTAAAACGTGTTTTTCAATTGCTGTTTGCCTCTTGGCTACTGGCTTGCGTTTGATCAGAAGAAGGAATTTCTTCAGCGGCCTGCTCCAATTGTGACGGAGAGGGATAATCAAGCTGGTCGGATATTTTTGTATCGGCAAAAAGAAGCTTCACTAGTTTGGCGAGTCGCGGAGAATTGACATCTTGAACTATACGCCGACAGGCATTGGAAAAGTTATCCATGGCGGAACCGAAGTGAGCCACATTAGCCCCTTTGTTCGCACAAAGGTCCAACATTTTGGCCATAAACATCCGAAGGTCATTGATGGCGGCGCTTCGAATAGTCGCCTCAAAGTCGTCGATAGTTGCCGTCTTCATCACCAGTTCCTGCCGGGTTCCCCAGCCACTGTTCTCGACCATGTATTTGCAAGCTTCTAAAACCGAAATATTGGCCTGAGCCTTGTTGTTAATCGCTTTGAATTCTGCCTCGATCTTTGGATGGATTCTGCGGCCAAACATGTTATCGAGTGCCGCCTCCTGAAGATTTTTTGCTTTGAAAGCCTCTACCCAACGATCCACAGCTTGATCAGCAAGCGCTTGTCCGCCGGTAATCTCGGTAAGAGTGTAATACAGAGCGGTCGCCATGTAAGGATCAATGAGGCCGGATTTGTCCACCACAGGTACAGCATTTTCCAAGAGCTGCTGTTCGGTCATCGTGTGCTCCCAGACCGATCTCTCCAAAAACTTGTTGCATTGGTCGCGCGCCTCCATAGTCTCTGCTTCTGCGACATAGCGGTCGATAACCGCTGCAAGCTTCGCGACATCAAACAGCCCCGACTGAAGAAACTCAACGACAAGCAGTTCGTATTCGTCACAGCAATAAATGCCTAGTTGATTCAATAACACATTCCACTTTGATTTACGCTTATCTTCCTCGGTTTTGATTTCCTTCGAGCCATGAAATGCGTCCCAATCTATGGTTGATCCCTTGGATAGGACGAAATCAAAATCAGGCCCATTCTCAATGCCCTTGTAGTGAATAGACGCAAGCAGTACCGCCGACGGAATCACGCGCGAAAGAACGGCCTCGCTAAGACCTTCTCGATCACCAAGGATGCGATTGACGGTTTTGATGACCTTGAAAACAATACGGATATTGGTGATTCCGCATCGCTCAATGTTAGGTTGGATTTGAGCTGCCCACGGAGATGGGATAATCGCGATGCCGATTTCAAATGCCTCTGATGCTGAGGTTGTCAGGCGCAACTCTTGGTCAATAACCTTCTCGCGTAGCGTGTTCCAAATATCACGTTTATCGAGCTGATCGTCGTTAAGTATGAGCATTACGCGTGAATCATATCGTTTTGTAAACTCATCAATGAAGCCCAATATCTCGTCAATACCCAGTTTTTCGTGCTTACGTTCGATATCGTCGAGAACGAGAACCTTCTGTCGCAACATAGTCGGTGCGACAAGAAGACCAATATCATTGAGTGCAGCAAACCCTTTGTGAAACCCCTCCAACGTCTTGACGGCGGTTTGATAGGTCTGCGTCATGCCTTTGAACAACGCTGGGTAGGCATCCACCGACTTGACAGAACTCTGAATGAGCTTGAGCTTGATCTGATCGACCGAAGAAACTCCAAAGAGCGATGCGTAAAGCGCACCTTTGACCTTTTCATTTTCAGATGTCTTCTTAACCTGATCCCACATGAAGCTTTTACCAGTGCCCCACTTCCCGGACAGTGCGATGACCTTATTATCCTCGTCAGCAAGCAATTGGATAAGCTGATCCTTAGTTGATTTCAGTGACATCTCTTTTCCTGTTTGTTTAGCCGAGAAGCTGGCTTAGTTGCCACATTAGGAGTGGCGGTAGTTAGCCGAGCTCGATCTTCCCACTGGTTATATTTGCATGCCTCTGCACCGGCCGCAATTGGCACAAACCCACCCGCCGCAAACATCAGCTCTCCGCCATCGAAATTGCGCTGCCACCGCACTCTAGTTTCGCGGCCAATATGCCCGCCTGCTAGCTGGATTTGCAATCAACCCGTTCACGCAATTCCTTGCCAGCCTTGAAGTGGGGAACATATTTAGCTAGCACTGCCACCTTGTCATCTGTCTTTGAATCAATCATTATGCTGGTCAGATTTTCGCCAAAAATGATCTACAAACCTCTTGCGCCTTTGGATAGTCAACCAGTTCCTCCCAATTAAGATTTGGATTTATCGACAAACCGTCTTTATCTAGTAGTGTTATTGCGGGGACACCAGATCTCTTGCCCGTGACTATAAACACAATAAAATCTTCGCCAACATCATTTTTTCGCGCTAACTGGCTCAGCCATACACCTGGTATCTGTAGCTTTTGCCTGCCAAACAAACACGAGAGTACATATGTGAAGACTGAATCAATTGTAGCCTGCAGGCGGGGCTTGAGGTTATGACGTTTTGTGGCATTTACGTGTAGTTTTGGCTTAATTGGTTTCTGCTGAATTGACGAATCTGGAACATAAAGTGTGTTAAATACACTGTCCTTATCCCTGCTCAAATCTCCCCATTCAGAATCATCATCCGATTCTGGGGTATTTAACATTGCGGAGGGCTGCGTATTCTTCTTTATAAGCCAGATGCGCATTGATGACGCGAATAGTTTATACCGACCATCCCACGCAAAATCATCCCTAAGTTTATAGAGAGGCAGATGTCCAGGAATATCATCGATATCCAAAAAACCGCAATCTATCAGCTCCGCCATCAGTATGATCTGATTGCCGCCATTAACGCCTGTCAAAGATTCTATTTCGGCTTCGTCTGGCGCATCCCGGAATAGACTGAAATCATAGTACTGAATTAACTGGCTCAAAAAATGATCGAATGGCTCCAATGCGGCGTTTATTTTCTCGATCCTCGACTGACAAAACCCACTGTTAGTCAGGATGAGCCGGTTTATAGTATTTTCAGCAAAGACGGACCGTACGTGATTTGCGCAGTGCTGTAGTAATAAAAAATAAATTTCGCGAATAGTTCCACCTGTGAACATACCGCTCACATGAACGACAACCTGCCTAAAATAGAATGTACCCCCTTTAGCCAGCGCGTCTACAGCCGCATCTACAGCAGCACTCAGTGAGTCGTAATGGCGATGCTCCTGATGTATCAGAATTTGGGCTACAGCCGCGAGATTGAGGGGTTCCCCGGGCTGTGCCGGATTTACTGGCGGGGGAAACTTAACCAGACGTGCTCTTACTTTTCTGGTTGATGAGGATAAGGCAAATCGCCCTCTTCGAGAAGGTGTGCGCTCAGCCTCTTCATCCAGCCACTGGACAAAAGCACTGGCTTCATCCGCGATTGGTGGCAGTGTTTGGCTCCATAGGCCGTCAAACCAAGCACCCAGCTCGGCGACCATGTCGAGATCGTCAATCAGGATGCTCATTTCGGTGCGACCTAACATACCCATGTTCGTCAGATTTGCCGAACCAAACATTGCCAACTTCTGACTTATGATCGCCTTGGCATGAATCGCAGGGCAGTGATGTATGCGCTCAATATTTTCCCGGATGAATAGCCATGCCTTAGGTCTTGCATTTACTGAAAGCGATGATAGCCAAGCTTCCACATCTGAAATCAGTCTCCAGCTATCACTAACTTGAATAATTCTGCGCAGATAGTCCACACCTACATAAGGACTAACAATGCTCACATGGCCTGTTCTGGCAACCTCCAACACCGCAGCATCGAACGGTGAGGTTGACCCAGTTGCATCAGATAGATTGTGGTATACGAGTCTGCCCATTTGAAGATGCTAACAGAGATAAGTAAACTTTCGTACCATATACAACGGACGGCCACTAAAAATCCCGACGCACCAGACGCACCAGACGCACCCGACGACTCGACGCCGCCATCTGCCTGCAAAATTTGCCCAAGATGGCCCCGTTGCCCTGCCCGATGGAGGCAGCCATACCGGCCCTCACAACGACTCCGACTGGGTGCATTTCTGGCCCACCTCGGGTCCCTGCTGCAACACACTGCCCCCTATAGTCCCCCGTTGGCGCAACCGGATGGCGTCAGGTCGTCG
The DNA here is from genome assembly GCA_002381565.1 of Gallionella sp. UBA4121. Taxonomy (GTDB): domain Bacteria; phylum Pseudomonadota; class Gammaproteobacteria; order Burkholderiales; family Gallionellaceae; genus Gallionella. The sequence goes on from DFWZ01000005.1 coordinate 35,516, forward strand.
ATAGCGACGGATTTTCAGGGGAAATAATTTGAGGGCATCCGAGTTACCCGCAGGGTCAGGCAGGAAAGGCAGGGTTGGGTGGGGAAGCAGAAATACTAAAATCCTGAAAAACTGGAAATCTGCCGCGCTGACTCACATCACATCAACCCAATACCTTCACGGACATTCGGCTTACTGGCATCCATTTGTCGAACATGACGATCCGCAAAATAGACAATGCGTCACTTCGAAGCTGAAGTTAAACGTCCCGGTTGAGGCGCGTAGTGAGCCACAATCTAACCGAGGAGTAAGTGGCTATGGGTGAACATTTACAGGACAGCAACCTTGAAGTTCCGGTTATGGCACGGACCTGCCCACCGTCCCGCATTATTGCACTGCAAAAAGCGGTCGTTAAAATTTGCAACCTAAGCAAGTAATTCAGCTTGCCAAAAACCTGCACTTCGCCAAGTAACGCTGTCGAGACATAGGAAACAGTCAAAGATTTCTCCTCTAGGCATTTCATGATTGCAGCGGAAAGTGTGGGGATAGAGGATCACACCGAGCAAAATACTAAGTCCATCAATTAATGGCGGTTTATTTTCACTCACAGTTTTCCTTTGCTGCAGCAGTAAGCAGAGCAATTAGCGGCAGTGCTCGGACTTTTTGCCTGCTCCCCGGCAAGGACAGGGATTCTCGCAACGATATCTGCTGAATACTCAGCAAGATAAAAACTGGTAGCATGAAATACGCCCGTCAGAAAATAAAATCCGTGGAGGCAAAAAACATGCTGGCAAACAATGCTCTTGTAAACGTGGAGGCAAATTAATGGTTCGCCTGTTCAAGCTCAAAAAAACATTCAAGCCGTTGGATTTCACCAACTCGGGCGATTACCATTTTGTCACCATCTGGCATATTGAAGCGCCAATCGAGGCTATCTGCGAAGCCATCTATCACTCCCTGAGCTGGCCGCAATGGTGGCGGGATGTAAAGAAGGTCGAGGAACTTTCACCGGGTGATGCCTTTGGCATCGGCAGCATACGCCGTTACTCCTGGCGGGGACGCTTGCCGTACCGGCTCAATTTCGATATTTGCGTTATCTATATCGAGCCGCTGGTCACCATCGAAGGTATCGCCAGCGGTGACGTGGAGGGCATGGGCAGATGGTCTTTCACCACCGATGACACGGTTACTGTTGTTCGTTTCGAATGGCAGGTACGCACCACACCCTACTGGATGAGTCTGTTGGCGATTTTTGCGCGCCCGTTATTCAAGTGGAACCATGACGCTGTCATGCAGCGGGGAGGCGAAGCATTGGCGCGCATGCTTAATACCCGTCTGGTAAGCATTACGCATTCCTGAAACTCAGACCCCGGTAAACCGAAATAGCGGTCAAGCCGAATACGGCATGCGCAATCAGCGTGATCAAACCACGCGTTTGCGCGAACCATGGAAAGATCACCGTGAAACCGTATAGATTGACCATATAAAGCGCGACACCGAAGCCGATGCCTGCCAAAAGTGCCGGAAAGGTATCAAGGCGCCCGGTGGAAAATATCAGCAATGCGGCATAAGTGATGGACAGCATGAAGTGGATGAGCGTGGCCGTTATCATGACACTGACATCGAATGTCGCTGGTGGAGGCAACACTGTGTTCCCCAGCGCCATCGCCGCAGTCAGTCGGGCATCCCGGTACAGGATAGCGGGAAAATCATCGGTAAAGATCAGCCAGAGCAGCGCCTGAATTAGCGTGGATACGATGCCGGCCATCACACCGGCCCGGATTACGTCACACCACCGGCAATTTATGTGGAACCCGGCCATATCATTCAATTTGGCAACAAGCTGCGCCTGAAAAACGGCACCGGGTTCCACATCGCTGCTTATTTATGTTCAGATCCTGCACTGTTAAGCGGATCCGAAATTACGCAGATGCCGGTGAAAACCACTATTGCGATAATGTGCAACCATACTGTTACGATATTCATATCCATGATAATTCTCCTCGATGGTTGGGATCGGGGTTACGCCGATCACGTAAGAACATTCACGGCATATACAAATATTGCTTGCCATGAGATTTCACAATATGCGCATAACCACTGCGGTACTGTTCGGTGGCACACGCAGATAAAAATTAGTTCATCGGGATTTGCTGGGGTAATTAAGGTATGCTCGACACACAAATTTCAACGGCATGTTGAACGACCGAAAATGGCACATTGTGTGCATTGAGAAGCCAGTATTACCTTCTCGAAAGCAGATATTGAGCCTGGTTACGTCTGTGCACGACATTGCTCAAGTCACTCATGGCACGTTGTTGCAATTCGCCCTCCAGCATTTTACGCATGCAAGCGGTCATTCGAGTTTGCAGCGCAAGTGGTTTTTTGCGTATTACACCTCAAACCCGCCACTGACCAGTTAAACAAATGCACACCGCTTATTGTTTTATTTCCAGCATAGGTTTGCTGCCCGGCAGCTGGGTAATCCTTGCGCGCTCGGTTTCCGCGTGTTGCAGATTCCTTGCAACACATTGTTTCCATTCGTTGCTGGCAGCATTGGTCGGATCCTGCTGTAAAGAGCACTCGCACCGGCAAGCCGCCGCGCGGTAACATCCTTCCATGCTGCGACTCTTGCAGGATGCTTGTTGCTGCACGCATTGAGCGCTGCAAATTCGCGCCACATCGCGTGCTTTCTGTTGCACGGCAAGCGGTATCTTCGGCAACTCTTTTGGCTGTGTCGCCAGACCCCATGCCATCATTGCGATTCCCGCCAGGAATAACATTACGACCAGTCGATTTGTTTGCAGCAACACGCCGGCTATTTTTTGATACCAGGTCGTTTTCGCTGATTTTGAACTCAGCTCGAAATTCAACAGCCCGGGCGTGTTGGTTTTCTGGTGCAGACGATCACATGCATCTACGCATTCACCGCAATTAATACAGATGTCATGAGGCGTGATCGCAGTCGGCTGGATGTTTGTAATACAGACTGTCGCGCAGTAATTGCACTTTGTGCAATCCGACGAGCGTGTCGCGTCGTAAGTCACATGCAATGCATCCTGCGTGCCGAACATCCTTTGTCCCATGCGGTAAAAGCAGGCGTAGTCACATACAAAATAGCGCATCACTGCAATGTCGATGAAGATCAGGAACACAGAGAACAAATAGATGATGAACGGCGATAACTTTTCAGTATTGCTAAGGGTCAATATTTCCCAGACTTCCGTGGGCGAATAGAAAAACAGAAACGGAATCAGTGCCAGAACCAGTGATGCAGCCAGGAAAGCCGCGCCGAGAATAGCCCAGTTTACCCACTTGTTTTTCGTTTCGGCAACGATTAATCCTTCGCCGCCCACTTCCACGCTTGCGCGTTTACCAAGCAACTTGTGAGTCAGATTATTCGCCCACTCTGAAAGCAGATTTTGCGGGCAGGCCCATCCGCACCAGACCGTGCCGATGGTCATATAGGTAAGTACGGGTGCCGTCGCAAAAATCAGCGCGAGACCGGACACTAATATGAAGTTCGACCACCAGATTTGATGGCCCAGGATGGAAAAGCTGGCCGTAGCCAGATCGATACGCAGCAATCCGGTGGCCGGAATCAGTGCAATCACTATCAGTGTGGCAAACTGGGCTATCCTTCTTTTCCAGCGATACTGGGGTATGTTTGTCATGTGAGTAAACTCATTGCAGCTTTAGGCAGCACCCAAAAACTGATCTATTTTTCGGTGCTGCCTTGCGCGGTACATTTTTTAACAGTTATTTGCCAAGACCGGACAGCCGTTCAGCCGCTCTCACCGTGTTGGCGACCAGCATGGTGATAGTCATCGGGCCTACGCCGCCGGGAACAGGAGTGATGTAACCCGCTATTTTCTGGACGCTGGCAAAGTCCACATCGCCGACCAGCTTGCCGTCCGCATTGCGGTTGATGCCGACGTCGATCACGACAGCCCCCGGCTTTACCATGTCGCCTGTGATGAAATTGGGGCGACCCACCGCCGCGACCAGAATGTCGGCGTCCCTGGTGTGTTTGGCCAGGTCCACGGTCTTCGAGGTGCAGATGGTCACCGTGGCATTCTTGTGCAGCAGCAGCAGCGCCATCGGCTTGCCGACGATGTTGCTGCGGCCCACCACCACGGCGTGCTTGCCTTCAATTTCAATGCCGGTTTTCTCCAGCATCACCATCACGCCATAGGGTGTGCAGGATGGGAAGGGCGTCTCGCCGGTGACCAGTGCGCCGACATTTTTTTCATGGAAGCCATCCACGTCCTTGTCTGGATTGATCGCCTCGATCACCTTGTGCGCGTCCAGATGTTTGGGTAGCGGCAGTTGCACCAGGATGCCGTGTATCCTGGGGTCGTTGTTCAACGCTTCGACTTCGGCTAGCAACGCAGCTTCAGTCGTATCAGCGGGCAGTTCTACGTGGATAGAATACAGCCCCAGCTCCGCGCAGGCTTTTACCTTGTTGGCGACATACACTCTGGAGGCGGGATCATTGCCCACGATGATGACCGCCATGCCGGGCGTTATGCCGCGCGCGATCAATGCATCGGCACGCACTTTCCATTCGGCGCGCACAGCCTGGGCGATGGCTTTGCCGTCAATGATTTGCGCGGTCATTATTTGGCTTTGTAGGCTTGCAGGCCGTTCATTATTTCCGCGTGAGCGGCTTCAACGCCCATCCAGCCATTGATCTTCACCCATTTGCCAGGTTCCAGCGCCTTGTAGAGCTCGAAGAAGTGCCTGATCTGTTCCAGGGTGATTTTAGGCAAGTCCTCATAGGTCTTGATATCGTGATAAAGCGGGGTGAGCTTGTCGGTCGGAACTGCAATGATCTTGGCGTCATCGCCACCTTCGTCGGACATGCTCAACATGCCAACCGGGCGGCAGGGGATGATCGCGCCGTGGACGATGGGGAACGGGGTGATTACCAGCACGTCAACCGGATCGCCGTCGTCCGCGATGGTCTCCGGGATGAAGCCGTAATTGCAGGGATAACGCATCAGCGAACTGATAAAACGATCCACAACGAGTACGCCGGAAGTCTTGTCCACTTCGTATTTTACCGGGTCGGCATGCTTGGGAATTTCAATGATGACATTGCATTCGTGGGGTAATTTGTCTCCGGGGCGGACGTTCAGCAGACTCATGGCGTTTCCTTGAAAGGTTGAAATTAAAAATTGTGCAATTATAAGCGATGCAGTGCCCAGTCGCATGTTCGTATTCAGTTAAAATATCGGAACTTTACTCAGGGAGGTGATGCCATGGCAACGCAACTTATCGGCAAGATGGTCATTGGTCAATCGGGCGGCCCGACCGCCGTCATCAACCAGTCGCTGGTCGGTGCCATACTTGCCGCACGCCGGCACGCCAACATCACCGGCATTCTCGGCGCGCGCCACGGCATTGCCGGAATCATGAAGGAAGATTTCATCGACCTGTCCACACAGAGTGTCGAACAACTCGAACTGGTAGCTGACACGCCCGCCGCAGCGTTAGGTTCTGTGCGGCTGAAACCTACCCGTGCGGAATGTGAAAAAGTGTTCGAGGTGTTCAAAAAGCACGACGTGCGCTATTTTTTCTATATCGGCGGCAATGATTCCGCCGAGACGGCGCATATCATCGCCGAGATGGCGAAGGAGGCTAATTACGATTTCTGCACCGTGCATATCCCCAAGACTATCGATAACGATTTGAAGGTGACCGACCATTGTCCGGGTTTCGCTTCTGCCGCGCGTTTCGTGGCGCTGGCTTTCATGGGCGATGACCGCGACAACTACGCCCTGGAAGGCATCAAGGTGAACGTGGTGATGGGGCGCAGCGCCGGATTTTTGACTGCCGCGTCAGCCTTGGCGCGTCAGCGTGAGGGCGATGGCCCGCATCTGATCTATCTGCCGGAACGCGTGTTCAACATCGAAGCCTTTCAGAATGACGTGCGCGCTACGATGGCGAAATACGGGCGCTGCGTGATCGCCGTTTCAGAAGGAATCGCTGACAAGGACGGCAACCCGATCTCGACCAGCGGCGAGCGCGACTCGCACGGCAATATCCAGCTGTCCGGCAGCGGTGCGCTGGGCGATACGCTGGCAGCATTGGTAAAAGCAGCCTTTCCGGGGCAAAAAGTGCGCGTGCGTGCCGACACCTTTGGCTACTTGCAGCGTTCATTTCCGACCATTATTTCTGCGGTAGATGCTAAAGAAGCGCGCGAAGTGGGCGAGTATGCCGTGAATCACGCGGCGGGCACAGGGGCCCCCGGTTCCGTGTCGATCAGGCGTCTTTCAAGTCAGCCTTATGCCAGCGAATGCTTTATCACGCCCTTGTCGTCCGTTGCACGCGAAGCGACCAAAATGCGCGACGAATACATCAACGCTGCGGGCAATGATGTGACAGATGTGTGGATAGCTTACGTCGCGCCTCTAGTGGGCGAGCTGCCTGTGATCGGTCGCCTGTAATGCTAATCCTGACAAGCCGGCCAGGTGCCGGTTTTTTTCGAACGTTGAGTGCATGAGATGAAAGTTTCCGTATTATTCGTCTGCATGGGCAATATCTGCCGTTCTCCCACGGCGGAGGCGGTATTTCGCCATTACGTCGAGAGTGCCGGGTTGTCGGCATCTATTCTGATTGATTCGGCTGGCACGCATGATTATCACATCGGCCATGCGCCTGATTTGCGCTCTCAGCATGCCGCAGAGCAGCGTGGCTATGACATGAGCAGTTTGCGCGGGCGGCAGGTGGAAAGTCTGGATTTCGAACGTTTCGATTATGTGCTGGCGATGGACAGGGCAAACCTTGCGATCCTGCAATACCTGGCGCCGCGCGGATGCAAAAAGCAGCTTCAACTGTTTCTCGATTATGCGCGCCATCACAAGGAGCGCGAAGTGCCTGATCCGTATTACGGTGGGGAGCAGGGTTTTGAGCAGGTGCTGGATATGATAGAGGATGCGGCACAGGCGCTGTTGCAGCATATTCAGCAGCGGGATTTCGCCGAATAGATTTTCTGTAAGCGCCAAAAAGAAAGCCCCGCGATTGCGGGGCTTTCTCTTATTACGGGTGAAACTGATTACACTTTAGGGTGTTGTGTTTCGATCTGCACCAGCGGTTCATTTTCGACATACACCTCAAGCTGGCGTGTACGGCGGCGATTTACCGGTTGGGACCTGGGTGTCGTATCAACAGCCGCGATCTTGTCTGGTGCTGTTTCGATTTGCACCAGACCCTCAGTTGTCGGGGAGGCCGCAACCTTGCGGGGCGCAGACGCTGCCGCGACAGGTTTAGCTGCCATAACCGGTTCAGCTGCCGCGACTGCCGCCACAACGGGTTCAGCCATTACGACAGGTTCAGCCACTGCAACGGGTTCAGCCGCTGCGACAGGTTCAGCCGTCACAGCCGCGAATTCAGCAGCGGGCAGGTTGGTGGGCATCGCGACATATTCCGTCGGCTTGCGTGCAGCCACAGCCGTCGTTTCTGACGTGATTTCAGTTGCATCTGCACCCGGCACAACGTCGCGTTTTTCACGTTCACGACGACCGCCACGGCGTCCACGACGACGACTGTTGCTCTTCTCGGTCTTCTCCGCTTCAGTTTCGACTTCGCCAGTGACTTCTGCCGGGATTTCGATGACAGGTTCTGTTGCGCGTGGCTCAACCGGCTTCCTGGGTGGACGCGGCGGCCTTGGCTGTCTGGCTTCAGCAGGCGCAGCCTTTTCAGCAACCTTTTCTGCTGGCTTTTCAATCGCCAGCGCACCCCGTTCCGGTTTGTCGTTGCGGTCGCGACGCTTGCGGTTGCCCCCTTCATTGCGGTTGCC
>DFWZ01000005.1:43454-81349 GCA_002381565.1 Gallionella sp. UBA4121
TGCGTTCAGGACGCTCGGTGCGGCCACGCTGAGGGCGGCTGACAGCAGGCGCTGCCTTGACGGGTTCGCTGGCAACCAGAGATTTGAACCAGCCGCTGATCTGGCTGAGCAGGCCGGGGGCCGCCTGTTCCATTTTCATCGGTGCAGGCGCCACAGGCGTAATTCCCTTGACGGCGGCGACCGTACGTACGCCTTTTTGCGGTTCCTGTGCGGACTTGTCCTCTTCAGGTTTCTCTACCAGCGTGTAACTGGGTTGAGCGATATCGCCGCTCAACTCGTCATGGCGCAGGCGGTTAATGCTGTAGCTGGGCGTTTCCAGATGCGGGTTGGGGATCAGGGTGATCGGCACTTTCAGGCGCGATTCTATGCGGTGAAGGTCGGCACGCTTTTCATTGAGCAGGAAGGTTGCAACATCGACCGGCACTTGTGCGTGTATCGCGGCACTGCTGTCTTTCATGGCCTCTTCCTGAATGATGCGCAGGATGTGCAAGGCGGAAGACTCGGTGCCACGGATATGGCCGATACCGCTGCAACGCGGGCAGGTGATGTAGTTGCTCTCGCCCAGAGAAGGTTGCAGGCGTTGACGGGATAGCTCCAGCAGGCCGAAGCGCGAGATTTTGGCAGTCTGCACGCGGGCACGGTCAAAACGCAGCGAGTCGCGCAGACGGTTTTCCACGTCGCGCTGGTTTTTGCTGTTTTCCATGTCGATGAAGTCGATCACGATCAGGCCGCCCAGGTCGCGCAGGCGCATCTGACGTGCGATTTCTTCAGCCGCTTCCAGATTGGTGTTGAACGCCGTGGCCTCGATGTCCGAGCCTTTGGTGGCGCGTGCCGAGTTGATGTCGATCGCGGTCAGCGCTTCGGTATGGTCGATGACGATGGCGCCGCCCGATGGCAGACGCACTTCGCGCGAATGGGCAGACTCGATCTGGTGTTCGATCTGGAAGCGCGAGAACAGCGGTACATCATCCACATAGCGTTTGATGCGGTTCACGTTGTCCGGCATTACCGTGCTCATGAACGCGTGTGCCTGCTGGTACACCTCGTCGGTGTCGATCAGGATTTCGCCGATTTCCGGGTTGAAGTAGTCGCGGATCGCGCGCACCACCAGAGAGCTTTCCAGATAGATCAGGGAAGGGGCTTTTTCTGTTTTTGCCGCATCTGCAATGGCAGTCCAGAGTTGATTCAGGTAGTTCAGGTCCCACTGCAACTCTTCTTCATTGCGCCCGATTCCGGCTGTGCGTGCGATGATGCTCATGCCATCCGGTACTTCCAGATGAGAGAGCACTTCGCGCAATTCGGTGCGTTCGTCACCCTCGATGCGGCGTGAAACGCCACCGCCGTTCGGGTTGTTCGGCATCAGAACGATGTAGCGACCCGCCAGGCTGATGTAGGTGGTCAGTGCAGCACCTTTGTTGCCGCGCTCGTCCTTTTCGATCTGAACCAGCAATTCCTGGCCTTCGCGCAAGGCTTCCTTGATCGAAGGGCGGCTGCCGCAACCGGGCTGGTGATAGTTCGAGGATACTTCTTTGAAGGGAAGGAAACCGTGACGATTGCCGCCGTATTCGACGAAGCAGGCTTCGAGGCTGGGCTCAATGCGGGTGATGATGGCCTGGTAGATGTTGCTCTTGCGTTGTTCCTTACCGGCGATTTCAATGTCGAGGTCGATGAGTTTCTGACCGTCAACAATGGCGACACGGAGTTCTTCCGGTTGTGTCGCATTGAATAACATGCGTTTCATTTATGTTGTCTCCCGCGCTCTGACACGGGCAAGACTCAAACTACATGCGGTTAGGCGTGTGAGAGGAGTAATCGTGCTGACGGCGTATACAAACGGTAGGTCAAATCGGTTCTCTTCGAATAGTCGGTCTTAATTGTTTTGGGTGACGTGGCATTCGTCGCAAAACCATCGGGGAGAATTCCTGGATTTCTGCAATGCTGCTGATCAGCGGCTCCTGCATTGATCTGGCTCAACCAGCTAGGTGTTGCAACTCTTCTGCCCCGTCACGGAAATCCACAGGTGCTTTGAGCGCGTAAATCAATTACTATCACTGCTGGTTCCGGTGAGCGATATTAACCGGGTTGCGGTTGGTGGGGGTGGCGCTTGGCGCCATAGCCTGCGATCTGAGCCAATTCGTAGAAATCAGCCAGAAAATTCTCGGCGGGAAATGTATCCCAAACTTACCCAGTCCAAAACGCGCGAACGACGAAGTATAAGCATAATGAATAGTTTAAGCAAAGAATCTGTCACTTTCCTGACGATTGATGAAGGCGGCGAAGCGCAGCGCATCGACAACTTCCTTTTTCGCCATCTCAAAGGCGTGCCCAAGAGCCACATCTATCGGATTTTGCGCGGAGAAGTGCGGGTAAACAAGAAGCGTGTCGATCAGACCTATCGCCTCAAGCTGGGTGACTTGCTGCGCATCCCGCCCGTGCGTGTGGCGCAAAAAGAGGAGGTTCCCGAGGTATACATACCTACCGTGGAGTTGCCGATCATTTATGAGGATGATGCGCTGCTGGTGATTAACAAGCCATCCGGTGTGGCGGTGCATGGCGGCAGCGGGGTCAGCTTCGGCGTGATCGAGCAGATGCGTCGTGCCCGCCCTCAAGCCAAATTTCTGGAACTGGTGCACAGGCTGGATCGGGAAACATCGGGGGTTTTGCTGCTGGCGAAGAAGCGTTCCGCGCTGACCGCGATGCACGAGATCATGAGGGAAGGCGTCAGCGACAAGCGTTATTTGGCGCTGGTGCTGGGGGCCTGGCATAACGTCAAGCAGCACGTCAAACTGCCGCTGCACAAATTCGATACGCCGCAAGGCGAGAAACGCGTGACGGTTAAAGAGGGCGGCCAGGCCTCGCACACCATTTTTACCTTGCAAAAAAACTGGCCGGGTTTCAGCCTTCTCGAGGCGCAGTTAAAAACCGGGCGCACCCATCAGATCCGGGTGCATCTGTCGCACCTGGGTTTTCCGATCGCAGGGGACGACAAATACGGCGATTTTGCTCGCAACAGAGAATTGATGAAACAGGGTTTGAAACGCATGTTCCTGCACGCGCACAGCATCGCTTTCACGCATCCGTTAACCGGTGAGCCGATGCATATCAGCGCGCCGCTGCCGCCGGAGCTGACGAGTTTTATTGCGAAACTGGATGCGGCTTTAACTTAGAGAACCGCTGATTTATTTGGTTTTGTCGTTTCCGTCCCCGCTTAATTCATTTGGGGACGGGCTGCGGCGGGAAAACGAGGCCAAAGGCCGATGTTTCGAGGAACGGCCACCCGGTTAAATAAAGGCACTGGTTCCCCGCTTTCGCGGGGAAGACGAATAAATCAGCGGTTCCTTAGCGGACTTGCATTTTTCTGATGCCCTGAATTATCAGATTGCCTGTATAAGGTTACAATTAAGCGTTTGCTTATAAACCGGAGGGTTCATTCATGGCTCAGGCTCATCACATCATTATCGTTGGCGGCGGTGCCGCCGGTCTTGAACTGGCAACCAGGCTGGGCAATAAGCTCGGGAAAAAGCATCTTGCCGACATCACCCTGATAGATTCGAGCCGCACCCATATCTGGAAGCCCCTGTTGCATGAGATTGCGGCGGGAACGCTGGATTCATCCGAGGATGAGCTGGAATATCTGGCGCAGGCCAGGTGGAATCATTTCCGCTACCGTTTAGGTCGCGTGGTTGGCCTGGATCGTGAGCGGAAGGAAGTGCTGCTTGCGCCTACCCTGAGCGATGAGGGGGAAGAGATCATCCCAGAGCGCCGCTTCGGCTACGACACCCTGGTATTTGCCGTGGGCAGCCTGAGCAATGATTTCGGCATTCCGGGCGTGCAGGAGCATTGCCTTTTTCTCGACAGCACCGAGCAGGCAGAGCGTTTCCAGAAGAATCTGCTCAACAGCATGCTCCGCGCGCACACCCAGGGCCGACCGATCAAACAGGGGCAACTGGATGTCGCCATTGTGGGCGCCGGAGCTACCGGGGTGGAACTTGCCGCCCAGCTCCACCACGTCACCCGTCTTGTTTCAGCGTACGGGCTGGATACGATAGATCCTGCGGAAGACATCAGACTGCACGTCATCGAGGCCGGGCCGAATATTCTGCCGGCGTTGCCGCCCAGACTTTCCAACGCCGCCATGCACGAACTGCACCGCCTGGGTGTCACCGTGCACGTCAACCAGCGTGTGGTCGAAATTCAGGAAGATGGCATCGTCACCGCAGCGGGCGTGACCATTCCGGCTGCGATCAAGGTATGGGCGGCCGGCATCAAGGCGCCGGAGTTTTTGAAAAACATCGCAGGGCTGGAAACCAACCGCGTTGATCAGCTGGTGGTCAAACGCAACCTGCAGTGCACGCGCGACGAAAATATTTTTGCTATCGGGGACTGCGCAGCCTGCCCGATGGACGAGCTGGGGAATAATGTCCCTCCTCGCGCCCAGGCTGCCCACCAGCAGGCGTCGACCCTGTTCAAAACGCTTGCGCGCCGACTGAAGGGCAAACCGCCGCTCGACTACACCTACCGAGACTTCGGCTCGCTGGTCGCGATGGGTAGATACAGCACCGTCGGCAATCTGATGGGGGGGCTGGCGGGTTCCATGATGATCTCGGGCTTTATCGCGCGCTTTGTCTATCTCGCACTGTACAAGGTGCACCAGGCTGCGCTCTATGGATGGCCGCGTGCATTGCTCATCACCTTGCTGCATTTCCTGCGCAAGGGCATCGATCCTCAGGTGAAACTACATTAAGGCCGGATAGTTTATTCGCACAAAACTCAGGTCATTCCCGCGCAGGTGGGAATCCAGTTCGCAGGATGGGTATCGCTGGGTTCAAACCATCATGTGCGTGCTTTTATGATGCACTCTTTGCGCACAGCCCCGCTTACTTGTGACCGGGCTGTTGTCGGCGAATTTATTTACGCGACACCAGTCGCGCACCCAGCAGCGCGCCCGTTTCGGAGCATATCGAGTTTAAGCCGCAATGCGGCGCGACCGGTTCAGTTGCGGGTTAGAAGAAGCTGAATCTTCCAGGCGTTCAGCCAGCCACACCTTGATAATGGACTGCCGCGTGATACCGAGTTTTCCGGCTTCTCTATCCAGAGATTCAACCATCCAGGCAGGAAAATCGACATTGACGCGTTTCGGATTCAGCAACACTCGTTTTGCCTTGGACAAGTCCAGAGATGCGGTAATGTCGGCACCTTCATCAAACTGTTTGTCGAATGTTTTAGCTTTCATATAGTGTTACCTCCTCAGTTCGTGATCGACGAACAGAAATAAGCCGGATATTTTCACCACGGTAGGTGAGAACGGCTGACCAGTACTTTTCATTGATAAGCCCAATTACCAGAAAACGTGGCTCGTCTTCGGTTTTTGCCGGGATTTCCAGTAGTCTCGGATCGTCCCATAGCAACTGTGCATCAATAAAATCGATCCCGTGCTTGGCAAGATTCGCCTGACTCTTGGACTCATCAAATTCAAAGGTACGCATGGCATAGAAAATATACCATTATTGGAGTGATTTCAAGTAAAACTGGCGACTTCTAACGTGGTGCAGGCCGCTTCTGGTCTGTCCCTCTTAAGCGTAGGGCTGGGATTTTTTGGGCTGGAAACACAGCTAAAAACCTTTGAACTGCCCTTGTGCGTCGCCGAAGTACAGTCTGCAAACAGTGGTGTTTTTGGCAAGACAGATCACTCGTAGCGGGGCCGCCTGCCTGACTATTTTACCGACACCAGTCGCGCACCCAGCAGCGCGCCCGTCGTGACTGCGCCCAATCCCGCGAGGGTGAGCATCGATAGCGGTTCACCCAGAACAGGTACGGCGGCCATGGCGGCTAAACCGGGCACGATGGCCATCAGCAGCGCCACCGTCTGGGCGCCGAGACGACGGACTGCAAAGGTGTAGAGCATCATGGCGACGAATACGACCAGCACCCCCTGATAGATTGCCTGCATGGCAATTTCAGCCGCGGGCGCCTGATTAAGCGTGCTGGGCAAAAATAGCCACCAGATGGGCAAATACAGGATTGCGCTGCCCAGCGTCGTGCTGACTGCTGCCGTGAGCGGTGGCACCGGATAGCGGCGCAACAGCAGTGTGAACACCGCCCAGAAAGAAGAGCCGCAAAGAAACAGCAGGTCGCCAAACATCTGCATGCCGGTCAGGTGCGTTCCGTGGGATAACGTGTCTGCGGCGGTCAAAGCGATGCCGACAAATACCAGCATCAGTGCAATTCGTTGTGAGGGTGACGGTTTTTGCCGCAGCCACAACCAGGCAATCACGGCGGTGGAAAATGGCAGCGCGCCGGGCAACAGCACGGCTGCGTGGGCAGCGGGCGCCAGGCGAAAGGCAACATACACGGCGATGGCGTAACCCACTCCGCCGAACATTGAAAACAGCAGGATCACTTTATACGGCGGCAAAGCCACGCGCGGCAGAAAAAACAGCGCGATCAGCGCGCCTACGCCGAAACGCAACGCGGTTACGTCCCAGCCGGTCAATACGCTCTTGCCACCGTGGCGGCTGACCAGAATGAAACCTGCCCAGATGCAAATGGTGAAAAAGACCGCAATCAAGCCGGCGCGAGATGAATTGGATACGCTCATGTTGATTTGAAATCGAAAACTTTAATCAGACCAGGCTAATGTTTGGTGCGAGTCAGAAACACCGTGACTTCTTCTCTGTCGTGGTAGAGCTGTTTGGCGATCAGCTTGTAACTGATGCCTTCCATGTCAAGACGCGAGCGGATGCCGCCCAGTGCGGCATCGAGCGCTGTGACACGCTGTTTCATCGGCAGCTTCAGATTGAAGATGGCGTGACGGCACCAGCCGGAGGCGAACCAGTTGCCGACAAGCTCGGCGACTTTGGCGGGTTTTTCCACCATGTCGCAGATCAGCCAGTCCACGGCTTTTCGCGGCGCGAACTTGAAGCCGTCCTGCCTGAGATGTTCGACCAGCGGATGTTTTTCCATCACGCCTTTCATGTCGCCATTGTCCACGGCGGTCACGCGGATGCCGCGTTTGATCATCTGCCAGGTCCAGCCGCCAGGTGCCGCACCCAGATCCACCGCCGTCATGCCGCTTCGCAACAACCGCGTCTGTTCGCTCTTATCCAGAAAGACATCGATCGCCTCGGCCAGCTTCAGCGTAGAGCGGCTTGGCGCTTCGGCGGGCATGGACTGACGCACGATCCCCATGATGGAGGGCGAACTGTTGTATGGGTCGCTTGTGCCGATCAGTGCGGATGACTTGTCGGGGAAGAAAATATGCAGGCGCGGCAGCTTGATGTCGTCCGCCAGGCGTCCCTGCTCTTTCAGCGCTGTTTCCAGCAAGGGCCCAAAACGGCGGGTAAAAGCCGAGAGCGTCTTGCCGTCGTTGGTGTCCGGCACTTCCAGCCACAGCGCGCTAAAACTTCCCTGCGGGATGGCAGCGAGTATGGGCGAGAGGCGGTCGCGTTCGGGTAGTGCGTCTATGGTTTGATGCAGGCGGATCAGCTGGCGCGCGAAAATCAGTTCGCGGTGGTTCAGCGTCTGTTCGTTAATAGCGACGATGGCATAGCCGCTGTCGGGGATGGTATCCGGTTGCTCGGCCAGAACCGGGCGCTGCGCCCTGGCCTGGCCCACCGCCTCCTGCGCGCAATCCTTCTCGAAGCCGGCACGGCAATACAGCAGCCAGTGTGTCATGGCGGTGGTGCCGGCATGACGCGGTTTTGCCGAACTGCCCCGTGCGGGAGCGGGCGTCTTCACTGAAACCACGTTTAGTTCGAGAAGGCGGGACATCTTGGTTCCGACACGACGCGGTTTTGCCGCTTCGACCTTCACCGGGACTCTGCCTGGTTTTGGTGTCGTTTTAGTGTCGGTGCGCTGCTGTGCACCGCCTCTCACAGAAACTTTATTTTTATCTGTTTGTCGAGTCGTTTTAGTTTCGGAACGCTGTGATCCATCGTTCCTCACAGAAACTCCGCTTCTATCTGTTTTTTGTGTCGTTTTGGAGCGACGTGATCCATCGTTCCTCACAGAAACTCCTGCGGAATTTGTCTTCTGTTGAGTCGTTTTAGTTACGGCGCGACGCGGCTTTGCCGCATCAGCTTGCGCTGAAACTCCATTGGTATTTTTTTTTCGTGTCGTTTGCATAGCGCGTATTGTGGCACAGGTTTGGGGGGCGGGCTCGAAGATGGTAATATCCGCGTTTTGCATATCCAACAGCAATGAGCAAACGTTACGATTTGATTGTGTTCGACTGGGACGGCACGGTGATGGATTCCACGGCGATTATCGCGGGATCGATTCAATCCGCGTGCCGTGATCTGGATCTGACTGTTCCCGACGACGAAGCCGCGCGCCATGTGATCGGTCTGGGGCTGATGCAGGCATTGCGCCATGCCGTGCCGGATGCGCCGGAGGCAATGTATGATCCGCTGGTGGCGCGGTATCGCCATCATTTTTTGGCGCAGGATCAGGCGATCCCGTTGTTCGACGGCGCCAGGGAGACGATTGCCGAATTGCACGATGCGGGTTATGCGCTGGGCGTTGCAACCGGAAAAAATACGGCGGGATTGAATCGCGCGCTTGAATCTTCAGAGATGAAGCACTACTTTCATGCCACGCGCACGGCAGAACAGACTTTTTCAAAGCCGAATCCTGCCATGTTGTTTGAACTGATGGAGGAATTGGCTGTCAGTGCCGAGCGCACCCTGATGGTGGGCGATACCACGCACGATGTGTTGCTGGCCCAGAACGCAGGTGTGGATGTGGTGGCGGTTGCCTTTGGCGCACACCCGGCAGAACAGTTGCTGGCGCTGGAACCGCTGGCGCTGGTGCATGATTTCACGCAATTGCGCGCCTGGTTCAAGGCTAACGCATAACCTGTTTACATTAAGGAATAAAATGTCAGAGCAAAATTGGGAACGAGATGTGCTGGAGAAGCTGGCGATGTCGGCTGTTCAGGAGCAACGCCGCGCGCGGCACTGGGGGATTTTCTTCAAGGCGCTCACCTTCGCTTACCTTTTTATCATCCTGTTTGTCTTCATGGGCTGGTTCGATAAGAGCGAAAGCGCGTTGAATACGGGCAAACACACCGCGCTGGTGGACATGCAGGGAGTGATTTCTGCTGACAGTGCAGCGAGTGCCGACAATCTGATCCCGAGTTTGCAGGATGCCTTCAAGGACACGGGTACCCAGGGAGTAATCCTGCGCATCAATAGTCCGGGCGGCAGTCCGGTTCAGGCAGGTCAGATCAACGACGAGATTCGCCGTTTGCGTGCCAAGTATCCGGCCATACCCCTGTATGTGGTGGTCGGAGATGTCTGCGCGTCCGGTGGCTATTACGTGGCGGCAGCAGCCGACAAGATTTTCGTGGACAAAGCCAGTCTGATCGGCTCCATCGGCGTGTTGATGGATGGCTTCGGTTTTACCGGAACGATGGAAAAGCTGGGCGTGGAACGTCGTCTGGTGACCGCAGGCGCTAACAAGGGTTTCATGGATCCCTTCTCGACCGTTCGTCCAGACCAGGAAGAATATGCCAAGCAGATGCTGGCTCAGATACACCAGCAGTTCATCGCGGTGGTCAGGCAGGGTCGCGGCAAGCGTCTGAAGGAAACCCCGGATACCTTCAGCGGGCTGGTGTGGAACGGTCAGGCAGGCATTGAAATGGGGCTGGCAGATGGCTATGGCAGTGTGGAATCGGTGGCGCGGGATGTCATCAAGGCCGAAAATATCGTGGACTTCACCGTGAAAGAAGGCTTTGCCGACAGGCTGGCCAAACGCTTCGGTGCAGGTGTGATGAGCGCTGTTGGTCTTTCTACTCAGGGCAGCGGGATTACGCTGCGTTAACCAGGATTCAGGATTCAGGATTCAGGAAAGCAGGAAAACAGGTCAGCGCAGCAGCGGCTTCAAGGCTTGCAGCACGTTATTCATGATGTGGGGTTGTGATGCGGCGGCGGGGTGCAGGTTGTCAGGCTGAAACTGATCCGCGCTCACGCCTTCCAGCAGATACGGCAACAGGCTGACGCGGTGTTTTGCCGCCAGCCTGGGAAACACGCTTTGAAATTGCGTGATGTAAGGTTCTCCGTAATTGGGCGGGAGTTTCATGCCAACCAGCAGGGTTTTGGCGCGAGCCTGATTGATTTGTAGCAGAATCTCATTCAGGTTGTCTTCGATATCCGCCGTGCTGAAGCCGCGTAAGCCGTCGTTTGCGCCGAGTTCCACGATCACGATCGCCGGACGATATTGTTCCAGCAGACGGGCGATGCGTTGGCGCCCGCCCAGCGAGGTCTCACCGCTGATGCTGGCATTCAGTACTTTGAAATTGATCCGGCTGCGATCCAGTTCCTGTTGCAACAGGTATGGCCAGCTTTCTGTGGTTTTGAGGCCGTAGCCCGCCGACAGGCTGTCGCCGAATACCAGTATGTTTTTTGCAGCGGCCGCCGCCTGAACCGTGACGGGCAGCCATAGCAGTGCAATCAGCAGGATAAATGCAAATGTCGTCATTCCGGGCTTGTTTCGGAAAACGAGGCGCTTGTGGCGAATTTCGAGGAACGGCCACCCAGTGTCTTGATTAAACTGGATTCCCGCGCAAGCGGGAATGACAAAGCCTACATTCTTCGAGGTATTAATATTTCTCATGACAGCGATTGTGCAGGCGGTGGGCCTTAGTAAGCAAGTGTTAAGTGGCGATAAGCCCTTGAGCATTTTGTCTGATGCAAATTTTACGGTTATGGCGGGCGAGAGTCTTGCTATTGTCGGCGCATCGGGATCCGGAAAATCTACCTTGCTGGGCCTGCTGGCGGGCCTCGATGTGCCGAGCAGTGGCACCGTGATGTTGAATGGCACTGACCTGTTTGCGCTGGATGAAGATGGGCGCGCCCGCCTGCGCGGCGCATTGGCGGGCTTCGTGTTCCAGTCGTTCCAGTTATTGCCTGCCTTGAGCGCACTGGAAAACGTCATGCTGCCGCTGGAGTTGCAAGGGGTGGCCGATGCAAGATCACGCGCCGTCGAGTCGCTACGCCAGGTTGGGCTCACCGCGAGAGCTCATCACCTGCCCAAACACCTCTCCGGCGGAGAGCAGCAGCGCGTAGCGTTAGCCCGCGCATTCGTGGTCCACCCGAAAATCCTGTTCGCCGATGAGCCGACCGGCAACCTCGATGCCGAAACAGGATCGCAGGTCATCGATTTGATGTTCGAACTGAATCAGGCACAGGGAACGACGCTGGTTCTGGTCACCCACGATGAATCTCTGGCCGGGCGCTGCGGTAAACAGTTGCGCCTTTCAGCAGGACGGGTAGTGCAGTGAATATAAAATGAATCTTCTCCGCCTGTCCCTTAATTTCCTGCGCCGCGACTGGCGGGCAGGGGAGTGGCGCGTATTGCTGCTGGCGCTGGTGCTGGCGGTGGGAAGTCTCGCTACGGTCGGACTGTTCGCCGACAGGGTGAAGCAGGCGCTGGGTCAGCAGGCGGCCAGTCTGCTGGGCGCGGATCTGCGCATCACGTCGACGCGCCCGATCTCTGCCGATTATCGAAAAATGGCCCAGTTGCGCGGCTTGCGCGTGGTAGAGAGCCGCACGTTTCCCAGCATGGTGTCGCATCAGGGGCGGGTGCTGCTGTCCGAGATTCAGGCGGTGGAGGCGGGTTATCCGCTGCGCGGCAAGATAGAGATCGATGATGGCAGCCTGCATGTGGCTGATGGCATTCCTCTGCCCGGCACAGTGTGGGCAGATGAGCGCCTGATGCGTCGTCTTGAGCTGCGCGCGGGCGACGAGGTGGGTATCGGGGCGCAGGGGTTCGCTGTTGCCGCGCGCGTTGTAAAGGACGTGGATCAGTCCATCGGTTTTGCCAGTTTTGCGCCGCGCGTGCTGATGAACGAGGCTGACGTGGCGTCCACCGGATTGCTGCAAGAGGGCAGCCGTATCACCTATCGTCTGATGATCTCAGGCGATGCGGCGCAAGTGGCGGCGTTGCGCGCTGCGTTGACGCCCAACAACAACGAGAGGCTGGAAGACGTCAGGGACGCGCGTCCCGAAATACGCACAGCCCTGGAACGCGCCGAACATTTTTTGGGGCTGGCGGCCCTGACAACGGCAATTCTTGCCGGGGTTGCCATTTTGCTTGCCGCCCGGCGCTATGTGGCGCGCCACCTGGATGGCTGCGCAGTAATGCGTTGTCTGGGTGCGCAGCAGGGGCAGGTACTGGGGCTGTTCCTGTATCAATTTTTGCTGGCAGGACTGATTGCTGTGCTGGCAGGCTTGTTGCTGGCCTTCGTCACGCAAGCGGCGCTGGTCAACAGCATCATGCCGGATGCAAGCCTGCCGCAACCCGGCGTGATGCCGGCAGTCAAGGCGGCGTTGAGCGGCTTTGCCTTGCTGTTCGGCTTCGCGTACATTCCCTTGCTGCAACTGCGCCGCGTGTCGCCGCTGAGAGTCATGCGCCGCGAGATGGGGTCGCCTGAGGCCGGCGGCTGGCTGATCTACAGTCTGGCAGCGCTGGTGCTGGCTTTGTTGTTTCTGTGGCAGGCGGGTAGTTTAAGGCTGGGTTTTGCCGTGCTGGGCGGCTTGCTGGCAGGGCTGCTGGTGGCAGGTGGTCTGACGTGGTTGCTGCTGCACGGTCTGGCGCACATCGTGGGCAGAAATATAGGCGGGGTGCTCGCGCAGGCGTTCAATAATCTGTCGCGCCACGGCCGCAGCGTGGCGGTGCAGGTGGTGGCGCTCAGTCTGGGGGGTATGGCTCTGCTGGTGCTGACGTTGGTGCGCGGTGACCTTTTGCAAAGCTGGCAAGGCAAGTTGCCAGTGGATGCGCCCAACCGCTTTGTGGTGAGCATACAGCCGGACCAACAGCACGCAATACTGGATTTTTTCGCGCGCGAGAATTTGCCGGCGCCGCAATTGCAGCCGATGGTGAAAGGCCGACTGGTTGCGATTAATGATCATGCTGTTAGCGGCGCGAACTATCCGGAACCCAGAGCGCGTGGACTGGTGGAGCGGGAGTTCAATCTTTCCTACTCGGACAAGATGCCGGGGTGGAACGAACTAGTGCAGGGAAGATGGTGGGCGTCTGGCAGCGATGAAGGTCAACTCTCGGTGGAGGAGGGTATTGCCAAAACCCTGAATATCAAACTCGGCGATAACCTTTCCTTTGATGTGGCCGGCAGCCGTTTTAAGGCAACTGTGACCAGTCTGCGCAAAGTGCAGTGGGATTCGATGCGGGTGAATTTTTTCGTCATTGCGACCCCGGGATTGCTGAAAAATTACCCGGCAAACTACCTCACCAGTTTTTACCTGCCGCCTGACAAGATACAGGCCGGCGACGAGTTGGTGCGCGAGTTTCCCAACCTGCTGGTGATCGATACGGGGGCGGTGATCGCGCAAGTACGCGGTATCATAGAGCAGGTCTCGCAAACGGTCAGCGTGGTGTTCCTGTTCACCTTGCTCTGTGGGCTGGTGGTGCTCTATGCGGCGTTGCTGGCAACGCAGGACGAGCGTGTGCAGGAGGCCGCGATTCTGCGCACCCTGGGAGCGGATAGCGCCTATTTGCGCCGCTTGCATTTGATCGAGTTCGCAGTGATAGGGTTGATCTGCGGTCTGTTTGCGGCGGCCAGTGCGGCTTTGCTGGGTTGGGTGTTGGCGCGCCATGTTCTTGAGATTCCGTATCGGTCCGGCAGTGCGGTTTGGCTGGTCGGCGTGCTGGGCGGAATGGCGCTGGTGGTGCTGGCAGGCTGGTTAAATACGCGCAGACTGGGCAAGGAGTCGCCCATGAGCATTTTGCGTGGCGAATAATGGATTGATTAGACTGAAATATTTTTCAATATGCGGATGTAGTTGGGAATTCACGGCAACTTTGATACAATCCTATCCGCTTTTTAAACTTACAACAGGGTGGAGTCTCAAATGTCTATTGAACAACGTGTAAAAAAGATCGTATCTGAACAGCTTGGTGTAAACGAGACCGAGGTGAAGAACGAGTCTTCATTCGTTAATGATTTGGGTGCTGATTCCCTCGATACCGTTGAACTGGTGATGGCGCTGGAAGAAGAATTCGAATGCGAAATCCCGGATGAAGATGCAGAAACGATCACTACTGTGCAGCAGGCCATTGATTACGTTCTGGCACATCAAAAGTAATTAGTTTATTTCACTGTCGGCGGAGTTCATTTGTCTAAACGTAGAGTTGTTGTGACCGGACTGGGGATCGTGTCTCCGGTCGGAATTGGTATTCCTGCTGCCTGGCAAAATATTGTCGCGGGCAAGTCAGGAATAGTCAAAATATCGCATTTCGATGCGAGTCAGTTTGCCAGCCAGATCGCGGGCGAGGTGGTGGATTTTGATGTCACACAATACCTGCCTGCCAAGGATGCACGCCGCATGGGGAGATTCATTCATTTCGGGCTGGTGGCCGGGATGGAGGCGTTTGCCGATTCTGGTCTGGAGGTTACGGAGCAGAATGCGGAACGCATCGGCGTGAACATCGGCTCAGGGATAGGCGGTCTGCCGTCGATCGAGGAAACACACAGCGATTATCTGGCTGCCGGACCCCGCAAGATTTCACCGTTCTTTATACCAGGCACCATCATCAATATGATTTCCGGAAATCTGTCGGTGATGTATGGATTAAAAGGCCCGAATCTGGCGATGGTATCCGCCTGCACCACAGGTACGCATTGCATCGGTGAGTCGGCACGCATGATCGAATATGGCGATGCGGATGTGATGATCGCCGGCGGCTCTGAAGCGACCATCAGCCCGCTGGCAGTAGGTGGTTTTTCATCGGCGCGCGCACTCAGTACGCGCAACGATGATCCGGCGACTGCATGCCGTCCGTGGGACAAGGACAGGGATGGTTTCGTCATCGGTGAAGGCGCAGGCGCCGTGGTGCTGGAAGAATATGAGCATGCGAAGGCGAGAGGCGCCAGGATTTATGCCGAGGTGACCGGTTACGGCATGAGCGGGGACGCCTATCACATCACTTCTCCGAACAGCGACGGCCCCAGGCGCAGCATGATCAACGCGCTGAAGAATGCCGGGTTGAATCCGGAGGATGTGCAGTATGTCAACGCGCATGGCACGTCGACCCCGCTGGGCGACAAGAACGAGACAGATGCGATCAAACTGGCATTTGGCGGTCACGCCAAAAAGTTGGTGGTGAATTCGACCAAATCCATGACAGGACATTTGTTGGGTGGAGCGGGTGGCGTCGAGTCGATTTTTTCGATACTGGCCATCCATCACCAGATTTCACCGCCGACCATCAATATCTTCGAGCAGGATCCGGAGTGCGATCTGGACTATTGCGCCAATGAAGCGCGTCCCATGAAAATCAACGTGGCGATGAACAATAACTTTGGTTTCGGCGGAACCAACGGTACGCTGGTGTTCAGCAAAATTTGACCAAGATTGAATCCGCAGATTACGCAGATTCGCGCAGATTACAACCAGTTAAGCTTTGCTTCTGATCAGCGTTAATCTGTGGATGATTTTCATGGTTCAATTTTTATGCTGATCAATGGTGAGCCGGGCAACACAATCAGCATCCGTGATCGCGGTTTGCTCTATGGCGACGGGGTGTTCCGCACCCTGCTTGTCAGCAATGGCCAGCCGCAACACTGGCCGCTGCACTATCAAAAACTTAAACACGACTGCGAAGCGCTGGGTATAGCTTGCCCGGATTTTGACGGCCTTGTTGCCGAGCTGTCCGGTTTGTCGGATGCGCACCCCGACGCCGTATTAAAGCTGATCGTCACGCGCGGGCTGTCAGCGCGCGGTTATGCCCCGGTTCCTCAGGCAATGCCGACACACATCTGGGATGTCGCGCCGTTGCCGGAGTATCCGGAAAGTTACGCTTTGCAGGGCGTGACGCTGCGCCTCTGTGAATTGCGCCTTGGCCATCAGCCGCGTCTTGCCGGAATCAAGCATCTGAATCGGCTGGAGTCGGTGCTGGCAGCGGCGGAGTGTGCCGATGTGGCCGAAGGGCTTTTGCTGGATTCGGATGGTCATGTGATCGAAGGTGTGCGCAGCAATGTGTTCCTGATTTTCAATGGGCATCTGATTACGCCGGACTTGTCGCGCTGCGGTGTGGCAGGTGTGCAGCGCGATCGCGTGATGGTCTGTGCACGGCAACAAGGCATGCGAATCGAGGTGCGTGATGTCGAGCTGAACGAGTTATTCGCGGCGGATGAGGTGTTCTTGACCAACAGCGTGTTCGGCCTGTGGCCGGTATCCCATTTCGGACAACGGCGCTGGACGGATTTTAGCCATGCTCAGAAGATACGCGCATGGCTGGAACGATCTGATCATGGGTAAATTGAAGATATTTTTGTTGCTCGTGATGCTGGCAGCCGGCAGCGTGGCTTATTATGCCTACAGCCCACTGACACTGCCAAAACTGCCCTTCGAGTTTTCGCTGAATCAGGGCAGCAGCCTGACTGCGGTAGCCCGGCAGTTCGAACAGGCTGGTCTGCCGGGAAATCCCAGGTTGTTCGTCATTTTTGCGCGTTTGCAGGGCCGGGCCGGGCAAATCAAGGCGGGGATATACCAGCTGGATCACGCGGTATCCAGAATGGAATTGTTGCAGATAATTACCCAGGGAAATGCCAGCAAGAGCCAGGTCACGATCATCGAAGGCTGGAATTTCAGGCAGTTGCGCGATGCGCTCAATGCCAGCCCGAATATCCGGCATGACACGCTGGGCATGTCGAATAGTGAAATCCTGCAGCGTATCGGTGCGTTCGAGTCTCATCCTGAAGGGCTGTTTTTCCCGGATACTTATTACGTTGCGGCCGGCAGCAGCGATGTGGATCTGCTGAAGTTCGCCTATCGGACGATGCGGCAGCGCCTTGAGGCAGCCTGGCTGGCGCGCAGTCCGAGCCTGCCGCTGGCCGCTCCCTATCAGGCGCTGATACTCGCATCCATCGTGGAGAAGGAAACCGGTACGCCCGCTGACCGTGCGATGATCGCCGGCGTATTCGTCAACCGGCTGCGCAGACACATGCTGCTGCAAACCGATCCTGCGGTGATTTATGGGCTGGGGGAGACGTTTGACGGTGACCTGCGAAGTCGTGACTTGACCAACGATACTCCTTACAATACTTACACGCGCGCAGGATTGCCGCCCACGCCTATCGCCATGCCGGGAAGGGACTCGCTCTACGCAGCACTGCACCCTGCCAACACCGATGCTTTATACTTTGTCGCGCGTGGTGATGGCAGTTCAAAATTTTCCAGTAATCTGACAGAGCATAACCGGGCAGTAAACCAGTACCAGAAGTACCAGAAGTAGCGAGTGCCTGGCAGGCAATCGATATGTCGGTACCGATCATGATCAATGCTCGCCATTGGGGAGCGGTGCGCGTCGGCTTCGACTCGAGTCACCTTGTGGAATGATCGCTGACTGAATTACCATGCGCTGCAGCCGGCAGGTTGTTGCATGAACGACTGGCGACTAATAATTTATGATTGTTTTATGACCAAATTTATCACTTTTGAAGGCGTGGATGGGGCGGGGAAGAGCACCCATCTGGCGTGGTTCGCCGATGCCTTGCGAGAGCGCGGCATGGACGTAATCGTCACGCGCGAGCCGGGCGGCACGTCTCTGGGCGAGCAGCTGCGCGAGATGCTGCTTAATCAGCCCATGAGCATCGATACGGAAGCGATGCTGATGTTCGCGGCGCGTCTCGAACATGTCGAACAGGTCATCACCCCCGCTTTGCGCGCCGGCAAGTGGGTGATTTCAGATCGTTTTTCCGACGCCAGCTTCGCCTACCAGGGAGGCGGTCGTGGCATGGACTGGGAAAAGTTGAAGCAGCTGGAGAGCTGGGTAAATCTTGTGCCGGATCTGACACTGTTTTTTGATGTGCCGGTCGAAGTGGCCAGACAGCGTCTGGCGAACAACGTTACGCTGGATCGTTTCGAGCAGGAGCAGGGCGAGTTTTTCGAGCGGGTGCGTGCCGGATACCACCGGCGCGTGGCAGAAAATCCGCAGCGCTTCGTGGTGATCGATGCGGCGCAGTCGCTGGCTTCAGTGCAACAGCAGCTGGCTGCGATCATCGAGGCGATTTGATGAACGAACTGTATCCCTGGCAGAAAGACGACTGGACGCGCTTGCAGTCATTGCGCTCCCGCGCATCGCAAGGCTTGCTGTTTCAGGGGCAAAAGGGCATCGGCAAACTGGAGCTTGCAATCAATTATGCGCGTGCCTTGCTGTGTGAACATCCGCTGGACGATGGCTTCGCCTGTGGAAAGTGCGCTGCATGTCACTGGTTTGAGCAGGGTTCGCATCCCGATTTTCGTTTTCTGCAGCCCGAATCTGAAACTGAAGAGAGCGATGCCGGCAAGAAACCCAGCCGCCAGATTTCCGTGGATCAGATTCGCGGCCTTGCTGATTTTATGGGCATGACTGCGCATCAGGGTGGCCGTCGGGTGGTGATCATTCATCCTGCGGAAGCCATGAATGCAAACGCGGCGAACGCTTTGCTGAAAAATCTCGAGGAGCCGCCTGCCGGGCTGCTGTTCATTCTGGTGACCCATAAGCATCAGGCATTATTGCCTACGCTCCTTAGCCGGTGCCTGGCCTTTGGCCTGGCAGCGCCGGATGCTGCAACCGCGACACGCTGGCTGGCGGCGCAGGGGATAAAGAATCCGGCCGACGCACTGGCAGTTTCCGGGTTTTCGCCCCTGCAGGCGCTGCAAAGCGCCAACGGCAGCGATGCGCGGGAAAAACTGCTCTGCGCGGTGCGGCAGCCTCAGACGCTGGATGTGTTTGGATTGGCTGAGGCGCTGCAAAAGACCGAACAGGTACAGGTGGTGCAGTGGTTGCAGCAATGGTGTCATGACCTGATTTCGCAGAAACTGGCGGGACGGTTGCGTTATCATCCGGACAGTGAGGCGGCCATTCGCGAACTGGTAGCGCCGCTGGATCCGTTGAATCTGGCGCGCCTGCAAAGCGTGCTTCAAACGGCGAAGACGGAATCGCAACACACGCTCAACCCCAAACTTTTCCTCGAATCGCTTTTGTTCACCTACTGTCAGCTCACGAAACCATGTCATTTATAGATTCTCATTGCCATATCAACTTCCACGAGCTGGCGGAAAACATCACTGATGTGCTGGCTCAAATGCAGCAGAATGAGGTGCTCAGCGCACTTTGCGTCTCGGTCAATCTGGCTGATTTCCCGCAAGTGCTCGCCCTGGCCTGCCAGTATCCGAACATCTATGCCTCGGTCGGCGTTCATCCCGATCACGAAGCGGTTGAAGAGCCAACCGTTGCGCGTCTGGTCGAGCTGGCGCAGCATCCGAAAATCGTCGCGATAGGTGAGACGGGGCTTGATTATTATCGACTGACCGGCGATCTGGATTGGCAGCGCGAGCGCTTTCGCAATCACATCAGAGCTTCTAAGGAATGCGGCAAACCGCTGATTATTCATACCCGAAGTGCCGCGGAAGATACGCTGCGCATTATGCATGAAGAGGGGGCGGCCGACATTGGCGGGGTGATGCACTGCTTCACTGAAAACTGGGAAGTGGCACAGGCCGCGCTGGATATGGGTTTTTATATCTCATTTTCCGGTATTATCACCTTCAAGAATGCGCTGCAGATCAAGGACGTTGCCCGGCGCGTGCCGATGAGTCGCATGCTGATCGAAACCGACTCTCCTTTTTTGGCGCCTGTGCCGTACCGGGGCAAGATCAATCAGCCTGCGTACGTGAAGCATGTTGCCGAAGAAATCGCGTTGTTGCGAGGGATAAGCGTGGCGGGAGTCGGTTTGCAGACCAGCGAAAACTTTGCGCGTCTGTTCAAGTTGTAACATTGAACGCGAAATAAAGTTGACAGAAATTATGAACAACCTATAATTCGCGCCTCGCAATGCGGGAGTAGCTCAGTTGGTAGAGCGATACCTTGCCAAGGTATAGGTCGAGAGTTCGAGCCTCTTCTCCCGCTCCAGTTTCACCGGAGTCCAGTTTTACGGTTTTATGCGATGCTCCAATGCGGGAGTAGCTCAGTTGGTAGAGCGATACCTTGCCAAGGTATAGGTCGAGAGTTCGAGCCTCTTCTCCCGCTCCACATTCAAGGGAAAGCATCAGGCTTTCCTTTTTTGTTTTTTCAGCAGCATGGTGCGTTAGCAAATCGGTTATGCCCTGGATTGCAAATCCAGTTAGCCCAGTTCGACTCTGGGACGCACCTCCAGACACCCGCCCGGGTGGTGAAATTGGTAGACACAACGGACTTAAAATCCGTCGCTTGGGTAAAACCAGCGTGCCGGTTCGACCCCGGCTCCGGGCACCAAATCAAATATTTCCCTAATATATTTATCATGGAAACTTCCGCCGCACTGGATCTCGCCAAGCATACCTTGTTGCTCTTCGGCATCATTTTAGGCCTGGGCACGTTTTCCGGATTGCTGGCCCGCCTGATACGCGTGCCCGATGTGGTGGTGTTCCTGCTGGTCGGTATGCTGATAGGCCCGGGCGCGCTCGGTTTGGTGGATATCAGGGCGGATTCGGCCGTCAACCAGTTGATTCTGATCTTCGGCTCCAGCTACATCCTGTTTGACGGCGGCGCATCGATCAGATTTCGCGTGCTCAAAGAGGTGTGGATCACGGTTGTCGTGCTTGCGACCATTGGCATATTGATCACGGCTGCCATCACCGGTCTGGCGGCTTATTATTTCCTCGGCGTGCCGGCCATCGTGGCGCTGCTGCTGGGGGCGGTGCTGGCTTCCACCGATCCTGCAACCCTGGTGCCGGTGTTCAAACAGATCAGGATCCGCGAGCGTGTCGCGCAGACGGTGATGAGCGAGTCGGCCTTCAACGATGCGATGGGCGCGATTGTCACCTTCGCCGTGCTGGGCGTGGCGATGGGTGCGGGCGAATTCTCAGCCACAGATGCACTATTGGATCTGTTCAAACAATCGCTGTTCGGCATTGCGGTAGGTGGCGTGCTGGGCTATCTGGCCGCCGTGCTGATCGCCCATGAGAAATTTGATTTTCTCGCCGAATTTGCACCAGTGGTCACGCTGATGGCCGTGATCGGCGCTTACATGGCGGCAGACGGACTGCATTCCAGCGGTTTCATGGCGGTGTTCGTGTTCGGCATCATGCTGGGCAACGTCGAGTCGCTGGGCTTTGCGCGTTCCAATTCAGAGAGTCATCAGCTGGAGAGTTTTGTGATGACCACCGCGCTGATCATGCGCATGTTCATTTTTATCCTGCTGGGAACCCAGGTCGATTTTGGACTGATGAACCGGTACTTGTGGGCAGGTGTCGCTGTGGTGGCCGTTTTTATGCTGGTCGCGCGCCCTGTAACGGTGTTCCTGTGCGCGTTGCCGGATCGCCGTGCCAGGTGGAACCTCAGGGAAATGCTGTTCATGTGCTGGACGCGCGAAACCGGCGTGATCCCCGGCGCACTGGCGGGCATGCTGGTCGGCATGAAGGCGCCGGGCGCGCAGATCATCGC
This sequence comes from Gallionella sp. UBA4121, assembly GCA_002381565.1. Lineage (GTDB taxonomy): Bacteria > Pseudomonadota > Gammaproteobacteria > Burkholderiales > Gallionellaceae > Gallionella. Next base: position 64,881 of record DFWZ01000005.1, read on the forward strand.
CTCCGTCACCTTCATTGCGATCCTGGTGACGATACTGCTGCAGGCGACCACCACCAAATGGCTGGCCGGCAAACTTGAATTGCTGGAAGAATAGTAAGTGGTAAGTGGTGAGTGGTGAGTGGTAATCCCCGATCCTGCCTTTCCCATGCTCTTGAATATTCAGAATTTCCCTTGACGAATTTGTATATTCCGTTATAATCCGCGCCCCTGTAAAGCCGATGGTCGGCTATGCAGCCTTGCTCCACCGTCTCGCATGGCGGGGGGCTTTTATTACCATAAGGAGATGTAATGCGACATTACGAAATCGTGTTTATCGTGCATCCCGATCAAAGCGAACAAGTACCAGCAATGATCGAGCGTTATCGCACATTAGTCACTTCCAAGGATGGTCAGATCCATCGTCTGGAAGACTGGGGCCGTCGCCAGTTGGCCTACGCTATCCAGAAAATTCACAAGGCACACTATGTGCTGATGAATATCGAGTGCAACCAGGAAACATTGGATGAGCTGGAACACGCGTTCCGCTTCAATGATGCAGTATTGCGTCATCTGACCGTCAAAACCAAGACGGCTGTCACTGTTCCATCGGCAATGATGAAGGAAGAAAAATCCCGTTCAGTGCTGAGTGAAGACATGGTTCAGAACAGAGATGAAAGCGTAGAAGCTTAAATCCAGTCGCGTAATCAGGCTGCCACCGTGCAGACAACTGGTTTCGCTTATCAATATTTGGTAAAGGGAACATCATGGCTCGTCCATCTAGCAAAAGTACCGATGACAAAAAGAAGCGTTTTTCTCGTAACAACCTGTTCAAGCGTCGCAAGTTCTGCCGCTTCACAGTCGAGAAGATTGCAGAAGTAGATTACAAAGATGTGAACATCCTTAAAGAGTTCATCTCTGAAAATGGCAAGCTGATTCCAGCTCGCATCACGGGCACAAAGACACGCTATCAGCGTCAATTGAGCACAGCCGTGAAGCGCGCGCGTTTCCTGGCTTTGCTGCCCTATACTGATTTGCACTAGGAGTATCGGACATGCAAATAATTTTGATGGAAAAAGTGACCAATCTGGGTCAATTGGGCGATGTGGTCAAAGTCAAGAACGGTTACGCTCGTAACTTTCTGATCCCACAAGGCAAGGCAAAGCGCGCAACGACAGCCAATATGGCTGAGTTCGAAGTGCGTCGCGTTGAAATCGAAGCGGCCGACAAAGCCAAGCTGGCTGATGCGCAGGCACGCGGCGAAAAGCTGGCAGGACTTACCGTGCAGATTTCGCAAAAGGCCGGTGTGGATGGCCGACTGTTCGGTTCAGTCACCAATGCAGACATCGCGACAGCGCTGGCGGCTATGGGCTTTGAAGTTGACAAGGCGCAAGTGCGTATGGCTGAAGGTCACCTCAAGAACGTGGGCGATCACGCTGTGAGCGTTCAGTTGCACACTGACGTTGCAGTGGATATCACTGTTTCGGTGCTCGGCGAACACTAAAACAGTTCGCGGCAAGGCACTACAAAAAAGGACTGGGAACAGTCCTTTTTTTATTTTCTGGTTTTACCTCGCGACAAGGTAAAATGTGGCTCGTGAATTTGCTGTTCATCGATCAAACTCAAAAAGCGATATGCTCACGCGGAGACGCGGAGATGTTCAAATTCAAAATTTGATTACATACCAAAAACCCACGCTTATTCAAGAGGGTGAATTGGTCGCTTTTCGATAGTCGGTGATTGGTTTTATGATGTTTTGGTTTTACTCTGCGTTCTCCGCGTCTCCGCGCGAGGCTGCTTTTTTAGGTTCCAGCTATGCAAAATTTTTCCAATTCGGACGCGCAGGTCGATCAGATCAAACTGCCCCCCCACTCGGTAGAGGCCGAGCAATCGGTGCTGGGCGGCCTGATGCTGGAGTCAAGCGCGCTGGATAAAATCGCCGATCTGATTACCGAGGACGATTTCTATCGTCGCGAGCACCGCCTGATCTACCGCCAGATCGTGCGCATGAGCGAACAGGCCAAGCCGGTGGATGTGATCACCGTGGCCGAAGCGCTGGAAAACAGCAACGAGCTGGACAAGGCGGGCGGGCTGGCATACCTCGGCAGTCTGGTGCAGAACGTGCCTTCCGCCGCCAACATCCGCCGCTACGGCGAAATCGTGCGCGAGCGTTCCATCATGCGCAAGCTGGTGGAAGTGGGCACGGAGATTGCCAGCAGCGCATACAATCCTACGGGACGGGACGCCGCGCAATTGCTGGACGAGGCCGAAGGGAAGGTATTCGAGATCGCCGAGGCCGGGTCAAAAGGCAAACAGGGCTTCATGTCTATGCCGCCGCTCTTGACCCAGGTGGTCGAACGCATCGAGACGCTGTACGGGCGTGACAACGCCAGCGACGTGACGGGTACGCCGACCGGTTTTTCCGATCTGGACAAGATGACATCCGGTTTGCAGGCGGGCGATCTGGTGATCGTGGCGGGACGGCCGAGTATGGGCAAGACCGCGTTCTCGATCAACATTGCGGAGAATATCGCGCTGGACAGCAAGTTGCCTGTGGCCATTTTCAGTATGGAAATGGGCGCGGCGCAACTGGCGATGCGTATGTTAGGCTCGGTCGGCAAGCTCAATCAGCATGATTTGCGCTCAGGAAAGTTGCAGGATGACGACTGGGGGCGGCTGACCCATGCGCTGGGCAAGCTCAACGACGCGCCGATGTTTATCGACGAATCGGCCGCCTTGTCGTCGCTGGACCTGCGCGCGCGCGCACGCCGCCTGCACCGCCAGCACGGCAAACTGGGGCTGATCGTGGTGGATTACTTGCAACTGATGAGCTCCAACGCGGGCAAGGCGAGCGAGAACCGCGCCACGGAAATTTCGGAAATCTCGCGCGGCCTGAAGAGCCTGGCGAAGGAATTGCAATGCCCGGTGATGGCGCTCTCGCAGCTCAACCGTAGTCTGGAGCAGCGCCCCAACAAGCGCCCGGTGATGTCTGACTTGCGCGAATCGGGCGCGATCGAGCAGGATGCGGATCTGATCCTGTTCATTTACCGCGATGAAGTTTACAACAGCGATTCGGCGGATAAGGGCAAGGCCGAAATCATCATCGGCAAACAGCGTAACGGCCCGATCGGCACGGTGGCACTGGCTTTCAGGGGCGAGTACACGCGCTTCGACAACCTGGCGTCGAGCGGCTATTAAAGCGGATACGGCAGGGCGGAATAAAGTTTGAAGTGAGGCCTGGTTTCGGCTACAATGCGCCCTCTTCAAAAGGAGCGTAGCTCAGTTGGTTAGAGCACTTGGTCGACATCCAAGGGGTCAGCAGTTCGAGTCTGCTCGTTCCTACCAAACAAATCAACGGGTTAGATCAGAAATGGTCTAGCCCGTTTTTAATTCGGTGGGGACTTTTCGGGGACTATATCCCCCAAGCTGTTCCCGCCGAATCATTGCAAGGCTGCGATTCACCCGATTGCCTTCATCCGTGATGCGGTTTAACGCCGCCACCAGTTCATCAATCTGTACTACCGAATAATGCGCTGTCATGCCTTGACGGACATGCCACAGAATATCTGAAATCGTTTCTTCCCTAGCGCCAGACTCACGCAACCGCATTCCAACAGTATGGCGCAGATCGTGGATATGCAAGCCATCCAGCCCTGCAAGTTTCCGCGCACGTTGCCATGCATTGTTGTTCATCGTCTCAACTCGATGCCCCTGATAGGGGAAAACATATTCATCATGTTTGTCGCGCTGTGCTTCAACTACCTTTTGCGCCACCGTATTGCAGACCAGAACGCGACCCCGTTTCCTACCCTTGACGTTTTCCCTTGGAATATCAAACACCGATACTTCAAGTTCAGGAATGTAAATTTCCCATTCCCATTTCAGACCACAAACCACCTCATCCCTAGCACCCGTGTTCAGATCGAACAAAACCATCTTTGCCAGATGATCCGGCAGCAACGGAATGATGCGCCGTTGTTCTGCCCAAGTGATGGGACGCGGTTCGCGCTGGTGTCCTATGAGCGGCAGCACGGTGATGAGAGGTGGCGTTTCCAGCCATGTTTTGCCATTCTCATCGCGCCAACTACGCGCCGCAAGGTTCAGAATCCGCCGAACTAGCTCAAGCCCCAAGTTAATGGTTTTGTTTGCCAGCTTCTTTGCTTTCCGATCCTTGATATAGGATGCCAGCGTTCCATCGTGAATCTGATCCAGCGTCAGACTACCAATAAAAGGCATCAACCTTTCCAGCAGATAAATGTCGATTTTCAGCGATACTTTCTCTTGATGGTCTATCAGATATTTTGCAGCAGCTTCGTCAAATGTCCGTTTGGGACGAATCCCGAACAGATGTGTCTGACGAAGTCTTTCAAGCTGATAAATTAGCCAGCTTTCTGCTTCTTCAAACGACTCGAAACGGTTGCGAAGTCGAGTGCCTTTGTATATCCGGTCGACACACCAATAGTTCTGCTTGTCTTGGTGGATGCCAGTTTGAGATCGGCCCATGTGATACCTCCTTTTTCCACAGGCCGCCCGTTCCGATGCTTATGCTCTTCCAAAATGCGGTCAAGGTCAAATCTATCGAATATCAGCGACGTGCCGATTCGCATACTTGCGAGCAACGGACGGAAATGTTTTTCAAATGCGCGGCGTTTGATACCGAGGTAATACGCCGCCTCTTGGCAGTTATAGCCGCGCTTATCCACGACTAATCCCCAGATGAGGCCATGCGGTAAGCGGCAGTGGCTCTTTCTAAGGCTTGGCGTTTTTCCTCCTCGGCGGAGAGGTTCAATATCGTGTTGAATCCCTTTGCACGGACGCGAACTTTTTCAAGCAGGAAATTTTCTGCCGACAAGCCCATGAACTGACCGCCAGTTTGCAGGTGGTTATAGAGATCGAACAAATAGCGATCCAGCCCCTCGCTGTAATCCGTGATGCCGTGTTTTGCCATGTAGGAAGCAATCGAACTCGCACCCAATGCAAATATCCGCTTGTCTGCCGGTAATCGCGTGGCGGTGAATGATCGTGCAAGAGGGCCACCGTCTGTTTCCCAGTCAATTGAGGAGAGATGCCCCCACAGAGGATGGACAGGCCAGCGTGAACGCGTCTGATCGTCAGGGTTGGGGATGGTCAGGCGCAGCCATTCCGTTGTGGCATAGCTCCATAAGCCGTTCAGGTTTGCCATGACGCGATCAAGATCAACAAGGCCATGTTGCCCCAATACTTCGCGCCTGAATTGAAATTCAACGCGCCAGATGGATTCACCTTGCTGCCATCCTCCTGCCTGCCATAGCGGAAACATATCATCCCGACCGCTTTCAGCGACTTCCAGCAGCTTGTTATACAGACGGCAGCCCATGATGCCACCCAAGCCCACCGTCCAGCCTGTGAACTGTTCTGCGACCGCATAGGCAGCGATATTCTTGCCACGTGTGACCCATGCCTCACGCCCCCATGATTCCATGTTTTCATCTGAGACAAAATCTGCAAACATATCGAGGCGGCTGACGTGTGCCGAATCGGTGAGTATGCCTATCTCATTCAGGATGCCCCGCAGCTCCGTTTCTGCTTGTTCTGGTGTGACACTGGATAGATAGCGCGAGGACAGCTTCACGTAGGCCATAGGAAGCTGTTTTGAGGCTCTGGATAATTGAATGCGGAATGCGCCATCCTCCAGCACGTAAGGAAACACAGACGAGCCTTTGTCCTTGACCTCGAAGATGTGACCAGCGACGAAATACTGCGCAAGGGCTTGCTGATCGGCTTCAGGATTCTGTGCCAGTTGCTTCAGCTTGGTTAATCGTTCCTGAACTTCTGGGAATAAATCGCCCTGATAGGACAGATACAGACTATCAATTCCAAATCTTAAAAGCTTGAATGATGTAGTTATGCAGTTATAGGGTTCTCTGTTAGTAGGCGACGAACCCTTCAGGTCGCCACGCCTGTCGCCGTCAGCGGTGCGCTCGCTGGCGCGCGCATCCCCGCAATCGTCGTCATGCGCGGCTGCGATGTCAGTGATTTTATTGCTGGATATGCCAGATGGATTGCTTGAATCGGATTGATGAGACATTTATAAACTCTTGACCATGGCAGGTATGCAAATGCGCCCTGCAACGGATATGGAATTTATGCTTCAAGGGCTAATCAAGCTCCCACTCAAAAAGTAAGTTTTTAAGTGGTGGTGTTTTTACGCGTGTAAGTGTCGGCAAATTTGCGTAGAGCTTTATCACTGCCGCCGCCTTTTGCATTGCCAGAATAGAGTTTCAGCTCTTCGACAAATAGCTCGTGGAGATGGGCGTCACTCAGGCGAGTTGCACCAGTTTCATGGAGGACTTCCAGCACGAGGCGCATTTTTTGAAAGTTGACCTGTTCGCGCTTTGCCAACTTTCCATTTAATGATGCCTTCAGCTTGGCAAAAAAGCGATTGTCCCGCAATAACGTGGCCTTACTGATTCTCTGACTGACAGATGGGCAGCATATAACGGTCGGATCAATACGAATCGCATCGAATAATGCCTTGTCATCACCATTACGAATGCGGTCAACTAACTCGTTCAGAAAACAGCCGTGGTAAAGCACGCAGCGAAGGGTGCTATATAGTGACCAAGCTTTACCAAAGGTGTCGGCTAACATAGGTCGCATTCTCTCTGCTAGTTCTTTACTGGGGTCTTCCATTTCATCAAAATGCTGCCTGACTAGATCGACGACTTTAGGAATCTCACTGACCTGACCTTGAGAGGCAGCTAGCTGGTTCAGCCAGTTTAATATTTGTTGGGGATCAAGTATCTCGTTAAAATTTTGAGCAATGGCCGTAAGGGCTTGAATAATGTGATTCCTGATGGGGAGTTCATATAAAGAGCACCATGCAAATGGAGCCACATCCCCGCCTAGGAGCTTTGCCTTATCTTCTTCCATTCCTTGTCTGGATTCTTCCGTCTCAGTGATGAGGATAGGCCATAACGCTAGAAAGAGGCGCAGGTCTTCGGCGGTGGTGCCTTTGGCAAAAGAGGTGGTGTTCATGGCGATGTCGTGATGTTTGCACAGAAGATTCGAGCCTGAATTTTACGCTTACATCCATGCACGACAATAAAAATCAACAACTGTTTTGCAGGGGAGGAAGGTGCTCTTTGTATCCTGATGGCGAGGGGGCGCCCCTTCATGAGCAGCACTCCGTCAAACGCCCCATTAATATAAGGCTTGTACAAAGTTTATGTGAGTTGTGCCTTCAAGTAGTTCACGAATGAGGTACATGAAAGCAAAAAATACCTAGCATCTGCAGGTGTCAGGGTTGGTTCGTCAAGCATTGCGTGGCGAATACCTCCTTCGTCACTTGTATAGCCGTAGAGTTTCAAAAAACCGTCTTTTAACGCAGGGTGTAGTAAGCCACGCTTTTCGATTATTTTAAGTGCATCACCCAACGTTGCCTTAGGATTTTCAGCAACAATTCTCGCCATAGCCTCAACCGATGAAATAGATTCTTTGATTGAGTTTCTGTAGTCGGGGGTTTTACGATCAGCATACAACTCAAATCCGCGACGGAGATGCGCTGTAACACCGGCGAACTTCGAATCCCCAAGTGCTTGTTCAAGCATTTCCAATTCTTGGGTGTCCATGATGTCCGTCAGATGCCCTGATACAAAGCGGTAAGCAGAAAGTTCACGCGCAAGAATTTGGTTCATATACTCAGCTAAAAACGGTTTTTGCCTCTCGTAATAGGCAACCACGAATTCGATAAAATCATATACCTCAAACCATTTGCAACCAAAGAAATACGCTCGAAGCTCCTCGAGAATTTTGGAGTTACCGTCGGGTCTTGAGTCAATTGGCTTCTTAAAGTAATCAAACCAAAGAATCTGGCTAAACGGCGTAATTTCGGCTTCACCGTATTGTGCCCAAGCAAAGCCTTTTGTAGTCCAGATTGCAGAATCGAGGGCATTCCAAATCGAGTTGCGGAGGTCAATGTTCATGGAGTCAGCTTGGATAATTTCCAGAACTGGCTTTAGATTTTTTCTTTGGCTAAATGACTTCATCTTCCGATAAACCTAACAAAAGTAGTTGATGTTTTAAAGCTTAATACCCAGCGCTCTGTAAAACATTGGATGGATATGTACCGTTGAAGAAGCCCTGATTTGTCCTGGGCTTAATTGGGAAAGATTATTTTGACGAATCCAACTAACTGAATCGGTGGAACCAGTTTTAATGCCGATAAGACCAATGTTATAAAACTCTCTCAGAATAAAATTTCGGATTGAATCAAAATTGGCATTTTTAGCCATGTATAAACTATAAAGAGACTTGGTAATTGGATCTGTACTTGACGCATTAAGGGCAAAAGCAATCTCCTCAAATCTGTTCCCCAAAAACTCTTGTGTAATAAAACTTACATCGAAATGATTCTTTAAACCGGAAAGAAGCAGCGATGTATGCATAAGGTCAGGCAAAATCGTACTCCACTCATTTGATAAAGACTTCAATCTTTCGGCTGAATAATTGCCCTCGGCCTCCTTTAATATGGCAGCAGTTACTTTGGGTCTGCCCGCGCATAACTCTAAACACTCATTAACAAAAACAATAATATCGCGGGGGCGATAAAAAGTTCGATTTAACATGTATTCGAAGGTGTCGGTGCCATCAATATTCGAAGGAAACAAGTCTTTAAACAATATGTCACCGGTTGTATAGTTACGTTTTACAATTTTATTGATGCGAGATTCGACTATTTCCTGTAGCTCAGTCTTTTCCCACTTTAAATTTAAATAAAGCGCCTTAAATTTTTCCTCTTGAAACCCAGATATCGTTTCCAAATTCAATACCTTAAAAAGTAAGTCATGGCGCATTGCTAAAATTACTTTAATGTTCGATAAGCTTTTAAATCGATTAACTACATCAATTAAACAGCGGATGAGTTTGAACCTAATTCGATCATCCGCCCAGTCTTCATCGAGCATATCTATAGTTATATAGTAAGGATTTTTAGAATCATCAAAGATATTTTCTTCCAGTACGACAAACATGTTTTCTAGTTCGCGAATTTGTACTCTTGAAACTGCATCTAAGCCATGTTCTTTGATTGCAGTACGTTGTTCTATAGAAAGTTTTTTTGCACCTTCTGCATTAAAAGTAACTCCAGAAAACTTCCCGTTAAGTCCTGAGGTCAGGCTGCTTTCAACATGGCTAGTTAATTCATGAATTCTTTGCTCTGTAGTCTGCCAAAATTTATCCCCCCAAGTTTCAAAATAATCAACCGCTAATTCTTTATTTCTGTCCTTTTTACTGATTATGGACAGAATTGCGCGTTTAAATTTTTTATATGAATCTTCATCGTTAATTTGAAACTTTTCTTTAATGAGCTCTACGACAAGAAGATGTTTCCACAGTAAAACATAGAAGGGTGATAAGTTAACGCCGGCTTCTTCGAAAAAAGAGATTACTTTGTTGGTGGCTATAAAATTAAGAGATAAATTATGCGGGGATAATTGAATGACATGTGCGCCGGAATTTTTTAAATGATAAAGTAAAGCCGTTTTTCCAGCCCCTGTTCTACCTACAATAATTCTTTTTGGATTTTTAATATCTAGCAGGACTTTGCCATCACCTGTATCCACAAAACACTCGTCAAGGAACTGCGAGTCCTGCTCAGCAGCAGCGGAGCCTACATTGTCATGTTTGCGAAAAACAAATTGAGTCATCGTATTCCCCTGCGCATTAGCTGCTTCATTTGAATATGCTTCCGTACAACGTTAGAATGCACTATATATAGTAGAATTATCAATTCTTGCAACTAATTGTAGTGTGCTAACGTAATATTGCAAGTTAAATAAAATGCTATGTATTTTTGCCAAGTCATGTTTATGACATCATGCGAGTGCTATGGGGACTTTCTGGTGACTTGAGGGTGAAAAACCTGACAATACAGTGCAGAAGCTGGAACGAGCGACACTGTTAATATTGTTAATAATCAATTGGTTGAAAGACTAAAAAGCAGTCGACATCCAAGGGGTCAGCAGTTCGAGTCTGCTCGTTCCTACCAAATGAATAAAAGGAGTCAGGTTAATCGCTTGGCTCCTTTTTGTTGCCTGTTGCACTCCCGCTGCCGTTGCCTTGCGCGGCTCATCCGTGCAATTGCCCAGGGCTGCGCGATTAAAAATCAAAACCGGTTTTGCAGAAAGGGCATCCTTTGCGCTATAGACGAGCGTCACGATGCCTTTGTCCAACTCTTGTTTCAAGTGCGGATTTGCTCACTATTTCCTTTTAGTTCAGAAATGTACCGTTTCTTGAACTTTTCCCACCTGCCCGTGTTGTGACTAAACCATTTTCTGAGCTCCGTGCTGGGGTAATGTCTTTGAACCACAGATCAATACTTGCTTTTTTCTTTGTTAAACCGCGCGGCCAGAGCCTGTCTACGAGAATACGCCGACCATCATGCTTGTCCGGTTGTTCATATACTTTTTAATCCTGATTTTCATGGTTTGCTCTTAAGCTGCCATCAGTCGGCTGAAAATTCTTCCGTGTGGATGTTGTCATTTTCATATATGTGCCAGTTTTTAGCAGAAATCAGGTCGAATGAGTCAATGACCGCAGTCCCTTCAGTGCCTCAGGGATAATGGGATTGTCGTGCTCCTTCGGGTAGACCATGTAAGTGGGGTGTGCATAGCGTGGCGCACCAACCACTGCATGTAAGCGTCCGATGGAAATCAGCGGTTCAGCCATACGTTCCGGTAAATAGCAGGTGCCTCCATTAGCAAGAATCAGTTGAACACCGAGCCAACCAATGTTGACCGTTTGCTGCGGCGCTTCCAGATAGGGGTAATCTTGGGTGTGTTTGATGTCGAATGCCGGCCCCCACTCGACATAGACGTAGTCGGCTTCTGGTTTTGTATCGCCCTTCCGACTACTCACCAGCATCAGTGTCTCGTCGAAGAGATGTTCGATGATAAGACCCGGGCTGTGACTTGGGGTGTACATCAGCCCGATGTCGAGTGTGCCCTCGATCAGGTGTCGCATCAGATCTTCTTCGAAGCCGATTTCGGAGCGAATAATTACATCCGTTGTTAGTTCACTCATCCAGCGCATCCAAGCGGGCAACAGGCCATCCCAGAGCGCAATTCGTCCGCCGATGCGCAAGGCGCCCCGATAGCGGCTCGGTAAACCAACGCGCTGACGTGCCTGCTCCGCGGTGAGAATCAGGCGCTTGGCGTATTCGAAAAAACGGCGCCCCCCCGTTGTAAGGGTGGCACCAGAACGGTTGCGCACAAATAAATGCACCCCCAATTCTTCCTCCAGACGCTGGATGCGTGCGCTCACAGTCGATTGTGTCAGATGCAGCTTTCTCGATGCCTCTATAAAGCTGCCATATGCTGCAATGGCTAAAAAAGTTCGTGCCTGTTCGATATCCATTTGTTTGGCAACCTTATGTATCGTTTATTTCGATATTGTATATAAATTAATATCGTTTGATTTGTATTAATTCGCCACGGTAATATTATTAAAAGAAATATTCTAAATGCATTAAATACAGGAGCGCAAATATGACCACACAAATCAAGACGAAAATGGACATCAAGGGCTACCTCATCAACCCGGAGGGGTGGGACGATGAAGCCGCGCACAAACTAGCCAACATTAATCACTTCGAGCCTGAATACGCTAAACGAAAAAAATTGAATTCAATAAATATTGTGATCGTTGGTTTGTTGACAATGTTTCTTTCTTCAACAGCGGTTGCAGGGCCTGATTGGGAAATCATTCATATGGCTGAAGAATATAAACTTTCTCATGAACGTGCGTTAACGAGTAACGATATGAAGAAAAATGTTGTTTTACTCGACCATGGTCCGCGTGCAATAACGACTCCATATATGAATGAGGAGCGTAAATCAGAGTTAAAGCAGCCATGCGGCTCCCGGAATTCGGACAGTCCGACAGGTGTTGGGCTTGCGCAACCGGGCTCAATCGGCGTTGCAAAATGAGTACGCCTGTCTATTCAACATTGTTTTCTTGCCTGTACGACGAACCGGAGCCTTTCGGATACCTTGGTTGTGGCGCCCACTACTCTGTTTTTCGTAGCGTCGAATGGCTCGACGTGGTTCGAGCTCCCATGGCGGTGCCAGAGATTCACGACTTTGCCGTCATATGGGACGATGATCACGACACCCGCGTCCTTGACGCGATTGAAAAGATTTACATGGCGGGATTACTGTCCCCCATCCAGTTTATCGGTGAACGCAAGGGTAATCTACATGTCATAGTCGCTGCAAAATTCTACTTTGCGCATAGTCAGGACACGCTCAATACGTATATACAACAGCTCAATGATATATCTGGCGCTCTGAATCACGGAGACTCCTGGACTACCAAGGTCGGTGAGTTCGATCGCTCTCCGGATTCGGGTCACCAGACCGCTTTATACGGTTTGATTGATGCCGACGAGCACCGTGTGATCACATACGTGAAAAATATCGATTCGCTTTGGAATATTGGTACTAAAACATTCACCCCTTGGCATTACCCAAACACCAATTATCCATTTTCTACCGGCTGAGCGAGTAGCCTTCGTGTTTGACATACATTATTTGCATAATGGGCGCGAAGTGCCTGCTAGTGCCGGAAGGCGCATGTCGCAATGCGACTATTACTGCGCGATGCGAGTTCTCTGGCTGTGTAGCAGCTTTTATGCGCTCCGTAACGCAGGGGGTGAGCTTCTATCCCGCGTGGGGAGGGCGACGGATTTATCATCGTCTGAGTAGAGCGGGTTGGTAAGTGTTTATGATAATACCACTGGTGGTGCTAGCCCACGATCATATACTTGTTTTGTAAAAGTTTCACCCACGCCTGTGGGGATAGGTATATAGCTCACTGCCCGGTTTTGTAGGAGCAATTCGATCACCTGAATTGCAAGTTACCAATGCGGACATTCGGTAATCGCATAAATATTGGAAATCTCTTCAAATAGTATCCACCTTGACAGGTTAAATAAACGTCACTAGGATAGCGAGTAATTACTTACTTTATTTATTCTTCAGGCGAGAGTATGTCGAAACTTGGTTTTAAAATTGTCCTGTTAGGCCTCCTATTTATTTCAATTTTTGCATGGGCAGTGCTAACCCAAGGGCCGCTTGCGCCAGTCAAGGTCACTAGCGAGAAGGTTCAGTCAGGAAGTCTTGCCGTTGATGTATTTGGTGTCGGACTGGTTGAAGCCAGACATAATTACACTATTTCTTCCGTTATGACAGGCAGAATCCAAAGCCTCCTGGTTGATCAGGGCGATTATGTGAAAGCCGGTCAGGTTGTGGCTGAATTGGATCCGATTGATCTTGATGAAAAACTGGCCAGCAGTCGTTTTTTGACAGAACGAGCTGCTAATTCGATTAAGGTGGCAGAAGCGCAGTTGGCACAAGCGCAGAGTCAGGGAAAAACACTTTCCGGCACTTATAAAAGATATAGTGAATTGCGTGCAAAAGGATTTGTGAGTCAGGAATTGCTGGATGCCAAGCTGAACGAAAAAAAAGCTGCTCTGGCTGCGCTGGACGCGGCTACGGCCTCACTGGCAGCAGCCAGGCATGATTATGCCAAGATGCAATCTGATGCCGTGGGCATGAGAAAGCTGCGGGATCAAACCAGACTGACAAGTCCGGTAGAGGGCATCGTCACTGCAAAATTAATTGAGCAAGGCGCGATCGTTGTTCCCGGGCAAACTGTCTTTCAGTTGATTAGCCAAAACGATTTATGGATCAGGACTCACATTGACCAGAAGCAGTCGGGCTTGCTTCACGTCGGGCAAACCGCTGACATCGTGCTGCGTTCACATCCTCAAATACACGTTCCTGGCACGGTAGCGCGTATTGATTCGATTAGTGACGCCGTCACAGAGGAGCGAATTGTGAATGTTGTTTTTTCTGAGCCAGAGTTGAATGCCAGCCTCGGCGAATATGCTGAAGTCACCATTAAATTACCCATTCAGGAAAATGCACGATCCATCACTACTGCGGCGATCAAACGGATCAATCAACAAGAGGGTGTCTGGGTGTTGCAAAGCGGTCGTGCCATATTCAAGCCTGTCAAAATCGGCATCTCTACACTGGGTGGCCGTACACAAATACTGAGCGGACTAAGCGATGCTGACCAAGTGATTGTTTATAGCCAGCGGGAAATAACAGGAGACCTGAAACTAAAAGTCGTCTCGGAAATTGTGAGGAACTGATTGTGATCAATCTCGCAAGCCGCGATATTCTGCATGGATGGGGAAAATTCGTCTTTACCGGCGTGGGGCTGGGGTTGTTGATCGGCGTCACACTCACCATGGCAGGCGTATATCGTGGCATGGTGGATGATGCCCGTGCAATGATAGACAACGCAGGTGCCGATCTTTGGGTGGTGCAGCAGGACACGCTGGGGCCTTATGCGGAACCGTCCAGCATTCACGATGATCTTGCACGTGACCTGCTTGGTCAGGACGGGGTTATGGAAGCGGGCAATGTGACTTATTTGACCATGCAAATTCAGCGAAGGGGCAAGGATGTCCGCATCATGCTGGCAGGTGTAGAACAAGGAAAGCCTGGCGAACCGGCTTATCTGGTGGCCGGACGCCCGATTACCCGTACACACTACGAAGCGCTTGCTGACATCAAGACAGGACTGGCACTGGACGAACGCATCAGGATTCACCGTCAGCAATACACTGTAGTCGGTCTGACACGACGCATGGTGTCATCCAGTGGCGACCCCATGATATTCGTTCCACTCAAAGATGCTCAGGAGGTGCAGTTCCTGAAAGACAATGATGCCTTACTGAATGACAGGACGCGAACGACCGCGAACCCTGCCTTCAATCGTCCGAACGTGCCGGGATTACTGGATGCGGTTCTTGCAAGCCAGATCAGCAGTCATATGGTCAATGCGGTACTGGTGCGTATCAAAACTGGATACAACGATCAGACCGTCGCCGAACAGATCCGGCGCTGGAAACATTTACAGGTCTATACCAAGGGGCAGATGGAGGAAATTCTGGTAGCCAAGCTGATTGCAACCTCATCCAAACAGATTTTCATGTTTCTGGTGATTCTCTCCGTCGTCAGCGCAGCGATTGTGGCTTTTATTATTTACACCATGACGATGAATAAAATCCGCGAGATTGCGGTGCTAAAACTGGTGGGAGCGGGAAATCGAACCATCAGCGGCATGATCTTGCAGCAGGCGCTCGGCTTGGGATTGATCGGTTTCGTGGTTGGCAAAATCTCGGCAACAATTTGGGTGCCACTGTTTCCGAAATATGTTTTGCTGATACCCGCAGATGCAATCCTGGGCTTTATTCTGGTCATGCTGATGTGTTCACTGGCCAGTATTTTCGCGATCCGTGCGGCATTGCGGATCGATCCCGCTACGGCGATTGGAGGTTAAGCCGATGATCGTGCCAGCGATTTATATTGAAAATTTGACCAAACGCTATGGGGAGGGCGATACCGCAGTTGATGCGCTCAAGGGCGTAGACATGACGATCTGGCCGGGTGAGGTCGTCGGCTTGGTCGGCCCTAGCGGGTCGGGCAAAAGCACGTTACTGAAATGTCTGGGCGCGGTTATTGAACCGACATCAGGAAAAATGCAACTGGGCGGGCAGACGATTTTTGAAGGGAAATGGAAAATTGACGATTTGCGCACATTGCGACGTGATCGTATCGGTTTTGTATTTCAGGCGCCTTATCTGATCCCGTTCCTCGACGTGACCGATAACATTGCGCTCCTGCCGATGCTGGCCGGTGTGTCGAATACTCAGGCGCGAATTCGCGCGAAGGAACTGCTGCAGGCACTGGATGTCGGGCACCGGGCACAGGCTCAAGTCTCAGAACTTTCAGGCGGTGAGCAGCAGCGCGTATCAATTGCGCGGGCACTGGCCAATCATCCGCCCGTTATCCTCGCCGATGAGCCAACAGCGCCATTGGATAGTGAACGTGCATTGACGGTGGTGAGGATACTGAACCAGATGGCGCAGCAATATCAGACTGCCATTATCGTTGTCACGCATGATGAAAAAATTATCCCGACTTTCAAGCGTATTTATCATATTCGCGATGGCCGCACCTATGAGGAAGCGGGAGAAGGCCGGGATGCGTAACATTCATATTATTGGAGGAGTTCTATGAATCAGGAAATCATCAAACGCCGTATGCCAAGCGAAGAGCGGCAAAGTGAGATTGTGCGCGTCGCTATTCATCTGGCTGCAGAAAAAGGCATCGACAGCGTTACGACGCAGGACATGGCTGATGCGATGAAGGTATCGCAAGGGGCCATATTTAAGCATTTTCCGACCAAGGATGATATCTGGCTTGCCGTCATCTACTGGATTCGCAGCAGGCTGATGACGGTCGTGGAAAAAGCCGCGTCACAGGCGACAGACCCGATCGACGCCATTGAGCGGATGTTTTTTGCACACATCACTTTCATCGGCAAGCATCCTTCTATTCCTCGTTTACTGTTCTCAGAGATGCTGCATAAAAGAAACA
>DFWZ01000023.1:0-4550 GCA_002381565.1 Gallionella sp. UBA4121
CCGCTCTGACGAACTTTTAAAAAGGCCAAAACACCTATAGAGAATATAGAGCTATTTAAGGTTCGCGCAACAATTTTAACGCAACCATAATTAAGAGCTGAAAATTCAAGAAATCACTAAATCAGGTTGGATTTCACCACTCAATCTGACATAAGATATTTCCATAAGTTTAATTTTTTCACTGCTCAGAAGCGGATGTTCGCGACGGGCAGGATTCGAGTGCGGATTCAACCGGTCGATGCAACATACTATAATCTGCGTAAGCAGAAGGAGTGTTGCAGATGAAACAAAGACCACGGATCTATTACACGGAAACCCAGAAATCCCTGATGTGGGACCGCTGGCAGAAAGGTGAATCTCTCCAGCAGATCGCGCAGTTGTTTGATCGAAACCACCCATCAATACAACGCATTTTGGCCGAGAGTGGTGGGATACGACCGGCGCAGCGACGTCGTTCGAGATTCGCTCTGACTTTGGCTGAGCGCGAAGAAATATCGCGTGCAGTGGTGGCGGGTCAGTCGCTTCGCTCGATTGCAACGTCCCTCGGGCGTGCACCATCCACCATCAGTCGCGAGTTCAAGCGCAACGGTGGGCAGGAATGTTATCGGGCGAGTCAAGCTGACCAGGCAGCCTGGGATCGGACGCTTCGCCCCAAGACCTGTAAACTGGTGGAGAACAGAACGTTGGCGCGCATCGTGGCAGGGAAGCTCCAATTGCAGTGGGCACCGGAGCAAATTGCTGGATGGCTGAAACGCACTTACCCAGACGACGAGAACTATCAGGTGTCACACGAGACCATCTATCGCAGCCTCTTCATTCAAGCCCGTGGGGCTCTGAAGAAAGAGCTGGTGCAGCATTTGAGGCGCACGCGAGTCATGCGCCGCTCGCGCCATCATACGCAGAAGACAGACAATCATGGCAGAATTACCGATGCGGTATCAATCAGTGAGCGTCCGGCCACGGTGGCAGATCGTGCTGTACCCGGCCACTGGGAGGGTGACCTGCTGTGTGGAAGCGGGAATAGCCAGATTGCGACTCTCGTCGAACGTCATACGCGCTACGTGAAGTTGGTAAAGGTCGTCAGTAAAGACACCGAAACCGTCATCAACGCGTTGATCAAAAATGCTCGCAAGTTACCGCAGGAGCTCTACAAATCGCTGACTTGGGATCGAGGCAAAGAGATGGCAGACCACAAGCGTTTCACGCTAGCAACTGATATTAAGGTCTACTTCTGTGACCCTCATAATCCTTGGCAGCGAGGGACTAATGAGAACACGAATGGGCTATTGAGGCAGTATTTCCCCAAGAGGATAGACATTTCCACTTACTCGCAAACCGAACTAAATGCAGTAGCTAGAAAATTAAATACCCGACCCAGGAAGACACTTAACTATGAAACGCCCGCTGAACGATTCAGCCAATCTGTTGCATCGACCGGTTGAATCCGCAAGACTTAGCTGTCCTTGGCGAATGTCCGCAATCCGGCAAGCAATTTGGCAGGACTAATTTCCCCTAGCCCGAAGTCGTCAGTCGGTTTTAATTTTACCCTTACTGAAAACTGTCATTCCTCAAGCTCTGGTAACGATTCTTATGAAATACTTTGCATAAGGGATGCGCGACATTATTAAATGCAAATCATGACGGGAGTTGATACCCCTTATCACGAATTAACCTCAATAGCGCATCGACGGCGTTAGGACAATACAAAGTGCCACGATGGCTTTCTATTTCCCTGAGTGCGACATCAATACCTAATGCTGGCCGGTAAGGTCGGTGAGAGGCCATTGACTCAACCACATCCGCAACGGCGAGAATGCGAGCTTCGGGAAGTATCTCTTCCCCCTTTAGTCCGCGAGGATAACCACTACCATCAAAGCGTTCATGATGCTGGAGGATGATCTCCGCAAGAGGCAGGGGAAACTTCACATCTTTGAGTACCTCGTAGCCTCTCTCAGCGTGGGTCTGGATCATTTTATATTCAAGATCAGTCAACTTGGAAGGTTTGGAAAGAATCTCGACGGGAATCCCGATCTTTCCGATGTCGTGGGCCAGACCAATCATCTGCAAATCTTTGCATTTCTTCTCGCGCCAGCCCATTTCACGCGCGATATCTTCGGCAATGATGCCAACCCGCTGCTGGTGGCCGGCGGTGTAAGGATCTCTCTGTTCGACCATTTTTGACACGGCTTGTAGCGTTCCCTGCATCGCGTCTTCCAATTCCTGCACATAGATGGCAATCTTTTCCTCGGAAAGCTCAAGTTCTGAGATGTCGATAAAGCTGCCAATGAAAAGCTCAACCTTGCCGTCTGGCCCCCTTAAAGTAGAGATGCTTGACTGTGCCCAGAAGTAGCTGCCGTCCTTTCGAAGGTAGCGTTTTTTAACGAAATGCTTCTCAATTATGCCCTTGGCCAATAGCTCGTTATATTTTTTTGATTCCTCCAAATCTTCCGAGTAGGTTAGATCAGCAATAGTCATGCTCCGCAATTCTTCTTCGCTATAGCCGTACATCTTCTGGGCGTTAAGATTGGCCTGCATGAAGCGAAATGATTTTGGATCAACCGCGATCATTCCTGCGGGCGAATTTTCAAATAACTCGCGAAACCTAGCCTCGCTTTGTTCTATTTTTTTTTGTTCCAACAGTGCTTGTTCAGTTCGTTGTGTCTCATGCCTTGTCAATTCCTTTGCATGTGTTGTTTCCATTCGTGCGCGAAATAAAACCTCACTTACACTTGCCAGTAATATGCCAGTGAAGAAAAATATGGACATGCCTTCTACGTTAACCAGGCTCTCGAAATTCGGATTGCTAGTGGATTGCCAGAAAAACACGTAGGCCGTAGAAAGGATTGTCGCAAGTACACCAGATACACGCCCTCCATAGAGGGCTGCAATAGTTACAGCAGGATAGAAAGTAATATAGGCCAGATCTGTGCCCATATTTTGCAGGGGCCACAACCGCAAGAGCGCAGCCGAAACGGTCAATACTACGGCAACTATAAGACGTTGCATCAAACCATGTAAATTCTTTAGGCCCAACATATCATTTCCCTAGAGATTTTTGATAAATCAAATTGTACTTATGGGAAAATACGACCTGAAAAAGATTTAATAGTCAGGATGAGTGGTGGCGGTACCCAATTGCAAAGAGTCGCGAACGGCCGGCCGATTGTTGCTGATCATGAGTGTCGGCTTTCTTGCCACTTATTTTACACCTTGACCATCCGCTTTTGGCACATTCCCGATGGCCGGCTTCGATAATACAACGCCTGTAAGCTGCACTCGGTGTTTTTTCAGGTCAATTATTTGGCCTGCTCCGAACCAGCCGCTCACGAATGCCGGCAAGCGAGACATTCCTGTCGTTCGCGAAGTGCAGCTATCTGACAAGCAATTCAGCGAGGCAAACATCACCAGACATAGTGATTATAGAAACCGTGTATGTGAAATGACCATATCTACTTTAATTTATGATCTATGCGCACATCACATTTCTTTCTGTCAAACAACAAACGCAATTGCACGCCATCCAAATGCATTTCAACCACATCGGCCAGCCTGTCGATATCAGCCTCGCGGCGCGCATGATAATCGGGTGTCACAACGTCCGTCAGCCCTGCCCAGCGCAACAGCGCATCGGTCGCAGCTTGCGACTCGAACAGACCATGCAGATACGTGGCAAATATTTGTCCGTCAAGAGAGACTGCGCCATCGGGAATCCATTCGCCGTCGCGTTCAAGCTGCATAGCCGGACTGTTCAGTGCCGCGCCACTGGTAATGCCCACATGTATCTCGTAGCCTGTCACGGGCGCCGCCTCAAAACTTAAAGTCCCGCGCACGTTGCGCAGTTGTTTCTCAGGAGCCAGCGTCGTGGTAAATCCCAGCAGTGCAAGACCGTCGCTGCTACCTGCCTCTCCTTCCAGCCCTGACGGATCGTGAATTGCTTGCCCCAGCATTTGCAATCCGCCGCAAATGCCGATGAGCTTGCCGCCGTAACGCAAGTGGCGCTGTATCGCATCTACCCACCCCGCGCGCCGCAAACTTTCAATATCGCTGCGCACCGACTTGCTGCCCGGCAGGATGATGAGATCCGCAGGTGGAATCGCATCAGTCATAGGGATGAAGCTGAATTCGATCTGCGGATGCAGGCGCAACGGATCGAAATCGGTGTGATTGCTGATGTGCGGCAGCACAGGAACGATGACGCGCAGCTTGCCTGCAGCACTCTTCGGCTTCGAAGAAACAGGCACTGCATCCTCCGCTTCCAGATGCAACCCGTGCAAATAGGGGATCACACCGATCACTGGCTTGCCGGTGTATTGTTCAAGCCAATCCAGACCCGGCTGCAACAGCGCGATGTCGCCGCGGAAACGGTTGATGACAAAACCCGCTACCCTGGCCTGCTCGCTTTCGGATAACAAGGCCAGCGTGCCGACCAGATGTGCGAACACACCACCTTTGTCGATGTCTGCGATCAGGATCACGGGGCAATCCACAGCCTCGGCGAATCCCATGTTGGCGATATCATTCTCACGCAGGTTGATTTCTGCCGGGCTGCC
>DFWZ01000023.1:4809-30888 GCA_002381565.1 Gallionella sp. UBA4121
ATCGCTCTCATGTTGCCGATCGCGCGCCCGTGTATGATGACCTGCGCGCCGGTGTCGCTGTTGGGTTTTAACAGCACAGGATTCATGTCGGTATGCGGGGTCAGTCTTGCGGCCTGCGCCTGTACCGCCTGCGCACGGCCGATCTCTCCGCCATCAGCAGTTACCGCACTGTTGAGCGCCATGTTCTGCGGCTTGAAGGGAACCACTGCAATATCCTGTCGCACCAACCAGCGGCAAAGCGCTGTGACAAGCGTGCTCTTGCCTGCATCGGACGTCGTACCCTGAACCATCACCGTGATTGCATTCATCTCTTTATTCCGCTTAATGCTACATCCAACCTCGCCCAGTTATCCTCGCTACTCGGCATGCCGAAACGCAGGCTGGCAGGCGCATCGAACAGGCGGGTCAGAATACCCTGCTTTGCCAGAGTTTGATGCACGCTTGAAGCATCCAAGCATTTTACCCACTGAAACAGACCGCTGCCGCCTGCAGGCGCAAAACCATACCGGGTGAGCATGCCAGACAGTCGCAGACTTGCAACACGTAAATCCTTGCGAGTATTCTCGTGCCAGACTCTATCGGCCATCGCAAGCTTTGCTACATGACGCGCAGGAGTCGCAATCGGCCATGGGCCGAGCAATTCAGCGAGCGGCTGCAGAATATTTTCCGCTGCCAGCACAAAGCCGACTCGCGCGCCTGCCAGACCAAAAAACTTGCCCAAGGAGCGCAGCACAATCAGCCCTACCCTTGGACAGAAGGGCGCAAGACTCTGCTCAGGCGTCGCATCCATGAACGCTTCGTCCACCACCAGCAGCCCGCTGCACTGAACAAGCCGTTCATGCAAAGCCAGTAACTCACTGATGCTATAAAGTCTGCCGGTGGGGTTATTCGGATTAACGATGACCACCACCTCCGCCGTACTTTGCAGAATCTCTTCATCGGACACACAAAATACCTGATGACCATGCTGTCGCCAGGCGTGTTCATGTTCCGCATAAGCTGTTTGTGCAAGTGCCACGGTGCAATGCTTGCGCAGTTCTGGCAAGGCCCCAATCGCCGCCTGCGAACCTGCAACGGGCAGCAGGTGCGTCGTACCATAATAGTTGCACGCCGCATCGATCAGACCATCGTCGTCCTGCGGCAGATGCTGCCATATACCAACCGGCAACGCAGGCACAGGCCAGGCATCTGGATTAATCCCCGTTGAAAGATCAAGCCATGCGTTCTCGGGAATGCCGTAGCGCTTTGCTGCCGCATGCACTCTGCCACCGTGTTCAAGCGCCATGTTTAAAACCCGCGATCAGTAAAGCGCATATGCCTGTTGCCACCAGCCAGAGGTAGAGGGTATGCCGCACCAGACGCACGGCACGTGCGATATCAGCACGCCCGGCAACCACGCCACAACCCAACGCTGGCCGCTGTTCAAGCACACCGTGATAGACCGCAGCGCCCCCCAGCTTCACCTGCAAAGCCCCCGCGCCTGCAGCCATCACCGGGCCTGCATTCGGACTATCCCATGTCGGCGCTTGTTGTCGCCAGCAGGCCAACGCATTAGGTGTCTTCCCCAGCACCGCATAGCTCAATGCGGTCAGGCGCGCCGGAATGTAATTCAGCACATCATCGAGTTTTGCCGCCGCCCAGCCGAACTCGTTATAGCGAGTATTGCGATAGCCCCACATTGCATCCAGCGTGTTGCTCAGGCGATACAACAACACACCCGGCGCACCCGCCAAAGCGAACCAGAACAGCGCGGCAAAAACCGCATCGTTACCGTTTTCCAGCACCGATTCCACGGCGGCACGAGCCACCCCTGCCTCATCCAGCAGTAAAGTGTCGCGGCTCACCATCATGCCCACTGCCCGTCTCGCAGCGGGCATATCTTCGGCAGACAAGGCATCTGCTACGCGCTTTGCATGCTCAGTGAGACTGCGCGGCGCGATTACGAAATACAGCAAAATAATGGAAAACAGCGTGCCGAAAATGGCAAGACGCTGCAACAGATATGCAATCAGCACGAGGGGTATTAAAAGTACAGAAACTGCGAACACACCGCTCAGATAATTTGCGCGATAGACTGTTTTTTCAACTGATTTGGCCAGATATCCGAACCCCGCCAGAGGATGAAAACGCGCAGGCTCCCCAAGCAGACGATCCATCAGTACCGCGGCCAGCATCATCAGCGGCACAGCCAGATTAAGTGCCTGCACCAGAGCATCCCCAACTATTTTCAAACAACATCTCCTGCAACGGTTGCGGCGTACGCCAGCCTTCCAGTTGCAACATCGGCGCCGCGTAAAATTTCTCGACCTGCCCCAGACACAGTATCGCGACAGGTTTGCCGCCCGCGGGAATACCCAGCAATGCTGCCAGTGCCTGCGGGTCGAACAACGATACCCAGCCCATTCCCAGCCCTTCGGCACGCGCCGCCAGCCACATGTTCTGGATCGCACAGGCGACCGAGGCCAGATCCATTTCCGGCAGGGTGCGGCGGCCGAAAATATGTTCCTCGCGCCTGTCCATCAGGGCCGCCACCCACAGCTCTGCGCAATCGCGCACCCCTTCAACTTTCAGGCGCATGAACTCCGCATCGCGCTCGCCTAACGCCGCTGCCGTCAAATGCCGTTCAGCATCCACCAGTGCGTGTATCTGCTCACGCAATGCGGAATCTGTAATGCGAATAAACCGCCAAGGCTGCATCAATCCGACGCTGGGCGCCAAGTGTGCGGCAGACAGAATGCGCAACAACACTTCTTCGGCCACCATCGAGCCCGGCAAGAAGTGGCGCATGTCGCGCCGGGCACGCATGACCCGATACAAGGATTCGCGCTCTGCTTCAGAAAAGCTGACTGGTTCAGTCGCTGCCACAATCAGGACCCCGGTGGTAAATCAGCTCTTCCACAGGCTGTCCTCCGACCAGATGCTCGGCTATGATGCGATCCAGATTGGCGGGAGTCACGTTGTAATACCAGATGCCATCGGGTTGCACGCACAGAATAGGGCCTGATTTGCACGTGGCAAAGCAGGTGGTGCGCGTGCGCTTGACACGCGACTCACCTCCGTCTATTCCCGCCACTTTGAATTTATCCCCCAGACTGTCAAACAAGGCCTGTGATTCACCTTCCTCGCTGCAACGGGGCCCTACGCACACCAGCAGATGGCGTTTGTAATTCATCATCTTGGGTTTTTCAAGTTCACTCATGATTCATCTCCTGTGGCTCGCCCAGCAACTGCCAGGACTGCTTGTATCGTTGTGCTGATGCACCATCCTTGGTAACCAATGAAAGCTTGAATACGACTTCACCGTTGCTGTCGATGAAATATGCGCCATAATTTTTGTCAGCGCGCATTACCAGCCACGTGCGTGCAACCCGGCTCCAATCGACATGCAGATGAAAATGCTCGTTCTCCACCTTTAAGCGGTCGCCGCACAGCGCCAGATCAGCACCGCCCAGCATCATCTCGCTGACGGCATTCCCGCTACGTACAACGGCGCGCAAACGTCCCCAGTTTTTCACCTCACTCAACAGCTGCGATGCGTCAACTGCACACATCGCTGAAAATTCCCCAGCCGTATCGTCTGCACTTGCGTCACTGATGGCTAACAATATTTCTTCAAATGGCATGTCGAAGTATCTGACAACGGCCTGCAGGGAATAATCGGGGAATTCGCGCAGATAACTGCGCACATAGGACTTCCAGCCCAGAAGCCCCATGCCAAGAGAGCGTCCAGCACGTTCGCCTTCCCGCGTTTCCCCGGTAAGACTGTCATACTTGTTGGCATAGCCGCGCGGCGTGATCATCAGATTGTCGCGCAAAAAAGTGCTGCTGTTGCCGATCAGCACAGTGGAGAGCATGCCGATATCGCAATCGGCCATCTCGTCCAGCCTGACCATCCGAATCGACTGGCTCTTGCGATAGGCAGACTTGACGATGGCAACCGGCGTATCGGGCTTGCGGTGTTGAAGCAGAATGCGCTGCGCCTCGACGATCTGCTTTGTGCGACGACCGCTCTTGGGGTTATACAGCGCCACCACAAAATCCGCACGTGCCGCAGCCGTTAGACGGTTGGCAATCACAGGCCATGGCGTAAGCAGATCCGATAACGAGATCGAACAAAAGTCGTGGGTCAGCGGCGCGCCGACCAGCGATGCACATGCCGACAAGGCCGTGCTGCCCGTCACAATTTCAACTTCAATGTCATCGCCCGGCCTCCAGCCTGACTGGAACAGCACTTCATAGGTGGGGCCCGCCATGCCGTAAATGCCGATGTCGCCCGATGACACCATCGCCACAACCTTGCCCAGCTTGGCCTGTTCATAAGCTTCGACACAACGGTCGATTTCTTCTGTCATGCCTTTGCGTATCACTTCCTTGCCGTCCAGCAAATCCTCCACCAGCTTGATGTAAGTGGTGTAGCCAATCACCACATCCGCGCTGGCTATCGCTTCCCGCGCGCGGTAAGTCATGTCTTCCTTTGAACCCGGGCCGAATCCGACCAGCAGGATTTTTCCTTTTTTCATTCTGTTATCCTCGCAATTGAAACCGTGGCGTTCTTTCCGTCATCGCCGCAATATTTATATTTCTCAACCAGCAGGCCTGTCATATCGGTATTGGCCGCAAGCATCGCGGCCGCCTCCGCCACAGCAGGCGTGCCCATATATTTCCGTACCACCTCGGAAGGGTTGGGTACTGCAACCCCGGCCAATTGTTCAGCACTGTAGAATTGCAACGGCCAGCGTTGTTGTTCGCATAACTGCAACAGGGCATGCTCATCATTCTTCTTGTCTATACTGGCGCACACGGTCACTGCCTGATGCGTCAGTTTTGCCTGATCCAAAGCCTGCTCCACCGCAGTTTGCAGCGTTTGCAATGCGGCACCTCTATCGCAGCCGATACCCAGCGCGACACGCATCATGTTCTGCTTTAATTCACCGCGATTCACGCTTGGTACGCGGGCGGGCGGTATACCACCAGGCGCTCGAACAATTGCTGCCAGATGTCTTCCGGAATATCGCGGCGCGTCACCCACAACACCGCACGGAATTGATCCAGATCCACCTCTTCAAAACTACTGAATACCTTGATGTTGGCAGGCAGCGGTGTAGGTCGCGTCCACCAGTTTTTGTCGCCCGCTTCCTGCACGAAGGCGATCGGCTCTTCATTCACAACAGCTGCTGAAACGCGCGTGATGTTGATCTTGGGGCATTCAACCTGCCAGCCGAGTTCGCGCCCGAGGATGTCCACCGGGATGGTTTTGCCGACATCGGATGCAGTAGTCAAAACCGCCGTGGCGCCGAGCAGACCGGCTACTTGTTCGGCATAGGCATTGGCGCCGCCCACGTGCCCCGACAAAACAGGGATGACGAACTGCGCGGCATCGTCGACGACCAGCACACCGGGGTCTTCATCCTTAGATTTGATGTGCGGTGCAATCAGCCGCACCACGGCACCTAGGGACACGAAAAATACGATCTGGTCAAAATCCGAAAACAGTGCGGCAATTTGCGCGCTCAACGCACCCTGATAGACCCGCACAGGATTGGGCAAATCCTGCATGGTTGCCGCGAATTTTTCCGCCACGACAACGCTCGCGGCGGGCAGTTGTGGTGCGAGCTGCAAGGCGCGCGCTGCGCCATGCTTGGTGATCGCGACGAGTGCTACGCGTGGTTCTGTCATTGCGCTTCCACCCGCACAACCTTGCGGCAACCGCGTGCAATTTCGCCGCGCTGCCGGTCCGGATTCTTGACGATCAACAAAGACAGATAATTCACTTTTTCTCCTTTTAAACTTGCCACATCGCGCACGATGCGTTCTTCCGGCGCACCGGATTTTTCGATGAAACAGCTATGCGCCAGCAGATTTTTCCGCGCCAACAAATCAATAATATCGTTTAATATAGGTTTCACCTTGAGCAAAATCAGCGTGTCGAAATCATCCAGCAACCTCTCCAGCATCTCAATACCATAACCTGCCGGCACGATGGCCAGCATGTCGTCCACATCGGCCAGCGGCTCCTGCAAGCTTGCGGCGGCGGCATGAAAAGAAGGCACACCGGCGATGACTTCTATTTCAATCAAACCGTCTAGCGCTTTGAGAGTGCGCGCCAGATGGCCGAAAGTGGAATAGGTCGATGCATCTCCCTCGACCAAAAAGGCGACATCCCGTCCGCTTTGCAATACAGACAGCACGGTCTGCGCGGCCTCCAGCCAGTAAAGCCCAAGCTTTTCAGCGTCGTGTGTCATCGGAAAAAGCAGCGGGCTGCTGTTATCCGGAATGACGAGTCCCGCGCGCTGTGCAATACCCAGCGCATAACTCTCGCTGCTGCGGCTGCGCACCGGATAAGTCCAATGCGCCTCGCCTTGCAACACCTCCCATGCACGGCGCGTGATGAGCCCAGGGTCGCCCGGCCCCAGCGAGACGCCGAATAGTTTGCCGATATGGGCACTCATGCAGCCCTCCGTTGCGCGGATACGATCCACACCGGATTTTCCGCCTGCAGGCGGTGCATGTGCAAAATCGGCTGGCTGCGCGAAGCTTGCAGCTGCGTGACATCCCAAACAGCATCCAGATTCGCCAGCACCGAGAGCGCTACATTCAGATTTTCAAAGGTCACAAAATTCATAATCAGCCAGCCATCAGGTTTTAGTCGTTGCAATCCAAGCTTTATCAATTCATCCAGTTCGCCGCCCGAACCGCCGATGAATATCGAGTCGGGATCAGGCCAGCTTTCCATCCCGGCAGGTGCCTTGTCATTGGTCAGCGTATAGTTGGCAACACCCAGTCGCTGCCTGTTCTGCGATGCGATCGCCGCATCATCGGTATTTTTCTCGATGGCATACACATGACCGCCCCGACATAGGCGCGCAGCTTCCAGACCGACCGCCCCTGAACCCGCACCGATGTCCCAGACGACGCTGTTGTTGCACAGCTGCATGCGCGCAAGCGACACGGCACGCACCTCGCGCTTGGTGATCAGACCCTTGTCGGGTTTTCGTTGCAGGAAAGCAGCGTCTTCCAGACCGAACAACACCTCGTCCTTGCGCGGAATGCAGCGTTGCAGTATCACCATATTCGGGTCATCAAAGATGAGATCAATGCACTGCATGGTAGGCAGAGGCGCGATTATTTTTTCCGCGGATTCATTGTGTTCAGTTTGAAAAATCCGGCTTGCGACGCTCATCTGAAACGTATCGCCTAGCCCTTCGACAGTCAGCGCGCGCGCGATGCGTGCCGGTGTATTCTCAGGGCTGGTAAACACCGCCAGCAGTTCATGACGGCGCGCCAATTGCATCAGCGCATACAGTCCGTGTTCAGGCGTGGCGCCAATTGACCACTCGCCCGCATCACGGCTGTGCACCGAGCATATTTTTGCATCCTGCCACGCAAGACCCAGCCTGGCGCATGCCCATTGCAACGTGGATACATTGGGCAACACCTCGCAGTTGGCAGAACCCAGCTTGCCGATCAGGAATGATGCTATGCCGTGACACAACGGATCGCCCGTGGCCAGCACCACGACGCGGCGCTCCGCGTTGCGCGCCTCTGCCACCCACTCGGCAACGCGGCTCAACTGCCCGCCCATATCGCGCTGTTCGACTTTTTCAGAAAATTCAAACAGCGACAACGTGCGTTCGGCACCAATCACCAGATCAGCCGACTTCACGTGCGCGAGTGCCGCAGGGGTCAGACCCGCCGCACCGTTGTCCAGCACGCCGATGATGCGGCACGGCTCACACTCAAGTTGTTCAACCATGATCTTGATCTACCTCGACAAGTTTGTTGCCCTCAAAGTCGCAAATCAGCACTCTGAGGGTGAATTTATTCGGATAACGCGAGGCTAAGGTGGCAATCACGCGGCGCCCCAGCTCACGGTGAAACGCATGTGCGAGTCCCAATTGCTCCATTTGTTCCGCGCCAAAACGTGCCGTTTCGGCTGCGCGAATTTCCGCGCATATTTCCGGAGGGGCACCGACAGCGGCGGCGATGTCCGCAACCAGATCCGTATCCACCGCGTTGCGGCCCGCGTGCGTAATGGTCTCTCCCTGCGCCATCTTGGTGAGTTTGCCTACCATGCCGCCGATCACCACGTGGCGAATGCCTTGTTTGACCGAGGTGTCCAGCGCGTATTTCAGAAAATCGCCCATCTGCACGAAGCACAACTGCGCAAGCTCAGGCAATTCTCGCATGACGAATTTCTCGGTACGCCCCCCGGTCGTTAACACTACCGTATCCAGCCCTTGCCTTGCGGCGACTTCAACGCCCTGGATAACGCTGGCACGGAATGCCGCAGTGGAATAGGGGTGCACGATTCCGGTGGTACCAAGTATCGAAATGCCGTTCAAGATGCCCAGCCGCGCGTTCAGTGTGCGCTTGGCCATTTCTTCGCCGCCCGGCACAGAGATAGTCACTTCAAGACCATCCCGGCTCAACAGATTTCCTGCTGCGGCACGCACGTTTTCCTCGATGTTGCGGCGCGGCACAGGGTTGATCGCAGGACCGCCGACTTCCAGCCCCAGTCCGCGCATGGTGACCAGCCCCACACCATCCCCGCCCTTGAGCAGCACTGTATCTGGATTGTTCGGCATCAGGCGCACGTCCGCAGTGAGGTGCGCCTTGTCGGTGACGTCTGGGTCATCACCCGCATCCTTGATGACCACCGCATGCGCATGTCCATCCCTACAATAGCCTTCGATCACGGCGAAGCTCACGATTTGACCATTGGGCAAATGGCAGTCGATCTCATCAGGCACCGTGCCTGCAACCAGACCCAAGGTTGCCGCGCGCGCCGCAGCAGCCGAACAGGCTCCTGTGGTGTATCCCTTGCGCGTACCTTTGGTCTTTGGCGTTTCCATTATGATAAAATAATCGCCTTTTGTTCGGCTTCCGCCAGGGCCAAAATTGCGTGCAAGGTCGCTACCACCAATGTTGAGCCGCCCTTACGCCCAGAGACGATGATCCACGGAATATCGGCAAGCTCACTCAACAGCGCTTTTGATTCGGCCGCAGAAACGAAGCCCACCGGCATGCCGATGATCAGCGCAGGGCGGATGCCTTGCTCGCGGATCAGGCGCAACACTTCCAGCAACGCAGTGGGCGCGTTGCCGATGGCCACGATACCGCCATCCAAAAATCCTAGTGTATGTGCCTTGCGCATTGCCTGCACCGCACGGGTGCTGTTCTCCAATTTGGCTTGTTCAATTACATCTCTATCGGAGATGAACTGGTACGCACTACTGCCAAAATGCGCCAGACGCGGTTTCGACAAACCGACACAGATCATTTCCACATCGGCAACAATGGGCGCGCCTCGTGCCACGGCTTGCAGCCCGGCTTTTATCGCGTCAGGATGAAAGCGCGTCAGTCCGTTAAATTCAAAGTCGGCGGTTGCATGGATGATGCGCCTTACCACCTGCCATTGCTCAGGGTTATACTCATGCGGACCCGCCTCGGCATCGACGATCGCAAAGGAATCGTGTTCGATCTGCTGACCGGCCTGGGTGAGCTGTTCTGTGACGATATTTTTCATGTTATTCGTGATGATGATGGTCGCCGTGTGCCTCGGCAAATTCCCGGTACTTGCAGCCGTCGCACGGCATCGTGCCCTGTTGGCTTGATCCGTCCTGGACTGCCTGCACCCGTTCGTCCAGCAACTGAAATATTTCATCCTCGAAACCGAAATAACTGCCCGAAGCAAAACGCACTTGCGGGTATTGCAGGCGCAGGTGTTCAACCTGACGACTGATACGCTCGATCAGCGTACCGGTGAACAGGTAGTAGGGCAGCACGGCAATCTGCATCATGCCAAGTTTCACCTGGCGTTGTACTACCGCCTCCAGGCGCGGAAAAGTGATGCCGGTAAACGCGATGTCAACCAGCTCATGATGCGTCTCTTCGAACAGCCAGCGTGCGATCTTGGCCACTTCTCCATTGGCGGCACGATCAGATGAACCTCGCCCAAGAATAATTACACCGGTATTTTTTGGGTCTGGCATATCCAGTACGCTCATCGCTTTGTTCAGATTGCGCTTCAAGATTTTCAGGATACGATCATCCGCCCCGAGGTTAGGCACATACAGAAATTCGGTATTCGGATGACGCACACGCGCCTTGGCAATATGCTCGGGCGCTTCCATCTTGACGTGGCCCGCCGCATTCAAAATCAGCGGCACGACGATGACACGCGATGCATTAAGTGCTGCGCGATCAAGTCCGCCATCAAGCAGCACATCGGCGAACTCGATGAAGCACACTTCGATGCGCCATTGCGGCTGACGTTTGCGCCACAGTTCTGCGAACGACTCGATCTCGCGGTTTCCTTCCACGTTTCTCGAACCGTGTCCTATCAATAATATTGTTTCACTCAACTTACGACTCCTTTTTGATTCCGCGACGGAAGCGGTGGGTAAATGTCTCATCATATAATTTTGATTTTTTCAATTCAGGCCAGTTACGCGCACCCAGTGCGGGGCTGACGATAATCATGGCCTGGCTGTTGATTTTCTGTTCACGACACTGCTGTCGTATGTCGGTCAGCGTGCCACGGATGATTTTTTCCTCATCCGGCCAGCTTGCCTTGTGCACCACCAGGATGGGCGAGTCGTCCCGCCAGCTTGCATCGAGCAATGACTTGATGACTTCTCCCAGCAAGGTGATGGAAAGAAATATGCACAGCGTGCTGTGATGCGCCGCCAGCTCGCGCAACGCTTCGCCCTCCGGCATCGGCGTGCGACCTTCCATGCGCGTCAAAATGACTGTCTGCGTCACCTCAGGTAAAGTCAGGCTCTCGCAAGCTGCGGCAGCGGACGCCATCGCGGAAGATACGCCCGGCACCACGCCGACGGCTACACCTGCGGCATCAAGCGGCTGCACCATTTCAATCAGCGCACCGTACAGCGTCGGATCCCCGGTCTGCAACCTCACTACTACTTCGTGCTTACCCGCCTGATCTATCAACCAAGCGGTGATCTCCTCCAGCGCCATACTTTTGGAATCAACAATCTCGCACCCGGCTCTGGCCCAGCGCGTCGTCGCTTCTGCCACCAGCGAACCGGCATAAAGAATAGCTCCCGCGCATGAAACAAGATCGCGCCCCTTTACCGTGATCAGATCAGGATCCCCCGGCCCTGCGCCGACAAACCAGACTTTGCCCATGAATTACACTGACGCCCGCATGTCACAAATTCCGGCAGTGATTGCGGAACTATCTACTGCAAAAATGTGATTTATTTCCATATGCATAGAAGACTCCATTGATTATTTTTAAGGCTTGAACAAACGTGCGACGGCTTCCGGATTGGACGGGAAATAGTGGTGCAAATAGGTCGCATGCAGCCTGCCTATACGGTAAGCGGGCTCCCCTTTGCTGCCTTCCCTTGTGCCAACCGTCGATACCAGCGGCGCGATATTCGTTTCCATTTTCGAATAATGGAAGCTGTGACCGCGCAGCACCCCTTCCGGCAACGCAATGCTGTATAGCCCCAGATTGGCCATCCGCTTCTGCATCATCGCCTGACCGGGCAGCAACCCCGTCATCGCAGCACTGTTGCCTTCGCCGTCTGTCAGGCGATCCAGCAGATAAAGCATGCCGCCACATTCAGCGAGGATGGGTTTTCCATGCAAATGGTGTGCGCGAATGCTGTGCTGCATCGACAGATTCCCGCTCAATTGCGCCAAATGAAGTTCGGGATAGCCGCCGGGCAAATACAGCGCATCCGCTTCCGGCATGGCAGTATCGTTTAGCGGCGAGAAAAATTCTAGCTGTGCGCCCAATGAACACAAAGTATCCAGGTTGGCCTGATACAAAAAGGCAAACACGGTATCGCGCGCCACGGCGATTTTTACGCCCGCCAGCAGTGCTGGAATATACGGAAAGGCTTGCTCGAAAAATTCAACCGCTGCGGGCAAATCATCACTCACCAATTGCAGCGCATCCGCCGCATGATCGATACGCACCATCAGATCCTCGATTTCTACCGCCTGCAACAAGCCCAGATGCCGCTCGGGTAAGGCGACGTTAGCATCGCGCGGCATCCATCCAAGAAGAGGCAATTCGGGGGGCAAATATTCGCTCAGCATCTCGCAGTGGCGCGCACTGCCTACCCGATTGGCCAGCATTCCTGTCACTTTCACATCGCTGCGCAGGTTAGCCATACCCAGCGCCAGGGCGGCAAAAGTCTGAGCCATACCGCTGGCATTCAGCACGACGAGCACAGGCAGATTGAAAGCAGCAGCGACATCGGCGCTGGAAGGGTTACCGTCGAACAAACCCATCACGCCCTCAACCAAAATTAAGTCGGACTGCTGCGCCGCCTGATAAAGCTGAGCGCGGCAATATGCCTCGCCGCACATCCACAGATCCAGTTGGTGTACAGGATGACCCGAGGCTCGCTGCAAAATCATCGGATCGAGGAAATCCGGCCCGCACTTGAACACCTGCACACGACGTCCGCGCTTGCGATGGAAGGCAGCGAGCGCAGCTGTGACTGTGGTCTTGCCCTGCCCGGAAGCAGGCGCAGCGATCAATAGCGCTGGGCAGCGCACGCTCATAACTCGACCCCTTTTTGCGCCTGTATTCCGGCACGGTACGCGTGCTTGATGTCACGCATCTCGGTGACAGTATCGGCGTACTCAATTAGCGTATCAGGTGCGGCACGTCCGGTCAGCGCGACGTGCTGCATGGGCGGACGGCTTCGCAACGCGGCCAGCACTGACTCCAGATCGATATACTTGTATTTAAGCGCGATGTTGATTTCGTCCAGCACCACCAAATCCACCTGCGGATCGGAAAGAAAGGTCAGCGCCTGCTGCCAAGCCTTAGCGGCCGATGCAATGTCGCGTTCGCGATCCTGAGTTTCCCAGGTAAAACCTTCGCCCATCACGTGATAGCTGACCTCAGGAAAACGTCGAAAGAAAGTCTCCTCGCCTGTGGAAAAGCTGCCCTTGATGAATTGCACCACACCCACGCGCATGCCGTGACCCAGCGCGCGTGCCACCATGCCGAAAGCAGCGGAACTCTTACCCTTACCGTTGCCGGTATTGACCAGAACAACGCCGCGCTGCTCGGTAGCACGCGCAATGCCTGCATCAACTACGGCTTTTTTGCGCGCCATCTGTTGCAGATGGCGCGCATTTCGTTCGTCAGCCGAACTCATGATTCGATGACTAAAAAAGACCCGCGCATACCGATCCGGCCGCAGAATATATCAAGGGTTTGCAATGCCATTTCCCGTTATCCAGTTATTGAATACACATAGAAAACGCTGTGAAAAACGACTTTGAAAGAGGACGGTTATCCAACGTTCATGCGCCACCCGCAGCATTTTCCGATCTGCGGAACCATTGAAAACAGTTCCTGACTCGAGGCCGGTATCCGGGCTCGCAAGTCTTGATCCGCCGCCTTCCCATGACTGCTCACAGTGGCACAATGACAAATCCACACTCGCTTACCGTTGCGGGGGCAGCACAGGTTCTTCACCTGTTTCCCGTTTAACCGGACGACGTTCGCCGTCCAGCACCTCAAGTTAATGCATGTTAACACACTCAGCTATTAACAATTCCACCTAAAGGCGAGGGATTTACAACGCCCTACAAGGGGCGTTAAACATTAAGCGTTAAGCAGCCTCTCGTCCGTTTTTAAAGTCAAATAGTTAAACTTGATCCAGCAAACCATGACCTTCTATTTATTTCGACACAGGGCTAATAGTTGTGGAAAAACGCGTATTATCAGCTACTCAAAAAACCCAACCTGAACGATGCCTACATCATTTTTATGAACGTTTGTTGACTCACAGTCACGCTCCAACCCTCTCCGCGAGCGCTCTTTGAGTTCTAATTTTGTCGCTTATTCAAAAATTTGAAACAGGTAAAAATCTAAAGTCTGACTGGTTGTCCGAGAGCCTGCTCGACAATCAACTCAACTCTATGTATAAAAGCATTTTCAATCGTACCGTTACAGGCAAAACAAGAAGCCGGTGAAAACCCGGCGCGGTCGCGCCACTGTATTTGATCAGGCATGTTCGATCAAGAGCCAGACCTTGTCCAGCCATCCGTTATTAACTTGCCCGGGACGCGAAATCCCAAGGAGTTGTCATATGTTTTCTCAGCTAGCGCGTATTTTCAATGACTCCAATACCGAGATCAGAGGCAAACTGTTCGGAATTTATGGCCTACTGATCGCTATGAATGTTCTCGCATGGGCCTGGGCTCTGGTGGCGTTTCGTCATTACCCTCTGCTGCTTGGCACAGCCTTGCTGGCTTACAGTTTTGGCTTGCGCCATGCCGTGGATGCCGATCACATAGCCGCCATCGACAACGTTACACGTAAACTGATGCAGGAAAAAAAACGCCCCGTCACGCTGGGCTTCTTTTTTTCGCTTGGTCACTCAAGCATCGTCGTGCTTGCCTCTCTCGTTATATCGCTTGCCACGTCCGCAATGACCGGACGTTTCGACCACTTAAAGGAAATTGGCGGCGTTGTCAGCACCTCTGTCTCAGCTCTTTTCCTGTTTGTCATCGCACTCATGAATCTGATCATACTGAAGTCGATTTATCAGGCGTGGCAAAAAATCAAGAACGGTGCCGCCTATGTTGATGATGACTTCGACATGCTGCTGGCCAATCGAGGCTTTCTGGCCCGTATATTCAAACCCCTGTTCCGCGTGGTCACTCATAGCTGGCACATGTTCCCGCTAGGATTTTTGTTCGGTTTAGGCTTCGATACCGCGACTGAAATAGGCTTGCTCGGCATATCGGCAACCCAGGCATCGGAAGGCCTGTCACCGTGGTCCATCATGATTTTCCCGTTACTATTCAGCGCAGGCATGTCCCTTGTTGACACACTGGATGGCCATTTGATGCTCGGCGCATACGGATGGGCCTACCTGAAGCCTATCCGCAAAATCTACTACAACATGACAATGACTCTAGTGTCGGTCATTATTGCCATTGTCATTGGCAGCATCGAAGCGCTTGGCCTGATCGCAGGCAAGCTGAATCTGAAAGGTACAGTCTGGAATGCAGTGGGAGCCATGAACCATAATTTCGGCGTACTGGGTTATTTCATCATAGGCATATTTGCATTGTGCTGGGCTGCGTCAGTATTCATCTACCGCATAAAACGCTTCGACGAACTTGAAGTCATCCGCAAATAACTCACGTGAGGGTGCACGCACCGACCACTGCAATTCTGAGCAATTGTCACATTATGACACGCTACGAACGTCAGCTTTCTGGCTGTAAATTTTCAACCCTCAGCATCTCCTTATGGCACATTCCAGATGGACAGATTCGATGATACACCGCCACAAACCTGCCCTTAAAGATTTTTTCTCCCTTCAATATTTAGCCTGCCGGATTGCTGACGTTCCCGACGTGCTGTTGTCGAGACATTATAGTCACTCCGTCCTGTTTTCAGCGATACTAATCACATCTGGTAGGTAGCTGCCAGTGAATACAGGGCATGCACCTGCGGACTACGAATATTCGAGACTAACATTCGATGTTTCCCGCTTTGGTTTCGAGTCTGCAGGTGCGCTTGGGTTCGTTAACGAATAAGTGGATGTTCAACCTATTACAATCAATTTGTTACAATATTGACCAATTAATAAATAGATTTGAATATGAACGGATTGATAAAGTCTTTTGTGCCTGAAAAAAAATTTGGTTTTATCAAAGGCGACGACGGTAAGGATTATTTCTTTCATCTCAACGAATTTAAAAATTCGGCTCATCACAAAAATATTGTCGATGGTACGGTTGTTGAGTTTGAACCTAGCGCCACACCAAAGGGATATCGTGCAGTTAATTGCATACTCCCTAAACATGAAGATTTTTCGGCGATTTCTTCATATGTAAAACCAGATGAATTTTTAACCTCAAAAACAGAAATTATTCAGGGCTGGGAAATTGTTGAACGCGGAGCATGGGTAATTTCAGGATCATCTCGAAATTCACCTGATGAGGCAAAAGAGAATGCTATTTTCAATGCTCGCCGTATTGGAGCAAATGCACTCGTGGAATTTAAGTATATAAAATCAACAGGCGAAGAAGCTGGTACTGGTCTTCATGGCATTCATCATTTTACAATTCACAATTTTTACGGGCGAATTGTCACGGTAGCAAGGCGAAGTAAGAATGGCGGTTTTTCAATTAACGATCTCAAAGGCATCAATAACCGAGCGTTGCAAGTAACTAATGCCGCTAAATTAATTTATGTAAAGAAGAAAAAAAAATCCGTAATTAAAACTGGTTCGATTGCTCTTTTTTCACTTGCTGGTTTTGTAATTTCGCCGGTTTTCGTTTTCGTTGGATTTGGCTTGGCTATATACACGCTTGAAATTTGGCGTAGAAAACCTGAGAAAATTGATTGGCTTTGGCAAGCATAAATGCTAGCTAACAAATTGATGGTTGAATATCCGCTGATGGCACATAGTAATAATTCGCACATCGAAAATCATCGCCGAAAAGCCGCCACTCAACGAGCTGCGCACATCGACAAACATCAATCGCCCAACTGTTGCCGCATTGAGATAACTTGTTGGCCACCCACATCTCTTGCCTACCAGATTTATTGTAACAAAACTGACCTGCAGTAAACTTTCCGATTTGTAGCCCTTAAACGGAAAGTTCAGATTTCACGCCTGGCATTGGCGAGGGTTTGGAGGGATCTGGTGAGGATCACCAACCATCATAAATCGGAAAGATTTATATTAAATTTTTCTCCATCTTCTCCATATAAAAACAACTGCACTTATGACACGGCTTATCTTTATCACTCACAATCATATCCCTTCACATCCATTACTAAAATCGTCTTTAGCGGGAGGTGTGCTATCCGGCACAGATGATGATGGTTTCTTTATGCGACGGCTGCCGTAGTAAGCAGAACCAATCGATACCCGAGAATGCCCTGCCCGCTCCATCAGCTTCTGACTCGCTACCTGCAACTCATCCGGATCAACCTGACTCAAGTCACCACCCCTCACTGGAGCCTCTATCCCCAGCAAGCGTTTAAAACTTTCCTGCATGTATTGATGCCTCAGTCCATGGGCAGTAATTCCATCCTGCGCCAGCGTAATCCCACACTTCTTCATCACATAATAAAAATGCTTCCGCCTCTGCTCATCGTCTCCACCACGATTGCCCAAAAAACCTGACTTCTTATCAGAGAGCGCCTTCGCCCTATTAAGCACATCCCGCTGTACTTCGTTTTCAATAGGCACAACCCGGGACCGGCCACCTTTCGTCCCATCTCGAACGAATACAAAATCACCTTCATTCGCCGACGACGGCTTAAGCGACATCGCCTCCAATACGCGCAAACCAAAAGACAGGCACAGCTCCCGTTGCATTGACACAACTCTACTTTCTTCAGCGACCTCCGCAATCTTGGCTGCTACATCGACTCCCTTACCAACCCAAGACTTGTCGTCCTTTACTACCGTTGACCTGCGCACTGACGCCTTGTCCTTTACATAATTTGTAGAGTCCCGAACCATCCCGTTCTTTCCGACCCACTCACAAAACAAGCGCATGATTGAAATCTTATTCTGAATGGTCGAGGGGGCCTGATTCATTTCCTCCAGGTAATTAAAGACGGCACGCAGATGCTTTTCCCTTAAGTTATGCACGCTCTCGATCCGGTACCCAAGCATAAACAGATCGCTGAAAAAACCACGAATCACCGTCGCTCGCTTCTCCTGAGTTTCGTACCCAACCTTCTTGTCTTTATGTGCCCCTTTATCTTGGTTAGCCTGAAGGATCATAAATATCTCATCACTACATCGCGTCGGGATTTTGTGCACCGACTTGTGACTGCTATTTCTGCCATTCACACGACCTGGCTTGGATTTATTCCTGTCAGACTGTTCATAGCTACCCGCGTCTTTAACACCTGCTGTGATACTTTTTTCTTCTTCCACTTTATTCTCCTGCGATCCGTAACTGACAATCACCTAAGAACAGTCGCCTCCGCAAAACACAACGTCCATCACATGTTCTGTGGGCGTGACTGTCCTTCCGTGTCTCTAATCTCATGCTTACTTATTTTTTTCTGATTAGTCAGATCAGGGTCGCGGTTGACCAGCCGCTCTGG
Organism: Gallionella sp. UBA4121; assembly: GCA_002381565.1. Lineage (GTDB taxonomy): Bacteria > Pseudomonadota > Gammaproteobacteria > Burkholderiales > Gallionellaceae > Gallionella. The sequence goes on from DFWZ01000023.1 coordinate 22,901, forward strand.
TCCTGAATTACCGTCAGGTCGGGGAGTGTCATTTTGGCGTTAGCCACGGTAGGTACGTAAGTTTCTAGGGGGACATACTGAAAAGCCATTTCTGCCTAATCAATAAATGCAACTTGCGTTGCCCTGGTATTAACCAGTCCGTCAGCGTCATCTAAGACACACCCTAATCTTTGAATCTTGTAGCACAACACACAAGGTCAACTCTATTTACCAGCTACCACCACTGATATCAGCCTCTCGGCACCCTTTTTTCCCCTGTACATAAACTCGCGGAGCGCCGCAGTCATTTATGTCACACCACTTCCAATCAAGGAAGGAGGGGTATGTGTAAGCCTGTAACTGGTACTTCTTTTCGTCTTTAATGGACATCCTGCTAATTCATCTTCCAGATTCCGATACTGTTTCTCCCTTACGTCTGTTACTCCAGGCATAGCCTTGGCAGAACGACGAACAACACGACAACGCACATCAAAACACCACCAGCCAACTCGCTAAAAAGCCTAATCGGCCTCGTGCATGTTGATTCTGGATGTCAGTGTGCCCGCATCAGGGGTACTACAGCTCTACTCTCTTTTGATTTATTACAGATTGGATGTCCTGCCACGACAATGGCGGACGATGGACATAACGGATGGTCCGTTACCTTCCACCTACTAAGAAGCCCTAAACTCAGGACGGATTTGTAGTGTGCTGCTACTACTAGATTCGCGGTGACTAACCGCTTTATGGAACGAAATTCTTACACCTTTCCTGCATAACAGGGCAACAGTAAGCCGATGCAGCACCTTTGCCGGGTACCAGTCGGACTCCACACTTAAGTGAAAGTGAGCGCATTTGAGCATAAAGAAACCTGCTGTGTCAAATTATTAGAATGGCGTTATCCGCTTCATCTCTATCTATTTTTTTGAGCGCCGCCTTTATTTACCAAAATCTCTCAATCACTCTCTCTCGAATTATTTTTAGATTTAAACAAATAATTTCACCTGAATGGTCAATTTTGTACCGTGTGGCATTCAAAAAGGCACGGGTTTTCATTTTTACAACGTCATATTCTTAAATTTCGCACCACCAATATTGGTCCCTTTTTGGTCTCTTTTGTAGACGCGCAACTTGTAAAATGGGAAAGTTCTCACATCAAGTTCTTTTTGTTTAAAAATTCGTCCCTTTTTGGTCTCTTTTTCCAGGCCGACACCTGCACTTTCCCACACGATCTTGAGACCATCGGCAAGGGCATCGGCGACGTCCTGACCAAAGGCATTGGCAATCAGTTCATAATCAACATGAGTCAGACTTTTAAGTGTCGACTGGTTATACGAATAATTGATCAACCAGTGGAGCGTACCTTGATGCGTTCCGTCTCGGATGTGTTGTATATCCAGAGTGCGTTGCTAGATGTCTGCTATGGCCGAGACAGGGACGGGCCGAAAATCGGCCATAGCAGTCGGTCGCGTTGCCCCGAACTCAATTGACTCTGAATGGCCGCTTTGTGGCATGATATTAGCAAGGTTGTATAGCGGCAACGTGCCATTACCTGCACTTCAGACATATGAAATTGGATGACCGCTATCGGCAGTAAAGCAAACATTCGCGAGTAGTCAACTCTATTTACGGAGAAATCATATGGTTACCATAAGTTGGCCAGAACCTCAAAAGTATCCGGTTAATCTGTATTCAGTTATACCGGGCTGGATGATTTATTTTAATGATAAGGAGAAAGTTTTCATGCACTATCTGCAAGAGCAGTTTATTCTTGATGGAGTTAAAGTCGTCCCATCTGCCGGATTGCTTGCTGGTCGCGCCACTAAAGTACATAGTCTTCTGAGCAAGATAACGGAAAACAGATAAATAAAGAACAGCACCCAGCATACCCCTCATTGGGTTTGGCGTTCAAAATCCGCAGTCATGGTTGCTGTTCTATACCTTGTTGGTCGTGGGGAATGGCTGCCGGGCTTGGTCAATAAAGGCGTTAAGGTACTCAATATCGAGGTCTGCCTCGCGCACGCCCAGAAATATCTGCTTTGAGATGCCCTTTGCTCCGAGGCGAACGGGGGTAATTTCAACCTTGTCGGCATACTCTTCCACCAACCAGCGCGGCAAGGCAGCCACGCCTCGTCCACTTGCCACCATCTGCAACATGATGTCGGTTGTTTCGATGACCTTGTGCCGCTTTGGCATGATGCCGGCGGGCATCAAAAACTGGTTATAAATATCGAGTCGGTCGATAGCAACGGGATAGGCAATCAGGATTTCATCAGCCAGTTGTTCTGGCTTGACATACGAGGTTGCTGCCAGCGGATGCTTGCGTCCCACCACCAATACTTGCTCATAGTCAAATACCGCCTCGAAGCGCAACCCCGGACGGTACAAAGGATCAGGTGTGACGAGCAGGTCAATCTCGTAGCCAAATAACGCAGCGATGCCGCCAAACTGAAACTTCTGTTTGACGTCGACATCCACATCAGACCAGTTCTCCAAGTACGGTGACACGACCTTGAGCAGCCATTGATAGCAGGGATGACACTCCATGCCTATGCGTAGCGTGCCTCGCTCGCCCTTCGCATACTCCTTCATGCGTTCCTCAGCATAGACCAGTTGTGGCAGTACCCTATTAGCTACTCCAAGCAGGTATTCACCAGCCTGGGTCAGTTTGAGGCTTCGGCCTTCCCTAAGCCATATGTCTATACCCAGTTGATGTTCCAGCTTCTTGACGGCATGGCTCAATGCCGACTGACTCAGGCACAGCACGTTGGCGGCCGCAGTCAGCGACCCTTGGCGGTCTACCTCCCGCACGATGGACAAATGAATTCTTTCAAGCATTGCGGTTCATGAATAAAAGTAATCATTAAGTGAAATAATATCATTATATTTCATGAATCACTAACCTTATCATGCATACATCTCTTGAACGAAAGTAAAACATGGTTACGACACATAATTTGGGTTTCCCACGCATCGGCGCCAAGCGCGAACTGAAATTAGCCCTTGAGTCTTACTGGAAAGGCCCGTCCTCCCGCGACGATCTCAAAGCGTTCGGTGCACAACTGCGTCAGCGCCACTGGCAAAACCAGTCCCATCTGGACATGGTGCCGGTGGGTGATTTCGCCTTCTACGATCAGGTGCTGGATATGAGCTTTACGCTGGGCAACCTGCCCGAGCGCGTACGCGGCTACAGCGGCGATCAGTTGGACAATTATTTCCGCGTGGCGCGTGGTCGTTCGGCTGCGACGACTGGGGGGCGCGATGTCGCCGCAGGCGAGATGACCAAGTGGTTCGATACCAACTACCACTATATTGTCCCGGAGTTTACTGCTGCTACCGAGTTCAAGCTGGACGCCTCGCGCCTGCTGGAACAACTGGCCGAAGCCACGGCGCAGGGTATCAATACCAAGCCCGTGATCATCGGTCCGGTCACTTACTTGTGGCTGGGCAAGGCCAAGGACGACTCCAATAAGCTGGCTTTGCTGGAGCGTTTGTTGCCGGTGTACGCCGAATTGCTGGAAAAACTGACTGTACAGGGGGCGGAGTGGGTGCAAATTGATGAACCCGTTCTGGTCACCGAACTGGATGCAGATTGGCAACACGCATTTAATTATGCTTACCATCACCTCAAGAGCAGCCGCGTCAAGTTGCTGCTGACCACCTATTTCGGCATGCTGCAAGATAACCTGCATCTCGCTTGCAATCTGCCAGTGGCGGGCCTGCACCTGGATGCGATCAATGCCCGCGACGAAATTCAGCCGCTGCTGAACCTGCTGCCGTCGCACAAGGTGCTATCACTGGGGGTTATCAATGGCCGCAACATCTGGAAAACCGACCTCAATGCCACGCTCGATTGGCTAGAGCCTTTCGCGGCACGGTTGGGTGAACGTCTATGGATTGCACCATCTTGCTCGCTACTGCACGTACCGGTGGATCTTGCCAGTGAACAGAAACTGGATGTTGAAATCAAGTCGTGGCTCGCTTACGCCTTGCAGAAACTGGATGAGCTGAAGACTCTCGCCACTGCTTTGAACAATGGGCGTGCAGCAGTGGCTACCGAACTGGCAGCTAACCAAACCGCCATCGCCGCACGCCGCACATCTCCGCGCGTGACCAACCCGGCGGTCAGAGCGGCCATCGCCAACATCATCCCAACGTTGGGCCAGCGCAAGAGCCCCTATCCGGTTCGCGCCAGGAAACAGGCCGCTTTGTTGAAATTGCCGCTCTATCCCACTACGACCATCGGTTCTTTCCCGCAGACAGCGGAAATTCGTCAGGCACGCAGCCAATTCAAGGCTGGCGTGCTAGATGAAGCTGGATACAAGGCGGCAATGCGCGCAGAAATCGAGCGCAGTGTGCGCGAGCAGGAAGCCTTGGGCCTGGACGTGCTGGTACATGGCGAAGCCGAGCGCAACGACATGGTGGAGTATTTTGGCGAACAACTCGATGGCTACGCCTTCAGCCAGTTCGGCTGGGTGCAGTCCTATGGATCGCGCTGCGTCAAGCCGCCAATCCTGTTCGGCGACATCAGTCGCCCGAAGGCAATGACCGTCGACTGGATTAAATACGCACAATCGCTGACCAGTAAGCCCATGAAAGGCATGTTGACCGGCCCGGTGACGATACTGAACTGGTCTTTCGTCCGCGACGATCAGCCGCGCTCTGTTTCTTGTTACCAGCTTGCTTTAGCAATTCGCGAGGAAGTGCAGGATCTGGAGAAGGCAGGAATACGTGTGATCCAGATCGACGAAGCTGCTTTACGCGAAGGCTTGCCACTGCGCAAGTCGCAGTGGCAGAAATATCTCGACTGGGCGGTAGAGTCCTTCCGCATTACCGCCAACGGTGTGCAGGATGAAACTCAGATTCATACCCATATGTGCTACTCGGAATTCAACGACATTATCGCGTCAATCGCCGATATGGACGCCGATGTCATCACGATTGAGACTTCCCGTTCCGATATGGAACTGCTTGATGTCTTCGATCACTTCAAGTATCCGAACGAAATTGGTCCGGGCGTATATGACATCCACTCGCCCAATATCCCGACACAGGAACATATCGTGCAACTGATGAAGAAGGCTGCGGAACGTATTCCAGCTGAGCGACTGTGGGTGAATCCGGACTGCGGTCTTAAGACGCGACAATGGTCTGAAGTTATCCCCGCACTGACCAACATGGTGGCGGCAGCCAAAACCCTGCGCGGTCAAGCCTGAGGCAGCGTTTCTGCCGTGCGTAGCGTACCGAACATTGACGCCGCGCACGGTATTTCCAACCACGTTTCCCGAAACCGTCTCGGGCTTCATTTTTGCAAAAGGACAATCATGTTTGAACGCAAGCGCTATACGGTGGATCAGATCGATCCTGAGATATTTGCCGCCATCGAAAAAGAAAATCAGCGTCAGGAAGACCATATTGAGTTGATCGCTTCGGAGAATTACACCTCTCCGGCAGTGATGGCCGTCCAAGGTTCGCAACTGACCAACAAATATGCAGAAGGCTACCCCGGCAAACGTTACTATGGCGGCTGCGAATATGTCGATATCATCGAGCAGATCGCGATTGATCGCGTCAAGCAGCTATTTGGTGCTGAGGCCGCCAATGTACAACCCAACTCTGGCTCTCAGGCCAACCAAGGGGTGTTTTTCGCTGTGCTTAAGCCGGGCGACACCATCATGGGCATGAGCTTGGCCGAGGGCGGCCACCTGACCCACGGCATGGCGCTCAACATGAGCGGCAAGTGGTTCAACGTGGTCAGCTACGGTCTCAACGCCCAGGAAGACATCGACTACGAAGCCCTCGAAAGACTGGCTCTCGAAAAACGGCCCAAGCTAATCATTGCCGGTGCCTCTGCTTTCGCATTGCGCATCGATTTCGAGCGTATCGCCCGCATCGCCAAATCCATCAACGCCTATTTCATGGTGGACATGGCACATTACGCCGGGCTGATCGCTGCTGGCGTCTATCCTAACCCTGTGCCGCATGCCGACTTTGTGACCACAACCACTCACAAGAGCCTGCGCGGCCCGCGTGGCGGCGTGATTCTAATGAAGGTTGAACACGAGAAGGCGATCAATTCGGCAATCTTCCCCGGCATTCAGGGCGGTCCGTTGATGCACGTAATCGCCGGTAAGGCTGTGGCCTTCAAGGAAGCGCTGGCTCCCGAGTTTACGGTTTACCAGCAACAAGTCGTCAGGAACGCTGCCGTGCTGGCCGAAACATTGATCGCGCGTGGCCTGCGCATTGTCTCTGGCCGCACCGAGAGCCATGTCATGCTCGTAGATCTGCGTGCTAAAAAGATCACCGGCAAGGAGGCTGAGAAGATCCTCGGCGACTCCCACATCACCGTCAATAAGAACGCCATTCCCAATGACCCGGAGAAGCTTTTCGTCACGTCGGGCATCAGACTTGGTTCTCCGGCCATAACCACGCGTGGCTTCCGCGAAGAGGAAGCTCGCCAAGTCGGCAACCTGATCGCCGATGTACTGGATAATCCACTTGATTCAGCCAACATCATCCGTGTGCGAGAGCAGGTGGCCGCGTTGACTAAACGCTTTCCTGTCTACGGTTGATGCATAAAGCCATTTCCGGTATTCCTGAGGAATGCCTTTTTAGCGCTCCCTACCTGCACTGCGAAGACAACCTTATGGTGCAGACTATCGTCGGAGTATATGAGTGGGAACGAAAAGCCGAGCGGCCTCTTATATTGAGTTTGCAATTGAGCAGTGTGCAACCATTGTACCTAACGCGCACAATGATAGAGAATCAACTAATGATATGGATTGCCCCTTGCCGTTATAGGCTTTTGGAAACATTGGCGGAATACCTGACGCAACGCATGTTTGCCAAATGGGGCTGCACCAGAATTGTGCTGGAGGTTGAAAAACCTGGTGCGATGGGTGATCTGGCACGGGTCGGTATACGCATTACACGCCATATTGACAGGTCGCAAAATGATTAAACAAACCCGGAATTTATTGGATATTTGAATTCGTCTATATCTCATATCAGGCAACGAGTTCGAGCTGGTTAATAGCGGTACCGGTTTAGCAAGAGTCGTTCAGACTCACGTATTTTTGTCCGATTGAAGGACTGCTGTTAGCAGTAAAGCAGTCGCTCAGATATTCCTCCTTGACGGTCGGCTTCGTCTCGACAACAGCACGTCGGGAACGTCAGCAATCCGGCAGGCTAAATATTGAAGGGAGAAAAAATCTCTAAGGGCAGGTTTGTGGCGGTGTATCATCGAATCTGTCCATCTGGAATGTGCCATTACCCGCTATTCAATTATCGAAAATGAGCGACCGCTAGCTAACGTACAGCGGTCGTTGGAGAGTCCGAAATCGGACTGGTTCAATCTGGACGAAGATGCCATCTAAAATCCCCTCAATTTGTTATATTTTCCGTCGCTGACGTGTCACCTAATATCATTCGACTATGGCGCTTTGCGACAAGCAATATTGATATTGTCGAGAAGTGCTAAAGCCTGAACCTAGTCTGGGTTTACCGCATGCCGCCAGCTCATCAACACAAGCACTTTTTGAACTGGGAATGCCTCCCTCTGGCTAACTGGCTAAAACTAAACATAAACTTTTGCAGGATGAGAGTATAAGTATGGAAGATACAAAAACAGACATCCTTGGCGCGCTCTGTCGCCAGATCCAGTTACGATTTATATAACGGTAAGTTCCATGTCCAAAGAAATCATCAATTTACCCCACGTCAGCACAATGGAGGGCGCCACTGAGTTTAAACGCCAAGAAGCTTTGCTTAAAACCGGTGCCTTGCAGAACGCGATTCTCAACAGCGCCAACTTTTCGAGTATCGCCACCGACGAGAATGGCGTAATTCAGATTTTCAATATTGGCGCGGAACGCATGCTGGGTTATCTGGCTATCGACGTACTGAACAAAATCACGCCTGCCGAGATTTCCGATCCGCAGGAAGTGATCGAACGGGCAGAGGCTTTAACTATCGAACTCGGCACATCGATCAAGCCAGGCTTCGAGGCA
>DFWZ01000041.1 GCA_002381565.1 Gallionella sp. UBA4121
TCCCAGCCATTCGCTTTTGCATATTTAATCGCATCCTGATATATCTTTGCATGGCGTTCTTTCAACTTTTCCGGTAAAAGGCTGGGCAGATTTGCATACTTTTCCCACTCGGCGCAAATTTTGTCGTAGAGATTCTGCATTTGCCCGCTATCCCAGCCAGTACAGTCTTCGGTGTCAGGAATCAGCCCGAATACCCAACCGTCTTTCACCATTTGCCCGAAATGGGTCATGCCGCCGTTTTCATCATTTTTCAAGCCTGAATATTGCAGTGCCATTTTTATTCCCTCTTAAGTCTCATACTAAAATTCTGGATAATTAATTATCTTGTTAATCCTGCATACAGGAGCGGAAGCTTTTAGTTACAGCTGCCACTTCGTGGTTTAATCTTTTATACAGTAGCCTCCACTGAAAACTTCCGCATAATTAATTACCTTGTTAACCCCGCATAAAGTAGCGGAAGTTTTTCCGGGAGACGAGCTATCTGATCGACGATCATATAGTTTTTGGCGCCGAAGATGCGCGACACATACTGATCCGCGCGCGGGTCCAGCGTCATGCAGAAAGTCGAAATACCATTCCTGGCTGCATCTTCTACCGATTTTTTGGCATCAAAACGCAGATACTGCGGGTCACGCACGTCTATGTCTGCCGGTTCGCCATCTGTAATGACCATCAACAGCTTCTTGCTGGTTCGCTGCTGGTTCAGATAATGTGTGGCATGACGAATGGCTGCTCCCATGCGGGTAGATAACTGTCCTGTCATGCCCGCCAGCCTTGATTTCGGCACCTCATTGTACGGCTGTTCGAAATCTTTAAAGCGGTAGTATTCCACGTCGTGACGGCCATCGGAACAGAAACCATGAATCGCGAATGGGTCGCCGATCTTGTTGATTGCATCTGACAGCAACACGCAGGCCTGGCGGGTCAGATCCAGTACGGATTGATCCTGCCCCAACACCTTCTCGTTGGTAGATTCAGACAAATCCAGCAAAACCATTACGGAAATATCGCGTACCTTGCGCACCGAACGCATCATGATACGCGTGTCCGGTTGTATGCCCATGCGAAAATCGATCATGCTGCTGATCGCGGCGTTGATGTCGATTTCATCACCGTCTTCAAGTTTGCGGATGCGCTGAACACCCTGGGGCTGCATCGCATCCAGCAAAAATTTCAGGCGTGATGCAATCTGCTTATTATCCGCCGTGATTTGATCAATCACCTGCAAATCGCCGGCCTTGGGGCGCTTCTCCAGCACGGTCGCCCAGCTAGGCCGTTCAAGCTGAATCTGATAATCCCACTCCGCATAATGGTAGGGTTCGGAGATGGGTTCTTTGCCTTCTGACTCGTTGTAGCTGACCCCATTGTCTTCATAAGGAAAAAACTCTTCCGACATCACCCAGATTTCCTGTGCATCATCACCGGCCGTTTCGCAATCAATTTCATTGGCAAATTCCGTCACCGACACATGTCTGCGCACCTGCTTGACTGTCTCAAAGCCTGCCGATTGAGATTTATTGAAATCGAATTCCTCAAATTCCCAGAAATAACGGTTGTCATCGCGGTAGGGTGCCGTCAACACATCAGTACGCGGATTAAATGCGATGCGTTTTTCCAATAAACCATGCGCGAGTGCCACACCGATTTCCCAGGAGATCGTGTTGTCTGTCATGCGGTCACTGGCCTGGGCGAACAAAGTGCGAGCCTGTGCGATCCACGGGTCGTCATCCTTAAACTCGCTGTCGAGCAAAGCGCGCGCCAGGCGGTTCAAATAATCGCCCGCCGTGTTTGCCTGGCCGGCTTGCACAGTATGCAATTGGGCCCAGATTTTCTTGAGCCCCGGAAAGGCACGTATCGACAGTGTCTCGACACGTGCATCTTCTATCACGCTGATCACCGCCATCTGCAAAGGGTTGAGCGTTTCGGCAGAAATCGGCACGGTGGTATAAACCAGGTGCGCCGCGCAGTGTGCCGCGGTGGCGCGGTACAATTCCAGGCCCGGTATCCCTTCATAATCATCAAAGGCATCCGGCAAATGCAGGAAGTAATCTTCAATAAAGGGCTTGTATCCTTCACGCGATTCAAAGTCGCCGCTGGTGGGACGCATAAAAAAATCACGCGCCCACAACGCGCGCAGATACATATTGATACGCCGCTGCACATCGATAAACAGTGTGCCTTTGCGTTCCTTCTGCAGCATGGCCAGCGACTCTTTGGACTTCAGACTAAAGTAACTGATCTGCTCTTCAAAGTTGGTTTTATGTGCATGCGCTCCCCAGGTTGCCCAGCGCCGCAAACCACCCAGCGTCAGTTGCCCCAACAACGTTTCCAGGTTTTCCATCATCGGACGCAGCCCGCGTGGAACCTGGTTTAGCAGGGTGTTGACCAGCTGCAAATAGGCGCCAAACAGCGCAGCATCGCCCAAACGCTTTGCTGCGATGGGAGCGGAGGCGATGATAGCCTGCAGCACTGCACCGCTGGTTTTTGAAGCCAGTGCCATCACGGTGTCGAGCAAATCCACCACCGAATCCTCACCGATTTCTTTGGCAATACTGGGTGCGTTCTCGATAAAGGTAATCACTAACTCACTGCCGCGACCCAGACTTTTGAGTGAACGCGCGCCTTGTACGTAGTTTTCCAGACCCTGCGCAGAGAAGACGCGCGCCGCCTCATACCATGAAGACTGCAAAATTTCGCTGGCATGCGAACCTAATTCCTCAAGTAACTCGGTATGTTGTTCCAATGAGAGCGTCATAATAATTTTCCAGGTAGTGGCCGGGTGATATGGGCAGGAATGTTAGTTAGGCCGTAATCAGAAGAACGTCGTGACGGCTGCATCCAGCGCATCGCGCATATCGGGATCATCCGTAATCGGCCGTACCAATGCCACACGGCAGGCGGCTTTAGCTTCCACGCCCGTGGCAATCAGATTGCCCGCGTAAATCAGCATACGTGTCGAAATTCCCTCGTCCAGTCCGTGCCCTTTAAGGTTGCGTGCGCGCTCGGCAATGGACACCAGCTTGCCTGCAACTTCTGACGTGACTTTGCTTTCGTGTGCGACGATTTCGCTTTCGACATCATGCGCCGGATAGTTGAAATCCAGTGCGCCAAAACGTTGTTTGGTGGATTGTTTCAAATCTTTCATCAAGCTCTGATAACCTGGATTGTAGGAAATAACCAATTGAAAATCAGGGTGCGCATTAATCAGTTCGCCCTTTTTTTCCAGTGGCAATACACGACGGTTATCGGTCAGCGGATGGATCACAACGGTCGTGTCCTGGCGTGCTTCCACGACTTCGTCCAGATAACAGATTGCGCCTTCCCGTGCGGCGATGGCGAGTGGCCCATCCTGCCAGCGTGTTCCCTGTGCATCCAGCAAAAAGCGCCCCACCAGGTCGGATGCGGTCATATCTTCATTACACGCGACGGTGATCAGCGGTCTTTTCAATTTCCACGCCATATACTCAACAAAGCGGGTTTTTCCGCAACCGGTGGGTCCTTTCAGCATCATCGGCATGCGCACCGAATAAGCAGCTTCGTATAGATCCACCTCATCTGCAACCGTGCGGTAATAAGGTTCTTTTTCGATTCTGTATTGCTTGGTGATGTCGTTCATATCGCTTTCCTTTTTAAGGTTGCCTCAGAAAAAATCCCCGCTACCTTGCGGCAACGGGGATTTTATTGGGTTACCCGTGCTCGATTAAACCGTCTTGCCGCGGAAAATTACCATGTTCGTACCTTGTGATTGCTTGTAGTTGTCATAAGCAAGCAGACGAATGTGGTTGTTAGGGTTAGCTTTGCGACATGCTTCAGCTTCCTTCATTACAACATCCACATCGGTTTCGCCGAACATCGGCAGCTTCCACATGTACCAATAGTTGTCCATCAGATGCTCAGGCTCTGTGTGCTCTAAACCCGGGTTCCAGCCCTTTTTGACGATGTATTCAATTTGCTTTCTGATCTGCTCGGTGGTCATCTGCGGCAGATAGGAGAAAGTTTCAAATTTACGGCTGGCCGGATCACTTACACGTGATTTGTAATCTTGCATTTCACTCATGGCTATATTCCTTTAAATTAAGATAAATTCAGACAAGGCGCACCTGCGCGCCAGGTCAAAGCTTACTTGTGTGCAACGTCCAGCTTGTCCACTGTATCGAATTCAAACTTGATTTCTTTCCAGGTTTCCATCGCGATTTTCAGTTCCGGGCTGCTGGCTGCTGCTTTAGTCAGAATGTCCTTGCCTTCTTTTTCCAGCTCACGGCCTGAATTACGTGCTTCTACGCAAGCTTCCAGTGCCACGCGGTTAGCTGCCGCACCTGCTGCGTTACCCCATGGGTGACCCAGTGTACCGCCGCCAAACTGCAAGCAAGCATCGTCGCCGAAGATGTTAACCAGCGCTGGCATGTGCCATACGTGAATACCACCGGATGCAACCGGGAACACGCCGGGCATAGAGCCCCAATCCTGGTCAAAGAAGATGCCGCGAGCGCGGTCTTCCTTGATGAAGCTGTCGCGCATCAGGTCAACAAAACCCAATGTTGGCGCGCGGTCGCCTTCAAGCTTGCCTACAACGGTACCGGAGTGCAGATGGTCACCGCCGGACAGACGCAGCGCCTTAGCCAGTACGCGGAAGTGAATACCGTGGTGCGGGTTGCGGTCGATTACACCGTGCATCGCGCGGTGGATGTGCAACAGCATACCGTTGTCACGACACCAGTTAGCCAAACCTGTATTAGCGCAGAAACCGCCAGTCAGGTAGTCATGCATAATGATAGGCGCGCCGATTTCTTTTGCGTATTCAGCACGCTTGTACATTTCTTCCGGAGTAGGCGCAGTTACGTTCAGGTAGTGACCCTTGCGTTCGCCAGTTTCACGTTCTGCCTTCAGTGTCGCTTCCTGCACGAAGTCAAAACGGGCACGCCAGCGCATAAATGGTTGGCTGTTGATGTTTTCGTCGTCTTTGGTCAGATCCAGACCGCCGCGCAAACATTCGTAAACAGCGCGACCATAGTTCTTGGCAGACAGACCCAGCTTGGGCTTGATCGTGCAACCCAGCAATGGACGGCCATACTTGTTCAGAATGTCACGTTCCATCTGAATACCTTGTGGCGGACCACCACAGGTTTTTACATAGGCGATAGGGAAGCGCACGTCTTCCAGACGCAATGCGCGCAGCGCCTTGAAACCAAACACGTTACCCACCAATGAAGTGAACACGTTAACAACGGAACCTTCTTCGAACAGGTCAATCGGGTAAGCTACGAATGCGTAAAAACAGGTATCATCGCCAGGCACGTCTTCAATGCGGTAGGCGCGGCCTTTGTAGTGATCCAGATCGGTCAGCAAATCTGTCCAAACTGTGGTCCATGTGCCGGTTGAAGATTCAGCTGCAACCGCTGCTGCGATTTCTTCACGGGACACGCCCGCTTGAGGGGTAATCTTGAAACAGGCCAGAATATCGGTATCCTGAACTTTATATTCAGGCTCCCAATATGTCTGTCTGTATTCCTTGACACCTGCGTTATATGATTTGACAGCCATTGCAAGCTCCTTATTTCTGGTTAAACAGAGGTCATTCACTATGAAAGATCTGTGGCTCAATTGAGCGCCTGTGTAATATAGTCAAGATTGATCATAAATAATAATTGTATTTATTGATATTAACGATAGACTGTGGTCAATGATTATTTCGGATGAAGAGCCATGATAAAAAATGCCACTTTGCGTCAGCTAAAAGTTTTTGAGGCCGTTGCGCGTAACTTAAGCTTTACCCGCGCAGCCGAGGAGTTGTACACCACACAGCCCACCGTCTCCATCCAACTCAAGCAGTTGACTGAGATCGTCGGCCAGCCGTTGCTGGAGCAGATCGGCAAAAAGGTCTTTCTGACGGATGCCGGCCGTGAGTTGCTGAAGGTCTGCCGCGATATTTTCGAAGGTTTGTCGCGTTTTGATATGCTGATATCGGACATGAAAGGGGTCAAGGCAGGCAGGCTGCAACTGGCGGTGATCACCACCGCAAAATATTTTGTGCCGCGCCTGCTCGGGCTGTTCTGCCAGCGTTATCCCGGCATCGATGTGTCGCTCAAGGTCGACAACCGCGAGCGCCTGCTGCAGCGCATGACCGACAATCAGGACGACTTGTATGTGCTGGGTCAACCGCCGGAACATATGGAAGTCGAACTGAAACCCTTTCTGGAAAATCCGATGGTGGTGCTGGCCGCGCGCGATCACCCGCTGGCAGGGCTAAAAAATATCCCGCCGCAACGCCTGACGGAAGAACCGTTTCTGATGCGCGAGCCGGGCTCCGGTACCCGTCTTGCCACCGAGAAATTTTTCAGGGAGCGTGGAGTGAAGCTCAAAGTTCGAATGGAACTTGGCAGCAACGAGGCAATCAAGCAGGCTGTGGCAGGCGGATTGGGCATCGCCGTGCTGTCGGCGCATACCCTCGCACTTGAACGCAGCGCAGATGAGTTGGTGATACTGGATGTTGAGGGATTTCCGATCCGCCGCCATTGGTACCTGGCCTATGCAAAGGATAAGCAGCTATCTGTCGTCGCCCAGGCATTCCTTGAATTTCTGCACGAGGAAAGTAAATTGTTGAGTGAGAAATATTTGTTGGGCATTACGGGTTTCCCCAAACCAGGATTAAGGAATGAGAATTGACGTTTCCTGAGATCAGGGTTCATGCGCGCGAGTCGAGTTTCTGATGGAAGCGGCCAGCATAACAATCGCCTGGCAGCCTGTCGGATTCCAACTTGCAGCGTCAAATCAGCGTTTTCTGCTTATTCGGCAGACTCCATCAGCATGCCGGCCAGGTAGTGGTGATCATCCCATGCCTCCAGATGCCAGTTCTGCCCGTCAAAACAGAACCAGTTGAGAGCGCAGTTGGGTACGGCAAAATCGCGAGGTGTATGCAAAGGCCTCCCGGTGGCTTTGCGGTAGATGATATCGAGCACACCTGCGTGACTGACGACGGAAAAATTCTGGCCACGGTGCTGCCTGGTCAGAGCGTCTATCGTTTCGCTGACGCGTCCGGTAAATTGCACCATGCTTTCGCCGGTTTCAAAATCGTAGTCTGGATTGCGCGTCTTGTAGTGGGCATACGCCTCGGGGTGGTTTTTTGACCCTTCGTCAGCAGTAATGCCCTGGAACAGGCCGTAATGACGTTCACGCAGAGACGGCAATGTGCCCACTTCAAGTCCCCTGCCTTTTGCAAGCAGCTTTGCGGTCTCCAAGGCACGGCAAAGGTCGCTGCTGTAAATGGCGCTAAATCTGTAAGGGGCAGCCTTCAAGGCCATTGCCAGTGCCTGGCTGCGGCCCTTCTCATTGAGCGGAATGTCGGTTTGCCCCTGGATTTGTCTGGTGACGTTCCAGTCGGTTTCACCATGTCGAATTAGGCAGATCCGGGTAGTCATGATCGGCGCAGATTGCTCTTTGTTCGCGATGATTGGAAAGGTATTCGAGAAGACTTAAGCATACTGATTCTTAATGATCGCAGTATCAGCTCTGTACCCAGGGCAGGCCGGCTGCGCGCCATCCGTCCGAGGTGTTGCGATGCCCGCTTGTATCCTTTTCGCCTTCGAAGCCATTAAGCACGTTGTAGCTGTCGCGGTAGCCTGCAAGGGTGGCTGCGATCGCAGTAGCGTGGGAGCGTGCGCCGCTGCGGCAGATGAACAGCACCAGTGCTTCCTTGTCCACCTGCTGCTCAAGTGCGGCCATAAAACTCGGGTTGGGTTTCATGCCAGGGTAGCTCGCCCATTCGATTTCTACGGCATCGGGAATGCGCCCGACCCAGTCCAGTTCGGCTCGGCAGCGGACATCCACAAGTTTTGCGCCGGGTGCAGATTGCAAAATTTCATAAGCTTCATCTGGAAACAGTGCGCCCTCATAAGGCAGATTCATATCCTTGGCGCGTTGTTGCGCTGCTTGCAGTATGGCGGTGATTTTTCCCATGGTAATGCTTCCTGTAATGTTTTGACTGTTCTTTAACGAATCATGCACAAATGTTATGCTGTGCACCACAGTCGCATACTAGCTCAACCGAAATGAAAAATCACACGCAACATTCCCAAGACGGCAAATTTGAGCCGGCACACCCCGAGCGATTTGCCGCAGCACAGAAAAGCACCTGGGTGAGTATCGGGATCAACCTGCTGCTGACTGCATTTCAGGTCGTGGGCGGATTGTTCGCGCATTCACAGGCATTGATGGCCGACGGGCTGCATTCCTTGTCGGATCTGCTCTCCGATGTGCTGGTGCTCTATGCCAACCGGCATGGTAATCGCGACGCCGATGCCAATCATCCTTACGGTCATGCAAGGGTAGAAACTGCCGCGACGCTGATACTGGGTGTTTTCCTGGCTGCACTGGGCGTCGGGCTGCTGGTGGCCGCTGCGCTGCGCCTGCAACAACCGGGCGCATTGCAGGTGATCAGCCCGATCGGGCTTGCCGTCGCAGTTTTTGCCCTGGTAGCAAAAGAAGGCATGTTTCGCTACATGATGGCGGTAGCCCTTCGGGTGCGCTCGCAGATGCTGGTGGCGAATGCGTGGCACGCCCGCTCTGACGCGGCATCGTCTTTGGTGGTGGTGGTAGGAATTGTCGGGAATTTGCTGGGCTACACCTTTCTGGATCTGGTGGCGGCAGCAGTAGTGGGCGTGATGATCGCACACATGGGCGGCAAACTGGCGCTGGGGGCGCTGTCAGAACTTATTGATACGGGCCTCGACGCGGAAGAGGTGGAAGCCATACGGCAAACCTTGCTGAAGACCCACGGTGTATTGGGTTTGCATGACTTGCGTACCCGCAAGATGGCGGACAATGCGCTGGTTGATGCGCATATTCTGGTTGACCCCAAGATCAGTGTTTCCGAAGGACATTACATTGCTGAATCGGCGCGTCATGCGGTACTGAAGAACCACCACGTGCTGGATGTGATGGTACACATTGATCCGGAAGACGACATGCAGGCTCATCACAATGTTAAATTACCCGGCCGTCCCCGCCTGCTGACTTTGCTTGCCGAGCGGCTGGGGGATGCCAGTCTGCTGAGCAATCGCGTGGTGTTTCACTATCTGGAAGGCCGTGTGGACGTAGAGTTGTATCTGCCCGCAGAACAGCAGACACCGGATCGGGCTAAAACCTTGCAAGCGCGTTGCGACGATCTGGTACGCGATGACTCCTTGTTCCGCGCAATTCATATTCACAGTAATCACGCACAACAATAGTGCGTAAATGGTGTGCTTGCGCCTGATTTTGGTGCGATTTATTTTTGTGTTACCTCGCAGGCTTATGGCACAATGCCGTCCTGAGATGTAGATTGGGTTGGCACGCTTTCTGCATATGATATTTCGGGTAGTATTTACGGTTTGATTGATACTTTGGGAGAGAGTTATGTCGTTGTCGGCAAATGATGTATTGCAAATGATTAAAGACCACGATGTCAAGTTCGTGGATTTCCGTTTTACCGATACACGCGGCAAAGAGCAGCACGTCAGTGTGCCTGCCAAATACGTCGGGTTGGACAAGTTCGAAGAAGGTCACGCTTTCGATGGTTCTTCGATTGCCGGCTGGAAAGGCATTCAAGCCTCCGACATGCTGTTGATGCCGGATCCGGCTACCGCCTACCTTGATCCATTCACGGATGAAAACACCCTCATCATTACCTGCGACGTGGTAGAACCTACCGACGGCAAGGGCTATGACCGCGATCCACGCTCCATTGCGAAGCGTGCCGAAGCCTATCTGCAATCCAGTGGCATTGGCGACACGGCTTATTTCGGCCCTGAGCCTGAGTTTTTCATTTTTGATTCGGTCAACTGGCAAGTTGATATGTCCGGTTGTTTCGTCAAGATCAATTCTGAGGAGGCCGCCTGGTCTTCCGCAGAAAAATTCGATGGCGGCAATACCGGACACCGTCCTACCGTCAAAGGCGGTTACTTCCCGGTTCCACCGGTCGACAGCCTGAACGATATTCGTGCGGCGATGTGTCTGGCGCTGGAGGATATCGGCATCGAAGTCGAAGTACATCACCACGAAGTAGCAACCGCCGGTCAATGCGAAATCGGTACCAAGTTTAATACCCTGGTACGTCGCGCTGACCAGACGCAGGCGCTGAAATATGTGGTGCACAATATTGCGCACCAATACGGAAAAACGGCAACCTTCATGCCCAAGCCTATCGTTGGTGACAACGGTTCCGGCATGCACGTGCATCAATCCATTTGGAAAGACGGCAAGAACCTGTTTGCCGGTAACGGTTATGCCGGTCTGTCGGAAACCGCGCTGTACTACATCGGCGGTATCATCAAGCATGCCAAGGCATTGAACGCGATTACCAATCCGGGCACGAACTCCTACAAGCGTCTGGTGCCTCACTACGAAGCGCCGACCAAGCTGGCTTATTCGGCCAAGAACCGTTCTGCTTCGATTCGTATTCCGCACGTCGCCAGTGACAAGGGACGCCGCATCGAAACACGTTTCCCGGATCCTACCGCCAACCCGTACCTTTGCTTTGCGGCACTGATGATGGCAGGTCTGGACGGCATTCAGAACAAGATTCACCCCGGCGATCCAGCTGACAAAAACTTGTATGACCTGACACCGGAAGAAGATGCAAAGATTCCGACCGTGTGCAGTTCACTCGATGAGGCACTGGCTAATCTGGATAAGGATCGCGAGTTCCTGACCCGTGGCGGCGTATTCTCAAACGACTTCATCGATGCCTTCATCGCATTGAAGATGGACGAAGTCACGCGCCTGCGCATGACGACTCATCCGGTCGAGTTCGATATGTATTACAGCATCTAATTTTTTGCTGGTTCCAGGGGCTTCCAATGGAGTCCTATAAAAGGCAGGTAACTCTGGTAACAACAAGGGTCCCTGCCTTTTTCTTGTCCGACAGGCTGCCAGGCTCAATCTGGTTGGCCGGCGGCTCATGATATAGTTTTCATCGGTCTCGAATACTGTCGAAACAACAGATTTGTCGCTCTCCTTTATGCCAGAGGCGATTTACCTATGGATGCCTCCAAAAGAAGATGCGCATGGACGCTTTTTCGCGGAATATTTTTAGTTGCCATGCCCGCCTCATGAGTTAAGGAACAACTCAGCGAATGTATCCGCATCAACCGGCTTTCCGAGCAAATAACCCTGCCCTCTATGGCAACCGATTTCGCGCAATACGTGAAGCTGTTCCTGTGTTTCGATTCCTTCGGCGATAGTTTGCAATTTGAGCGCGACACTCACGCCATGAATGGCCGTTGCGATACCCTTGTCACTTTCATCCATCACGATCCCGTCAACAAATTGATTTGGAATTTTTAGAAAGGAAATCGGAAATGTTTTGAGATAAGACAACGAGGAATAGCCCGTTCCAAAATCGTCGATGGCAACGGGGATACCTTCCAGTTCGATTTGGTGAAGCTTCTTGGCGACCTCATCGCTGCTGTTCATCAGCGTGCGCTCGGTGATTTCGATGCCTATAGTGCCGGGGGATAATCGGTATAGCTGTAATTGCCGCACGATAATAGCCAGCAATGGCTGGCGCATTAACTGGCGTGAAGCCACATTCACAAACAGTGTACCGGGCAAGGTTTTGCCTTTCTTGCGCCATTTGCTCAATTGCTCGGCGGCATGCTCTATCACCCATTCACCTATGTCCAGGATGAGATCGGACTCTTCCGCAATCGGGATGAACTCGTCCGGCCCGACCAAGCCGAATGCTTTGCTGTTCCAGCGCAGCAAGGCTTCCGCGCCAATCAGCGCGCCGGTTTGAATATCGAATTCCGGCTGATATACCAGTTTCAGCTCATTCTCTTCAATCGCGTTGCGCAGCGCGTTTTCCAGCTCGATACGATGGCTGATTTTTTCTTTCAGATCGGAAGTGAAAAACTGGAAACTGTCTTTGCCTTTTTCTTTAGCCTGATACATGGCCGAATCCGCATTCTTGGCCAGCGTTTCAAGGTCGTCCGCATCTTGGGGGTAAACCGCGATGCCGATACTGGCTGAGACAAATACTTGCTGATCTTTGATCAGGTAAGGCTTGGATACTTTTTTCAGAATACGCTGCGCGGTATGGGCGATTTGTGCTTCCGTGGCGCCTTCCAGCAATACATTGAATTCATCTCCGCCGATACGCGCAACGGTGTCTTCGGCGCGAACACATAAATTCAGTCTTGCAGCAACTTCTTGCAAAAGCAAATCGCCGCAATCATGCCCCAGGTTGTCGTTGACGTTTTTGAAGTTATCCAGATCGATGAACATCAGCGCAAAAATCCCTTCGTGACGTTTCGCGCGTGCCATCGCTTGTACCATGCGCCCTTTGAGTTCATTCCGATTGGGCAAGGCGGTAAGCTCGTCATGCGCGACCATAAATTCGAGCTTTTGCTGCGAGGCCTTGATAAGCGTGATGTCCGAAAATATGCCGATATAGTTGCTCAGCTCCCCCTTCTCATCCAGCACAGTATTGATCGTCAGCCATTCAAGATACAGACTGCCATCCTGGCGTCGATTCCACACCTCTCCCTGCCACCGGCCACGAGTAATCAGTTCTTTCCACATGGCCTCATAAAATTTTGCATCCTGTTTCCCCGAGCTGAGCATCTTAGGGTTTTTGCCGATGACTTCTGTCTCTTCATATCCGGTAACTTTGGTAAAAGCGGGATTGACCTTAACAATGTTATGCTGTGCGTCGGTAATGAGTATCCCTTCGTTGGCCGTATCAAAAAACTTGGCGGTCAATATTTTCTGCTCGTCCAGTTGCCTGCGTTCGTTAATATCAAACGCCTGGCTGCATACGGCTCTGACTGAGCCTTGCTCATTATTAAGCGGGTAACAGATGAATGAAAACCAGTATTGCTGATCGCCGATAATAATGCGCTCTTCGACTTCGATCCGTGATTTTTTATGTAGCACAGCAAAGTGCATTTTTTCAAACATCACCGCAATGGTTTCAGGAAATATCTGAGTATCTGTTTTGCCGATGATCGCGCTCTGCTCCAGATTGAATATGCTTTCAAAGGTTGTGTTGATGAACTGGTACTGACCCGCAGTATCCTTGATGCTGATGAGCATGGGTGAGTTTTGCATCACCGCGACCAGACGCTCCTGGCTGGCCACTGTGTCGCGCTGTGCATCAACCAGATCGGTTTCATCAATGAAGGTGATGATAACTCCGCCCAGCGTTTGATCCTGCGAGGTATATGGAAAGCACAGCACATTGTAGTGTTTTCCACCAAAGCTGATTTGCTGTTGCCGCTTGATGCCATCCGCCATTGCTATTCGCGCGGTTCCCAGCACTTCGAGCACAGGAAGCGAGAGGGCGGGAATCGATTTACCGAGGGTGTGCACGCTGAAGCCGAACAAGCTGGCGGCCTCCTTGTTGTAGCGTTGCAAACGCAATTCCTGATCCAGTAGAACAAGAGAAAATCCGGTGCTATTTTGCAGGTTTTCCGAGGGTGTAAATAGTTTTGTGTA
>DFWZ01000050.1:0-106949 GCA_002381565.1 Gallionella sp. UBA4121
TTTGATTGATTATTAAGCGCTTTTGCATCCAACCCCGCTTCGTTTCATCTCCCGTACCGGCGAAGAGGTGCGCATTATAGAGACTCAAACTCTCACGTCAACAACTTTCGGAAATATTGCTGTAATAACTTTCTGCGCCTCTGTTTATACGCGACATTATTCATACATGAAGGCGCCTGCCAATAGCAGGGACGCATAAGTCAGCTTGCACTCTCGCTCTGCATAAACCAAAAACCGCAGGGGATGCCTGCGGTTTTTGGTTTGTTTCGCCTTCCTCTGATGGAGCTACTAGCCATTCGACTAAGCTATCAAAAAAACGATAGCAAAGTCGCTGGTTATCTCGCAAGCGGGCGAGGCGTACAAGAAATTGCTACGCGAGTTTCACTTTAATGATACTTGCGGCTCAGCTCATGCACCGCTTCAACCATGGCCGCCACATGTTCAGGATTGGTATGCTGCGAGATACCGTGCCCAAGGTTGAACACATGACCGCTGCCGTAGCCGTAGCTGCTGAGCACTTTTTCAACTTCTGTGCGAATGGCATTCGGATTTGCGAATAACACAGCAGGATCAAGGTTGCCTTGCAGCGCGACCTTGTGGCCAACCTTCTGGCGCGCAACACCGATATCCATCGTCCAGTCCAGGCCGATCGCATCGCAACCTGTAGCTGCAATGCTGTCTATCCACAAACCACCGCCCTTGGTGAACACCACATTCGGAATGCGCACGCCGTCTTTTTCCTTGATCAGTCCCTCGACGATACGCTGAGTGTAAGGAAGAGAAAATTCGTGATACGCCGCATGCGACAACACACCACCCCAGGAATCGAAAATCATCACGGCTTGTGCGCCCGCTTCGATCTGCGCATTCAGGTAGGCGATCACCGCCTGGGTGGTCACTTCCAGAATGTGGTGCATCAGCTTGGGCTCGTTGTACATCAGCGTCTTCACGCGGGCGTAATCGTCGCTGCCGCCGCCCTCAACCATGTAACATGACAGCGTGAACGGGCTGCCGGAAAAACCGATCAGCGGAACGCTGCCGTCCAGTGTCTTGCGAATTTGCGACACTGCATCGATCACATAGCGCAGCGTCTTGTCGATATCCGGGACTTGCAGCGCCATGATAGCCGCTTCGTCGCGCAACGGGCGTTCGAATTTAGGGCCTTCGCCGTCAGAGAAATACAAGCCGAGCCCCATCGCATCAGGCACGGTCAGAATATCGGAGAACAGGATAGCCGCATCCAGCGGGAAACGATCCAGCGGCTGCATCGTGACTTCGGTGGCGAAATCCGGATTCTTGCACAGTCCCAGAAAGCTGCCCGCACGCTTGCGCGTTTCGCGGTACTCCGGCAGGAAGCGCCCTGCCTGGCGCATCATCCACAGCGGCGTGTATTCGGTCGGCTGGCGCAACAATGCGCGCAGGAAGGTATCGTTCTTTAGCTTGAAGTTCATGTAATCCCTTTAGTTCGTGTGCCTTGGGCAGGTTTATCCCGCCATTACAAATTAACGCGGTAAAACGGACGACCCCATCAAAAACTCGTCCACTGAACGGGCGCACTGCCGTCCTTCACGAATCGCCCAGACGATCAGCGATTGCCCGCGACGCACATCACCCGCGGCAAATACGCGGTCAATGCTGGTGCGGTAATCATCCGTGTTAGCACGGACATTGCCTCGCGCATCTTTTTCAACGCCGAACGCCTCCAGCATCTTCTGCATGGGACTGACAAAACCCATCGCCAGAAACACCAGATCAGCCTTCAACTCGAATTCGCTACCCTGTATCTCGACCATCTTGCCGTCTAGCCATTCGACGCGCACCGCCCGCAGTTTTTCAACACGCCCGTTGCTCCCCGTAAATTCTTTGGTGGCGATGGCCCAGTCGCGGCTGCAACCTTCTTCATGCGAACTCGAGGTGCGCAGCTTCATCGGCCAGTTAGGCCAGATCAGCGGCTTGTTTTCAAGCTCGGGCGGGCGCGGCATTACTTCGATCTGTGTAACAGACAATGCACCGTGACGATTAGAGGTGCCCACGCAATCGGAACCGGTATCCCCGCCGCCGATCACCACCACATGTTTGCCTGTCGCCCTGACTTGGCCGGGCAGCTCATCGCCTGCATTGACCCGGTTTTGCTGTGGCAAAAATTCCATGGCATTGTAAACCCCGGAAAGCTCGCGCCCCGGTACCGGCAGATCACGCGGCGTTTCAGCCCCTCCGCTCAACACGACGGCGTCGTATTGGGCCAGCAGGGCTTCTGGCGATATGGTTTCAGCGGACATATTATTGACGCCATCCTCGCACTCGTGACCTATAAACACCGAAGTCCTGAAGGTCACGCCCTCCATCTTCATCTGCTCTACGCGACGGTCGATGTGGGACTTTTCCATCTTGAAATCGGGGATGCCGTAACGCATCAGACCGCCGATACGGCTGTTTTTTTCAAACAGTGTCACATTGTGTCCCGCGCGCGCCAGTTGCTGGGCGCAGGCCATACCGGCAGGGCCGGAGCCTACCACGGCGATGCTTTTGCCGGTCTTCACAGCCTGTATCTGCGGCACGACCCAACCCTGCTCCCAACCCTTGTCGATGATCGCGTGCTCAATGGACTTTATGCCCACCGCATCGTTGTTGATGTTCAGCGTACAGGCCGCTTCGCAAGGCGCAGGGCACAAACGCCCGGTGAACTCGGGGAAATTGTTGGTGGAGTGCAATACATCCAGCGCCTCCTCCCAGTTGCCGCGATACACCAGATCATTCCAGTCGGGGATGATATTGTTGACCGGGCAGCCCGACATGCAGAACGGAATACCGCAATCCATGCAGCGCGCACCTTGCGTCTTGGCCTGATCATCGGTCAGATGCAGTACAAACTCTTTGTAGTTTGTGAGCCGCTCATCGACAGGCTGGCTCACCTCCGAGAGGCGACTGTACTCCATGAATCCAGTTGGCTTACCCATTATGCAGCCTCCTTTTGCTTAAGATTTTGCACGGCCTGCTCCTGCAAGGCACGGCGATAATCGGTCGGCATGACCTTGGTAAACTTGGGCAGATAAGCCATCCAGTTTTCAAGGATCAACCTTGCGCGTTCGCTGCCGGTATACAGCAGGTGCTTTTCGATCTGCTCCCGCAAAGCCTGCTCATCAGCCTTGTTCAGGTGATTGAAATGCACGCGGCCATGGCTGGCCGGCAAATCTTCGGTGCTATCGATGGCAGCCAATTCTTCTGCAACAGGTTCCAGGGCTACCATGGACAAATTGCAGCGCATCTGGAAATCGCCTGTCTCATCCAGCACATAGGCCACGCCGCCGGACATACCTGCGGCAAAGTTACGCCCGGTTTGCCCCAGCACAACCACCATGCCACCGGTCATGTATTCGCAACCGTGATCGCCCAACCCCTCGACAACCGCGATTGCGCCGGAATTTCGCACGGCAAAACGTTCACCCGCCACGCCGTTGAAATAGCACTCGCCCGTTGTTGCACCATACAGTACGGTATTGCCGACGATGATGTTATCAGCCGCAATCAGTTTTGCATCTTCCGGCGGCATGATGCTGATACGTCCGCCACACAAGCCCTTGCCCACATAATCGTTACCTTCCCCGCGCAGTTCAAACGAAATGCCGTGCGACAGGAATGCGCCGAAGCTCTGACCGGCTGTACCGGTAAATTTCACCTGTATGGTGTCGGCTGGCAAGCCCGCATGGCCGTAACGTTTGGCAACTTCATGTGACAACATCGTGCCGACTGTCCGGTTGACGTTTCTGATCTTGCTGTTGATGACCACCGGGACCTGGTTGGCAAGCGCATTTTTCGCTTCTTTAATCAACTCATTGTCCAGCGCCTTCTCCAGCTCGTGATCCTGCGCTTCCAAATGCTGGCGCGCTACGCTGACCGGCACAACCGGCTGGTGGAATACCTTCGAGAAATCCAGACCTTGCGACTTCCAGTGTGCGATGCTGTGTTTCACATCCAGCAGATCGCTGCGACCGATCAGATCGACAACCCGGCGTATGCCCATCTGCGCCATCAGTTCACGCAATTCTTCGGCAACGAAGAAGAAGTAATTCACCACATGTTCCGGCTGTCCGGTGAATTTGCGGCGCAACTCGGGATCCTGCGTGGCAACGCCAACCGGACACGTGTTGAGGTGGCATTTCCTCATCATGATGCAACCTTCGACCACCAGAGGCGCCGTCGCAAAACCAAATTCATCGGCACCGAGCAAAGCGCCAATCAGCACGTCGCGACCGGTCTTGAGCTGACCATCCACCTGCAAGGCGACTCTGCCGCGCAACTGGTTCAGTACCAGCGTCTGCTGCGCCTCGGCTAGACCCAGTTCCCAAGGCGTACCCGCGTGTTTGATGGAAGACAACGGCGATGCACCCGTGCCGCCGTCGAAACCGGATATCACGATGTGATCGGCCTTGGCCTTGGATACGCCGGCGGCCACCGTACCTACGCCCACTTCGGACACCAGCTTCACCGAGATCGATGCGGCGGGGTTTGAGTTCTTCAGGTCATGGATCAGCTGCGCCAGATCTTCGATAGAGTAAATATCATGGTGCGGCGGTGGCGAAATAAGCCCCACACCAGGCACCGAGAAACGCAACTTGGCGATGTACTCGGAGACTTTATGGCCTGGCAATTGCCCGCCTTCACCGGGCTTTGCGCCCTGCGCCATCTTGATCTGAATCTGATCCGCACTGGCCAGATATTCGGCGGTTACGCCAAAACGCCCCGATGCCACCTGCTTGATCTTCGAACGCAATGAGTCTCCGGCTTGCAAAATGCGATCCGCTTCGATGCGGTTCTTGCCGATAATGTCGGAGAGCAGCTCTCCACCCTTCAAAATCGCAAAGCGCGCAGCATCCTCGCCGCCTTCTCCGGTATTTGACTTGCCGCCGATGCGGTTCATCGCGATGGCAAGCGTTGTATGCGCTTCCGTCGAAATGGAGCCCAGCGACATCGCACCGGTGACAAAACGCTTGACGATTTCTTTTGCAGATTCAACTTCTTCCAGTGGCACCGCAGCACCCGCCGGTCTGATCTCGAACAATCCGCGCAACGTCTTCAGACGTGTAGCCTGATCATTGATGAGCTTGGCGTATTCCTTGTACGTCGCGGCGCTATTGGTGCGAGTGGCATGCTGCAATTTGGCGATGGAGTCCGGCGTCCACATGTGCTCTTCGCCGCGCACGCGGTAAGCGTATTCGCCGCCGGCTTCCAGCGCATTCGCCAGCACAGGATCGTTGCCGAATGCAGCGCGATGGGTACGCAACGCTTCTTCCGCCACCTCGGCAAGACCGATGCCTTCGATCTGGGTTGCAGTGCCTGTGAAATATCCGGCTACGAAAGAGGCATTCAGCCCTATCGCCTCAAAAATCTGCGCGCCGCAATAGGACTGATAAGTGGAAATACCCATCTTGGACATCACCTTCATCAGGCCCTTGTCGATCGCCTTGATGAAGCGCTTCTTCGCTTCCTTCACGTCCACACCGTGATTCATGCCGGCGATGGTTTCATAAACCAGCCAGGGGCACACGGCTTCCGCGCCATAGCCCGCAAGCAAGGCAAAGTGATGCACTTCACGAGCAGAACCGGTATCGACCACCAGGCCTGTGCTGGTACGCAAGCCTTCATGCACCAGATGCTGATGCACACGGGAACATGCCACCAGTGCCGGGATTGCAACACGCTCAGCCGACGTCGCACGGTCGGATAAAATCAGCACGTTATAACCATCGGCCACGGCCTTGTCGGCTGCTTCGCAGAGCGCTTTAACGGAGGTTTCGCAACCCGCCGCACCCAGATCCGCCGGATAGGTGATATCCAGAACCAGCGAACGATAACGCCCTTGCGTGAGCTGATTGATGTCGCGCAGACGGGCGATGTCGTCATTCGACAACACCGGCTGATGCACTTCCAGACGCATCGACGGATTGGTTTCATCGATGCCGAGCAGATTGGGCTTGGGGCCGATGAACGAAGTCAGCGACATGACGATTTCTTCGCGTATCGGATCGATCGGCGGATTGGTCACTTGCGCAAACAACTGCTGGAAATAATCGTAAAAAGAGCGATTCTTGTTCGACAGCACGGCCAGAGCGGCATCTGTCCCCATGGAACCTGTGGGCTCTTCGCCCGCGTTTACCATCGGCGTCAGAATAAACTTGATGTCTTCCTGCGAATAGCCGAACGCCTGCTGGGTATCCAGCAGCGATGCGTTAAGTTTATTCGTGCCCCGGCCTGCCGGCAGATCACCGAGGAAATATCGCGTTTCCTCGATCCACTTGCGGTAAGGTTTGGCGGTGGCGAGCTGGTTCTTCAATTCGGCATCATCGATGATGCGACCGGCTTCCATGTCGATCAAAAACATCTTGCCTGGCTGCAAGCGCCATTTCTTGACCACTTTGTGCTGCGGAATATTCAGCACCCCCATTTCGGATGCAAGCAACACCACATCGTCATCGGTAATCAGATAGCGCGCGGGGCGCAGACCGTTGCGATCCAGCGTCGCGCCTATCATGCGGCCATCGGTAAAGGCCACGGCAGCCGGGCCATCCCACGGCTCCATCAGCGCCGCATGGTACTCATAAAATGCACGGCGCTCTTCATCCATCAGAGGGTTGCCGGCCCATGCTTCCGGGATCAGCAGCATCATCGCGTGCGGCAATGAATATCCGCCCGCTACCAGCAGCTCCAGCGCATTGTCGAAACAGGCCGAGTCAGATTGACCGCCTATGATCAGCGGCCAGAGCTTTTCCAGATCTTCGCCCAGCAATTTTGATGACATCGCCGCGTGGCGCGCCGCCATCCAGTTCACGTTGCCACGCACCGTGTTGATTTCGCCGTTATGCGCAATCATGCGGAAGGGATGCGCCAGATTCCAGGTCGGGAAGGTGTTGGTGGAGAAGCGTTGATGCACCAGGGCCAGCGCACTGACCACGCTGGTATCCTGCAAATCGGGGTAATACTTGCCCACCTGGTCTGCAAGTAACATCCCCTTATAGACAATAGTGCGGGCAGACAGGGAAGAAATGTAAAAACCCGGCGCTCCGGACAAACCATTCACGGCGTGCTCGGCAGTCTTGCGGATCACGAACAGCTTGCGTTCAAAAGCATCCGTATCAGCACAATTCTCACCGCACGCGATGAACACCTGACGAACGGTCGGCTCGACCAGCTTGACGCTCTCGCCCAGGATACTGCTGTCCACCGGCACATCGCGCCAACCCAGCAATTGCTGACCTTCAGCGGCAATCTTGTCCGCGATAACTTGCTCGCACGCGGCTCGTGCAGCCGCATCTGTCGGCAGGAATAACATACCCACGCCATAGCGCCCCGCTTCGGGCAACAGCCAACCCAGCGTTACGCATTGTGTACGGAAGAACGCATCGGGAATCTGCAACAAAATACCCGCACCGTCACCTGCCAGCGGATCAGCACCTGTAGCACCCCTGTGAGTCAGGTTTTCCAGTATCTGCAAACCCTGACTGACCATGTCATGGCTTTTTTTCCCCTTGATATGGGCGACAAACCCCACTCCACAGGCATCGCGCTCCTGGCGCGGATCATACAAACCTTGTTGCATTGGCAAAGAAGAGTTAACCACAGCATACCTCAATCAAATCGAACCGGTCCTAAAAGCTACAGCGCCAGACATAGCACAGGGCATCGGACAGTGAACTTCCAGCTCACCTCATCCCGCCTTGCCCATTCTTTGTTCGCTACGTTTTAAACACCTTGTTAAAGCAAAAAAATGACGACACAAGTCGCCATACCTACTACCCATGCTCATTACAAAAGCGAAAGGGCTGGAATCTTACCTTTAATCAGGCCTATCGGCAACCGAAGCGATTTAATCACCCCCGCAAACAGGCATGAATCAATAATCTCGCGCCAAGTTCCCGTCAGATTGAGTCCTCTTCCACGGCAAAGATCCGTTTATGTTCGCGTATTGCATAGCGATCCGTCATACCCGCGATATAGTCGGCTACCACCCTCGCCCGACTCGCATCTGTCTGCGACTCGCGCGTCTGAAACTGGGTCGGCAGCAGGCGGTCGTCCTCCATGAAGACGTCAAACAGATCGCGAATGATGCGCTGCGCCTTGGCACTCATGCGCATCACACGGTAATGCCGGTACAAATGGATATGCAAAAACTTCTTCAGTTCCCGCTGCTGATTGTTCATCTGTGCACTGAAGGCAATCAGCAGGGGCGCATTGCGCACATCATCCAGGTCTTGCAGATTTTGCTCGGCAATATTGGCAGCGCTCTGCCGGATCAGATCCGTCACCAGCGTATTGATCATGCGCCGCACAGTCTCATGCACCACGCGTCTTCCTGTCAAATCGGGATAAGCCTCACGCACTTCTTGCAGATGCATCGCCACCAGCGGCACGGTCGCCAACTGCTCCAGCGTGATCAAACCCGAACGCAAGCCGTCATCGACATCGTGATTGTTATAGGCGATTTCATCAGCCAGATTGGCGACCTGCGCCTCCAGCGAAGGACGCCGGTTATTCAGAAAACGCTCTCCCAGTTCGCCAAGCAATGCAGCCTGTTCCGTCCGACAATGCTTGAGTATGCCTTCGCGTGTCTCAAAGCAGAGATTCAGCCCGTCGAACTGTGCGTAACGTTCCTCAAGAACATCCACCACCCGAACGGATTGCAGGTTATGTTCAAAACCGCCGTAGCCTTTCATGCAGCCATTGAGCGCATCCTGCCCTGCGTGTCCAAACGGGGTATGGCCCAGATCATGCGCCAGCGAAACCGCCTCGACCAGATCTTCATTCAGATGCAGATGGCGTGCAATCGAGCGGGCAATTTGTGCGACTTCGATGCTATGGGTCAGTCGCGTTCTGAACAGGTCTCCTTCATGATTCACAAACACCTGCGTTTTGTATTCCAGGCGGCGAAACGCACCGGAATGGATGATGCGGTCGCGATCACGCTGGAATTCGCTGCGCCCATGCGGGGCTGCTTCGGAAAATTGCCTGCCGCGCGAATTGGTCTCACTGACCGCATACCTGGCAAGATCAGTCATGCCCGCTATCCCCGGGACGGGCGCCAGGCAGCTCTGCCGCCACCCCTTTGCAGCATGCATCGAGCGTTTGCAGCAGCAGGTGTGGCGGCACGCCACTTACCAGCTCAGCCTGCCCAATCTTCCTGAGCAGTACAAAGCGCAGCTTGCCGCCCTCTACTTTTTTGTCGTGCCCCATATAATTCAGATAGTTTTCCGCACCCAGATCGGGGGCTGTAACAGGCAACAGCGCACGTTCAAATAGCCGGCGTATGCGCGACACATCAGCAGCGCTTATCCAGCCTAAGCGCTGCGACAAATCAGCAGCCATCATTGTGCCTGCCGCAACACCTTCACCATGCAGCCAGTTGCCATAGCCCATGCCAGACTCAATCGCATGGCCAAAGGTGTGACCCAGATTCAACAGGGCGCGCTCGCCGCTTTCGCGTTCATCCGCCGCCACCACCTCGGCCTTGTTCTGACAGCTGCGCATCACCGCATATTGCAGCGCTTCTGTGTCGCGCGCCAGCAACTTATCCATATTCTGTTCCAGCCATTCGAGAAAAGGCAGGTCGCGGATCAGACCATATTTGATCACTTCCGCCAGCCCCGCCGACAGCTCCTTGTCTGGCAAGGTATTCAGGGTGGCAATATCCGCCAGCACCAACTTCGGCTGGTAGAATGCGCCTATCATGTTCTTGCCGAGCGGATGGTTGATGCCGGTTTTGCCGCCCACCGAAGAATCCACCTGGGAGAGCAAGGTCGTCGGTATCTGGATGAACGGCACACCGCGCAAATAGGTCGCAGCAGCATATCCTGTCATATCACCGATGACACCGCCACCCAGTGCGATCAGCACTGTGCTGCGCTCGCAGCGATGAGTCAACAATGCATCGTAGATCAGGTTTAAAGTTTCGGATGTCTTATAGACTTCGCCATCCGGTAGAATAACAGACACACTGTGAACACCAATTTCCTGCAAGGTATACTGCAACGTCTCCAGATACAGCGGCGCTACCGTGGTATTGGTCACGATGGCAACGCGCTTGCGCGGCAGATGCGCTGACAACAAATCCGAGTTTGCCAGCAAACCGCTGCCGATATGTATCGGATAACTCCGTTCGCCCAATCCTACTGTCAATGTTTTCATCATTGGTTATTTTTCCGGTAGTTCTCGATTTCACTGACCAGCCTCAACATCAGGGCATGAACACTTTGCCTGCCGGTCGGCATCACAATGTCAGCCACCTGCTGGTAGAGCGCATCTCGCTGAAACAGCAACTCGGCGAGCCTGGCATGCACATTTCCCGTTTGCAGCAAGGGGCGGTTTCTGTCATTCCGGGTGCGCAACCAGAGGTCGTGAACCCCGGCTTTCAAGTAAATGACAATGCCATTTTGCCGCATCATCGTGCGATTCTCATCGCTCAGAACGGCACCACCGCCGGTGGCCAGCACCAGATTGTCACGACCTACCAGCGCCTCCAGTGCGGCTGTTTCGCGCTGACGAAACCCTGACTCCCCCTCCACATCAAAGATATGCGGGATCGTCACTCCCGTGCGGTGCTGGATTTCCTCATCGCTATCCACAAACTCCTTATCCAGATGCTTTGCCAGAATGCGTCCCATGGTGGTTTTACCCGAGCCCATCATGCCCACCAGGATCAGGTTGCCTGACTGGAATTTGCGACTACTGTCTTTTTCTGGGCTGTTTTGCATAGTTCAGATTGTATACGATTCAATCAAAAGCCCGGACTGAGCCGGGCCTTGATACCGCTATTTGCTGGTAAACAATTAACGCAGGTTCAGCGCATCTTGCATGATTTTCGGCGAAAGGAAAACCAGCAGCTCATCCTTGACCGTTGTAACCGCCTTGCTCTTGAACAGGTAACCCAGGACAGGGATATCGCCCAGCAATGGGACTTTATTGACAATCGTGTTATCGCTCTGCGTATAGACGCCACCGATTACCACCGTCCCGCCATTTTCAACCAGCACTTTGGTGATAACTTTATTGGTGTTGATCGGAAGATTCCCTGAAATAGCGACGCCGCGTGAATCCTTGTTGACTTCCACCGTCATGTCCACGTTGTTATCCGGGGTGATCTTGGTCTTCACGCCGAGTCTCAACACTGCCTTCTTGAAAGAAACGGTATTGACCACAACACCACCAGCGACTGTGCTGATTATGTAAGGAATTTCTTCACCCTGTTCGATTATCGCCCAATCCGCATCATTATTTTCACTCACCACACGCGGGTTTGAAATAATCTTTCCTACCTCATCCGACTGCATTGCATTCAATTCGATGTTCAGTACCTTGGAAGCTGCCGCGTTGAACAGGGCGAACTGGAACACACCCGCCGTAGGCCCCCCCAGGGTTGAAATCGGCAGATTGACGTTATTGGTATTCGGCGTCACCACCGAGCCTATCGTACCGGCCCCGTCAGCACCCGCACCAACCAGGCCTCCCCGTAGCCCCAGCACACCGTTTGCGCCACCATTCGCCGCAACAGGCGGGCCCGTGTAGCCGAGCCTTACCCCGAGATTTCTGGCAAACCCGTCGTGCGCCTGAACTACCCGCGCCTCGATCAGCACCTGCTTGGCCGGCACATCGATCTGCTTGATCAACTTGCGTACATCATCCAGACGCGATGGCGTGTCCTTCACAAAAAGCGTATTGGTCCGAACATCCGCCATCGCGCTGCCGCGTTTGGACAGGATGCGCTGCAAAGAACCGCTATTCTGTGCAGTTCCCGGCTGCGCAGCGCCGGCCGGTGCAGCAGCCGACTGATCAGCGCCGCCTCCTGTCAGTGTCGCAGCAACAACCGTCGCCTTCTGGTATCCCAGCTGAAAACTCTCGGTGCGCAACTCTTCCAGCTCGGAAATTTCCTGGCGTGCAGTCAAATCATTTTTCTCAGATGTGGCCAGTTCGCCTATGGGCGCCACCTGGATCACATTGCCGTTTTTGCGCATGGCCAAACCACGGCTTTGCAGGATGATATCCAGCGCCTGATCCCACGGAACATCTTTCAGCCGCAAAGTCAGGTTGCCTGTCACGCTGTCGCTGATGACCATATTCAACTCGGTAAAGTCCGCAATTACATTCAATGCTTCACGCACGGAAATATCCTGAAAATTAAGCGTCAGCTTTTCCCCGGCATAGCCAGGCTGACCGCCCTTGACCAGCTTGTTTGGATCTTCCACAAGCGGCTTCACTTCGATGATGAATTTATTGTCGGTTTGATAGGCGGCATGCTCCCACATTCCTTTGGGTTCAATCACCATACGGATATTGTCACCCTGCGCAAAGGTATCCATCGTCTGCACAGGCGTTGCAAAGTCGACCACATTCAGCTTGCGCTGCAAATTCTGCGGCAAATTGATTTTAAGGAAGTCAACAATCAGTTTGCTGCCCTGACGGTGGATATCGATGCCCACCCCGGGATCGGAAAGATCAACCTGAATGCGGCCTTCGCCATTTTTACCGCGACGAAAATCCACATTATTCAAGGTATGCTTTTGCACTCCCTTGCGGGCATCGGCAAAGCGCGTAATCGTCTCAACCTGCGCCGCAGCCTTGGCATGCAAGGTAATCAGCACGTTATTCCCATCGATACGGGTATCGTAGGCCAGCATATGGTCGAGATTGATGACCAGCCGTGTGCGTGCGCCGGCCTGGACAATATTGGCACTGCGCAAATCACCGATGGCAAACTCCTGCGTAGTTTTGCCCAGGCCATTTGCCGTATTTGGAAAGTCCAAAGCAATACGGGCCGGCATGTTGATGGTAAATCCGGCTGGCACACTCGGCAGAGGCTCCGCCAGCTCCACCTTGATCACGGTCGTACCCGCACCAGGTTCGCTCACGCTCAATGCGGTAATTTTGTTCTGCGTTTCGGCCTGAACCTGAACCATACCGAAAATCATCAGCAAGCCCAGCAGTCGAAACGCGCCTTTAACCAGCGAATTCCATCCAAAGTGACCGCGTAAAGCGTCTGTTTGCAGATTCATAATCGTGTCCTGTTCCATTGCGTTACTCCCTAATCATTCAAGTAATTGCAGACTGCTGATGCGCTCAGTCCAGTCTCCGGTGCTGTCTTGCACCTCTTCCTTAATCTGGATTTCCGTATCTGTTATCTTTTGTATCAGACCGAAATTCATGCCTATGTAGTTACCCACCTTGACCTGATAAAGCTTTTTGTCAGGCGCACGCACGACCGCGTAGCCTACCCGCGCCTTGTTCACATAGCCGACCATTTTCAAACTTTCCAGCGGAAATTCTTCCAGAGCCTCCCGGGGACGATTCATATCGGGCTCATTTTGCCCGCGCTTACCCGCAGGATTGGCTTCAGGTTTGCGCGGCTTGAACGGATCGGCCAGATTTGTATCATTGACATACGCAAAAGGCTCATACAGCTTTACATTAGGCGGCGGCTCAATTTTTCCGCGCAAATCCGCGCCGGAGTTTTTGACAAAATCACGCAGATCTTCAAACTCATTGCCGCCACAACCGGCCAGTAAAACACTTGCAAGCGCCAGACAGATTAGCTTCATTTATTGGCTCCCGCCGGCTTGGCGGCCTTCTTTTGCGCCGCAATCTCTTCTTCATCCAGATAACGGAATGTTTTCGCAACAGCCTCCATCGTCAGCCCCCCGCCACTCGCATTCGGCGTAATAGAGATGTCATTGAGCGTTACAATCCGCGGCAGCATGGAAATATCACTGGCAAATCTCCCCAGATCGTCGTAGTTACCTGTCACCTTGATGGCGATCGGTTGTTCCGCAAACGACCCCTGTATGCTTTCAGCACCCGGACGGAATAAATCGAACTGTAATCCACGGCCCAATCCAGCCTGATTAATATCCGTCAGCAGTGCATCCATTTCCGACTTGTTCGGCAACTGTTTGAGCAGGGCGCCAAATGATTCCTGCGTTTCTAACAACTGCTTCCTGATAAGGTCGAGGTTGACCGCCTGTCTTTTCTTGGAGAGGAACGTTTCCTTGAGGGTGACTTCTTTCTGCTTTGCACTTTTCAAACTATCCCATTGATCCTGCCAGTCGAGCAGTGCGCCCGCCATGACCACGGCAACAAACATCACCGCAAAGGCCATCAGTTTTGCCGGCCATGGCCATGCACCAGGGGTTTTAGGGTTAAGATTCTTCAAATCATCTAAGGTCATCATGACACCTAATTCCTTCCTGCGACAGGCTTGGCGACATTGGCTCCCAGCAACTTGGTCAGGTTGAAGGTCAGGGTAAACTCACTGACTCGCGCACCATTCGCCGTAGTCGCATGTATTTCAACCAGCGCGGGGGATTCCAGCCAGGGCGAATCTTCAACTGCTCGCATCAGCGTCGA
This sequence comes from Gallionella sp. UBA4121, assembly GCA_002381565.1. GTDB lineage: Bacteria > Pseudomonadota > Gammaproteobacteria > Burkholderiales > Gallionellaceae > Gallionella. The sequence continues at coordinate 14,386 of DFWZ01000050.1, forward strand.
CACCCGCGCATTTGATTGCGCGTAGCCGACCAGATTGACGGAATCACCACTTTGCTTGATTGTCTTGATGTAAACACCCTCAGGTAAAATACGCAGCATCTGATCGAGCAAATGCACCACACGGGAACGATCGCTTTGCAATTTTTCAACCGCATCCTTGCGTTCCAGCAGCGACTTGGTTTGTTCACGCAGCTTTCTGATTTCGCTAATCTGTTTGTCCAGTATTGCCGTTTCCTGTTCCAGATAAGCATTGCGACGGTTCTGGTAATCTATTTGCGTGGCGATCGCTGCATGCACCAGCCCCCACACCAGCGCAGCCAGCAGCAATGAAAGAATACTCAGACTGATAAATTGTACTTGTCTGGCGCGCCGCTTTTCTTCGCGATGCGGCAATAAATTTATGCGTATCATGATGGGTCAAACCTCCGCATAGCCAGACCGCAGGCGACGATTAACGCCGGCGCATCCGCCTGCAATTGGCGGCTTTTTACTCTGCTGGACAGCGTCATCAGCGCAAACGGATTCGCCACCATGGTGCTTACCTGCGTGCGAGTGGCAACTGCGTCGTCCAGTCCGGGCAATACAGCACTGCCGCCTGCCAACACGATGTAATCAACTTCATTGTATTGCGAAGAGGTAAAAAAGAACTGGAGTGCGCGCGCAATTTCCATGACCAGACTCTCGCGAAATGGCGACAATACGTCACTCTCATAATTATCCGGCAACCCCCCGCTGCGCTTGGCCGCCTCAGCCTGCTCAGCCGTTAGCCCGAACATGTTTTGAATTTGCTGGGTCAATTGCTCGCCGCCAATTTGCTGGTCGCGCGTATAAATTGATGTTCCGTTGCGCAATACATTGACATTCATCACCGTCGCGCCGACGTCGATCAATGCCACGCATTTGTCTTCAGCGTTATCAGGCAGTTGCGCCCGTATTTGTGAAAACGCGGTTTCAGCCGCATAGGGCTCCACGTCCACAACCACCACATTAAGGCCTGCCTGTTGAGCCGCAGCCACTCTGTCTTCGACATTTGCCTTGCGTGAGGCGGCAAGCAACACTTCCACTTCATCTGCATTGCCCGGCGCCGGACCCAGCACCTGAAAATCCAGGTTCACCTCTTCGAGTGCGAATGGAATATATTGGTTTGCCTCGGATTCGACCTGATATTCCATGTCTTCATCCCGCATACCGGCTGGCAACAGAATTTTTTTGGTAATAACGGCCGCAGCCGGAAGCGCCACACTGACATTTTTTATTTTTGTGCCCAGGTGTTTCCAGGCCCGCTGCAGCGTCTCAGCTAACGCGTCCAGATTATTGATATTGCCGTCGCTGACCGCATCTTTCGGCAACGTCTCTATGGCATAGCGCTCGACGATATAGCCCGAACTATTTGGCGCATAACTGAGTTCAACCAATTTAACCGCTGATGAACTGATATCCACCCCAATCATAGGTGGCGTTTTGGACTGGAAAAAATCCAGCAGAATATCAAAATTTACTTTTGGCATAGGCCGTTCGGAACTGTTCCGTATAAAGTGGTTGAAATCCTAACAACAACTGCCAGTACTGTAAAGGCGTTTTTAGGTGCGCATTTATCTCGTATAATCTGTGCGCCTGTTGAACAATACCATTATTAATTATTCTTGAACAACTATTCAATGTCTACACGCCGCTGGCTCCTCCCCTTCATTCTCGTGCTCACGCTGATTTTATTGCCCATGTTTTTGCTCGGCATGGCAGTGCTCCTGACCTACCCGACACTGCCATCCCTGGAGGTGCTGACCGACTACCACCCGAAAGTGCCGCTGCGCATCTACAGCGCGGAAGGCACCTTGCTGGGCGAATTTGGTGAAGAGCGCAGGGCGCTGGTTAAAATTGCCGACGTTCCCGACGACATGAAACATGCCATCCTCGCCGCCGAAGATGATCGGTTTTATCAACATGGCGGCGTGGACTATATGGGTGTGATGCGCGCAGCATTATCGAACTTTACGGCCGGGGGTTCCAAACAGGGCGCCAGCACCATCACTATGCAGGTTGCGCGTAATTTTTTCCTGTCCAAGGAAAAAACCTTCACGCGCAAATTCAACGAGATGCTGCTTGCCTTCAAGATTGAACACTTCCTCTCCAAAGATGAAATCCTGCAGCTTTACATCAACCAGATTTACCTGGGACAACGTTCCTACGGCTTCGCGGCGGCGGCGCAAATCTATTTCGGCAAACCCCTCAATCAGCTTTCGATAGCCGAAGCCGCAATGCTCGCCGGTTTACCCAAAGCGCCTTCCAGTTACAACCCCGTCGTCAATCCAAAACGGGCAAAATTGCGCCAGCTTTATGTGTTGCGGCGCATGCATGAGCTGCATTTCATCACCGACGACCAGTTCAAATTGGCGCAAAACCAGCCCATCGTCGCCAAACACGGCAATCAGGAATTTCCGGTCAAATCGGACTATTTAACTGAAATGGTGCGCCAGGCGATGTATCAAAAGTACCAGGACAGCGCCTACACTGAGGGCCTCAAGGTTTACACCACCATCCGCCAGCTGGACCAGGTCGCCGCTTATCAGGCGGTACGCAAAGGGGTGCTCGAGTATGACCGGCGCCATGGCTATCGCGGGCCGGAAGGCTTCGTTGATTTGCAACAGGACAGCAGCGAAGAATATCTGGAGGAGTCCTTGCAGGACTCCACAGACAACGACGACTTGCTTCCCGCCGTAGTGCTGGCCGTGTCCGCAACCCAGATCCAGGCTTATTGCAAGGGTGGTGAACGTATCACGATCAGCGGTGAAGGCTTGCGTTTTGCGCTGCGCGCCTTGACCGACAAGGTTGCGCTCAATCAGCGCATCGTGGCCGGCTCCATCATCCGTGCGCAGAAAAACGATCAGGGCGTCTGGCAAATCAGCCAGCTTCCACAGGTTGAAGCGGCGTTCGTTTCCGGGAATCCGCTCGATGGCGCCATCTATTCACTGGTAGGCGGTTTCGACTTCAATCACAATCAGTTCAATCACATCACACAGGCCTGGCGCCAGCCCGGCTCCAGCTTCAAACCCTTTATCTATTCCGCCGCGCTCGAGAAGGGTTTCACGCCTGCTACCATCATCAATGATGCGCCACTGACGTTCGGTGCCGATCAGACCGGCAGCACGCCCTGGGAGCCGAAAAATTACGATGGGAAATATGAAGGGCCCATGCGCATGCGCGAAGCACTCATTCATTCCAAGAATCTGGTTTCGATACGCATCCTGCAATCCATCACGCCGGCCTATGCGCAGGATTACATCACCAAGTTCGGTTTCGATGCCGACAAGCACCCGCCTTATCTGACCATGGCGCTGGGCGCCGGATCGGTCACGCCGTTACAGATGCTGACCGGTTATTCCGTATTTGCCAACGGCGGTTTCCGCACAAGCCCCTACTACATCAAGCGCATCGAGGATGCACAAGGCCGCGTGCTCAGTCAAACCACACCTGTCGTAGCGAATGAAGGGGCGGAGCAAGTCATCGATGTGCGCAATGCCTACACCATGGTCAGCATGATGCAGGACGTGGTCAAGCATGGCACCGGCATACACGCCATGCAACTTGGCCGTCAGGATCTGGCCGGCAAAACCGGCACCACCAGCGACTCGATCGATGCATGGTTTTGTGGCTTTCAGCCGACCGTGGTGGGCATTTCCTGGATGGGATTCGACCAGCCACGCAGTCTGGGCGGCAAGGAAACCGGCGGTGGCGCGGCTCTGCCGATATGGATGGGCTACATGGAAAAAGTTCTCAAAGGTGTTCCGGAGGCCGAGTACAGCATGCCGGACAACATGGTCGCCGTGCGCATCAATAATAACGGCCGTCGTGATATAAACGGGACACGCGAAGAATATTTTTACAAGGAAAATGAGCCCGGTGCGCAGCCCGCTCCGGTACCCGCTGAAGCGGAAAAACTGCCCGGCACAATCAAGGATCAGCTGCTCTGATCATGAGTAAATCGCATGCCCCAAGGCGCGACCTGATGCGTGAACAACTGGCGCACAGAGCAGCCAAGTTGATTGCAGAAACCGGCATTGCGGACTTCGCTTCCGCCAAGCGTAAAGCCGCCCGTCAGCTCGGCGCGGCTGATACCCAACACCTGCCCAGTAACAACGAAGTTGAGGAGGCTTTGCAAAGTTACCGCTCGCTTTATCAGCACGAGAGTCATCCCGACATCCTGCATCAGTTACGCACAGATGCGCTTGCCTGCATGCAACTGTTCGCGGCGTTCAACCCCTACCTCACAGGTTCGGTATTGAGCGGCGCGGCTGGCGAACATTCGGACATCAATCTGATGCTGTTTTCCGACGATGCAAAAGCCGTGCTGCTGTTTCTGCTCAGGAACAAGCTTGAGTTCGAAGACGGGGAATGGAGGGTGCGGCTGGGAGGACGCGAAGAAACGGTGCCGAGCTACACGCTCATCGGCGAATCCGGCGCCCAGATACACCTCGTCGTGCTGCCTGAAAATGCCCGTTACAGCGGCAGCCGCCACCCGGACACCCATGCCGATATCGCGGCGGTAACTAAGTTAATTGAGGAGCAAGGAGCGAGGAGCGAGGATTGAGAGGAAAGTCAAAAACGGCGCACTGACTTTACTCGATCCTCAGTCCTCAATCCTCAATCCTTCACGCAACAACGGCGCAGCCAACCCCGGCGGTCTCAATCCTGCTTTTTCAGCCACCTTGCCGCATCCAGCGCGAAGTAAGTCAGGATGCCATCCGCGCCGGCACGCTTGAAGGCCAGTAACGATTCCAGCACGCAGGCCTGTTCGTTCAGCCAGCCGTTTTGGGCTGCGGCCTTGAGCATGGCGTATTCGCCGCTGACCTGATAGACAAAGGTGGGGGCCTTGAATTCGTCCTTCACGCGGCGAACGATATCGAGGTAGGGCATGCCGGGCTTGACCATCACCATGTCCGCACCTTCCTGCAAATCGAGACCGACTTCCCACAGCGCCTCATCGGAATTGGCCGGATCCATCTGGTAGGTGTATTTATTGCCTGAGCCCAGATTACCGCTGGAACCGACCGCATCGCGGAACGGGCCGTAGAAGCTGGAGGCGTATTTTGCAGAATAGGCCATGATGCGGGTGTGAATGTGGCCGTCGGCATCAAGGGCTGTGCGAACCGCACCGATGCGCCCGTCCATCATGTCCGAAGGCGCAACGATATCAGCCCCGGCAGCAGCATGCGTCTGCGCCTGGCGTGTCAGCACGGCAATGGTCTCGTCGTTGAGAACGTAACCTGCCTCGTCTATCAGCCCGTCCTGCCCGTGGCTGGTATAGGGATCGAGCGCGATGTCGGTCATCACGCCAAGCTGCGGAAAATTTCTTTTCAGTTCAGCGATCACGCGCGGCACGAGGCCGTTCGGGTTATAGGCTTCGCACGCATCCAAAGTTTTAAGCGGGGCATCGATCACCGGAAAAATCGCCATCACCGGAATGCCCAATTTCACGCATGCTTCTGCATCCTTGAGCAACAAGTCCAGCGTCTTGCGCTGTACACCCGGCATGGACTTGATATCTTCGACTTTATTGCTGCCTTCCAGCACAAAGACAGGGTAGATAAAGTCTGCTGGCGTGAGCAGATGCTCCCGCATCAGGTCGCGTGAAAAAGCGTCGCGGCGCATGCGGCGCATGCGTTTGTGTGGGTATTGTCCGAGTGTCTGCATAATTTTCCTGAAAAATTTATTTTCTTTGGAACTATTTAAGGAAACGCTTATCTGAGTATGCGAATGACGATAAATCATTCCACGTTTCTCCTCCCTGAGCGTGTCTTAACCTTAAGTTAAGATTTTGCCCCCACCGGTTGGGGGCTTTTTTTGCCCGCCGAATTTACTACCAGCTAGTCGATCACGCCTTCATCCACGTCAGTCTCGATGTCATCCGATTTTAACCAGCCGGCAATCACCGCTTCTGCTTCCTCAATGCCCTGCTTCTTCAGGCTTGAGAATAACTGCACCGAGCATTGCGGATAATTTTCGGCAAGATAGGCTTTTACCTTCATCAAAGTTATCGTCGATTGCTGGCGGCTCAGCTTGTCCGATTTGGTCAGCAGAATGTGCACCGGCTTAGCCGTCGGCGCGAACCAGTCCAGCATGGTTTCATCCAGTTCAAGCAACGGGCGGCGTATGTCCATGATCACGACCAGTCCGCTCAGCTCCTCGCGCTTCTGCAAATAGGTGCTCAGCAATCCTTCCCAATGGCGCTTGGCCTCGGGTGGCACCTTGGCATATCCGTAGCCCGGCAAATCCACGATATAACGGTCATTGCCCAGAGAGAAGTAATTCAGATGCTGGGTGCGACCCGGCGTTTTACTGGTGTAAGCCAGACGCACGTGGTTTGCCAGCGTATTGATCGCACTCGATTTGCCCGCGTTGGATCGCCCGACGAAGGCCACCTCCCGGCCGCCATGCATCGGCAAGTCCTTGATATGGTTGACGGTGGTGTAGAACGTCGCTAAAGAAAAAAGTCCCATTATTTCCAGACCGAGAAGATTAGCTCAGCTGCTGCAATCGTCTCATTAATATCAGCCTCGGTGTGCGCTGAGGATACGAAACCCGCCTCGAATGCGGAAGGGGCCAGATATACACCCGCGTCCAGCATGGCGTGGAAGAAGCGGTTGAATGCCACCTTGTCACAGGACATCACCTCGGCATAGCTGGTGGGCAGAGTATCGCTGAAATACAGGCCGAACATGCCGCCTACCGATTGTGCACAAAATGCGATGCCATGCCGTTTGGCGCTCGCCGACAGGCCTTCGGTCAGTTGTGTGGCCAGTTTCGACAATCGCTCATAGAATCCTTCGGCCTGAACCAGCTTCAGGGTAGCCAGACCCGCCGCCACTGCGACCGGGTTGCCCGACAGGGTACCTGCCTGATACACAGCCCCCAGCGGGGCCAGACATTGCATGATGTCACGCCGCCCGCCAAACGCTGCTGCCGGCAGGCCGCCGCCCATCACCTTGCCCAGCGTGACCAGATCAGGCTTGATGCCGTAATACCCCTGCGCGCCTTGCAGGCTGACGCGGAATCCCGTCATCACTTCGTCCAGAATCAGCACTGCGCCATGTCTGGTGCACAAATTGCGCAATGCATCGAGGAATTCTTTTTTTGGCGTAATCAGGTTCATGTTGCCCGCAACAGGTTCGACGATCACGGCAGCGATCTCGCTGCCCATCTCGGCAAATGCCCGCTCAAGACCCGCTGCATCGTTATAATCGAGCACCGTGGTCAGGGCTGCAATTTCGGCCGGCACGCCGGATGAACTCGGCTGACCGAAAGTCAGCGCGCCGGATCCCGCCTTGACCAGCAAGCCATCGGAATGCCCGTGATAACACCCCTCAAACTTGATAATGCGCGAACGATTGGTAAATCCTCGCGCCAGACGTATCGCCGTCATGGTCGCTTCCGTGCCTGAACTGACCAGTCTCACCATTTCCAGACTCGGCAACAACTTGCACAACAAACCGGCTATTTCCAGCTCGGCCGCGGTTGGCGCACCGAAACCCAGCCCATTGGCCGCCGCATCCTGCACCGCTCGAACCACGTCCGGATGGCAATGCCCTGCGATCATCGGCCCCCATGAGCCCACGTAATCGGTGTAACGCTTGTCATCTGCATCCCAGACATAGGCGCCATGTCCGCGTTTGAAAAACAGCGGCGTGCCACCCACCGAGCGGAACGCGCGAACCGGCGAATTCACGCCGCCGGGAATAAGCTGCTGCGACGCGTCGAAAAGTTCCTGATTATGAGAGGTCATGTTGCGTCTTTCTAACTAATGATCTAAATTCAAATTTGCAAACTGCCTGGCTGTCTGTTCAATATCTTCCACACCGAACAGCGCCGAGATTACCGCCAGCGCGTCAGCCCCCGCCGTCAGCAGTTGCGCGCCATTTTCTGCCGTGATGCCGCCTATCGCTACGATCGGCAGGTCAATTTCACGGCGCGCCTGACACAATAAGTCGAGGGTTGCCGCCGGCGCAGCGGGTTTAATCGTCGAGGCAAAAAACGCACCGAATGCGACATAATCAGCGCCCAGACCCGCTGCCTCATGCGCCAGATCGACGCGATTATAACAAGATATACCGATTATTTTCCCGCCACCCAACATTGCGCGCGCCTCTGCCACGCTGCCGTCATCAAAGCCCAGATGCACGCCATCGGCATCGACCATTTTAGCCAGCGCAGCATCATCGTTGATAATCAAGGCAACGCCAAATTCCCGCGTCAGCTCGCGCAAGGCACTTGCCTGTTCCAGACGCCGCGCCGCGCCGCCCTGCTTGTTGCGGTATTGCAGGACACTCGCCCCGCCTTGCAAAGCCAGCCGTACCTGACGCAGCAGCTTAACCGTGTCTTGCTCCTCCGGCGTAATCGCGTAAAGACCTCTGACAGCCTGTTTGGCTACACGACAAGACTCGACTCCGTTCATCCTGCTTTCCTCAATCCGCAATCCTGCATCTAGTTGAGCAGATCGGGTTTGTCCTCATCGTCTTCACCCCGCGCCCAGAACAACCTGTCCGGGATGAGTTGCCCCATGCCGGGCCTGAAACCGGCATTCAGCGTCTGCCAGGTATATTCCTGCGCTTCCTTGACCGCCTCGACCACATCCACCCCCTGCGCCAGCAAGGCTGCAATGGCCGATGCCATGGTGCATCCTGATCCGTGATAAATCCCCGGCAGACGCGCCCAGCTATCGCGACTCACCACGCCATCTTCACTGTACAAGGTGTTGATCACCTTGGGCGTCTGTTCATGCGTTCCGGTAATCAGCACATATTCACAGCCCATCGCCAGAATGCGTTTGGCGCATTCTTCCAGGCTGGGATCATCCTCTTCATTGTCTTCATCCATCGCCAGGCGACGCGCCTCTATGCTGTTCGGCGTGACAATGGTCGCCTGCGGAATCAGCAATTCGCGCATCGCATCGAGCATGTCTTCGTCAGCCAGCTCGTCCCCTCGTCCCGAAGCCAACACCGTATCGAGCACAAAAGGAACATCGGGATAGTCCGCCAATATCTCGGCGATTGCCACGATATTTTCCACGCTGCCCAGCAGACCGATCTTGAAAGCCGCGACCTGCACGTCTTCGAGCATCGCACGCGCCTGATCCACCACCCACTCGGGCTCCATCGGCAGCACATCCTCCACACCGCTGGTATCCTGCACGGTGACCGCCGTGACAACCGACAGCGGATGACAACCCATGCTTGCAATCGTTAACATATCAGCCTGCAAACCAGCACCTCCGGAAGGATCGGTGGCGGCAAAACTCATTACTAGCGGGAAAGATTCGGACATGATGTAGGCGATGGTATTATGCGCGTCAGGTCGGTCATTTTACCCTATATGACTGTGATTTCCGAATACCAATTTCAAGAGGATATTATGCGCATACTGCACACCATGTTACGCGTGGTTAATCTGGATAAATCGCTCACCTTCTATACCGACGTGCTCGGCATGAAGCTGCTGCGCCGCACCGACTATCCCGATGGAAAATTTACCCTGGCCTTTGTCGGCTACACCGACGAAGCCAGCGGCGCGGTGATCGAATTCACCTACAACTGGGGCGTGGAAAAGTACGAACCCGGCAATGCATTCGGCCATATCGCCATCGAAGTTGAGAATGCCTATGATGCCTGCGAAAAGATCAGGCAGCTCGGCGGCAAGGTCGTGCGCGAAGCAGGTCCGATGCAACACGGCAGCACGGTGATTGCGTTTATCGAAGACCCGGACGGATACAAAATCGAGCTGATCCAGAAGAAGACGAAATAGGGCCGCCGGCCGGTCACCAGCAGGTTCAGGGCGAGGTTTCCGGAACAGGCGCATTCCAGGGCGCTACCTTGAACAGTAGCAGCATGCCCGGTATCGCCATCGCCGCGCACAACAAAAAGAATCCGCTCCAGCCCATAAACTCGACCAGCCAGCCGGTGGCGGCATTGGCGAAGGTGCGCGGCATCGCCATCAGGCTGGTGAACAGCGCGAACTGGGTGGCCGTGTAAGCGGGGTGTGTGGTGCGTGCGATGAAGGCGACGAAGGCCACGGTACCCAAGCCCACCCCCAGCGCCTCCAGGCCGATCACCACAGCCAGCTGGGTGCGTTCGAGCGCGCCGATATCAGCGTGATAACCGATGGAAGCCAGCCACGCAAAACCGAAGATGGCCAGTATCTGCACTACGCCGAACAGCCACAGCGCGCGGTTGATGCCGATCTTCACCATCCACAACCCGCCCAGCATGCCGCCGATCACCGACGGCCACAGGCCTGCGTTCTTGGCGATCAGGCCGATGTCGGTTTTGGAGAAACCCATGTCGAGATAGAAAGGCGTGGCAAGCGCCGTGCACAGGCTGTCGCCCAGCTTGTAGAAAAGCAGGAAAGCCAGAATCAACAAGGCGCTACGCCAGCCCTGCCGGTTGATGAATTCGCGGAACGGCTCGACTACCGCCTCGCGCAAGGTCTTCGGCGGCACAGCTCTGTGCGGCTCCTTCACCATCAGCGTCATCGCGATGCCGGGCAGCATGAACAGCGCGGTGATGATAAACACCAAGTCCCAGGGCAAAAAGTCGGCGAGGATCAGCGACAAGGAACCCGGCACCAGCCCTGCGATGCGATAGGCGTTGACGTGCACCGCGTTGCCCAGGCCCAGTTCGGCATCGCTCAGCAACTCGCGCCGGTAGGCATCCAGCACGATATCCTGCGTCGCGGAGAGCACCGCCAACAGCGTTGCGCACCATGCGATAGTAGATAACTGGCTGGCTGGCGAGAAGCCGCCCATACTGGCAATCACCGCCAGCAATCCGAGCTGAGTCAGCACCATCCAGCCGCGCCGCCGCCCCAGCATCGGCAAGGCGTAGCGGTCGAGCAACGGCGACCAGATGAATTTCCAGGTGTAGGGAAACTGGATCAACGCGAACAGGCCAATGGTCTTCAGATCGACATGTTCGCTGCGCAGCCAGGCAGGCAGCAGATTGAACAGCAGATACAGCGGCAGACCGGAAGAAAAACCGGTGAACACGCAGATCAGCATGCGACGGGTAAACAGTTGCCTGATGACGCTCATACCCCGCGCTGAAAACGATAAACCGCCGTGCTGCCGAGCAGATTGGGCAACACGCTCACCTCGCGCCCGCCGGTCATCACACTGCGCGCTGTGACGCTGACGCAGTATGTGCGGCAAAAATTCTCGAAATCATTCAGCGTGCAAAGATGCACGTTCGGCGTGTTGTACCACTGGTAGGGCAACTCGCGCGACACCGGCATATTGCCCTGCAACACGTTGAGGCGACTCTTCCAGTAGCCGAAATTGGGGAAACTGACGATGCCCTCGCGCCCGACGCGCAGCATCTCCTGTATCAGCGGCTCGGTATGCCGCGTGGCCTGCAACGTCTGCGAAAGGATGACGAAATCGAAAGCGCCGTCCTCGAAATCGGACAGGCCGGCATCCAGGTCGTTCTGGATCACATTCACGCCATTGGCGATGCACGACACGATGTCCAGATCGCTGATTTCCACGCCGTAACCGCGCACCGCTCGCGTTTCCTTCAGATAGCGCAACAGGCTGCCATCTCCGCAACCCAGATCCAGTACCGAGGCGCCTCTGGGTATCCATGCGGCGATGGCCGCGAAATCCGCACGATCAGTAGTAGCAATATTCATTTTGCTACCTCGCGTGCTACGTTATCAAGATACGCGCGCACAACATCAAAATAGTGCGGATGTTCCATCAGGAATGAATCGTGCCCGTGCGTGGAAGTGATCTGTGCATAGCTGACCGGGCGTTTATTGTGAAGCAGTGGCCGAATGATCTCGCGTGAGCGCTGCGGCGAGAAACGCCAGTCTGTGGTGAATGAGATCACCAGAAAATCCGCTTTTGCACGCGCGAAGGCACGATTCAGATCGCCGCCGCAATCCTGCGCGGGGTCGAAATAATCCAGCGCCTTGGTCATCAGCAGATAGGTGTTGGCATCGAAATAGGCGGCGAACTTGTCGCCCTGATAGCGCAGATAGGATTCGATCTGGAACTCCACTTCATAGCCGTAATTATATTGTTCGGTGCGCAGCTCGCGTCCGAACTTGTCCGCCATCGCATCATCCGACAGGTACGTTATGTGTCCCAACATGCGCGCCAGTCGCAAGCCCCGGGTCGGCACCACGCCGTGCTGATAAAAGTCTCCGCCGTGAAAATCCGGGTCGGTCAGGATGGCGTTGCGCGCCACGTCGTTAAAGGCGATATTCTGCGCGGTGAGGCGAGGCGCACTGGCGATGGCCAGCACATGACGCACCCGGTCAGGATAGGCCAGCGACCATTGCAATGCCTGCATGCCGCCCAGACTGCCGCCGATCACAGCCGCAAAGCAACGGATGCCCAGCCTGTCAGCCAGCCGCGCCTGCGATTCTACCCAGTCTTCCACCGTGATGACCGGAAAGCTTGCGCCATAGGGCTTGCCGGTTTCAGGGTTGATCGAGGAAGGGCCGGTTGAGCCATGACAGCCGCCCAGGTTGTTCAGCCCAACCACAAAATACCTGTTCGTATCGATCGGCTTGCCGGGCCCCACCATGTTGTCCCACCAGCCAATGTTCTTCGGTTCGTCTGCATAATAGCCCGCAACATGGTGATGTCCGGACAACGCATGACAGATCAGAATGGCGTTGGACTTGTCGGAATTGAGCGTGCCGTATGTCTCATAGAGCAGTTCGTAACGCGGCAACACCGCGCCGCTGCGAAATACCAGCGGGGTGTCGAACGATGCGCGCTGCGCTTTAACAATACCTACAGAATGATCCAAAGCAGCTCCAAAAGAAAACCCGTTTAGCTTAGCCAAAACGGGTGTCCTCGCTTTAGCTGGTATGTTTTAACAGGGAATGAAAATCCGCTTTTCATATCCTGTCCGTGCCCCGCAAGCTGATGTCAAATCGGCACAGACGCAAGTTTCCGCGTTTTGCCCCGACATGTCAATTTACAGCCGTTTGCAGATTGCACGACACAACCCCAACAAGCCTTATTGCCAGGGGTATTGCATCACGATTCCCCCACGGGGGTGCCGGACGGCAAACCGGCCGGTGATTTGCAGCAATGCCATTGCTTTGTCTGTAGTCGTGATGTGCATTGACGTAGAATAGTGAGCATCAGGACCATAATCAAATCATCATGGCTATCATCACCCTCGCCCCCGGCTATATCGAGTCGCCGCACCTTGCCGCCACCCTGAAGACTCAGGGTTATGGGGTACTGAGTCCCGGAGAGCTTGTTTCACTCATCGGGCATCCGCTGTCTGAACTGGAGTCGCTACAGGCGGACTGGGACGAGTTACCGCTCGACAACTTTCTCAAAGACGGCGGGCGCTATCGTCGGCGTCGGCATTCCTGTTTCATTGCAAATACTCAGTCCCTGATCCAGGTACCCCATCGCGCGCACTACCAGCCGCTGGCATATAACGCGTTGCACGGGGGCATGCACCGGTTGTTCGAACCGATAGCCTCGCATACCCTGCAACAAGCCGTATGGCAGGAATTGATACTGGCAATTGGGCGCGTCTGTTCGTCCGTCAGGGGCGAACAGCCTTGGTATGTGGAAGCGCATCAGTTCCGCATCGACACCAAGAATGGCATCGGACGACCGACGCCGGAAGGCGCGCATCGCGACGGCGTTGATTTTGTCGCCATCCTGCTGGTATCGCGAAAGAATGTCAGCGGCGGTGAGAGCCGTATTTTCGAGGCAGAGGGACCCAACGGGCAGCGCTTCACCCTGAGTGAACCCTGGACGTTGCTGTTACTTGACGATCAGCGCGTCATCCACGAATCCACACCGATACAGCCCACCGGTGAAGGTGGCCACCGTGACACCCTGGTGCTGACATTTCGGGCGGGCGGCTTTCTGGAGCAGACTTGAATCATTCATCGGGGAAAATGACAAATGAAAATCGGCGTGCCAAAAGAGATCAAGACGAATGAACATCGGGTTGCGCTGATACCGTCAGGCGCAGCCGCCCTGGTCGAGGCCGGACATACCGTGCTGGTGGAGCGCGGCGCCGGGCTGGGCAGCGGCTTTTGCGATGAGCAGTACCGAAGCGCCGGAGCGCAACTGGTTGCCGATTCAAAAGCCATCTGGTCTGCCGCCGAGCTGATCGTTAAGGTCAAGGAGCCGATCCGAACTGAATGGCAAAATTTACGCGCCGGACAAATCATATTCACCTATTTTCATTTTGCGGCCGACCGGGAACTGACTCAGGCACATATCGATTCCGGCGCCATCTGCATCGCTTATGAGACCGTGGCACAGGCAGGCGGCGAACTGCCGTTGCTCACGCCCATGTCGGAAGTGGCGGGGCGGATGGCAGTACAGGAGGGCGCCAGGTATCTGGAGAAGCAATACGGCGGGCGCGGCGTTCTGCTGGGCGGGGTACCCGGAGTTTTGCCGGCGCATGTGGTAATCCTGGGCGGCGGCGTTGTCGGCAGCCATGCGGCCAGGCTCGCGGCAGGGATGGGTGCACGCGTCACGATTATGGATGTATCGCTGGAACGGCTGCGTCATCTGGACGATACACTGCCTGTACAAACGCTGTTCTCCAACCGCCATAACCTGCTGGAGCAACTGGCTACAGCCGATCTGGTCATAGGTTGCGTGCTCATTCCGGGCGCAGCTGCCCCCTGTCTGATACAGCGTTGTGATCTGAAGCTGATGCAGCAGGGCGCTGTGATCGTCGATGTCGCGGTGGATCAGGGCGGCTGCATAGAGACCATCCATCCCACCACGCACGAAAATCCAATCTATGTCGTCGATGGCGTGATTCACTATGCGGTCGCCAACATGCCGGGCGGCGTGCCGCGCACCTCGACACTGGCGCTTACCAACGCCACCTTCCCTTACCTGCTGCAATTGGCAAACAAGGGCTGGCAGCAGGCACTTCGCGACAACCTGCCGCTGCGACAGGGGCTGAATATCGCACAAGGCAAGCTCACCTGCCGTGCGGTAGCGGACACCTTCGGCCTGCCCTCTGCCACCTCGGAGAGTTTCCTTTAACTGCCGTTTGCTGTAATCACGCTGGCCATCTCCTGAAACAGCGCCAGTGTCTTGATTCTGGCCAGCGCATGATCCACGACCGGGACCGGATAATCCTGGCCGATAACCACCTCGCAACGCCGCTGTTCAGCCGCCGGCATCAGCCACGGCGCATGAATCCATTTGTCCGGACAGTTGGCCAGTTCAGGCACATAGCGACGGATAAAGCTGCCCTTGTCATCGAATTTTTCAGACTGGGTGACCGGATTGAAAATGCGGAACCACGGTTGCGCATCACAGCCGGTGGACGCCGCCCATTGCCAGCCGCCGTTATTGGCCGCCAGATCGAAATCCAGCAGATGTTGCGCGAAATAACGCTCGCCCCGGCGCCAGTCGATATGCAAATCCTTCACCAGAAAAGAGGCCACCACCATGCGCAGTCTGTTGTGCATGTAACCTGTCTGATTGAGCTGGCGCATCGCCGCATCGACCAGCGGAAAACCCGTGCGCCCCTGGCACCAGGCTGCATATTTTCCCGGGTCGTTCGAAAACGCAATCGAATTGAACTGTGGTTTGAAAGCGAACCCTTGCGCCAGTTGCGGATGATGATACAGCTGCATCTGATAAAACTCCCGCCAGATCAGCTCGGAAAGCCAGGTTTGCGCCCCCGCCCCGCCGATGTGGTACGCCGTCGATGCCAGCCTGCGGATGGAAATGGTGCCGAAGCGCAGGTGCGTGGACAAACAGGACACGCCTTGCACGGCGGGGAAATTGCGCGCTTGCTGATATGCGTCAATCCGCCGTGTAAAATCCTCGAATAATTTTCCGGCGCCCGATGCACCGACAGGCAGCGCCCGTATGTCGAGTTTTCCGGGCGTAAAACCCAAAGATTCGAGCGTTGGCAACGCGACCGCCGGGCATTGGGCGAGTGCAGCAAAATATTGTTCAGTCGGATAGGTGCGCAGATAAAAATCGTCCAGTTTCTTCAGCCAGGCGTTTTTGTAGGGTGTGAACACACAGTAAGGCGTGCCGCTTCCGGTGAGGATTTCCGACTGCTCGAAAATTACCTGATCCTTGTAGTGGTGAAATTTGATATCCGCCAGCGACCGCTCAACCGCCTCATCACGCCGCACGGCATCCGGCTCGTAATCGTGATTGCAGAATACCGCATGGACGTTTAATTCACGCGCCAGCCTTGGAATAACGACCTCGGCCCTGCCATGCAACACCTGCAGGATGCTGCCCTGTTGCTGCAAACGTTCATTCAATTCGCGCAGACTGCGCCAGATGAACTCCACACGGCGATCCTGTTTATCTTCCAATTGATCGAGAATATCGGTGTCGAACACGAACACGCAATGCACCGCACGGCTGTTTTTCAGCGCGTGATAAAGCGCCGCATGGTCTGTCAGGCGCAGATCGCGGCGAAACCAGCAGATCGAGCGAGGATAGTGCGGCATTTTGTCTTCCAGCAAATAAAACCGGTCAAGCCGCGTGTCAGTCGTTCAGTTTGTCCAGCAGCTCGCGTATCTTCATCGGGTCATCGGTGCGCATGATCTTCTGTGTGAGCGAGCCGATTTCCCGCAGGCTGGTGGTCAGAACGCGCTGCTTGATCGTCGGCACTTGTGCAGAAAACATCGAAAACTGGCGCAGACCGAGACCCAGCAACAATCGGGTGTAAGCCAGTTCGCCCGCCATTTCGCCGCATACCGAGATCGGCACCCCCAGTTTATTGGCCGTGCCGATGACGTGCGACAACAGGTGCAGCACGGCGGGATGCAGCGGATCATAGAGATGCGCCACGTCTTCATCGGTGCGATCAATCGCCAGCGTGTACTGAATCAGATCGTTGGTGCCGATGGACAGAAAATCCAGTCGCTTGGCGAATACATTAAGTGACAAGGCGGCGGCGGGAATCTCGATCATGCCGCCTATCTTCACCTCGCGGTCATAGGGGATGCCCTCAATATCCAGCGCTTGTCTGGTCGCGTCGATAAACTGCAAGGTCTGGTTGAGTTCCGACACGGAGGATAACATCGGGATCAGTATCTTCACGTTGCCGTAATGGGTCGCGCGCAGCAGCGCGCGTAACTGGGTACGGAACAATTGCGGCTCGGCCAGACACAAACGAATCGCGCGCAGCCCCAGCGCGGGATTGCTGGCGACGCGCTCAGCGCCCTTGATTTGTTTGTCCGCGCCTAGATCAAACGTGCGGATCGTCACAGGCTGGCCCCTCATGCCCGAGGCGGCGGCGCGATACGCCTCAAACTGTTCCTCTTCGCCCGGCAACTCGTCGCGGTTCAGGAACAGAAACTCGCTGCGGAACAGACCGACGCCGGTCGCGCCATTTTCTCTGGCCTCAACGATATCTTCAGGCTTTTCGATGTTGGCGTGCAACTCGACAACCGCACCATCCAGCGTGTTGGCGCGCGCGGTGCGCAGCCTTTTGAGCTTCTTGCGCTCCAGCTCCCATTCGCTTTGCAGCAGTTTGTATTCTGCGAGCATGGCCTTGTCGGGATTGACGATCAGTACGCCCTGTTCGCCATCCAGAATCAGCAGATCATCTTCACGGATCAACTCGCGCGCATGATGCAGTCCGACCACGCAGGGAGTATTCAGGCTGCGCGCGACAATCGCGGTATGCGATGTAGCGCTCCCGGCATCGGTGATGAAGGCCGCAAACTGCTGCGGCTTGTACTGAATCATATCGGCGGGACTCAGGTCATGCGCTACCAGTATCGTCTCGACATCATGACGCAGGTGAGCAGGCTGGTGCCCCGGCTGACCGGATAACTGCTTGAGCAGCCGTTCGGCGACCTGCTTCACATCGGCCTGACGCTCGCGCAAGTACGCATCTTCAAACTCGTCGAACTGTGCCGCCAGTGCATCTGTCTGTACCTTGATCGCCCATTCGGCATTGCATTGTTCGCGTTCAACCATCTCACGCGGCCCGATGCTGAGCAGCGGATCATCCAGTATCATCTGGTGCAGTTCGAGAAAGGCATCGAACTCGGCAGCGGCGTAACTCGGCCGATTGCTGCGCAAACCGGCAAACTCACTGCGCGTGGCTTGCAAAGCGGCATCAAAACGCGCGATCTCATCAACGACAAAGGGCTTGGGCAGTATGTAATGCACAACTTCCAGCGAGTTGTGCGAAAGCAAATGCGCATGACCGATCGCAATGCCGCTGGAAACCGCTATGCCATGCAGTGTGAAAGTCATTCACCTTCCCCGAAGTAATCGTTGATCAGCGCGAGGATTGCAGCCATTGCAGCCTCCTCATCTTCGCCTGTGGTTTCAATGGTGATGGTCGCCCCTTTGGCCGCCGCCAGCATCATGACGCCCATGATGCTTTTGGCATTCACACGGCGGTTGTTGCGCGACAGCATCACTTCACATTTGAAACTGGAAGCCAATTGGGTGAGTTTGGCCGAGGCGCGCGCGTGCAGACCGAGTTTGTTGATGATAAGTGCGTCCTGCTGCATGCTAATGCTCCATATGAACGATACATTCGCGCCCACCTTCGACGGCCAGGTCCGCCAATTCGGACAGCGTCTTGTTCGATGAACACACCACCCGCAACAGCATAGGCAGATTCACACCGGCCACGCCCTCAACGCGTTCCGCATGGCAAAGCCGTCGACCTATATTGCTGGGCGTGGCGCCAAATACATCGGCCAGAATCAAAACCCCGCTGCCGCTGTCGAGTTCCTTGATAAGCTCCTCGCCCTCGGCGAGCTTATGTTGCGGGTTCTCTTCGGCCAGCACTGACAGGACCTTCAGATTCACGGGCAGCTCGCCCAGCACATGCCTGACGCAATCCGCCAGACTGTTTCCCAGCCCGTTGTGCGTCACCAATAATATTCCGACCAATTCACACTCCTCCAACCGGCATCAATGCCAAAATACTATTCAACCTGGAATTTTGCTGCCTTGTCGGTGAATTCTAGCCGTTTCTGCAAGTCGTTTGTAAGATGAATATTGCCTTGTTCATCCAGCAGCATCGCATCAACCAGACCCATCCGGCTCGCCGCCGCCCGCCAGCCGCTCACACCCGAGATAAACAAAGGCTTGGAAGCCGCATCCGACAGCACTCCGGCATGCACTCCGCGAGTAAGAATAGTCACCGCCTGCACACCCTGCATCGGATATCCGCTTCGCGGATCGATCAGGTGGCAATAACGCTTGCCGTCCAGCATAAAATAACGCTGGTAGTCGCCAGACGTGCCGATGGCTTCGCCGTCGTGCAACTCGATCGCCGCCAGCGCACCGGATTTGCGCGGATGCTGGATACCGACTCGCCACGGACGTTTGCCGTGCCCACCTATTGCCAGCACATTTCCGCCGATGTTGATCAGCGCATTGTGGATATCCCGTTTCTTCAGCAAATCTGCCGCGCGATCCAGCGCATATCCCTTGGCATAACCACCCAGATCGAGCTGCACGGCTTTGTTGCTGCTTCGCACCAACATTCCACCGGGAGCAGCGGTGAAGATAAGGTCGCTCATCTGCGGATTGGCGCTCACCCGCTGCGCAATCTGATTTTCATCCGGTTGCACCGGTTTGAATTCATCCTCATGAAAACCCCACAACTGCACCAGGCCGCCTATAGCCGGGTTGAACAGGCCCTGCGACTGTTTTGAAATCAACGCCGCATCCTGCAACATGGCGGCGAGTTCCGGTGAAACGACACGGCTCTCACCACGGGCTATCGCCTTATTCAAATCGCTCAACTCGGAAGGCTTCCAGGCATGCAGCATGTCGTGCAAACGCTGAAATTCCTGCATCACAGAGGCTATCGCCTCTCTGGCATGCGGTTCGGACTCACCATAAACAGTGACTTCCACCAGCGTGCCGAACACATAGCCCTGCTCCTGATACAGCGGTTCCTTGCCACAGGCAGTCATCAGAATGCAGGATGCGGGAAGCAGCAAACGAACCGCCAGCCGCATCGCGTGCCTTAACGTGAAACTGGCGCAAGCGTTCGTTTGCCCTTTCCCCCACTTGCGGGGGAAAGTTGAAAAGGGGGAAACGGGCATGGTGAGTTTCATTATCAGGGGTGGCTTCTTTGCCATGCGCGTTAGAAGCAATGCGATGCGGCGCAACGACCATGCGCTGAATCCCGAATCCCGAATCCCGAATCCTGTCATTTGCTTTCCTGCTCCTCCAGTTCCAGCGAGGCGGCCAGCAACGCCAGACGGGCCACGACCCCGTAGGCATAAAAGCGATTCGGCGTATCGTCCGGCTCGCAGTCGGGATTAGGCAGGGTGCAGCAGGACTCGAATGCCAGCGGCACGAAATGCATGCCTGGCGCATTGAGATTTTCGTCCACGCCGCGACTGGTGTGCACGCGGTAAAAACCGCCGACCACGTAATGGTCGATCATGTACACCACAGGCTCGGCCACTGCTGCATTGATGTTTTCGAAGGTATAAACGCCTTCCTGCACCAGCACGTCCGAGACCTCGAGGCCTTCTTTCACCACGGCCATCTTGTTGCGTTGCTTGCGATTCAGGCCCGTGATTTCGCTGGCATCCTTGACTGTCATGATGCCCATGCCATAAGTCCCGGCATCGGCTTTGACGATGACAAAGGGATCATGCTTCACGCCATATTCGGCATATTTGATGCGCATCTTTTGCAAAACCTCATCCACCTGCGCCGCGAGACATTCTTCACCGACGCGTTCCTGAAAATTGATCTGGCTGCATGTCGCAAAATAGGGATTGATGAGCCACGGATCAATATCGAGAAGACTGGCAAAATCGTTCGCCACGTGGTCATAGGCCGCAAAGTGCCGGGATTTGCGTCGGGTGTACCAGCCGGCCGACAGTGGCGGGAAAATCGCCTGCTCGAGATTCTTCAGGATATCCGGCACGCCTGCTGATAAATCGTTGTTGAGCAACACCACGCAGGGATCGAAATCCTCCAATCCAAGCCGGTTGCCGCGCCGCACCAGCGGTTCCAGCCTCACAACACTGCCGTTGGGCAGCACTATCTCGGTAGTCGCTGTAATTTCGGGCAGCAGACTGCCCACCCGCACCAGCATGCCGGCCTGTTTGAGTATGGTGACGATCTGCGCCACGTTTTGCAGGTAGAACAGATTGCGCGTGTGATTTTCCGGAATCAGGAGCACGCCGCGCGCGTCCGGACAAATCTTCTCCACCGCGCCCTGCATGGCCTGCACGCATAACGGCAAAAAATCAGGGTTGAGATTATTGAACCCGCCGGGGAACAGATTCGTGTCAACAGGGGCCAGCTTGAAGCCGCTGTTGCGCAAATCTACCGAGGCATAAAACGGTACCGCATGTTCCTGCCATTGCTTGCGAAACCAGTGCTCTATGTTGGGCATCGCGGTCAGAAAACGACGCTCCAGATCAAGCAGGGGGCCGTTGAGTGCGGTAGTAAGGTGAGGAACCATGGGTTTTCGCCGGTAATTGACTGCCCGTATTCTAGCCTATCGCCTTTGATAGTGCTGCCAAATACAGGCGGCTGTTGTTACCGGATGCGTTCAGACAATTACCCCAGATAGGCGGCAAGCACTTTTTCGTTGTTATTCAACTCGTCCGGCGTTCCTTCAACGGCTATGCCTCCGTGTTCCATCACGTATGCGTAATCGGCCACTTCCAGAGCACTCTTGGCGAATTGCTCGACCAGAAGCAGTGTAATGCCCGCCTCCTTGAGGCGACGGATGATATTGAACACTTCCAGCACGATGACTGGCGCCAGCCCCATGGAAGGCTCGTCCAGCAAGATAATCTTGGGGTCCGCCATCAGTGCACGGCCTATCGCCAGCATCTGCTGTTCGCCGCCGGAAAGCGTGCCTGCAGCCTGTTTTCTGCGTTCATGCAGACGCGGAAAAAGTTCATATACTTTCGCAAGTCCGGGGGCTGCCTTGCTGCGAAAACCAAAGAACATCGGCAAGCGATTGTAAGCGCCCAGCAGCAGGTTATCTTCGACCGACAGCGGGCCGAACACCTTGCGCCCCTCGGGCGAATGCGCCAGACCCAGCCTTGCGATGCGCGAGGCCGGCAAACCCTGAACCGGCTGCCCCCCCAGCAGAATGCGGCCCGCAGTCGGCTTGATCATCCCCGAGATGGCGCGCATCGTGGTGGTTTTACCTGCGCCGTTGGCGCCGATCAGCGCCACGACCGTACCCTGTTTCACATGCAGCGATGTACCGAGCAGCACTTCGCTGTTGCCGTAGCCCGCATGCAGATTTTCAACTTGAAGCATTTTGTAATTCCCTTATAAAGCCGGTGCAGTTTCATCCGGCGCAACCCCGAGGTAGGCCTTGATCACTTGCGGATCGCGATTGACTTCATCCGGAGTACCCTCGGCGATTACTTTCCCGCCGTCGACGACAGTCACCGCATCGCACAATTCGCTGACCACATCCATGTGATGCTCAATCAGGATGGTAGTGATGCCGCGCTGCTTGATCGCCTTGATGATCTCAACCAACTCAGCCACATCAGGATGCGCCAGACCCGCTGCCGGTTCATCGAGTATCAGCAGTTCGGGTTTGCGCGCCAGCGCACGGGCAATTTCAAGAAAGCGCTGCGACCCATAAGTCAGGTCTTTGGCGCGAATCCGGGCCTGATCTGCTAAGCCTACCAATTCCAGCAAGGCCAGTGCATCGGCCTGCGCGCGCCAGTCCTCACTCCTGGAAAATCCCAGCAACACCAGCGGCATCGGGACGCGGTAAGCGCCTTTGAGCGCCAGCATCACGTTATCCAGCGCAGACAATTCGCCGAACAGTTGCAGGTTCTGAAAAGTGCGTGAAACACCGGCCCGCGCAACCTTGAACAGACTGCCTTCCGGCAGCGGCCTGCCCTGCAACAGCACTTCGCCCGCCGTCGGCGCATAGAGCCCCGAAATGACGTTCACAGCAGTGCTCTTGCCCGAGCCATTCGGCCCTATCAGTCCGTGAACATGGCCTTTGCGTATCGACATGGAAACGCCGTCGACCGCCTTGACCCCGCCAAAATAGCGCTTCAGATTTTTCAGTTCCAGCAGCACGCCGCCGTCGGATTTATTCGCTGGCAGCACATCATCCAGACTGGACGCGGCTGGCAGTGCGGCCGGCGCAATGCGGAACAGACGGGTCAGGTAGCGGGCGGCAAAACCCATGATGCCATCCGGCAGACCCACCACAACCGAGAACAGCATCAGTGCAAAAATCGCCTTGCGCCAGTTTTCGGTATTCTCGACCATGAACCCACCCACCACCAGCATGCCCATCGCAACAATCGGTGCAATCACCTGAAACGGCTTGGTGGTTTTTTTCAGCCAGCCCCGCAGCCCGGCCACGACGGCCAGCAGGAAACCGAACCCGGAAATAATTTCAAACAACAGGCGGCTGGACAGCAGGTTGGGCAACAACACGATCAGAGACGCACCGAAAAACGCACCCCACAGGCTCTTGCGTCCGCCCAGCACCACGCCCAGCAGCAAAATCACCATCAGGTCATAGGTAAAACTTTGCGGCTGCAGATACTCAAAGTTGAATGCATACAGCCCGCCCGCCAATCCGCCTAACGACGAGCCCAGCGCGAAGCCTGCGACCTTGTGACGGAAGGTTCCGACCCCCATCGCATCGGTGGCAATCGGGCTGTCACGCAAGGCTTCAAACGCGCGTCCCCATTGAGATGCGAGCAGATTTCTCATCGCCATCCATACCAGCGCCAGCAAGGCCAGACAAATCCAGTAGAATCCCGGCGCATTAACCGCATGACCTAAAATGGCAGGACGACTTAACGATAAACCCTGCGCACCGCTGGTCAGCCCCTCCCATTCATTGAGCACTGTCGTACAAAGCGCAGAGAAGCTGAGCGTCGCCAGGGCGAACTGAGGCCCCGCCAGGCGTAACGCAGGAAACGCCAGCAGACCGCCCAGCACCAGGCCGACCAGCATGCTGAGCCCCAGCGCGGCGGGCATGCCGAATCCCAGCATCGTGACGCTCAACCCCGCCGCATAAGCGCCCAAACCCAGGAATGCAGCCTGGGCGAGATTCACCTGCCCAAGATAACCGACCGTCACATCCAGACCGATCAGCAGAATGCCGTAGATCGCAAGCAGCGTGAGCAAGCCCAGTGCATAGGAGTTATTGACCGCAAGTGGAATGCTGGCCAACAACGCCAGTGCGATGAGTTCAGTGCCGCGCAACAACAATATTCTTTTCAGCATGATCAGTCTCTATACCTTGCGTATGTCGGCTTTGCCGAACACACCGTTGGGACGCACCGCCAGCGCCAGAATCAGCAATATCAGGCCGGGCGCCTCACGCCAGCCACTGCCCAGATAGAAGCTGGTCAGACTTTCCAGTGCACCTAGCGCTATACCGATTAGCACCACCCCGAAACCGGAATCCAGGCCTGCCACCACGGCCACTGAAAATGCCTTCAGGATCAGCGCGGATGCCATGGTCGGGCCGACGGTGGTAATGGGCGAAATAAGTATCCCTGCCATTGCTGCCACCATGCCAGACAAGCCGTAGGACAGCATGATCGTGCGTGTAGCCGAGATGCCCATCAATTCAGCCGCATCGCGATCCGCCGACACAGCCTCGAATGCCTTGCCCAACAGGGTCTTGCGCTTGAACAGTTCAATCACGCCCATCACCGCGAAGACGCCAACGCCCACAGAAATTTCCAGCGGCGTGATGCTGATGCCGAAAAAATCCAGCGCATCCGAAGAAATAGGCGAGGGGAAAGGTCGATCATCGCGTCCCCAGATATTCTCGGCAGCGGAGAAACCGAGCAGACCGAAAATGATGGTAAGCAGTATCCAGCCCTCGCTCTTCTGTTCCAGCGACAACCGCACACAGGCACGCTCGACCACCAGCCCCATGGCTGCGCCGAACAACAATCCGCCCGGCACCATGAGCCAGTACGGCACGCCCATATTAAGTAATGTCAGGCTGAAAAAAGCGGACAGCATGACCAGTTCACCTTGCCCGAAGTTGATGCTTTTGCTGGTGGCATAGGTCAGCTGAAAGCCGTAAGCGATCAGCGCGTAAACCAGCCCCATCAGAGCCCCGCTCACGGCCATCTGAACGATAATAGTCGAATTCATATATATGAGATATTGCTCAGTGACACGTGGAGAGGGATGTCCTCTCCACGAATTTGCCGGATATTATTTGGATGCGTTTTTAATCAGGCGCTGGCGGTCGTCTTCATTGGCGAAGACCACATGCCCGTCCTGAATCTTGCCCATCACGACATCTGCACGCCGGAAAGCTTCATGGGTCAGCTCGTTAGCCGGATCCCACTTGGAGAACGGATGTTTCCAGGTAGCAATCACGCCCTTCACCGGTTCACGCAAATCTTCAAGCGCACTCTTGATTTTGTGCGTGTCTTCACTTTGCGCCTGCTTGACCGCTGCCGCAAAAATATACACCGCATCGTACCCCTGAGCGGCAGAAACCGGAGAAGGAATGCGCGTCACGTTATAAGCCTTGTGATAGCCTTCGATGAAGCTCTTGGCACGCGGCGTGATGGATTC
The DNA here is from genome assembly GCA_002381565.1 of Gallionella sp. UBA4121. GTDB lineage: Bacteria > Pseudomonadota > Gammaproteobacteria > Burkholderiales > Gallionellaceae > Gallionella. Next base: position 39,911 of record DFWZ01000050.1, read on the forward strand.
TTCGATGAAGGTCTGCGGCATCAACGTGCCATTGCCATTCTTACCCGCATTGTCGATGTAGTTGGACATGGAAAGCGTCCAGCCGCCGATCAGCGGTATCTTCATTCCCAGCTTGGCCATGCCGTTGGACACGGCTGCCATTTCAGGACCGATACCCCAGATCAGGATCGCCTGCGCACCGCCGGCCTTGGCACTCAACAATTGCGCAGTCATGTCCTTGTCGCCGATGTTAAATTTTTCGGAGGCGACCACTGCCAGCTTGTTGCCTTGTTTCTTGATCTGATCGACCAGGTCGTCATGCCCGGATACGCCGTAGTTGGTGGCATCGTACAGAATCGCTACTTTGGTGAATTTCCGGTTGATGGCATCTTCCACCACCATCGCAGACTGAATTGAGTCATCTGCGGCAAAACGGAAGATCGACAAATCCTTGACGCCGGCCTTGCTCCATTGGTTCATGGAAGCGGAACCTGCCGCAGGAGTGATGATCTTGGTGATGCCTTTTTCCTGCAAGTGCTTGTCACCCGCCACGACCACACCGGTATTCACCGTGCCGATCACACCGGACAAGTCATCCATCGAAGCAAGTTCCTGCCCGATCAGTGCGCCACGCTCGTTCTTGCCTTCGTCATCGCGTTCGATGATTTCGATCTTCTTTTTCTTGCCTGCAATGCTGATGCCGCCCGCCGCATTGATTTCGGCGATCGCCAGCTTGGCACCGTCTCTCATGGAAGTTCCCATTGGGGCCGATCCACCGCTGAACGGACCGGTAATAGCAATCTTGATCGCATCTGCGGCGAACGCAGGGGAGGCGAACATACCCAAAAGCAGTGTAGCAATAAGCGTCTTTTTCATTTTGTCATTCTCCGAATATAAATCAATTTTCACTCAGGCACGGAACGCGCCACGACAAGTTTTGCCGGCAAACGCAGCAATAAAGCATTCCATTATATACTAATCCTGCCATTTTCAATCACACTGGCGCTCGCTACGATAGTTCGGCCCCCTAATGCTAGCACAGCGCAGTTTAAAGCATGGCAGACAGATACTGTTTGTTCAAAAGAATATTTTGTACCGGCACTTTCACCGCACAGTGTTAAAATCACGTCCCAGAATTTTTCAAGATCGAGTTTTTCATGCTTTCCACCGCCAACATCACCATGCAATTCGGGGCCAAGCCCCTGTTCGAGAACGTTTCCGTCAAATTCGGCAACGGCAACCGCTACGGCCTGATCGGTGCGAACGGCTGCGGCAAATCTACTTTCATGAAGATCCTGGGCCGCGATCTGGATCAGACTTCAGGCGAGGTCATGCTGGATAAAACAGAACGTCTGGGCAAGCTGCGTCAGGATCAGTTCGCCTATGAAGACAATCGCGTGCTGGATGTGGTGATGATGGGGCACGACGAGATGTGGGCGGTGATGTCGGAACGCGATGCGATCTACGCCAATCCGGATGCGACCGAGGAGGACTACATGCGCGCCGCCGATCTGGAGGCCGAATTTGCCGAATACGATGGTTACACCGCCGAGGCGCGTGCCGGCGAATTGCTGCTGGGGCTAGGGATCGCCATCGAACTACATCAGGGCAACATGAGCGCAGTCGCACCCGGCTTCAAGCTGCGCGTGCTGCTGGCCCAGGCGCTGTTCTCCAACCCGGACATCCTGTTGCTGGACGAGCCGACCAACAACCTGGATATCAACACCATCCGCTGGCTGGAAAACATCCTCAATGCGCGCACCTGCACCATGGTCATCATCTCGCACGACCGCCACTTTCTGAACAGCGTGTGCACCCACATGTCCGATCTGGATTTTGGAAAAATCACAACCTATCCAGGTACTTACGATGACTATATGCTGGCGTCCACCCAAGCGCGTGAACAGCAATCGGCTGACAACACCAAGGCCAAGGAAAAAGTCGCCGAGCTGAAAGCCTTCGTTGCGCGCTTTTCGGCCAACGCCTCCAAGGCCAAGCAGGCCACCTCCCGCGCGCGCCAGATCGACAAGATCAAGATCGAAGACATCAAGCCTTCCAGCCGCCAGTATCCATTCATCCGCTTCGAATTTGACGAGCGCGAAAAACTGCATCGCACCGCCGTGGAAGTGGAGGCCCTAACCAAGGGCTTTGACCGGGTGTTGTTCTCCAATGTGAATATCCGCGTCGATGCGGGCGAAAAAGTGGCCATCATCGGGCCTAACGGTATCGGTAAAACGACGCTGCTGCGCTGCCTGGCCGGCGATTTGCAGCCTGACTACGGCGTCATCAAGTGGACTGACAAGGCAAAAGTCGGCTACTACGCACAGGACAGCACCGCCGAATTTGCTCAGGACAGGATCATGACCGACTGGATGACTTACTGGCGCGGACCTGCCGACGACGATCAGACGGTGCGCGCAACACTGGGCCGTTTGTTATTCTCCGGCGACGATGCCCATAAACCGGTGAAGGTGCTGTCCGGCGGCGAAAAGGGACGCCTGTTGTTCGGCAAGCTGATGCTGCAACGCAACAATGTGCTGTTGATGGATGAACCGACCAACCACATGGACATGGAATCCATCGAGTCGCTCAACACCGCGCTGCTCGAATACAAGGGCACTGTGGTGTTCGTCAGCCATGACCGCGAATTCGTATCGTCCCTGGCTACGCGCATCATCGAAATTACTGCCAAGGGCGTCACCGACTACCACGGCACCTATGAAGAATATCTGCGTGACCAGGGGATGGCAGCTTAAACCGAAAACATTTTTTCTCACGCGGAGGCGCGGAGAAGTTCAAAGCCATATCAAAATCCAGATTGCCTTCAATGAAACGAATGGTTTTAATTCGGTATTGGGGTTTGTTTTTAACGTTTAGTTTTTTCCGCTTCTCCGCGCCTCCGCGTGGAACGGGATTTTCCCAGGTTAAATCCGGCTTATGACAACAGGTGCAATCGGTGTTTTTGATTCCGGCGTCGGCGGGCTGTCAGTGCTGCACCACATCCGCCGGACGCTGCCGGACACGCGCCTGATCTATGTCGCAGATTCCGCCCACGTACCCTACGGCGACAAATCCGTACACTATATCGAGCAACGCTCGATCGCCCTTACACATTTTCTGATCGAACAGGGGGCGGACGCCATCGTCATCGCCTGCAACACGGCCACTGCTGCCGCTGCCGCAACCTTACGCCGAGATTTTACATGTCCTATTATCGGCATGGAGCCGGCCGTCAAACCCGCCGTTGCCGCAACGAAAAGCGGCGTGGTCGGCGTGCTGGCGACCGTCGGTACGCTGGAGAGTGCGCGCTTTGCCGCCTTGCTGGAACGTTATGCCGGAGACGTGGAAATTGTCACCCAGGGTTGCCCGGGTCTGGTCGAACAGGTTGAACTGGGCGAACTGCACAGCACACAGACGCGCCATTTTGTTGAGCGATACACCGCGCCACTGCTCTCTCGTGGCGCAGACACGCTGATCCTGGGCTGCACACACTACCCCTTTCTCGCCCCGCTGATCCGCGAGGTGGTGGGTACTAACATCACGCTGGTGGATACCGGGGATGCCGTCGCGCGCCATTTACAGCACCGGCTTCTGACCGAACTGCCTGAACGCCCGCCCGGTGATAACACAGCCCAATTTTTCACCAGCGGCGACGAAACAGCAGCCTCCCGTATCATGTCGATGTTATGGGAAAATCCTGTTGAAACTCGCCAGTTACCGCCGGAATTTGCATAAAAAACCAACGGGTTTATCCGAACCTGTCACTGATTAAAACACTCAGCATCCCGCACATCGATCGTTCCCGGGACAAAACAGCACACCGCTCTTTCATCTGCCGCCTAAACTCCAAACCAGAATGAACTGCCTTTCATCAAAAATTCTACATATGACATGTAATGCGAACCATCACATGAAAACGTAAGGCTTATCGTGCCATTAAAAATGTTGATCGAAGCAGTTCGAAGGTAAAACGTCTGATCAGACGTTCGCAATGATTGCATTGTGGACAATATTTTTGGAATATCGCCCCGTGGAATTTCTGCATTCAATGGGTAGGGGCGCGAAGGGAAAATCAGGCAAATGTCAGGATCACTCAGCGCTTCCTGTTCCAGCAAGCGGTACCGATATGGATCGTCCATAGTCCAGATCGTCACCCGACTGCTTGAAAAATGCAACATACACTGGAATACGCCGCGATCCGCAATCAATTCTTCCAGCACAGGCATAACCAGATCAAAACTCTTGTCCATCGTGCTTTCGACGCGCGATTGTAAAAACACGGTATTCCTTATTGCCTGATCTCCTTTAAGTTGCCGCCATGAACCCGGCTCTTCATAGAGCCTGGAAGTAACGGGCAGGTTCCGCAAGTCAAAATCGGCTCCCAGATAGCCGATTAATTCCCCATTTTTGCGCACAACCTGCAATGCCGTTAAGGAAGGACGTCGCCCGCGCAAACTGATATAGGCATCCGACAGTAAAAAACCCCATGATGGCATCGCTTCCTTCATATAAGGCCTTTGCGATCTGTCTCGTCCAAAGTGATCCAGATCAAATCCGCCATGTCCAAAGTTATCGCTTAGCTGTCGACCGGAAGGATCAAGGCAATACACAAAATCACAATGTGGAATCCCGGAATACCCACTCCGGATCACTTCATTCAGATTTTCCCGCCCGCTCCATGCCGGCAGACACAACTCCGCCAAATGAGCCATCGGTTCGCGCAGCATTATTGCCAGCTCTTCACGCTGGAGGTAAATGCTTTCTTTCCATAATTGATCCATGACCCACCTGACATCAAAAAATTCAAAAAACACGCCAACATCCGCCAACGTCACTCGGTTCACTTAAGGGGTTCAATTATATGACATACCCATTTTTACCAGCGAGCCAAATCCGATCGGGATGATTGGAATACAAGCCTCGCCCCACACTTTTTACAAGCTGCGCGACGTTATCCGTTAAAATCCCCAGACCGTATTTCAGAAAGCGCAGCATGCCCCGCCACTACACCCTGACCATTTCCTGCCCCGACCGCGCGGGGATCATCGCAGCCGTGACAGGATTCATCGCGCAGCACGGCGGATTCATCGTCGAGGCGAGCTATCACACCGAGCTGGAGGAGCAGCGCTTCTTCATGCGCCAGGAGATACGCACCGATTCACTGCCGTTCGAGGCGGATGAGTTCTGCCGCCGCTTTGCACCGCTGGCAGATGAGTTTTCGATGGACTGGCAACTTGCCGATTCTGCGCAAAACAAACGTCTGGTCATTCTGGTGAGCCGTCAGGATCATTGTCTGGACGATTTGTTGCATCGCTGGCGCACGAATGAGTTGCGTGTGGACATCCCCTGCGTGATCTCCAACCATGAGGACCTGAGGAGCTTCGTCGAATGGCACGGCATCCCGTTCATTCACGTGGACATGCAGGACAAGGCCGCCGCGTTCGAGAAGATCGCCGCGCTGTTCGATGAATATCAGGGCGACACCATGGTGCTGGCGCGTTTCATGCAGATACTGCCGCCTGCGCTGTGCCGGCGTTATTCCGGGCGCATCATCAACATCCACCACAGCTTTCTGCCCTCCTTCGTCGGCGCAAAACCTTATCATCAGGCCTATTTGCGCGGCGTGAAACTAATCGGCGCGACCTGCCATTACGTGACTGACGAACTGGATGCGGGGCCCATCATCGAGCAGGACACGGTGCGCATCGATCATGGCGACACGGTGGACGATCTGGTGCGCTACGGGCGCGACATCGAAAAAACCGTGCTCGCGCGCGGTCTGCGCTACCACGTGGAAGACCGTGTGCTGGTGTGCGGCAACAAGACCATCGTGTTCAAGTAACCTGTGTCCATTTGAATTTTTTGCGTTTCCGCGTCAGCGTGCTGTTTTCAGTGACGCGCCAGCAGGCGGTGGATTTCCGGCACGCAGGAACCGCAATTGGTACCGGCTTTCAGGCATTGCCCGACGGCCTCGACACTCTTCAGGCCTTGCGCCTGAATGGCGTTCAGGATGGTTTTCTCTCCCACGCCAAAACAGGCGCATACGACACGTCCGGTGTCGGCGCCTTTAGGCGATCTCGCGGCCAGCAAGCCTGCCAGATCGGCGGATTCAAGCTTTGGCTTGGCAAATAAACTGGCGAGCCATTCGCGTTCAGGCAGGTGCTGATCGGCTGCGATGAAAAACACCGCTTCCAGGCGTCCCTCTATCAGACAGGCTGCACGGTAACGCCCCATCGCCGTATCCAGATACTCGGTCCATTCCCCTTTTTTATGCAATTCGGTTTCCACCCAGACGCGCCAGTTTTCCGGCAGGTTTTCGCCGGCAACTTCATGCCGCCAGTAACCTGCGCCCTGTGAACTTGCGCAATAACTGGTATCCGGCAAGGTCAGACGACTGCGGCTCAAAACGAAACCCTGCCAGGCAGGGCGATAGGGTTCGATGCGCACCGGCGTATGTTTGGATTCCGGCTGGCCGGAAATCGGGTCGGTGACGGGTGCCACCAGCGCGTCCACTGTTGACGATTTGGCAAAGGCTGCACTCCAGTGCATCGGCACGAATACCGAGCCGCGTCGCTGATCGCAGCTTACCTGCACCCGCGCCAGCATGCTGCCATGTCGGCTGGTCAGACGCGCCAGTCCGCCGTCTGCAAGCTGATGCGCATCGGATGCATGCACTTGTACGCAGGGTTCGCAGGAATGCGCATTCAGGCGCGGCACCAGACCGGTGCGGGTCATCGTGTGCCATTGATCGCGGATGCGCCCGGTGTTGAGCACCAGCGGAAAACCGGCATCAACCCGCACGGCGGGCAGTCGCGGCGTCACTGCGATCATGCGCGCACGGCCAGTCGGCGTATAAAATTTCCCGTCGGTGAAAAGACGCGTCGTACCCTTCGGCGCCTCGCTGTTGAGCGGCCATTGCACAGGCGTGAGCGCATCGTATTGCGCATCATCCAGGTCAGCTAACGCGCTGATGTCAAACGCCCGCGGGAGTTGAAATTCGCGCAAGCGTTCGTTTGCCCCCTCCCCCGCAGCGCGGGAGAGGGTTGGGGAGAGGGAACGGGCATGGCTGGTTTTATTTTCGGAAATTTTGCCATGCCCGTTGCCCGTGTTTTCAAAGCCAGACAGGCGTGCGTGTTCGCGAAATATCTGTGCAGGTTTGTTGTAGGAAAACGCTTCGGCAAAACCCATCCGCTGCGCAACCTGAGTAACGATCCACCAGTCAGGTTGCGCCTCCCCCGAAGCCGGCATAAAGGATCGCTGACGAGAGATGCACCGCTCGGAATTGGTTACCGTGCCGTCCTTTTCTCCCCAGCCCGTGGCGGGCAGCAGAATATCGGCACAGGCCGTGGTATCGGTGTGCTGCACGCAATCGGACACGACCACCATCTCGCAAGCCATCAGCGCAGCGCGCACCTTGTCGGCATCCGGCAGGCTGACCACTGGATTGGTGCCCATGATCCATACCGCCTTGATTTTTCCCGATGCGATGGCATCAAACATATCCACGGCCTTGAGACCCGGCGCCTGCGCCATCTTTTCAGCACCCCAGAAACGCGCAACCCGCTCAATGTTCGCTTCGGAAAAATCCATATGCGCCGCCAGCTGATTGGCAAGGCCACCCACCTCGCGCCCGCCCATCGCATTGGGCTGTCCGGTCACCGAAAAAGGGCCCATGCCGGGTTTGCCTATCCTGCCGGTCGCGAGATGCACGTTGATGATTGCGTTACCCTTGTCCACGCCGCTTGAAGACTGGTTGATGCCTTGTGAAAATATCGTCACCGTGCGCCGGGTACGCGTAAACAGGTTAAAAAACTCAGCAGTCTCGGCCTCGGTTATGCCGCACACCTGAGCCACCTTGGGGATGGAACTGACCTCGCGCGCAGCGGCAAACGCTGCGGCAAATCCTTCCACATGCGCCTCAACGAAATCCAGGTCCAGCGCGTCCTCGCGGAGCAAATAATGCAACAGTCCGTTAAACAGATAAGCATCCGCGCCCGGTGCGATCGCCAGATGCAAGTCCGCAATGTCGCAAGTCGCCGTACGGCGCGGATCAATTACTACCACGCGCATTTCGGGTCGCGCCTTCTTCGCTGCAACCAGACGCTGATAGAGCACCGGATGCGCCCAGGCATAGTTGGAACCCGCAATCACCACCAGCTCTGCGGCCTCCATGTCTTCATAGCATACCGGCACCGCATCGGCACCGAAGGCGCGCTTCTGGGCCGCCACTGCCGAGGACATGCAAAGCCGCGAATTGGTATCGATATTGGCGCTGCCGATAAAACCTTTCATCAGCTTGTTGGCGACGTAATAATCCTCGGTCAGGATTTGGCCGGAAACGTAAAAAGCCACCGCATCCGGCCCATGCTCGGCGATGATGCGTTTAAATTTTTCAGCGACGCGATCCAGCGCAACCTCCCACGAGGCGCGCTGCCCGCTGACCTGCGGGTAAAGCAGTCGCCCTGCATGTTCCAGCGTATCGGCCAGAGCCGCGCCCTTGGAACACAACCGCCCATAACTGGCCGGGTGAAGCTTGTCGCCGATCAGGCGGATGCTCTTGCCGACTTTCACCTCCACCCCGCAACCCACCCCGCAATAAGGGCAGGTAGTCAGGACTGTGGATTGAAGATCAAGGATTGAGGATTCAGGTTTGGAGATTTTCACTCGCTCCTTGCTCCTTCATGCAACAACGGCGTAGCCCCTGTGCGGTGAAAGCCCATGCGGTCTCGGCCATCATCTTTGACTTCGAGAAACAGCACACCATGCGCAATTCTGATTTCATGACGATGCGCGCAGCCCGCATCCGGCGCGACCGCCTCACCTGTTTCCAGCGAGATCACCCAGCTGTGCAGCGGGCAGGTAACACGCTTGCCATGCACGATGCCTTGTGACAACGGGCCGCCTTTATGCGGACAGCGGTTATCCAGTGCGAACACCTGATCATCCACGCTGCGAAACAGTGCAATTTCGCCTGTTGAAGTTTTGATCACTCGCGAACCTTGTCGCGGAATATCATCCAAATTCCCTACTTGTATCCAGTTCATTTCATTTCCCGGTTATTCGATTGTAGCCAGTGCTGCATATTCATGCGCGTCTTTTCCCATCACACGTTCTTTCCACGGGTCGTCCTGTGAATAGCGCTGCGATTCCAGGAAACGTGCATACAACCCGGCACGCCCATTCGCATCCTCGACAATATGCTGTTTGACATAGGCCAGGCCCACGCGTTCTATCCAGGGCGCGGTGCGATCCGTATAATGCGCTTCTTCACGGTAGAGCTGCATGAATGCACCGCAATATTCCAGCACATCGGCCTCGGTCTCAACCTTGCACAGGAAGTCGGTGACGCGCACCTTGATACCACCGTTGCCGCCGACATGAATCTCATAGCCCGAGTCCACACAGACAATGCCGAAATCCTTGATCGTCGCCTCGGCGCAATTGCGCGGACAGCCGGAGACCGCAATCTTGAATTTGTGCGGCGTCCATGAACCCCAGGTCATTTTCTCAACCCTGATGCCCAGTTTTGTTGAATCCTGCGTGCCGAAACGGCACCATTCCAGGCCAACGCAGGTCTTCACGGTGCGCAGCGATTTGCCGTAAGCATGGCCGGAGACGAAGCCGCCCTCGACCAGATCACCCCACATCCTGGGCAGATTCTCTTTGGTGATGCCATACAACCCGATGCGCTGTCCGCCAGTGATATGGACGGTGGACACCTCGTATTTTTCGGCAATTTCGGCGATCGTACGCAATTCTTTGGGTGTAGTCACTCCTCCCCAGATACGCGGAATCACCGAATAGGTGCCGTCTTTCTGGATATTGGCGTGCACTCTTTCGTTGATGAAACGCGAGCGGCTGTCATCCTGGTATACGCCTGGCCAGGCGGTCATCAGGTAATAATTGAGCGCAGGGCGGCAAACATGGCAGCCATCCGCGTTCTTCCAGTCCAGCGCACGCATCAGATCCGGCATGTTTTTCACGCCCAGCTTAGGGATAGCTTCCAGCACATCCTGGTGCGCATGCTCCGTGCAGCCACAGATCGGCTTCTTGCTCGATTTGGCTGAATAATCGCCGCCCAGCGTGTTGGCAAGCAGCGCTTCCACCAGGCCGGTACAGGAGCCGCATGAAGCGGAAGCCTTGGTGTGGGCGCGCACTTCTTCCAGCGTGAACAATTTTTTCCCGACGATAGCATCGACAATGGCGCTTTTGCAGACGCCGTTACAGCCGCAAATTTCCGCTGCATCCGGTATGTTCGCCACACTTGAAACCCCGCCACGGCCGGAGTCGCCTAAGTGTACCTGGCCGAACAAAAGGTGCTCGCGCAACTCGGACACATCGGTCCCGTCGCGCATCAATTGAAAATACCACGGGCCATCCACCGTTTCGCCATACATCACCGCACCGCGCAATTTGTTATCGCGCAACACCAGCTTCTTGTAGACGCCGCGTGCGGAATCCTGCAACAGCAGCTCTTCGTCGCCCACCCCTGTGTTGAAATCACCCGCAGAAAACAAATCGATGCCTGTCACCTTGAGTTTGGTGGAAACGGAAGACCCTTCATAACGCATCCTGCCGTAACGGGCGAGATGATTCGCCGCGACCCTGGCCTGTTCGAACAAGGGGGCGACCAGCCCATAGGTTTGCCCGCGATGCTGCACACATTCACCCACCGAATAGATCTTCGGGTCGAAGGTCTGCATCGTATCGCTGACCACGATGCCGCGTTCACAATGGATACCTGCCGACTTGGCAAGTGCAATATTGGGACGGATACCTGCCGCCATGACCAGCAGGTCAGCCTCGATTTCCTCGCCATCCACAAAACGCAAGCCGGTGACTTGGTTTTCTCCCAGAACCGCTTCCGTCTGGCGCGACAGGTAAAACTTCAGCCCGCGTTTTTCCAGCGCTTCTTTGAGCAGCCCGCCCCCCACCTTGTCCAGCTGACGCTCCATCGGCCAGTCGCACAGGTGTACGACTGAAACCTGCATGCCTTGCATCGAGAGTCCGTTCGCAGCTTCCAGACCCAGCAACCCCCCGCCGATCACCACTGCGCGTTTGCCGGTTTTTACCGCGCTGAGCATTTTCTCGACATCGTCAATACTTCGATACGCCAGCACCCCGGGCAGATTCATACCCGGTATCGGCAACATGATGGGATTCGATCCTGTTGCAATCAGCAGGCGATCGTAAGGCGCAGAAAATCCGTCTTCTGTTTCGACCAGGCAGCGAAACCGGTCTATCCTGGTTACCGTCTTGCCGACATGCAGCGTGATATGATTTTCCTCGTACCAGCGCCAGTCATTGAGTATCGTTTCCTGAAATTTCATTTCACCGGACAAAACCGGCGAGAGCAGAATCCGGTTGTAATTAGGCTGCGGCTCGGCGCCAAACACCGTGATGTCATATTCATCAGGCGACATTTTGAGCAGTTCTTCTATGGTGCGTATCCCGGCCATGCCGTTGCCGATCACGACCAGTCTGGTTTTATTTGCAGTCATTACTTTCAACTCCTTAAAAGACAACTAGGCCGCTTCCGGGTGAGCATGCCGCTCATACAGGAAACGCAAGACTTCGGAACGCAGCCGCATATACTCCGGATCGCCTGCTAATTCGAGACGATTTCGTGGCCGCGCCAGCTTGACTTCCAGAATTTCGCCGGCTGTCGCAGCCGGGCCGTTGGTCATCATCACGATGCGATCGGACAGCAGTACCGCCTCGTCCACATCGTGCGTCACCATGATCACGGTGCTGTTTGTTTTTGCGACGATCTTCATCAGTTCGTCCTGCAACTGGGCACGCGTCAGCGCGTCCAGTGCGCCAAACGGCTCATCCATCAGCAACACCTTGGGTTGCATCGCCAGGGCACGAGCAATGCCGACGCGCTGTTTCATACCGCCGGAAATTTCATGCGGATATTTGTCTTCGGCATGGGTCAGATGCACCAGTTCAAGTGCATCGTGCGTGCGCTGACTCAGCTGTAACTTGTCCTCGGTCGCACCAAACACACGTTCAACCGCCAGATGAACGTTGTCAAAGCAGCTCAGCCAGGGCAGCAACGAGTGGTTCTGAAACACCACACCGCGATCCGGGCCGGGTCCTGCAATCTCACGATCCGCACATAACAAAATTCCGTCTGTCGGCATCAGCAGTCCGGCAACCAGATTCAGCAAGGTGGACTTGCCGCAGCCGGAGTGCCCGATCAGCGTGATAAATTCACCGCGCGCTATGCTCAGATTGATATCCTTGAGGGCGACATACAGCCCTTGTCGGGTTTCAAAAGACATCTGCACGTTTTCAACCTGTACATACTTTTTCATGGCAATCCCATCAATAACTGAAGCGTTTTGCAAGCCTGACCAGCAGCATTTCCAGCAGCAGTCCGACGATGCCGACGATGAAAATTGCAATGATGATGTGCTCGACATTCAGGTTGTTCCACTCATCCCACACCCAGAATCCGATACCCACACCGCCGGTCAGCATCTCTGCCGCGACGATCACCAGCCACGCCGTGCCGATCGCCAGACGGATGCCCGTCAACATGTAGGGAAGCGTCGCCGGAAACAGTATCTTGGTGAATACCTTCCATTCGGACAGATTGAGCACCTTGGCCACGTTGAGATAATCTGCTGGCAATTGGCGCACCCCCATCGCGGTGTTGATGACCATCGGCCAGATGCTGGAAATGAAGATCACCCAGATCGCGGCAGGATTCGCCGCCTTGAATACCAGCAGGCCGATCGGCAGCCAGGCAAGCGGGGACACCGGCCTTAACATGCTGATAATGGGTGAACTCATTTTGTCGATGAACCGGATACGCCCGATAATGAAGCCCATCGGAATGCCAATCACCGCAGCAAGACCGAAGCCGACACCGACGCGCCCCAGCGAATTGAGGATATTCCAGCCGATACCCTGATCGTTTGGCCCGTGCCGGTAGAATGGGTCACTGAACAGGACAACAGCAGAATTCCAGGTCTTGATGGGGCCGGGCAGTGCTTCGCTGCTCTGTGCCAGGATAGACCAGACCAGAATGAACAGTCCGACACCGATGAGCGGCGGAAAAATATGCTCGCCGAAATAGCGCTGGATCTTCATCACGCTCTCACCTTGAAACTGGCCGCATATTTCTTCGGATCACGGCCGTCCCACACCGTACCATCCATCAGACGGCTGGTGCGCAGTACATCCCTGGGCACGGGCACTTTCACCTGCGACGCCGCTTGTTTGTAAAGATCAATCTGATTGATCTTTTTGGCCACTGCCAGGTAGTCCGGATCTTCCTTGAGCAGTCCCCAACGCTTGTGCTGCGTCAGGAACCACATGCCGTCGGACAGATAGGGGAAATTCACCGCGCCATCGTTGAAGAACTTCATGTAATTGGGGTCGTTCCATTTCTTGCCCAGTCCATCCTCGTACTTGCCTGCCAGCCGCTGGTCAATCACCTCCACCGGACAGTTGATGTAAGCCTTGTCGGCAATGATTTCTGCAACCTTATGGCGATTGGCCATGTCGTCTATATATTTCGAGGCTTCCAGCACCGCCATGATCAGTGCACGAGAAGTGTTGGGATACTTCTGGGTAAATTCAGCGGTGCAACCAAGCACTTTTTCAGGGTGATCTTTCCAGATATCCTGGGTAGTGGCGGCGGTAAAACCGATCTTGTCGTGGATGGCACGGTTGTTCCACGGCTCGCCCACGCAGAACCCGTCCATGTTACCGACGCGCATATTGGCTACCATCTGCGGAGGCGGCACAGTGATGATCTTGACGTCATTCAGCGGATTGATGCCGTAGTTGGCCAGCCAGTAATACAACCACATCGCGTGGGTGCCGGTAGGAAAAGTCTGTGCAAAGGTGTAGTCGCGCTTTTCCGTATCCACCAGTTTTTTCAGCGCGGCGCCGTTGGTCACGCCCTTGTCCCTGAGCTGGTTGGACAGCGTGATGCCCTGACCGTTATTATTCAGCGTCATCAGCACCGACATGTCCTTCTTCTGCCCGCCTATACCCAGATGCACGCCGTAAATCAGACCGTACAACACATGCGCGGCATGAAGTTCGCCGTTGGCCAGCTTGTCGCGCACACCAGCCCAGGATGCCTCCTTGGAAGGAATGATCTTGATGCCGTATTTCTCGTCGAACTTCATCACCGAGGCGATCACTACCGATGCGCAATCAGTCAAAGGGATGAAACCTACTTTGACCTCTTTGAGTTCAGGTGCATCAGACCCGCCTGCCCAGGCCGCTGCGCGCGTACCCAGCGGCACCATGGACATAATTCCTGCCGTGCCGAGAATTGCGCCTGCCTGTTTCATGAAATCCCTCCGACTGTTTTGTCCGGGTGCATCCGCCCCGATTAATTGATTGGCATGAGCAGCTTTTGAATTTTCCATTTCCAACTCTCCTTTACAAATTCCTCGATTCAGAAATGACAAAGGCGTCCGACCGCGCTTATACGCAGTGGGACGCCCTTGTCCTGTAATGCAATTCTTCGAATCGCCGTTGATTCGTTGATGTTTATTACAAAGCAACAGTCATGCCAGAAACAAAAATTATAATTTAATACTTAATAATCAATATCCTATATATTAACGCCATCTGCCATACAGCTTGAGTTTGGAAAATAAAGAGCCGCTTTGGTGCATCAGCACGTCCGAAACAGTGCAAGACAATATCTCTGTGTGCCTTGATCAGTTAGTTCTCATCCAGAATGCAGAATGCACCTGAGTTTCCAGCGCTGGTTGTCGGCCACTTTAGCCGCCGAGAATTTGGCTGATTTTTCGTTATAAAAAAGCCGGATTTTCAAAATTGCTACGTCCGTCTTGTTCTTAAAATGCTATTTTCCGTGAAAATACCGCTGCCACCAACGTCGCCGGTTGCCGGGTACAGGAACGAAAATTTCGACCGGCGATGGCGGTACAGTGCTGAGTATCCAGCCGGGAGGGGAGGGAGTATCGCTACGACTGCATGAAGAGCCAATATTGTTCGGGTCATAGACTTTGATTAATGCGGGCGATTCCACATCATCAGCGTAAACGATGCCGCAGTAATGATATTCATGGTCGTGATGCAACAGTGTATCCAGGGCATCAATACGCATGGCGAGTTCATCCCCACTCAGCGGTTTTTCCGGCAGAGCCTCGCCCAACTGGTAGAAGTACCACTGGCCAGTTTTGACCTTGCCCCACAGCGCATCGAGAGCTTCCCACTTCAGGATGCCGCTGAAAGACCCGCCAAGGCGGGCGCGAAAGGCTTCTGATTCGGCGCTGCTCATAATGCTTATAACCAACCCTCTATTTTGTCGTGGCTCGGCACGCCGCCCGCATGGACAACTTTGCCATCCACCACCACGCCGGGTGTGGACATTACGCCGTATCCCATGATGGCCTGAATATCTTCAATTTTCTCCAACTGGATTTCCACGCCTTTCTTTTTGGCGGCTGTCTCGATCAGTTTGAGCGTGGTTTTGCAGTTGGCGCAACCCGTGCCGAGGACTTTGATATTTTTCATTGTGATCTCCTTGAAATTCAGCAGCAGGATTTGCCATCTTTACCAGGCGCACAGCAGTCAGCTTTGCCGATACCAAACAGCTTCAATGCTTTGACCAGAGGACAAAAGCCGGTAAAACCCATTTGAAAAACATTAAAGCCGACGAACAGGGTCAGCCACAACCAGCTTGCATGAGACAGGTCGACTTGTCCCGACCAATGGGCCAGCCCTAAGCTCAACATAACCATAAAACCTGCAAAAATATTAACGATACGCGCTATTTCCATTTTTTCCTCCTGCTTGCAACGCACTGCCAAATCCCGGGCAGCACAAACGGATATTCAGACCGAATTCTTCAGCCATGCCTCAATCTCTTCGGTGCGCGGCAAACCATTAAAAATTACTTTGCCGGAATGCAACACGGCGGGTGTTTGCTGATAGGGAATACCCATCGCATCGGCATCTTTGCGAATATCCACTTCCAGCCGGATACCCAGACCCGATGCTGCGCAGGACAAGCGTTTCTCCATACGCAACAACGGTTCACCCGTTCCAACTAATGTAAGACTGACGATAGGCGCATTGAGCGGGGGTGTGGTGCAAAATGACATGATCACACCACAGCGTTGAATACATAACCTACCAGCATGATGCCCGCCGATACGACGCCGACGAACACCGCAATCAGCCTGGGTTTGAGCACTTTGCGCAGGATCAGCATTTCCGGCAGCGACAGTGCGATCACGCTCATCATGAAAGCCAGCACCGTGCCGAGTGATGCGCCCTTGGCCAGCAGCGCCTCGACGATGGGGATGATGCCAGCGGCGTTGGTGTACATCGGTACGCCGATTAATACCGAAACCGGCACAGACCACCACGGCGCATCTTTGCCCATCAGTCCGGCCATGAAATCCTGCGGCACATAGCCGTGGATGCCCGCGCCGATGGCGATACCAGCCAGCACGTAAGGCCACACTTTGCCGACGATCTCGCGTACTGAGGCGAATCCGGCATAGATACGGTCGGTCAGTGTCAGTTCGTCTGCGCCCACAGTCGCTTGCACGTAAGTCATGTTGCGAACCCAGTCTTCCAGATGCGCTTCCATCTTGAGACGGCCGATGATGTATCCGGATACGATAGCAATGGACAGCCCCAGCCCCAGGTACAGTGCGGCGACTTTCCAGCCGAACAGACCAAACAACAGGGTCAGCGCAATTTCGTTGACCATCGGCGCGGAAATCAAAAAGGAAAATGTGACGCCCAGCGGCACACCTGCCTGCACGAAACCGATGAACAGCGGCACGGCGGAGCACGAACAGAACGGGGTGACGATGCCGAGCAGCGCTGCCATGACATTGCCGACACCTTCATGCCGCCCGGCGAGCAGGGCGCGTGTACGCTCCGGCGTGAAGTATGAATTCACCATGCCCATCACCATCACAACACCCGCCAAAAGCAAAAGCACCTTGGGTGTGTCGTACAGGAAGAATTGCAGTGCATCAAAAGTATGGCTGCCCGGCTCAACCGGCAGCGCATTCACCAGGATATGCGAGAGCGGCTCCAGCGTTTTGTATAACCCGAACCAAAGCACGGCGGCGATGAACAGGAAAGTGCGAGGTTGGCTGCGTGGCAGATTTAGTACAGATGCATTCATGTTTAGAGACTCCTGCTCAGCCAAAATAGTCAGCATTTATGTTTTTCATCAGGAAGGCGAACGAATCCGGGAAAGGATGCAAATTATCTGCTGGGTAACAATTTTACGTTCAAATTCAAATTAATGCTTTAATAATTATTTAACAATAGAAATGTATGCTGATATAACCAGCTCAAGTGGTTCAGGCATTAGCTGAAATTGAAATATTTGGGTTGTATTATTTTAAGTGGTTCAAAAACTATCGTTCGAACTGTTCACCAACTTTATTTGAAGGAATTTAGATGAAAAAAATCGCATTGAAGGTAATGTTTGCTCTTGCGCTCGGCACTTCTGCCATCGCCCATGCTGAAACAGACCCGCTGGTAGAAAATGTGAAAGCAGCACTTGCTGCTGAACCTTCACTGCAAGGGGTTCAGATTGATGTAACGAATAAGGACGGCACAATTACGCTCGCTGGTCATCCTGATAACGGGCAGCAACTTTTCAAGGCTGCTGTAGCCGCGGAAAAAACGCCTGGTGTCAAATACGTCATCAACGAAATGTATCCAAAAAACTAAAGAATAATAAGGGGAGGGGCAACTTGCGCCCTCCTCGCATGCCGGTCAGGTCTAAAGTCAATCTAAGCAGCGCAATCCCCTAAGTTTTAATTTACTGTATTGACCCGCACACAACCGATGTGAACGGATTCGACTTAAATTGAAACTCACATCTTGAACAGGGGAAATTTTTCTGATTTAATGGCGCCATTATTTTGATAGTTGTTTAAGTGTAAAAAAATAAAATGATGGAATCTACACAAGTAGTAAAGGCATTGTCCGCGCTGGCGCAGCCAACACGTCTGGCGGCCTATCGGCTGTTGGTGGCCAGCGGGCCGGCAGGAATGGCTGCAGGACAGATCGCTGAAAAACTAAATGCATCTCCGGCCACGATGTCGTTTCACTTCAAAATCCTGAGCCATGCGGGACTGATCGAGAGCCGGCAGGATGGTCGTTTTGTTTACTACTCGGCGAATTTCGAGGTAATGAATGGCATGGTGGGCTACTTGACCGAGAATTGTTGTGGCGGAGATCTGGCAGCCTGCAATGTGCCGAGTAAAATTTGTTAATAACGTCGAGGAAAAACGAAATGAGCGAAAAGCAATACAACGTGCTGGTGTTATGTACCGGCAATTCCGCACGCAGCATTCTGGGCGAAGTGTTGTTTAACACGCTGGGCAAGGGTAAATTCAAAGCGTACAGCGCCGGTAGCAAACCAGCGGGCAAAGTCAATCCGGGCGCACTTGAACTGTTACAAGCACAGGGGCACAGTGTTGAAGGGTTGCGCAGCAAGAGTTGGGATGAATTCGCTTTACCTGGCGCACCAGAATTCGATTTTATCTTTACCGTGTGCGACAACGCTGCCGGAGAAGCCTGCCCACTCTGGCTGGGCAAACCTGCAACCGCACACTGGGGTATTCCTGATCCCGCTCATGTTGAGGGGGATGAAGCGCGCCGTGATGCATTCAAAACCGCCTATGCACAATTGGCACGCCGTATACAACTGTTCATGAGTTTGCCGATCGATAAGCTGGATAAACTGACACTGAAAGAAAAACTCGCCGAAATCGGACGCATCAAGGATTAACCAGATGAATCTATTTGAACGTTATTTAACCCTGTGGGTTGGATTGTGCATCATCGCAGGTGTACTGCTGGGGCAATTTTTGCCGGTGGTATTTCAGGTCATTGCCGGCCTGGAAGTGGCCCGCGTGAACATGCCGGTGGGAATACTGGTTTGGGTGATGATCATCCCGATGCTGCTGCGCATCGACTTCGGTGCGCTGCAGCAGGTGAAAAAGCATAGTCGCGGCATGGGCATCACGCTGTTCATCAACTGGGGGGTGAAGCCCTTTTCGATGGCGTTCCTGGGCTGGCTATTCATTCGCCATGTGTTTGTAGACTTTCTGCCGCAGGACCAACTCGACAGCTATATCGCCGGACTGATATTACTGGCCGCAGCGCCCTGTACCGCGATGGTGTTTGTGTGGAGCAACCTGGTCAAAGGCGATCCCTATTTCACCTTATCGCAAGTAGCGCTTAACGATGTGATCATGATCTTTGCCTTTGCGCCGCTGGTAGCGTTGTTGCTTGGCGTTGCCAGCATCTCCGTGCCGTGGGACACGCTGACCGTCTCGGTTATTTTTTACATTGTGATCCCGGTCATTATCGCGCAACTGCTTCGCCGCCGACTGTTGAAACACGGTGAAGAGACATTCAAACGCGCGATGGAGCACATTGCGCCCTATTCAATGGGCGCGCTGCTGGTCACTCTGGTGCTGCTGTTCGCGTTACAAGGCAATGCCATTGTCGCGCAGCCGCTGGTGATACTCATGCTGGCTGTACCGATACTGATACAAGTGCTCTTCAATTCCGGTCTTGCCTACTGGCTGAATCACAAATTCGGCGTGGCGCATTGCGTGGGCGCGCCCTCTGCACTGATAGGCGCGAGCAACTTCTTCGAGCTTGCGGTTGCCACTGCGATCAGTCTTTACGGCTTCCAGTCAGGCGCAGCATTGGCAACGGTGGTGGGTGTACTGATCGAGGTACCTGTCATGTTATTAGTGGTGAAGATCGCCAATCGAACGCAAGGCTGGTATAACCGACCATAGAAGTGGTTCAAGTCAACACGCCCTTCATGAGGGTGACAGGTTGCTAAAAACGTCCATTCACCCGGTAGAAATAATTGCTCAATTCCTCGGTTTCCGCGCTCTTGTGGCGTGCCAGACCATGCGCGTAGCGCACCAGACTGCGCATCACATAATACACAATGGAATGGTGTGTGCCCAGCAGAGACTCCAGCTTGGCACGTTCCAGCAGCAGCACGGTACAATCCTCCTTTACCTCGATAATGGCATCGATCTTCATCATGTTGCTGCCGACAAAGCTGATGACGCGCGCCATATCTCCCGGATCTTTCAGATGCATGACCATGGGTTCATTG
The DNA here is from genome assembly GCA_002381565.1 of Gallionella sp. UBA4121. GTDB lineage: Bacteria > Pseudomonadota > Gammaproteobacteria > Burkholderiales > Gallionellaceae > Gallionella. The sequence goes on from DFWZ01000050.1 coordinate 60,015, forward strand.
TCGACCATGGAACTCACTTCGATTTTTCCCTCAACCAATATCAGCAACGCATCTTCCAGCTTACGACTGCCTGGTTTGACAATAAATTTGCCCGCTTTATAAGATTGGATTGTCAGCAGGCCTGTCAGAATTTCAACTTCAGACTCGCGCAATTCTGCCACCAGCGTACTTCGATAAAGTGCTTTTATAATTTTTTCATCGGTAATCATTTTTGTCATCCTTATTAATTCAAGCTAACCGGCACAGTAGAGATATCGCACCCGATAATAAAATCCGCCGTGCCGAAACCTTCTCCTCAACCCTGATGAAACGACTGATAGAACAACTTAATTCTGGCTAAGTGCTAAAGCCCAAACCATCATTGATAGTCATTCGACTAAGCTGCCGAGCGGGTTTCACAGGGATGGGCTGTTTTTCGCCCAACTCGCAAAATACGGCCGCCAAGTCGCAGGTTATCTCCCGAAGGGGGAGAGCGCAGCAAGGGGGCGAAGCCGAGCAAACGAATCGCTACGCAAGTTTCACGTATAGTGAACACGTCAGAACAGTGCACCGCCTATTGCCTGGCAACTCTTATTCTCATCACCTATCTGATTTTCAATATAATTAAGAGCTCAGCTCTTTTGCAAGAATGATCGCCTCGGCAACCTCCGCCATGCGCCACCCCTTGCTCATTGCCATGCTGCGCATCCGCTTATATGCATCCGCCTCGCTGTAACTGTGATCGATCATCAGGATGCCCTTGGCCCTATCCACCAGTTTTCGCTCGACCAACTGGCTCTTCGCTTCCTTCAGTTCGTCACGCAAGCGCTTGTGCTCGGCAAATCGGGCGGCAGCCACCTGAATAATACCGCTCAGGTCTTCACCCTTAATGGCATGAGATACATAAGCGCTAACCCCGGCTCGCATCGCCTCCTGAATACTGTGCTGGTCATTTTGCGCACCCAGCACCACCACAGGCTTCTCCAGCGTTGTGGACATCAGGCTGATCTGCTCCAGCGTATCCCGCCCGGGCGCATTCGCATCAACGATGATCACATCGGCAGAAGCGGCCTGAATCGAATCCTCATCCACCTGTTCCCAGGCCAGCACACCGACAACATCGTATTCGGCCAATTCAAGACTGGCCTTCAACCACGCCGCCCGATCCCGCATGTCATCGATAATCAGTATTCTTTTCAACGTATCTCCCAGCAGTCATGTAAATACAAAGCAATAAACGGACCAGGATCAACCCATTGAATAAATAGACATATTATAAAATCATAGCGAATTTTGCACAGAAACTGCGCCTGCATGCACGGTATTGGTGCGGCGTGACATTAAAACTCATGTCAATTTCAGGATTGTTGTTCACCCATGACTTATGACCGGTCCAAATTAAGGCATACGGCCAACTCCTCAAAATCAAAAGTGGCGGCAACTTTTTTAATGTAGTAATTACCTTAATGTATTAATGTACTTCTCTTTGGCAGCAACCGGTGATTGCGCAGCCGATGGCTGAACAACCGTCTTTTTCTGCCTCGCAAACTGCGGATAAACTTGTTCAACGCGTTCAACCAGTTTATGCAATTCGTCGGAATCCGTGGCATTCGCCAGTCTCAGCACCTCTTTGGCATAACTGATATCAGCACACATCCATTCGATATCAATTATGCGACCGTTCTCGCGCCGCAGCAAAACATGTATCCGCCCTGCCAAAGCAAAGAGTAATTCTATTTCGCCCACCATTGGTAACCTCCTATTATCGCCAGCCAGACAGCATCCCAAGTTCGCTTACTAAATTTATGACCAGTCTAAATCCAGACCGGCGAGCAATTTGCGATCCGGCGTATCGATTAACGCCGAAAAGGTGATGCGCTGGCTCTTTACTGTTCCGCAGTGCTAATTGTGAGCATCGGTTGTCTGAAACTGATTGACCAGCAGGCGCAGCTTTTGCGCACCCTCTCTGCTGCTCGCAATTGCAAAATTCAATTCGCCCAGCGATGCGCTCATCGTATCGGCAGCCTTAGCCACACCCTGAACCTTGCTGCCACTGCCGGCTGAACTTTGGGCGATCTGCGCAATAGTAGCGAACATGCGTTCAACGATCTCAGAAGAGCCGGAATTATCGGCGGCGGAGCTTTCTGCCAATCGCAACCCCTCCTCCATGCCAGAAGCACCCAGCTCCATGATGGAAACAGCATCACGGGCTTTATCCTGCACAGCAGCAATCATCTGATTGATTTCATTCGTTGCCTTGCTGGTGCGCTCAGCCAATTTACGCACTTCATCGGCAACCACTGAAAACCCGCGTCCAGATTCACCCGCCCGCGCTGCCTCGATTGCCGCATTCAGCGCCAGCAAATTGGTCTGGTCGGCGATCCCCTTGATCACCTTTGCTATTTCGCCGATTTTTTCGGTACTTTCGCCCAGGGAGCGAATCGTCGAGGAGGACGCCTGGATTGACTCACGGATAGTCTGGGTGCGTTCCTGCACCATATGGACTTGTACACGAGCCCTGTCTGTCGCCTGTTGCATCGCTGTGCGCATTTCATTGGTGGTCAGGGTCGCCTGATTAATATCGCTCATCTGATTTTCCAGGGCATGCAAAATATCCTGTACCGCGACGAGAACTTCACTGGTCGCATCGGTCGCCTGCCTGTTGCGCACATCCATATGCGTCTGGTTGTTCACCATTCCATCCGTTCCATGCCGGACATTCCTGACGGTACGGTCGATATTGTCGATCAGGCTGTTTATCCATTGCGCCAGCACGCCTGCTTCATCGCGACTGGCATCCTGACGATCCAGACGTTGGGAAAGATTGCCATGTCCTTCCGCAACATTCCGTATCACCGCGACCATGCTGCGCAGACGCAAACTGATCGGCCTGGTGACATAGCGATACAGCGTAATACCTCCCGCTAAAAACAGCGTGCAACACAACCCCGCCATCGCCAGTGCGTTCGGCTTGAGCATCACGGCAACGCCAATGCTGATTGCGGACATGACGACAACCATGGACAGATAAACGGACATCATCCCGAAATTGAGGGTGCGAAAGCGATACACCTCTTCCAGGTCCGCCTCGCACATCATGCCCCACACGTCAGGCGAACCGGGCAGGGAAAATGTGACGCCCCGGCCTATCACCGGAATATGGCGGTAATCGGAATATCCCGGATAGGTGACAAAGGTATTCTGGCCACAACGGATCGTCTCGCGCACACCGGGATGCAACTGTTTCGTTGCCGGATCATTGAAAATCAGTTCGAATTCGGTATGATTCCTGACCGATACGTTGCCAAAATCAGTGCGCACTCCCTGCTTCAGGTTGTCACCCATGCTGAAAGTGGCATCTTCAAACCGTGAACGCGACAACGCCGTGCCAGGCTGTATGGAACGATCGAATCCCGGCTTCACCATGAACAGATAGTTATCCCCTGACTCATGGAAAATATGTCCTGCCTCGCGCTGAATCAGATCCCCCAGCACATCATTCGGCACGCGTCCGCAAACCGCGCCCAGCAATACGCCATCCCTTTGCAGCGGCAGATAGAACATCAGCGTCACCGCATCATGGAACTGCGAACTGGAAGCACCTATCGTCAGTGTCGTCGCATCAAGATACGGCCCATGCAGAAATTTATCCGCCAGACCGCATGCTACCGCCTTTGCATTGAGGTCTTTTTTCCCGACTCTGGCCCGGCAGGTTGAATGCAGCGTCTCACCTTTGACATCGACCACGAACAACTCGGAAAAATCTGCCGCCAGACGTAAATTCTCCGCCAGTATTTCTGCGTCAAATCCGGGCCACTCATGAGCTATCTGCAAGGACATACCCGATAGCGTCGACCATTGTTGTTCAGTCCATTCGGTCAGGATACGCGTCCGGGTACTGGCGATCGATTCAAATATTTCCTCGATAATCGGATAACGCCATTTATTCAAGTAACAGGCCCAGCTCATTGCCAAACGACCCGTTTTCCCCATATTCGGCAGCCATGCCATTTCGTTATCAGTCAGATTCATTTGTTCGCTTTTCAACATATAGGCATTCCGGTTTGTACACAACATTACATCAAGCAATATTTATGCCAAAAAACAAAACATTTATAATCAATTGGCTGATAACAACCAGTCGGGGGATCGCACCATAACGGTGCGCCTCAACAGGTGATTTCAAGACACGGCAGCGCCAGGCAATAAAAAAGGGCACCTTGCGGTGCCCTTGAAATGAAGCCAGGGAGGCTCCAGCAGAGAGGGTTTAGAGGTTGTAAGCGCGTTCGTCGTGAGATGAAATGTCCAGACCTTCACGCTCTTCTTCTTCTGTAACACGCAGTCCGATGGTCAAATCAACGATCTTGTAGCAGATGAAGGCGACCACACCGGACCAGACCAGCGTTGTCAGCACAGCCTGGGCTTGTACCCATACTTGCGCACCCATGTCGGTGTTCACAACCGTGTTGGCCACGTAGTCGGAGATACCGGTACCACCCAGACTCCAGTTGTTGAACACCCCGGTGAGCAGCGCGCCCAGGATACCGCCGACGCCGTGAACACCGAATACATCCAGTGCATCATCCGCACCCAGCAGTTTCTTCAGGCCAGTCACACCCCAGAAACACGTGACACCGGCGAGTCCGCCAATGACCAGGCCGCCGCCGATACCAACCCAACCACAGGCAGGAGTGATCGCAACCAGACCTGCAACCGCACCGGAAGCTGCACCCAACATGCTGGGCTTGCCCTTCAGCATCCATTCTGCAGCCAACCAGGTCAGCACCGCAGCAGCCGTTGCGATCAGGGTGTTAGCGAAAGCCAGCGTAGCTGTGCCGCCCGCTTCCAGCGCAGAACCTGCGTTGAAACCGAACCAGCCCACCCACAGCAAGGACGCACCGATCATGGTCATCACCATATTGTGCGGGGCCATGGATTCCTTACCCAGGCCGACACGCTTACCTACCATGAATGCACCAACCAGGCCTGCAACCGCAGCATTGATATGCACCACGGTACCACCGGCGAAGTCCAGCGCACCCTTCTGGAACAACCAGCCGCCCTTGGCAGTTTCTATGGCGAGGGTGGCTGCATCCTTGATGACATCAGGACCTGTCCAGAACCAGACCATGTGAGCAATCGGCAAGTAAGCGAAAGTAAACCAAAGGGCTGAGAACAGCATCACGGCACCGAACTTCATGCGCTCGGCGAATGACCCGACGATCAGCGCCACGGTAATGGCAGCGAAGGTAGCCTGAAATGCGACAAACACGAACTCAGGGATAACCACGCCTTTGCTGAAAGTGGCCGCATTTGCAACACTGCCCGTCGCAGAGTCAAAGATACCCTTGAGGAACAGTCTGTCAAAGCCACCGATGAACGGGCTCAGCACACCACTGCCCTCGGTAAACGCCAGCGAATAGCCGTAGATCGCCCAAAGCACGGTGATCAGCGCGAAGATGCTGAACACTTGCATCAGGACAGACAGCATATTCTTGCTGCGTACCAGACCGCCGTAGAACAGCGCAAGGCCCGGGATGGACATCATGATAACCAGCAATGTCGCGACGATCATCCAGGAAGTATCACCCTTGTTCGGCACCTCTGCTGCAACAGGCGCCGCTGCAACGGCAGAAGCGGCCTCCGCAGCCGGTGCGGCGGCAGGTGCAGCCGCCGGTGCGGCGACGGTTGCAGTCACTGCAGGAGATGATGCCGCCTCCTCAGCAAAAGTGGGCGCTGTCAGGCCACACAGAACGGCCATCAGCATAAATGAAGCGATGAGTTTTTTCATTTCAATCTCCTTAAAGGGCTTCTGGACCGGTTTCGCCGGTGCGGATGCGGATCACTTGTTCGAGGTCCTGCACGAAGATTTTACCGTCACCGATCTTGCCGGTCTGTGCGGCTTTCTCGATCACTTCGAGCACGCGATCCAACAGGTCTGCACCAACCGCTGCTTCCAGCTTGATCTTGGGCAGAAAATCCACCACATATTCCGCACCGCGGTACAACTCGGTGTGCCCCTTTTGCCGGCCGAAACCCTTGACTTCGGTAACTGTGATGCCTTGCACGCCGATGGCGGACAGGGCCTCACGCACTTCGTCAAGCTTGAACGGCTTGATAATAGCTGTGACCATTTTCATTTCAATCTCCTTAGCGTTTCAGTTAGGCTAGAACTGGTAAATTGCTTCCAGCGCATAAGAGTGCTGGGTATTGCTCAAACCGCCATTACTCAGCTGAAATGCAGTTTGTGTTGATTTATCAAAACGCACTTCACCACGCAACTCCAGTTTTTTGTCAACCGCATAGCCGACCGTCAGTGTATTCGATGTGAGCTTCTGACCCGTTGCTACCCCACCGATCAGAAGTCCCGAACGGAAACCATTCTTGTCATCGAAACCCTCATGACGGTATGAAGCTCTCCAGACGTCGGTGAACTGATAGTTCGCATACAAGGCGAGTGCATTCCACTTGGCCTCTATCGGTGCGGCCAGACCTGCCAAAGTGACGTTTTTCTGGCTACCGTTCGCATAATCGGCTACAAAGTTGAGCTTATCGGTCGCATTGATGGTACCGATTACATCCAGATAGCTGCGTGTGCCTATCGTGCCGCCTGTAGTAAGACCCTGTGTTGAGCCTTCCTTGCCGTTCAAATAGGTTGTAGCCAGGGAGAACATCGGGCTCGGGGTCAGAATGAAGCCCAGTTCGCCGGTTTTTCCTGATGTACCCTGAATCTGCGACACCTGATCCCAGCCGTTATTCACGCCGCCGATCAGGGTGAACATATCGCTGGCAACATAGGTCGCTCTCATACCCGTATGGGTGTAGGGGCCCCAGCCGAACATCCATGCACGGGAGTAATTCTTGTTGGATGGACTGGTAATCAACTCGGCGCCTGCCAGCGTGGCATATTTTCCGCCAATCACGGTCACAGGACCTGTCGCATAGCTTGCATAAGCCTGTGTCAGATCAAGGTAATGATTCGCATCACCCAACCCCAGGCCGGTAGCCGCAATGCCAGGCGCATCCTGACCCGCTGTCAGATTCACCAGTCCGCCGAAACCTTCTTTTGGCGCCTTGGAAATAATCACGGCTGCCTGCTGCAAATTGAAATTATTGAAGGTTTGTGTGCTGGTTGCGCCAGGTGTGTCAAAAATGCGTGATGCAGCACCGCCCGCCTGTAAACCCGTACTGTTCATCTTGTTGTATGCAACATCGAGATATCCTGTTACCGCCACACCGGACGCATCCAGCATATCGGATATGGTGGGTACCGCAGCTTTAGGCGCAGCAGCATCATCAGCGGCAAATGCGGTGCCGGAGCATGCCGCCAGAATGCAGATAAACAGGGTGCTTTTTTTCATGACAACTTCCTTTCAGGTTTAAGTTAAAAGCGGGATAAAGTATCCACGCCAAAACTACAAGCATTAACCGTGCCAATATTTTTATCAAATAAAAACAACAGGATGCATATATCTCCAGATATTAATAAAAAACTTCGCACCAATACCATGCAAGGCAAATAGCCGATGCACCCCGAATGTGCAGATCTTGTGCGCGCAAATTTGTGCATACTGTTAAACAATCTGGCATTAATTTTTTGTTACACTTCATGACCCTGTAAAAAAACAGGGGTTGTTAAAAAATGAGCAGTTAAAAAAATAAACCATTTAGGGGGGTATGAGTATGTTGAGCAAACACAAGTTATTAATAGTATTTTGTCTGGGTCTGTTTGCAGGGTTGCCGGCTTTAGCCGAAGAAGTGATGCTTTCTCAAGAAGTGGATCCCGAACTCACGGACGATTCCCCGTTTTCGGCCAACGTCAGTCTGGTAAATAATTATTTGTATCGCGGAATTTCACAAACAGGCGGAAAACCGGCAATTCAGGGCGGCGTCGATTATGTGCATGCCAGCCACTTCTATGCGGGGGTATGGGGTTCCAGCATTAGCTGGCTGGGGGATCAGTTCGTGGATACCCAGAATCTGCCCGCGGGACAAAAAGCCGGTGCCACCAATGCCGGTCTCGAATTGGATGCTTATTTCGGCTACAAAAATAAATTGGGCAAGGATTTCACCTATGACCTGGGCTTTCTTCGCTACAACTTTCCAGGCAGCTATGCTGTCGGTGCGACCCGTGCTGACACCAACGAAGTTTATGCTTCAGCCAACTACAAATGGCTTACAGCCAAATATTCGTACAGCCTGGGAAACGCCTTTGGCAATGCTCAGACCTCCGGCACAAACTATTTCGAATTGCTTGCAAATTATCATATTGAACCCCTTGGCGTTGTGCTGGGCGCACACTATGGCAAACAAACGTTCAAGGGCGCCGGTGCCATACTTAATGGCAACAGCCTGACTTACAACGATTACAAGCTGAGCATTACCAAGCAACTGGAAGAAGAGTTTGAATTGTCCCTGGCATATAGCAAGACTGATGCCACAGCGGCTTATACCGTGCTGGGAAAGAACCTGGGTAAAGGCGCTGTCATCGCTTCCATCACACGCGTGTTCTAAACGCCTTGACGCATAGTTAGTTCGTCGGCAGGCAACCAGCAACTGATTGCCTGCCTTTTTTGCCCGCCGGAAAATGACCACACAACTTCAAACCGTGGAATTATCCCAAGTGTTGCGCTCTCTCGTGGCTCTGCTACACTCGCACCACGCCATATAACAAGGAGATAAGCCATGTTGAACACCAATATTTTCAATGAGTTGTCCGATAAATTGCACGAGGCCATCCAAAATAGTCCGGCCAAAGATATCGAAAAAAATATGCGCGCCTTGTTGGCGCAAGGTTTTACCAAACTCGATCTGGTAACACGCGAAGAATTCGATATTCAGGCGCAAGTGCTTTCCCGTGCCTGCGAACAACTGAACGCGCTGGAAGCGCGTGTTGCTGAACTGGAAGCGCAGCACAATGCTGTCGACCCCGTCGAACCTGATTTAAGCACTGGATCCCCGCTTTCGCGAGGATGACATGAGCCTCGCGGTGTTATACAGCCGCGCATTATCCGGCATGGAGGCAGAGCTGGTGACCGTCGAGGTGCATCTGGCGGGTGGCCTGCCCAGCTTCACCATCGTCGGTCTGCCTGAAACGGAAGTCAAGGAAAGCCGGGAACGCGTGCGTGCCGCGCTGCAGAATTGCCAATTTGATTTCCCGGCCCGTCGCATCACCGTCAATCTCGCACCCGCCGATTTACCCAAGGAAAGCGGACGATATGATTTGCCGATTGCATTAGGCATACTGGCTGCAACCGGCCAAATTCCCGCCGACAAACTAGCTGCCTATGAATACGCCGGTGAGCTGGCCTTAACCGGAGAACTGCGCCCGATACGCGGCGCGCTGGCAATGACGTACCGCGCCGCTGGTTCTGGCCGCGCCTTCATCCTTCCTGAACTTAACGCAGCGGAAGCAGCACTGGTGGAAAACGCCGTGGTGTATCCGGCCAAAACACTGCTGCAAGTCGCAGCCCATCTGACGGGACGCGAAACGATACAGCCCTGGCTCAGTCAGCCGCAAACCATAATTCCACACTACCCCGACATGAGCGAGGTGAAGGGGCAGGAGCAGGTCAAACGCGCGCTGGAAATTGCCGCCACCGGGGGTCACAGCGTACTGATGGTCGGGCCACCCGGCACCGGAAAATCCATGCTGGCGGAGCGCTTCCCGGGCATTTTGCCGCAGATGACCGAAAGGGAAGCGCTGGAAAGCGCGGCATTGCAATCGCTGGATGGTTGTTTTGATGTGGCTAGATGGAAAACCCGGCCATACCGAGCCCCTCACCACACCGCATCAAGCGTGGCGCTGGTCGGCGGCGGCTGTGACTTATCGAAATTAATGCGACTGAAGCGAAATAGATGCGACAAACCTATATCTAAAAATTCATCTTTGTTCCCAACGCCATCCTGGTCACACCAAGGATGGCGTTTTTTCTTGCGAGACCACAATGCCCATTCCTTTTAATCTCAAAATAAAACCGACAGCGAAAACTATCAGAATTGATACGCCATTGAAGGATAATCACACGGAATGGGTAGCCTGGTGGTACGGAGGTATTTACAAAAATAGAAAGGCCAACTCTCAGCCCAATGTAATTGTTGCATTCAGAGAAATATTTGATGGTGCCGTATCTGACAAGGTGATTTATCGGTATATACCGCTCACGGCATTGGGACAAGTCACAGTTGGATCTATCTGGAAAGACGGAGTTTGCCGATCAGGAGTTGATTTCACTGTCCAGGATTTCGACATTGATTTCCGAAGTGACGGTTGGCAATTAACCTCCTTCGAGCATGCCTTCAAAAATAATTTCGAGCCGCCATACCCATTTGAGATACATCCCCTCCAGTATCCTGGGGATAAAAACTGGCTCTTACAATTCAGGCTGCCATCGGGTGGAAAATTGGTTGTGCCATGCCTTGAATTTTTTTCAAGGTGCTACGGTCGCTCACAGGAAGTTAATCGAATTTTGGCATCTTATCCATGGGAGGGAAATGAGGACTCTTGCCTGAGTAAATTCTATGCACGCCTTGATGAGCCCGAAGAACCGAACAAATGGAAGGTCAAATTGAAGAAGCGCCTCAGAAATGGTGATACCACTTTTCTTGCTCATGCGAAATACGACCCGTATACAAAAGAAAAGGCAAAATTAATCTACTCGCAGATCGAGAAAAATTACAAACCAGAAAGCACCTCTCCTATATTTATTGAGGTAGCTCCTTGGTTTCAAGGCCCAGCAGAGATCAAGGTAAAAGGAATATGGTTCGACAACAATCGATCCTTCCTTGCGCTCCAGGTCATGGGTTGCAGTGACCCAGACGGCATTTTAATTGAACGTGACCGTGAAAATTCCAACAATCGCGATGGAGGTGCTGGCGATGAAAGTGATGCAGATGGCAATGCATGGTCAGGAGTACCCGAAAAGAAATTAATTCGCCCTCCTGATATTGTTGATCTTACCGGTGATGCAGAACCAGATCACGGCACCAGTAGCGTTGAGTTGTTAGATCAAGATTTCGTGGTCATGGGAATTCCGCGTGCCATAGTAGATCGTCACGGGAAAAAAATTACAAGCGGCTCCGGCGCAAAACGAAAAGGGGATGACGCATCCGCTTATTCGAGTGGCGAACCACATGGTTCAGGTAAAAATATCGGCTTCGCCTCGATTCACGCGAAGCCGGTCATAGAGTCGCATGGTGCCCTAATGGATATGTGGAGTGCCATGCTGTACACCCAAAAAAAATATCCAGACAATATTCAAAGTTGTGAGTGGTTTACATTCGAAGATGGTTACGAATCACAGGGGCATCCAAACCTCATCGCACTTGATCCAATTGGCGAAGACGACAATATGGACATACCCACCACAACTAAAAACTGGGTCTATTACGATGTTGCAACTGGAAGAGTTCGAGGTGTAATGGTTGTTCGTTTGCTAGTCGATGGAACACCAGTTCACATCGTTGAACTTCAAAGGAGACCTCGAAAAATTAAGGACGAAAACGACCAAGAAAAAGATGGCGAGCAATCTTTCAGGGGATTCATAACGGTAATTGAGGACGATGATCAATTTATCCGGTGGCTAAAAAGATTTCTGTCTGACGTCCGCTATGTTCGAGGCATTGTTCAAAAGCTAACGCCATATACGCCAGGAAAAGCCGACACTTTCACACATAAGCCGGCACGTTACGAGGAGGTGCCTTGTGAAGCTGCGATATTAAATGCGCTTTCAAAAGTAGGCGTCAATTTTGAATTATGAGAGAAATGCGTTATTCCTTACAATTTACATTACAATCAAATCGTTAGCCATAGAAAAGGTACAAAATGTCTACTGCTGAGCAAAAAAAAATAAGTGTAGTCAATGTAGTAGCTAGTAAAGAGAGCACCGAGAAGCGGCCTAGTGAAGTAATTGCTGAAAGAAAATCAAAAGAACTGGTAATTGCATTTGCAGGGCCAATTGGATCAGGCATTCAAGCCGTAAAGGAAAGAATTTCAGAAAATCTTACTGCATCAGGCTATACGGTACACACAATTAAAATTAGCGATTATCTGAAAGAGTGTGTTTCAAGAAAACTTGTTTTTATATCTGGCGAACCTTCCGACAACGGGGCAGATAGATACATTCAAATGCAAGATGCTGGAAATGAGCTACGAAGCGTACAGCCCGATATTCTGGCTGAATATGCAATCGGAAAGATTGCAGAAATTAGAACGGATAAAATTAATACTGATGCAGATGCAGTAACAGACTACGTTCCTGAGCGAACCGCATATTTAATAGATCAGTTAAAACACCCAGAAGAGGTGGTTTTACTAAGGGCCGTCTATGGAAACTTATTTTATCTTTTTGGGATACTTAGTATCACACCGCGTCGCGAAAAAAGGCTAAAAGATGAAGGTGTCGATTCGCAAAGAATTTCCGAGTTAATTGAAAGGGATCGTAAGCAAAGAGAGAAAAATGGACAGCAATTAGATAAAGCGCTTCAACTTGCAGACTTTTTTATTCGTAATGATCGCAGTAACACAGAAGCTCTAGATTTTCAGGTAAAGCGATTTGTCGATTTGATTCATGGTATCAATGGGTTATCACCAACAAAAGAAGAGTATGGTATGTATGTTGCTTATGCGGCGGGATTGCGGTCTGCCTGCCTCTCTAGGCAAGTTGGTGCTTCAATTATGAATACAGAAGGAACCATCATTGCTACAGGGCGTAATGATGTTCCAAAGCCCGGTGGCGGACTTTATGGACCAGAAAATGGTAACGATGATGCACGATGCATAAAGCTTGAAGGAGAAAATTGCCACAATGATGTATACAAAAGACGCCTAGTGAATGAAATCCAAGATGTACTTAAATTAAAGCTTGGGCAAACTCTCTCAACACTGATTCACGGGGATAGTGGCGACACGCTCCAACCGGAAAAAATTGATGTAGGAAAGCTTTCTGGGGAAATAGCAGAGTTTGCCTATGAAGAAACTCGATTGAGTAGCTTGATAGAGTTCTCTCGATCTATTCATGCAGAAATGGATGCTATAGTATCTCTGGCTATGAAGGGTGGAGGAAGCACAAAAGATAGTACTCTTTTTACATATACTTTCCCTTGTCATAACTGTGCAAGACACATCGTGGCCGCTGGTATCAGAACAGTTTATTACCTTGAGCCATATGAAAAAAGTTTGGCACTAAACTTACATTCTGATGCCATCGCTATCGATGGTGTTAGTGTTGTCGGTGAAGGTGTTGGGGAAGGTGATCAGAAAGTCAGGTTTCTACACTTTGAGGGAGTGGCTCCCCGTCAATACCTCAACATGTTTACTCCATCAGGTGACAGGAAAGATAAGGCTGGAAAAGCGGTCAAAATTAACATACGTGATGCGGGCAAAAAAATACCCGAATATTTAGATGACTATAGGCAATATGAATTAAAAGTTGTTGAGCATTTATCTAAGGTAATAAAAGAATTAGAGAAGAAAGACTTGCCGTCGTTGGCTTAGTCCATTAAAATTCGCTCTGGAGGGGATGAAAATGACACAGCTTATAATAGATACGAATGATCGACAATTGGCTCTGGATTTCAATGCTACTCCAGCGCGGATTGAAAATATTGTTTTAAATCAAGCTAATGTTATAAGTATGAGCGCCTATGCTCAGTCACGTCAACTGCTAATAACGACGCCACCTGTTTTGGAGCGTCTTCTCAAAGAAGCGCAAAAATTACGCTGGTGAGAGGAATTTTTCAACCATAAAAATTCTTGCGTTGCACTTGAGCGCGGTTGATACAACACAAAAATCACGCGGCTTTGGTGTCTACGGACCACAGTTGGCGATTTATTGCATCCCCGCTAAAGCGGATTGGTCGATTCAGTTGTTACTCTAAGATATGTACCAGTCCCACGCAGCCCCTTGGTATGGGAGATTTTTAAATCCCGACAATACCTTGGTGCTTTGTATCTTACTGCGAAATTCGACAAGATTTAAACGTGAACGTGATAGACCGAAATAGCTGGTCACGAATGTTGTGATGGCTGAATATTGCTTTGCAAAAGCCATTTTCTGGCCGCGCTCCCTGCCACCCCATTCAGGTTTGGTGATTACTAAACATATGGAGCTGACTCACTGCAAAATCCGACTTAAGCAATGTCGTAAGCCGCCATCAACAACATTTGCCTATTGATATATTGATTACCAGCCTCCAAAAACAGCGACTGACTCTCTGTTAGCTGCTCAGAAAAACGTTCGACGTCACCAGCAACCTCGATTGAATCTTTTTGTCCAAGGAGCCTGATGTAAATACCATCAATTGGCGTGCCGAGAGACTGCTTTTCATCTTGATAAAACTTTGCAGAGACGACGTGCTCAAGGTTCACAATACATCGCCTTTGTTTAAGCGTGTCGAAGCTAAGGAGGCCATTTTCATTTTCTGCAAGCTCGATACGCAGGCGTTCAACGACGCTTTCATCAATCTGGAAACTTTCTGGGCTTCGGCTATGTAGAAACTGGAAAGCAACAAAGTGTTCATACTCAGTGGCTTCTTTTTTATTCTGAGTGCCACTAAGCCAGTTTTTCAATATTTTTCTCATTCGTTTTGTCCCTTTGCTGAATTACGGCCAACTTTTATTCGATCACGAATTCCCAGTTTAAGCCTGTTCATGTTTGCAACTACGGTACAGTTCACTTTTCACGTCTTGGCGTAACGTCAGTCTATTTATATGGGCGCATAAAGCGCCAAATACGCTTACCAGTTTGATTCATCCAAAGTCCGGCGACCACAATGACAATCGCAGGTAAGGCACCAATGATGGATTCTGCTATCCACCATGTAGGTATAGAGGGATAAATGTCAGCTAGTGTTTTTACTGCAATCGCTTGCCCGCCTATATTTCCCGTAGCATTTATAGTAATCGTTGCTACCCTCCCTACTAATGAGAAGATGATCAGCCATCCGCCAAGCCAAACAAACGCACGTCCAAAATAAATAAGTGTTTTTGGCTCGGATAAAAAATAATCTTGCAATTTCTCCAACATGAAAACCCCTTTGTTAATCTCTTCAGTGAGACGTATATTGCAAATTTCAGTATTTATCTTCAAGACTTCCACCAATGCTTGATAGCCATCCACAGACTGTGAAGTGATCCATTTGCGCCAGTTTGGCTAGTGGCTTTTTTGGGAGGAAGTTGTGTGTGCAGTATTTTTTTGCGATTTACCTCTGCGAAGTAGGCTTGTTTCGAGGCGCGTTCATTTGCTCGACCACGTTCAATTTCCTGTTGCGACATTTGGTCCGCCCAAATTATCTGGCTTCTGCGTATCCAATAGTGTGACTGACAATTAAAGCTCCAATTACCAATGGAAGGATGTAGTGTCACGAGGTTGCCATCCATCCGTAGAGACCAATCCGTCGGGGTTAGCGGAGTGATGACTTCTTCGCCACAGCCACAACAGCACTTGTGCGCAGCCGTGCCGTAACGCGGTGAGATATAAAGCACACCCGAATCAAGTTTCTCGGGAATGAACTCCACAAACTGATGTGACATGTGCGTTTGCTTCATGCAGCTTGCCCCTCTACCATTTCATCTCGTGTTAGTTGGTGTGCATTGAGAGAGTAGGCGGATTGGTGCTCCTTGCAACAGTCTTGGTAGAATCCACAGAATTTCTTCCACTTTATCACCGCCATAGCCGCGTTCAAGGCATTCAAATCAGCAACCTGTATATTGCTCCGATACAGGTCGTCCACATCGTTATCAATAAGTGACACATGGCGGGGGAAATGGTCCGACTTATCGGGGGTGCTTAAGGTTACCCGGCAGGTGCCGATCAAACACTGCTGTTCTTCGATCAGTTGTAGCTCCATTCCCACATCAATGAACGCTATCTTTTGATGGTGCAAAAAATCAGACACTAACTTACGGACCGCCACCCGGTCGACACATAGAAAAACAAAATCAAAACCGACTAGTTGCTCAATCGTTGTATTGTCTAAAAACCCATCGTGTTGATAGATTCCTCTTCGCATTTGGCCATAGATGTCAGCGTAATAGGCTACCTTGGATGGTTTCTTACTCAGCATATCAAGTGATGCTGCGCCGGGTGCTCTGAACGCATTGTGCTGCAGGAACTGATCACCATCGAACAGATGAATTTCTTGAACTTGGGTTTTAGCCACCAAGTCCAGTACATACGAACCTGTTCCACCCAAACCAACAATGGCCACTTTGTTCATACGGAGCATTCTAGCCAAATTTGCAATTCCCGCCCGACTAGAAGCCGAGTCAGTGTAAATGAAAACTGAATTATCGTCGGACTCCTTGATGGGGTTATACGTTCTGGCGCTAATCGACGGATCAATAGCTTGTGCCTGGGTCGAAATGATATCCACGTACCGCGTCATCTTCGCGTGATAATCGGGATATCCTTCGGGCGGCTTACAAGAAAACCGATGGTGAACTTCAATTCCCTCGCATAGAGTTTGAGTGACAGAACTATGGCTGATTGCCGAAATAATTTCTCCATCCTTCTTACATGGGTATTCACCAGAAAACCATACCTGATGGTCTGCTGGTCGCTGTGTTTGCTCACCACTCAGTGTAAGATCGGTCACGACAGTCCCCATGGCTATTTCGCATCGCGAATTTACATATGGGACCGAGTGAAGAATCAAGAATCCCTGCCGCACTTCAACTTCATACCCTTCATTCTGCAACCTTTGCAGGTCAGAATTACGACTGATTAGTTTTTGTGACATTGCAGATCATCCCTTCTTTAATCTCTACGTCTTGTCCCTCCACCATCGAACCATCCTTACCGTGAGGATTGGAATACGTGACGGTGTAAACTGAATTTGGCGCCGGCTGCTCACCAGGGAAGGCCAGCTGAACTATTTGGAGATAGCTGTCACCTTTCGGCATTAAGGCGCCAGCGATTTTCGGCGTAATGGCGCCACTTTGAACTGCTATTTCAGTGGCTCAAACTGGGGGTCAAGAATGCGTGATTTATGTTGTTTTTGCAACCGCATTTTTGACCATTTTTTACTGACATGCCGACATCAAGCCTGAGCTGGTTTCCCTCCCTTTCCTGTCGGTGGTTTTGATCTTTCCGGCATGGGTTTCGGGTCGCGGTAACTCTCTCCATCCAGAACTACGCGATAGGCGCCGTGGCGTAATCGATCCAGCGTGGCCGCACCGATCATCTTGTTTGACGTGAAGGCCTCACCCCATTCATCAAAGTCCAGATTGCTGGTCAGAATGGTAGCGGCACGCTCGTAGCGTTCAGCAATCAGTTCATGGAAATCTTCGTCTTCCGGCGTTCTCAACGGCTTTAGCCCAAAGTCGTCGATGATCAGTAGCGGTACTTTGACCAGATATTGAAAGCGTCTTTTGTAATTGCCGGTCGCATGCGCTTCTCGCAAGCCGTTTAGCAGCTGTGTTTGCGTGATGAATAACACGTCATAGCCCTGACGCGCGGCAGCATGACCCAACGATTGTGCCAGGTGACTTTTGCCGGTGCCGCAACGCCCGACGATCTGTACGGCGACTTTTTCTTCGATGAATCTGCAGGTTGCCAAATCATGGACAACTGCCCGATTCAGATTCGGCAGTCGGTCGAAATCAAATCCTTCCAGCGTTTTCTGGCTGCGGAAATTGGCACGTCGCAAGCGCTGATCCAGTCTTTTTTTCTCCCGACGGGCGACTTCATCATGAACCAGCAGGCTGAGAAAGTCAGTGAAGGCCAGTTTTCGATCGATGGCTTCACGGTTGCGCGCTTCGAGCGAATCGAGCATGCCGGTCAGACGCAGTTGCTTGAGTAAGGGCGTTAATTCAGGAATCGGATGCATGGCAGACCTCATTGAAGAATGGATTGGTTGTTGTGGCAGAAGCGACCACCCCGAGTGTAAGTTTCGGCAAGTGAGTCAAAGGCTTTGAGCGGCGCGAGTTGATCCAGTCCCTTTTCAAGGATGGTTTTGACCACTTTGTAGTATGGTGTGCCGTAATGGTTGGCGCGTGAGCAGGCGGCTTCCAGACGGACAGCGCCGTATTTTTGTTTGAGTCGCAACACGCCCTGCACCGCACGCATCTTGATCAATACAGAGTCGCTGAACATCGCATGCACCAGCGCATGGCAGGCAGGTCCAACCTGTTGGGCGGTACTCAAACACCATTGCGTATCCTGCATTTGCCACGCCTGTGCTTCAGGTGGCATATGGTCATTCAAGGTGTGTCGTAACCCCTTACCTGTCAGCCGCACATGGCTGGCAACCGCCGCATGCTCGTGATACACCGTGATCATCGTGTCGGTGGCCTTCAACCACAGGTCCTGACCAGTCAGCTTGAAAGGCACTGAATAGTAGTTATTCTCAAACTGGACATGCGCGTCACGATGAACGGTAACCTCAGACCAGCTTGCCAATTCCGGCGGCACGGCAGGTAAGGCTGTGAGCAGGCCTTTTTCTACTTCTGCAAAGCGGTTGAGCGGCGCCTCGCGGGTCGTACCGTGAATGCGATTGCCGGCCTCGTTCATCACCCACGCCTGCAACTGACGGTTGGCATCTTCCAGATCACGGAATTCGCGTAGTGGCAGGAAGCTACCTTTGATGTATTTGACGCCTGCCTCAACAATGCCTTTCTTTTGCGGGTCGCGTGGCGGACAAGGATCGATCTTGAAGCCGTAGCCTTCGGCGCATTCCGCATACGCCCGTTGCACCGTCGGCTCATGCACACAGGCTTTGATGATGGCACATTTGGCATTATCGATAATGACGCGCGACGGCACGCCTGAGAATGATTCAAATGCGCGTCGATGGCAACCCAGCCAGGTCGCGACTGTTTGGTCGCGGACGAACTCGGCATACTGGTGGCGCGACCAGCACAAGGTCATCACGAAGAACCATGTCTTGAATATCTCGCCGGTGTATACATCGGTGATCAGCGGGCCTGAACCGAAATCCACCTGAACTGCATCGGCCGGTTTGAACACCAGGCGTAACGGGACATCGGGCTGTTGCAGGGAAACGAGCTGGCTCAGAAAACGATGAACCGAGGAATAACTGCCGGTGTAACCATGATTGCGCATCAGCGTGGCGTGGATGGTACTGCCCTGAATGCCGGACGCGTGCCATTTGGTCACCTGATCACGCCAAGGCTCCAGCGTGGAAAGACAATTGGCAGGCAACGCATCCTTGCGCTCAAACAGCGTGGCGAGAACACCGTCATCAGGCAGTGGCCGATCAGGAGAAAGCCAGCCCTGTTCGCCAGCCATCTCGCGAACCTGAGCGAGCTTTTTACGACCCATCGTTTTTGATCGGGCAATATCCCGATCGGAATCACCCTGGCGCATGCGCACCAAAGCATTGCGGTATTGATACATCTCGAACCTCCGTCTAGTCACAACCATCTCCTCGGCAAAATGCCGCGAGTCTAGTTGCTCAATGAAAGTTCGAGCCCCTGATAAAGGTTCAAAGTGGCGCCTTAACGCCGGAAATCTGGTGGCGCCATTACGCCGAACATAAAGTGGCGCCTTTATGCCGAAAGTTTACTGGCGCCATTACGCCGAAAACGAAATGGCTCCATGACGCCGAAAGTTCACAATAGCTCAGTTCGTGCTCGATTACCTCACGCGGACGCCCATTAACGATGATTGAAGATGTCTTGTTGTGACCAGAGTCTTGGTCGGAATGGCTATTGCTCATGATTTGATTTCCTTATGGATAAATTTAAAAATATATTCAGTGCTTATTTTTCTTTCCGTACACCCTTGAACGGCTGTCCGTCAGATTTAACATCCATGAATCTGCCATCATTCGCGTTGCGTTTAACCCAGTGACCTGTTGGCGTTTGAGTCTGAGAGCGTTGACGTACCGCTCCATTGCGATGACCGTCACCTTTGGGGGGATTTGTTGCCATATCTATTCCTTTCAAGTTAATAAAGTATTGATTTAGCCAATGTGATTATATTAACTAATCTTTTTGATTATGTAAAGCGCGCAAAATGGTTGCACAAATTCAGCCCATTGTTTAGAATTCCTCCATGCATTCAAAATCAATCGTTAGCACCCATCCTATTTCCATCCAACATATAAGCCAGTCTCAACGAGAGAGGCTGGCTTATATTGAATTTAGACTGTATTTTCTAGGCGAGGCTCGTCGCCAAGATTTAATTCAGCGGTTTGGGACAGCTCCTGCCGTTGCGACAAGAGATTTCGCACAATACAAAGAACTCTTTCCGCACAACATTGGCTTTGATAACAAAAAAAAATGCCATGTAATAGGAAATGACTTTTCACCAGCTTTCAACCATATCCCCGAAAGGGTGCTGACAGCCTTGTCGCAAGGTTTTGGTGACGGGGGGGCTTCTGCTGGCGGCGCACTCCTTCCTTGTGAACTTCCCCCAATATTAAATCGCCCATCAATGATGATTCTTGCGCCAGTTGCTCGTGCGATTCATCAAAACAAGGCGATCAGCCTGAAGTATCAGTCCCACACAAGCGGAGCATCGAAGCGGGAGATAGTGCCATTTGCTTTAGTAAATGATGGACTTCGTTGGCATGTCCGAGCATTTAACCGGAAGGATCAAGATTTTCGTGATTTTGTTCTTACTCGCATGGACTCGACCTCAATTATCGAAGACAGCCCAGTTCAGAGTCATGAACTATCATCTGCTGATATTCAGTGGAATCGAATTGTTGAGTTAGATCTAGTACCCCATCCAATTCAGAAACGTCCCGAGGTTATTGAGGGAGACTTCGGCATGATAGATGGTGTATTACACATAAAAGTGAGAGCAGCAGTCGCCGGGTATGTGCTGCGCCAGTGGATTGTTGACTGCAGCCACAACCACAAACTTGAAGGACAGGAATACAGACTTTGGCTCAGAAACCATCTTGCACTCTATGGTGTATCCAGTGCAATGTTTGCTCCTGGATATGAAACTCCTAAATAAGAATTCCCACTTTGACGTTTAGGTAATCTATTTTTGATCTGTGGTAAATGCCAATGCCAAACAAATTCGACTAGGATTATCTTCCATTCTTTCTCTGAGTATCTTCACTGGCGATGGGGTCAGCTTGAATGCCTCATAGCTTCGTGCCGGACGGCCTGTCGGCTGCGGTAGTTTTGTTTTGTCGGCCATGTTAAAACTCCCTGCCACTAAACCAGAGCCAGCCCTAGGCCGCCACACAAAACGTGTTCGCCACGGTCAAGACTGCCAAACAGTTTTGACCAGTCAGAAAAAACAGCCCAGATGCAAGGCCAATTGCGCAGAACAGGACAAAGCCGATTCGGTAAAGGCCATTGCGCAATTCAAACCTTTGGCTGAGTCGACAACCCCATACCTAGCGCGTCATTTTGCGCCGATCAAAAACAAACACTGTATCCCCAATAAATAGCTGACGCCACCGCTATAGTGGTGTAGTTCAATGGCAATATGATTTATAGACTTACCGAATATGGTGCACTGTTCACGCATTTACAACACACATACTTTTATGTGTTTACATCAAAAATACCATTAGTTTCATGTGCCATACAGAGATTTAGATTTGCAAGGCAAATCATTTTCTGTGTATTACACCGAGGATTTGTTATAATTTTAAATATGACCTACGCAGAATTCCGGCGACAGCTTGGAAAGGCGGGGCTAACCGCGAAAGGGTTTGCCATGCTAATCAAGCAAACGCCAAACTCCATTACTAATTACGCCACTCATGGTGAAGTGCCGCCGCATCTGGCGATCATCGCCGCGCTTATGGGGGACATGGCTGAATCCGGGCTAGACTTCCAGACTACACTGGCTCGTATTCAATTCGATGCCAGCAAGCCACGCGGAGGTACAGTAAAAGGGAAGTTTGGTGGTAGCAAGCAGCCTGATATGTTCATTGTCGGCAAGAAAATGGAGCAGCCGTGACTGTCACCGTGCCTAATATTGTACCCCTGCGACTCGAACCGGCCCACATCCGCGATGCGGTGTGTCACACCATCCAGAGTAGTGCTCCCTGCGTCTATAACCACATTGACAAGATAAGCGACGCCCACCGACTGAAAGAACTTTACTCTAAGCCCCTCCCTTCCACGCGGACGGGACCGCTCTACAACGCTTTTTCGTACCCGACGAAAATCTCGCCGGAGGCAATCGCTGTATTTATCGCCACGCACACAGCCCCTGGTGCCACCGTACTCGACACTTTCGGCGGGAGCGGAACGACGGGCATCGCGGCCCTGCTTTGCGACAAGCCAACGCCCGCAATGGAGTCGATGGCAAGGGAACTAGGTGTCACTCCCAAGTGGGGGCCGAGGAAGGTGATCCTGCACGAAATAGGGACATTGGGTTCGTTCGTTTCTGCCACCCTTTGCGCGCCGCCTGAACCAGAACGGTTCGCAAAGGCCGCCGCCGAGCTTTGCGAGAAGGGTCGCGCAGCTATTGGCTGGATGTATGCCACCGAAGGACCGGATGGCGAAACAGGCAGGCTTCGGCACGCCATTTGGTCAGATGTGCTCATCTGTCCATCCTGCCGTGCGGAGACGTCCTACTTGGACGCAGTGCTGCTTTACGAACCTCTTCGTTTCGCCGATGCGTTTGAATGCCCCTGTTGCAAAAAGAAGCACAATGTGAACGACTGTCTTCGCGCGGTAGAAACTGTGCGGGACGATTTTCTGGGTAAGGACGTGGAAAGGAAGAAGCGTGTGCTATCCAGAATTTACGGCGTCAGCGGCAAAAGTAAATGGCAACGCGCTCCGACGAAAGCAGACTTGGACCTTTTTGCTCGCATCGAATCCTCCGCCATTCCTTCCGGAGCTCCGATGAGCGAGATAGAATGGGGAGATTTGCACCGGGCTGGCTATCATCGTGGCATCACGCATTTGCACCACTTCTACACGCGCAGGAACTTCGTGGCCATAGCGACGATGTGGGCGTTGGCCCAAACATTCCCAGAGGACGTACGCGATGCGCTCAAACTACTGGTACTCAGCTACAACTCAACGCACTCGACGCTGATGACTCGCGTCGTGGTAAAGAAAGGTCAAGGGGATCTTGTCCTTACGGGGTCCCAAAGCGGCGTACTCTACGTGAGTGGACTTCCTGTGGAAAAAAACATCATCAAGGGGATGGAGCGCAAGTCAAAGTCTTTTCGCGACGCTTTTGCCCTACTTCATGGTAGCAGAAGCGTCGTCCGAGTCGTCAACGAGAGCAGCGAAAAGATTTCTCTTCCTGATTCGTCCGTAGACTACGTGTTTACCGATCCTCCTTTCGGGAATTACATTCCATACGCCGAAATCAACCAGATCAATGAACTCTGGCTGGGCAAAACCACTGACCGTGAGCGCGAAATCATCGTCAGCGAAGCTCAGGGAAAAGAGGTCTCGCACTACGGACGTATGATGGGTGACGTTTTCTCAGAAATCGCGCGCGTGCTCAAACCCGAAGGGCTGGCAACGGTCGTTTTCCATTCGGCCAAGGCAGATGTCTGGCGCGCCCTCTCGGGGGCTTACAGTGGAGCCGGTCTGCGGGTAGAAGCTACGAGCGTCCTCGACAAAATCCAAGCAAGTTTCAAACAGGTCGTTTCCGACGTGTCGGTCAAGGGAGATCCACTTCTTCTGCTTTCGAAGGGTACCGCAACTAGCGTCTCCGGAATTGACCCGGAACGGGTGGCCAACGAAGTTCTGGCCTGCGCATTGGGACTCGGCCCCGAGGAAAGGGAGCCGCAGCGACTCTATTCGCGCTTTGTGGCACGTTGCCTCGAGCTAGGAATGGATGTTCATATAGACGCACGCGAGTTTTACGGGCGTGCCAACGAGATGCTAGGAAAAGCCGCGTGAGTCCCGCAGCGCTCTTGGCGGCGCAGGAAGGATTTTATGGGGAGGCTGATCGTCGCAAACGCCTCGGGCAGTATTTCTCGGGCATCGGCCTCGCACGTCTGCTTGGAGCACTAGCGGGAGCCGAGCAAGCCAGTTCGATAGTAGATCCGATGGCTGGCAGCGGTGACATGCTGGTCGGATGCCTTGCTCTCGGCGCCCGACCGGAACACATGGCAGCCATCGATATTGACCCAGTTGCGAGCACCGTTTGCGCTGATCGGGTGCATGAAGCACGCTGCCTGTTAGGCAGTGCTTTCGACCCGTCCGTCCTTGCCAGGCTTCCCCTTCGCGAATGGGATCTCGTTATAACGAATCCTCCTTACGTGCGCTACCAAAGCATGACTAGGGGCGCCGGCAGAAATTTCAAACTACCGGGAACCGTAGAAGTTAGAAACGGACTGATGAAAGCCCTCGATGACATGACGGCTCTCGACGAAACGGACAAAAATCTGTTTCGGTCCATGGTCTCCGGCTATTCAGGCCTGTCCGACCTCGCGGTACCCTCTTGGATACTCTGCGCCGCCATGGTATCCGTCGGCGGACGTTTAGCCCTCGTGGTTCCGGAATCCTGGCTGAGCCGTGATTACGCAACGGTCATCCATTACCTTCTGTTGCGTTGGTTTCGCATCGAACACGTCGTTGAGGACGAGCACGCTGCATGGTTCGACGATGCTCAGGTCAAGACGACCTTATTGATCGCACGCAGAGTAAAGCGCAGGGACGGGGCTTTTGACTGGGACGACGGTGATATTTTCGCCCGAATGAGGGTGACCGGAAAAGCGGCCAGCCCGGAAGGCCCCATCGCACGACTTTTCCCGGGAAAGAAAAACCCAGAAGTGCTTTTTGCCGCCAAGGCAAAAAAGGTTTTGGCTTCTGGTACCGGCTTTGAGGAAGATCTCATCTCGGCTTTCCCAGCATCGTTGGGACGCGTGGCTGCGAATCTGGAGACGGTATGTTCCAAGCAAAAATGGTTCTCCTCCGTCGGGGAGAAGGACTCCGGGCGCTCCGTCGCCTGTGTCCCCCCGGATGCCTTAGTGACGTGGTTAAACGGCGCCAAGGGCAGACCGCTCGCTCCCTTGGAATCGATCGGGGTCTTGGTAGGGCAGGGTCTGCGCACGGGCGCCAATGGGTTTTTCTACGTCACACGTTTTTCGGACAACGGGACAGATGCTCTAATCTACCCTCACTGCGTCCCGGGCGTCCGCAATGCCACAGCTCCCCTAGTTTGCCTACGGCCGGTCGTCCGCCGGCAGTCAGAATTGCCCAAAGGGTTTGCAATTTGTGAGGACAATTTGGCGAGCCGAGTCCTCGACTTGCGCTCCATAGCACTTCCGGAAGACATCAAAGCAGGCGGAAGTGATGCTCAGAAAGCCTATGCTCCAATGCCTGAGGGATTGGCATCCTTCGTCCGAAAAGCCGCACTCGCGGACTTTGGAGCAAACGATGAACCGAGGCATATCTATGAACTTTCTGCGGTCGCCCCAAACATCCGCAAGGGTAATGCCTCCAAGGGTCTCGCACCGCGATTCTGGTACATGCTACCCGACTTCGCACCCCGCCATCAGCCCGACCTTCTTGTGCCCCGCGTAAACGGTGGAACTCCCAAGGCTTGGATTGTCACTGACCGTGACGTACTGGTAGATGCAAACTTTGCAACGCTGCGTGTAGATGGAAGTGGGCCGGACGCTCACGCCCTTCTCGCTCTCCTTAACTCAACTTGGTGTTGCGCCGCGTTGGAATACGGCGCCTCCGTCATGGGAGGCGGCGCTTTGAAAGTCGAGGCGGCCCACCTCCGGCGTATGCCAGTCCCCATGCTCGGCGCGGATGAATGGTGCCGTCTGTCCGCTTTGGGGTGTCGCTTAGCCGACGGCGTAGGGGGAATCGAAGACATCGATCGACTGGTGGCCTCCGCCCTCTTGGGACGCGTAGCAAACATGAAAGAAATTTCCGCTCTCTCTCTCATAGCCGAGGAAGGAAGACAACGCCGCGAAAACCACAAGAAGAAAAAAGGAACCTAAGTGACCGCGAACTTCAACGCTACCGCCGCTGAGGCGTTTCTCAAAGACGCCGTTCGAATGATCGGCAAGGACAGGGAGAGCCCGATACGTCATGTGCTCTCGGCAAAACTGACGGAAATGTTTCCTTCATCAAAGGAACAACCAAGGCCATGGTGGGTGGAATATCACGCCAAGGGGTCGGAAACGCTCATTCGGTCGGACAGGGACGGCAAGGCAAAGCGTGGCTTTATCGACACTCTTGTTGGCTCCACAGCTATTGAATATGAAAAGGATCTTAGTGATTCTTGCCTTGCACGGCATGGCGAAGATCAGGTTCGGGAATATTGCGCCGGCCTGCTAAACGAGGGCATCCCTTCCGAAATCGTCCTCGGTGTCCTATCTGACACGGTGCGCTGGCGTGCTTACCGAGTAAAGGCAGTGCTGCCGCTTTCCGATGTTCCCGGAGCAAAATCTTACAGTCCCGCGCATGTCGTCTTGAAAGAGATCGAACGTATCGACCTGTCAGCCGCTGGCCCCCAAGAGGCGGCATCCTTAGAACGCTTCCTGTCCCGCTACTTGGGACGTCTCGGAGGTCGCATACTCGGCGCCGACACGCTCGCCTCCGATCTCGGTCTCGACAGCGCGTTCTGTTCACGCCACATTAATGGCATAGGGGCACTCGTCGACTCCGCTTTTGCATCCAATGCACCTTATGCGAAACTCATTGAAAAAGTTTGGTCAGATTTCGTCTCATACCTCGGAGGCTCGGGAGCAGGAGGCGGGTTCGACCGCGAAACCTATGTCAGCGAACTTTACATTTTAACGTTAGCTAAACTGTTGTGCGCCAACGTTCTCGAAGGTAAGCCTCTCGTCAGTGACGACGCCCAGTTGGAAAGCATTCTCAATGGGACATTTTTCGAACTCAAAGGTTTTTCTAACCTCGTCGAATATGACTACTTCGGCTGGCTAAACACGAACGAGCATGTCAAACGTCTTCTGCCTGTTGCAAGAGGTGTTCAGGAGGACTTGGCGGCATACGACTTCGCGGCAGCTCCCGCTGAAGATCTTTTCGGCGCACTGATGGCACAACTTGCCCGACGCTCCCAACGTTTACTACTTGGTCAGGAATGGACACCGGCTTGGCTCGCTCGTGGCATCGTAGAAAACACTTTGGCGCGCATACCGATAGATGTTGACCCTCAACTTGTCGATATGTGCTGCGGTTCCGGATCAATTGTCGTCGAAGCCGTCAAACAAACGCGGGCTCGTCTCGAATCCGCTGGTATCAGTCCTTGCGCCGAGAGCCTGACAAGGCTTTCCCAAGCCATCACCGGTTTCGACATAGACCCCTTGGCCGTCATGCTGGCGAAGGTCTCTTGGATACTTGCCGCGCGGGATTGGATCAAGAGGGCTGGTGCGTTCGACGTTGCCATCCCAATTTATCACGCGGACTCCCTGTTTGCTTCGACACCAGTAGCCAAGAAGGTCGACCAAGACGGAGCGGAAAAGCATGAACTCGATCTGGACGGGCGCAAGGTCAGCATGCCCTCATTTTTGGTTTCCTCGGATACGGTGTCGTTGTTCGACGCTCTTCTTGGAACCGTCTATCCCGTAGCGATGGCGGCAGCCGAAGGCTCGGAGCCTGTCGCCTGGGACGGGGTGTCAGAAAACATCGTGGCTGCCGCCTGCGGAAAAACGGGGACGAATCTCGACAAAGACAAAATACTAGCGGTCGTCGCTTTTGTCACCGAACTGCTCACAACATTGGAGTCCTTGCAACGCAACGGACGCAACGGCATTTGGGCGTTCATATTGAGCAACAGTTACCGACCCGGTCTCGTATCCGGCAGATTCAACGGTCTCGTCTCCAACCCTCCTTGGTTGGCCATGAGCAAAGTAGCCGACAACCCGTACAAGGAAACATTGGAGTTGATAGCCGAATCCCACGGCGTCAAACCTCCCGGCGCATCGCATCTGCACGCCGAGTTGGCGACCATTTTCCTGCTCCACGCAGTCGCTCGCTATCTCGCCCCCGGTGCTGCAATCGGCTGTGTGCTTCCCGAAAGCGTGCTTAGCGCTCATCATCACAACCCCTTTCGACGCGCCGATTATCTTGCGGCCCCAAAGCCCGTGGCCTTCGCGCCAGACGAGATTTGGCTTGTCGAAAAAGGCACATTCAAAAATGAGGCGGTCGTTCTTTTTGGGCAGAAAACACTCCCAAGTGTCGCGATAATCGCCCCGACAACTTTGAATGGGAAATTAGCCGCGACGACAGGACTGTCTCCCATCGCTTTCCACGTCGTTTCGCAAGGAAAGCGCACAGCATGGTCAAACAGACCAGTCTCATCATCCGCCACCGGCTTTTTCGATCCAGCGCCATTTCGCCAGGGTGCGGATGTATTTCCCCGAACCGCCGTTTTCCAAGATGCTTCTCCGAACGGCGCAAGGTTCGACTTATCTCACATCCAGAGACCCGATGGCCCTTTGGCATATCTCGTGAAAGAGGCAAAAAACCATAAGGGCTTCTCTATCACGGCCAAAGGTGTGGATGGCAGGTTTATGTTCGACGTACTGCTTTCCAATCATCTGACCCCATTCAGAATCGCTGCGCCTGCGAAAGGATTTCTCCCCTTAGAACGTGCTGTGAGCGGATGGGAACCCGCCTCGGCCTTATCGATCGCGACGAGCGGCAGTTCGACGGCAAAGGCTTTTCGGGAGTTTTTTGGGGTTGCGGGTGGCGACAGTAAAGGATACTTTGCCATGCTGGACACGCCAAGAAAAAAACTATCCATCCAGTCGTTCCCCAGCGAGGGGTGGCTGGTTGTCATGGGGGCGGGGGGTAAACTGGTCTGCGCAGCCTGCGAGGACATCTCTATGATGAACAAGAGCAAACTGATCATCGACCAAACGCTTTACTGGGTTGTTGTACCGACACGAGAGGAAGCACTCTATCTGACGGGGCTGCTCAACAGCGAGGCCATCAACCTTGTCATTGAACAGTTCCAGCCAAGAGGGCAGTTCGGTGAACGACACGTCCATAAGCTGCCGCTCGGCGCGACGCCGCCCTTCAATCCGCTGGATGCCGGGCATATGGATGTGGTTTCTAAGACGCACATCCTACTTAATCAATGGCAGATGGATCAGGCATCCAACCCTTCCGCTTTCGTTGACTTGTTAAACCTCAACCAGAGACTTCCTATTCGGCGCACGAATTTGCGAAAACGGCTAAAACTTTTACCTGGATACAGCGACTATGACGCTGCATGTAGAAGCCTTTACGCCGTTTAAGTACGCCAAGAAAATGATGTCCCCTGAGGTGATCAAGTGAGCCTTTCCAACTCAATGAGGAAACATGAAGAAAAAAGCCGTTGTTCTGTTTGGTGAGGGTGCGTCGGTAGATAGATTACTAAATGGCGTAAATAACGCAATTGACGGACACCTTAGCGTGTGAGGGGGTTTAAAGTGAATTATTGATGCATAGCTGCTATACGTATGAATCTCAACGGTAACACATAGCGGATATTTCAGCAGTGATACTTGTCACGAATATGTTGATCGTAATAAGTGCCTTTTGATCGCGCAGAGAACAGTCCGTCGAACACTAATTGAGGTACACGGCAATATGTATAAGTGTGACCTTGAATGAATTGTATTTTCATCTGGCCGGAGATCACGTCATAACCTATGTGACTTATTGCACTGGAACGAATACGAATCATTTCCATATCTTCGCCTTTGTTTATGAGACTTTTGAAGATGTTCCGCTTAAGGCTTTAAACCGACTGTTTAGGTTTATTGAGTAATTTATGTAGGCTTTCAACGCCTTCTCGTTCGAGTACAGTACCAAGCTGAGCGTCTGACCGGTAACCTTTAGCAAAGTCCTGACCGTACTCGCCTCGCAACGTCTTTACTAAAGTATCGCTGCGTTTTTTTCTGATTTCGCCATCATTATCGCGCTGCCGACCATCAAGTCCTTTTGGAAAATGTTTTTGCGACATCACTACTCCTTCTCTAATTTACACATACATTGCAAACAGTCGGTTTAGGCTACCATATAAAGTTTAGGTCGTTGATGAGCGACGAGCATATTGCGTTCATATGATGTGATATCGAAGCCGACGATTTCTTGAAGCAGCGGTGGCAACACCTTCAAAATAGAAGCAACTTGAGATGCATAAACACCTTTCTTTTCAGCCAAAACACCGAGCGAACGAGCGAGCAACTCGGGGTGTTCGGCTGGAATCAAGTGGTCTTCTCGCTCACCAGTAGCTTCTCCAGTCCTCCGTAGCGTTATAACACCAGTTTTGTATTGCTCATCGGTAAGCAACTCTAGTTGTCGTGCTCGATATAGGATTGCGGCTTTGCTAACTTTCCAGGTTAGTTTGAATTCACGCAACCCTATCCAGTCAAGTCGCGATGCCCGAGGCTTAGGAAACAGCTTCATCATCATGGCTCTAGGGATGAGTAATGCACTTGAAAATCGATTAGCTTGATTCTCGGTTATCCTATCTCCTGTGGATATTCCTGAGTGAAGAATAAAATGCCCAAGCTCATGCCCAATGTCAAATCGTTGCCGACAAACACTTTCCTTCGCCTCGTTACGCACGATAATTGGTCGCTTCACCGCAACTGATAACGCATCAACTTCTTTTGAAATTGATTGGAAGGTAGTTACGATGGCGCCGACATGCTCAGCCAATCGATGCATGTTAGTTATAGGTCCAAGACCCAACTCCCATTCTTGACGACATTGTTCTGCTGCACGTTCAACATCTTCATGCGTGTGTGCATTAGAAATTTCAGGCATACGCACTTCAGGAAGTCGAAGTTCACGATCCAAATAGGTTACGAGACGATCAAGCAATTCTCCTCTTGCCATAGTAACTTGCTTAATCATTGCTTTGGTTGTGAATAGCTTACGGAAGTGAAACTGCTCCTCTCCAATCATCAATACGTTTGCACTAGCAAAAAAAGATGGCTCAACCTGCAGCACTGAAGCAAGATGCTCTAGCAATTGATTCGTTGGTGCGGCCTGCCCGGTTTCGAGTTTATGTACATACTGACGCGTTTTATCTACGCGCTCAGCGACTTCTTCCAAGGATAATCCATTGAAAACTCGAGCAAGCCGAAGCTCTGCTCCATTGAATGTTATGTCCATTTAATTTACTCACTACTTCCAGTCTTGCGATAAACATTTTGATTCTCAGCACCTTCTTCACGAACATCCACAGATGCGGGTGGTATTTCAGCAGCAATTGGAACATGCTTGTCGACAGCATGAAGTGTGGGGGCTGAAGCTTGGTACATCCATTCAGAAATTTTCTCTTGATATACGTTATAGCCCAGGAAAAAAACACGATCCTCATCGACTTCGGAAAGTGCTTTCTCAACAACAAAACGCCACATAACGGGCTGTTGATCATCATTCGCGAAGAGGTCATCCCATGCATTTCGCTTGAAAAAGCCAGCCTTCTCTGGACTGTTGTGGTCATCTCTAAAAAAGCGACATGGAACTCGTTCAATATTAAAAGTGATATCCATAGCTCCATGGGCAAGAGTCATCCAATCGTATTGCTCGCTAAGTGCCATCTCAATTAACATATTTCTTGATCTACCAAATACTGCCGTTTCACGGGTGTAATTGTCATCATGCGGGGAGTTCATTTCTCTGCATGTGGCGTATCGCAAGTCGAGTAATTTAACCGAAACTTCGCGCAGCCTATCATCGGATAGTTCTTTGAAAAATGTAGATGGCTTAGCTGCCTTCATGTCGTATCCTTGCAATTTATTAAATTTGTCAACCCGCATAATCCTGCATTATTTAAAATTTGTCAACTAAATGTTATCGCGCAATTTAAACCTACTTGCTTATCCACGAACGTCTTGATAGTCTACTCGTATAGGCCGTCTGAGCCGAACCTGCCACCGGGTTAAAACAGATATCTTTAGTAGCTTTACTCGACCTTCAATCCGGTCGATGTGTAATCGGTGGACATCGACTAATTTGATTGGAGGATCATCATGGCTTCGATTTCGCTTTCCAAATCCGCACTTGCTGCACTGAAGACATCTCTGCGTTCTGTCTACCCAGATGTTAGATCATCACATCTGACGGAGGCGGTAGCAGCCGCTCTGGGACGCAAATCACATGCAGCACTTCTCACTGACTTGGCGATTCAAAGTGACACTCATAATTTTGAACTATTAGATGATGAGCGTTTTGATAAACGACTTCAGCAGTTCGGCTACCCCAGAGATGTAGAATTCAGCTTTGAACTATTTGTGCAAACGGTTCCTGATCTCGTTTCTACGTTACCTCCGTCCGCCTTTGATATCGAGTATCGTTCTGAGCGTGAGCTTGCTTGGCGTAACTTGATGGTTTGTACTATCAACGCCGGTATTCAGCAAAAACTCTTCACACTCAGGGCGGATAATTACAACTGGTCACCACAGGTGGCCAATGCAAATCGCGTCCGAGACGGACGTGTATTTGACTTCGCGCTTCCCAGCGGGCACCAAACGATGGGATATGTTGGTGATGCCGGCTTTGGGGAATTATCGATTCATGCAGCCGTTAATCCAAAAGAACAATGGGTGAAATCATCAAATGCAGGATTTTCGGCCGGAGATGCATTCGCTACCAGTTGGTTGGAACGCGAGCAAGGCGCATGGTTACAATCATCATCAATGTCTCGCTTCCATTGCCGCAAGTCATTACTACAAACTTTAGCCAACATTGATGTCCGTCCATGTGGCTTTGGTGACCGAGGACGTGTGATGATGTGATCAACCTGGTGGAAAATCAGGCCACATAAAGCATACAGGCCGACGATAATTCTTCGGCCTGTATGCTTTATGTAAATTAGTCTCACCTTCCGATGTTAATGCTCTGGTAGCCAACCCTGAAACTCCTGCGGCAGCCAATACTCTTTTCCATTCAGCGTCAGCAGCACCCCCACACCATCTGGCGACGGTACCACGCTCTCACTTGTGTCGCCGACAATTGCTCGTTTAGGCAAACCGTGGAAAAACGATATCGCTGTTGCAAATAGCCTGCGGCGATACTCCTTGCTCTGATCGCCTTCCTGCAACAACTTTATGAGTTCTGCTTCCAGCTCCCTTCTTCGGTTTTTCTCCGCTCCAGCACTTGCTTTAGGCAGGTAAATTTCCACGCTATATTTATCCCGTAAATAGCATACAAACCCAGATACCGCCGCTCGTTGTCCTGGCGTTTTCTGCAGATAGGTATCCAGCACTTTCTGATCAGGTGGTATAACTCCAATTTCACGCCCTTTAAGAAGCAAGGTAGCTGCTGGAGTCATGGCAAGCCGGATCGAGCGCAGTGTCGTCTTTTCATCTTTCAGGTCGGCCTTCAATACATCGCAGTAGCCATCCAGAATTGCTCTTTCCGGCCTACCTTTCCCCAGTTTATCTAAGGTGGCGACAATCCGCCTTTGGTCTGAATCCTCTTCCTTTGCTACGTTGTCCGGTACTACTAAACCCACTTCCTGCATCCAGCGCATTGGTAGCAATACGCTACGCAGACGAAGTGTCCCAAAATGCTTCAGCAGTACCTTGTATCCAGGAATGATTTTCCATTGCTTCTCTATGTCCAGGAAGAACGCCAAGTAGCGATGCAAAGTAATCGCAGCCTTGTGATATTCAACTTCTTTGCCAAGCCATTCTCCGAACACACGAAAATGCTCTGCCATTACTGGTGCTAAAAACGTCGCGCAATCCATCAACATGCGTTTTTCCAACAGCCCGTGCCAGTAGCATGCCTCGCACTGCTTTCCCCGACCGGCCGGCATAGACTGCTCACACTTAGGACAATGAACCTCACCCTTCTCATTACAAGCTTTGCAAAGCATCCCTCCGCCTTTTACTTGCTCCAGCAAGCGGTGGCGATGGCATGCCTGACAGATTCCGTGATCCGAGCGCGCACAGCGTGGGCAGACTCGATGGTCGTGGCCCAGCCTGGAAACACGACTAAGTCGCTTGGATGGCTTGCCACAAATCTCGCAAGGTTCTGGTTCGCGGAAATACAATGCGCAAGAATTGCAAACCGGACCGTATGAAGTGATTTTCCCAGTCGCATAGTCTGTCTTGCCACACCGGGCGCATGGTTTAGCAACTTGGCATTTCTGGCAAATCGCGTCGTTGTCATTTATTGGCAGTCGTGCGAAGTTCCCGCACTTGGGACAGATGCTCCGTTTAAAAACACGCGCATAGCAGGTGCCGCAGTATTTATGCCCTTTGTAAACGCGCCATATCCGGGCAACGGTCTTGCCACATTCGTCGCATATTTGTGGCTCTGAAGTAGGTATGCTCATCGCTGCGCCATCTCCAGTTTGCGTTGCAACCTCGCCATCATTCTCATAACCTCTTGTCGCGGACGCGGACCAACCAATTTACGGGCTGCCTTACGAATGTGAACTCTCGGTTTGTCCGGTAACGTCGAGGTAATCTCCAAAAGTGGTTTGGGTAGCGTTTCGCCCTTGCTGCAGAACGTTTGCAATGTGATGCCGGATTCCTTCAACGCAATTTCAAATTGCTCTTTGTCGGCAACCACCAATGGGTAGACCATCCCTAACAGCTTTTGGCGCTCATTAGTTCGTAACATATCAACACCCGCGCCCGAGAGTACCGGTAAACCATCGGGCAATTGCAGACCAAGCCGGTGAAGAAAATCGTTCATGGTTTCTGCTCGACT
Organism: Gallionella sp. UBA4121; assembly: GCA_002381565.1. Taxonomy (GTDB): domain Bacteria; phylum Pseudomonadota; class Gammaproteobacteria; order Burkholderiales; family Gallionellaceae; genus Gallionella. Next base: position 94,546 of record DFWZ01000050.1, read on the forward strand.
ACGGTTTGCGCGCCGGATCAGGGACTCGAAGAAGTTCACCAGCACGAACCATTCAGATACATCAATATTCTGCCCTTGAAACGATCCCTGACCATGAAGCACAACATGATCTACCATCCCTTGAAAGGCCAGCGCATCCGCAGGACAGGTATGGCTACTGGCATTACGCAGATCAGATTTGCAGGTCGCACATACGGCGATATTTTGGTCTTCCGCCAACAGTCGATGCGGTTCAATCGGCGCACCACAAGCATGACAACGATCTAGCAGTGAAACTCCATGCTTTTCGCAGCCGGTGTGCCAGGCAAACCGCCACTGGCGCCGGTAGTAAGGCTTGGCATCTTCCGTCAAACAGGACGAACAGTATTGCATTCCACCATGTCGCTTTATGTTTCGTGCGCCCAAGGTCAATATCCACGGCCATGAAGCCTTCTCGGGTGGATTACTGCCAAAAATTCGACTGGCAATAGGATAGAGGGTTGCCGCTCGAAATTCCTCCATCGGTATGCCAGACACTGTACAAAGCGACTTGAGCCGTTCATCAACAAAAAAACGATCGGCATCCTGTGCCCAGATTCTCCACTTAGGCCAAACCTCTCCGGTTAATACCAGCGGATCACATCCCTGTGTGAGCGCGGCACGCACCAGCCAAGACGAAATTATTTCGTCTGGCAGCAATGGCACGGGAATCGCCCAGGGTGACGTCACCCCTTCAATTCCCGGATTCCACGAGTAGGGCGCAGCCACGCTTTGCTCTCAATGATAGATTTGTCGATTTGTTCCTTGCCGCTGTTGATCGCCTCTGTTGCGCACTCAATCAACAAGCGATGAAGATTTCCTGTGTTTCCTTCGGAAATTGTGTGCAGCAGACTGGCTAATTCAGGCGTGTGCAGCTTCGATGCCTTCTTAAGCGGCAGCACTTTCTCAAACCCGGCCAGCAATTGCTGAAAGTCCTTGTTTAGCTCCCACAGCGGCAATGTCACAACATCGAACCGGCTGGCGTGCTGAGGATCTGTGTGCAGTACACGTACAGCTTCTCGCGTTCCTACGCCAACAATGGGAATAGCAAGCTCATTGCACAGTAGTTTGATGGCGTTCATCACCTCGCGTTGTTTGACTGGCGAACCGGTGAGCAGGGAATGAAACTCATCAATAATGAGCACTCGCGTATGGCACATGCGCAAAAGATGAATGACCTGGTATCTAAGTTTCGTGGTCGGATCACTCGCTCGGTAAGGTGTAAAGAAGCGTTCAAGTATGGAGATATATAACCCCTTCTCGTCGGCGCTTGGAGGTGCTTCAGCGAGAATGACCGGTTTCACAGGCTCCGCATCTTCGTTGACATAACCCTGTCCGCACAACTCACGAAAACGTCGAACAATGGTCGTTTTGCCGTTGTTCGATTCGCCTACGATTAACAAATTTGGCATGCGTGGACGAACCGGCTTTAGCATCAAGCCTTGCAGAGTATCCAGAATTTGCTGTGCAGTTTTGTTGCCAATCCAGCGCGGCTGATCCATGAATTCAATCCGCTCCTTGTCGGACATACCCATGATGTGCCTAAAATCCGGGTGGATATGTTCATAGCTACTCGTGCTCATGAGATATCTCCAAAGGCGTCAATGTCACCATCAATCAACCCGGCAATAGGTAGTTGTGATGCGGTCGTTATTCGAGCTGGTTGACTAGGAAAAGGCGCTGCTGGTGAAATGTTTTTCTCATGCTCCTTGCGCCGCTGGCTCATGCGGCGTGCCTTCTTTGTTTTTTCCTTGGATTCATCAACTTTGCTGCGCAACTCCGTAATGGCATGAAGAATCTGGTGCTCGTTGATGCTCTTTTTGCCATCGCGCTTGAGCATTTCACGCGCCTGCTGATACTCCCAGATGCTAATCGAAGGCAGTGCCTGATCTGCAAATGGCACCTTGAAATACTGCTTGAGATCGGGGTCAAAAAACCACACCGTGCTGATGTCTCGCGGATCACGCCGAAAAATGAATTCTCGCTTCTTACCACGCGCCTCTGGATCTTCAGCATTGATCCATTGGCGGAGCATATCTGCGTAATAGGTCATGCTGTCGATAGTGACGCCAAAAGTTTGCACGGTACGCCGAAAAGAGGGCAGGAAGTCCAGAAGTACAGTTCGCCGGTCCGCAGGCCGCGCGGGGATACCTACGCCCTGAATTTCAGTGTTTCCGAAAATGCCAATCTCCCACTTGCGAAGTGGCGACATACCGATACCGCTATGCAGGCGTTGGTGATAAACCTTGCATATCAGCGTCACCAGCCACGTCTCAAACTCCGACTTGGTCATCACTGCCTCTTTTTCAGAGTCGTAGCCTTCCCTGTCCTTGATGGACGAAAACGTGGTGCCTGGCAGATCGTGTATCTCACGAAGCAACGTTCCAAGTACGCGCTCAATATGTCCGCCGTAGCGCGGCTGCTTGACTGGCCGATATTCGAGGTTGATTGCATACATCAGGCACGATTGCTGAAAGTTGTTGGAACGAAAATCCGCTCCATTATCAACATGGATAGTTTTGGGGAATCCCCAAACAGGCCATTGAGCATCCACGCCATGCAACAACAGCCATTCATCCTTTGGAAGAACGGAATGCGCAACGCACATGGCAACAGAAGTTTCGGAAGGGGGGTCGAAAGACAGGTAATAGCCCGTAACCATACGAGTGTGAACGTCCATTGCCAGAGTGATCCAAGGGCGACCAATGGGTTTCCGATAGACATCGTCCACCAGAATGATGTCAGCCGGGGTGTGATCAATCTGAATGACGGCCAACGGAAAATCGGCGTTTGGAAAACTGCCCGCAGCGGGAAGAAATTTATTCTTGGCTTTTTCCTTGAAGCCACGTCCGCGCAATCGCTGTTTTTCGGTCACCTTGCTGATCCGCGCCCGTATTGTGCTCGGATGCGGGGCTTCGATACCACGCAATTGGCAACGGCGCTGCACCTCAGTCACTGTTTTTTGTGGGGTTGAACGCTGAGTGGTCAAATAAAAATCATTGATAACCTCATCGACAACCTGCTCGGCAAATACAGGAATGCGACCTTTGCCTTCTTTCCATCCACGCTTTTGCGGAATAAGCGCGGTTATGACACCGATGGCATTATATTTTTGCAGCCACCGATACAAGGTAGCAGTATTAACACCGACCTCTTTAGCGCGCAGTTCAACATCATGCCGCCCCATGAACACAATGGAGAGTAGCGGCTTGATAGCTGCATAGCGTTGCTGTGCAATTTTCCAGTCTTCATCAGCAATGTCGGCGATGTCGTGCGTGACATTGGTTGTGTCAGCAACAACAGGACGCAGTTCATTGATACGTAGCGGCGTGCTGCGACCACTTTCTACTTCCACGCCGATGATTGAATCAAAATCCAGCACTTCTGTGATGCGATAAACGGAATCGCCACGCTGAACGAGGCCTCCTGGCTGAATATCAACACGCTGTCTAATTGGCTCAAACGATTCGTTTTGCGGAACCCATTGCTCATCTGTATTTTTACTCATAAGTTGGTACCCATAGTTCAGTGAAATCATTCAACGGACGTGTAATGTCGCAATCTAGTTTGCGTATTGCCAGCAGATACCAGATATGCGCGATACCCTCGGCCTTGTAGATGCCCATGAAGTGGCGGGCAAGAATGTAGTGGAACGGCGCACTGCCCATTTGTTGGACGTTTTCGATCACACTTCGGGTTTCTTCAACTGGAAATTCTGTACGCTTGTACCGATCCAGGAAGCGAATGTTAGTAAGCACCTGATCACGGATGCGGGATTCGTCGTGTATATGAAATTCCCATCCCTGTTCCTTGGCGTACCGGTAAGCTGCCTTCCACTTTGGCAACCATTCGCGCCAGTGCTTTTTCCATTCTGCATGAGGCTTCACCTCAATGAGAATCGGCTTCGGATATTCTCCATAAACCATGTTGCCCAAGCGGTAGTACACCAAGAAATCGGGAGTATAGGTGTACGTCTGTCCATTACTGGCTACGAATGGGATCTGAACCGGTTGCGGGATGATATCCAAGACTGCGAGACAGAATTCTTTCCTGATCAGAAAGTCACGCTCCAGCGCTGACTCAAACGGGATTGCGGTTTCACCGCGAAAGGCATATCTTCCCGAAATGCTGCGGCGAGTCGTGCCAATACGTCGCATTTGTCGTGGCGCTTGAATTGAATCGCAGCTATTTGTCATAAATTTCACCACAGTCGCAGCTAATTGATAAATTCTGTCGCATTAATTTCAAGAATAACTAACGTAACTGATTGATTATTGGTTGACATGATCGCATCTATTTCGAAAAGTCACAGCGGCAGCAATCCGCGCCCCGGTGAAATCTCCATGGCATTGCACGGGGTGCTGTTTCTCGATGAGCTGCCGGAATTCGATCGCAGCGTGCTGGAAGCATTGCGCGAACCGCTGGAATCAGGACACATCACCATTTCACGCGCCGCCCGGCGTGCCGAGTTCCCCGCACAATTCCAGCTCATCGCCGCGATGAATCCCTGTCCCTGCGGCTATCTTGGTCATTACAACGGCAAGTGCCACTGCACACCGGATCAGGTTGCGCACTATCGCAGCAGGATTTCCGGCCCGTTGCTGGATCGCATCGACATTCAGATCGAAGTGCCGGTCGTACCGCAGGACGACCTGCTCAGCAAGACCCCAGGCGAGGCCAGCGTCTCCATACAGGCCCGGGTCGAGATCGCACGCCGGCGTCAGTTGGCACGCCAGCAAAAATGCAACGCAGCGCTTTCAGTCACTGAAATTGATGCCTTCTGCACCCCGGACGCACAAGGCGAGACGCTGCTGAAACTGGCCATTACGCGACTTGATCTATCCGCGCGCGCCTATCATCGTGTGCTCAAGCTCGCGCGCAGCATTGCCGACCTGGCCGGTAGCGAGACTATCAAGGCCATGCACATCGCCGAAGCGGTGCAATATCGCCGCATGGATAAAAACTGATCAGGGAAGAGATACGATGTTCGAACAGAAACTGATTACCGGCATGAAGAGCTTCAACCAGATCATTCATGTTCTGCTGGCGCTGGCGCTGGTGGTAGCATGTGTCATGGTCATCTGGGATTTCGGATTAAAGGCGATCGAAGCCTGGCATGCGGGCAACGCGACGAGCGGCTTCTTTCATGCACTCGGCTCCCTGTTCATTCTGTGGACGCTCTCCACCCTGATTTCGGCGGAAAGAAGCTACCTGCTGACAGGACGTACTTCCGTGCGCGTCTTCGTCGAGGTCGCCATGATTTCCGTAATCCGCGAAATGATCGTACAACCGGTGCAAGTCATCAGCAATGGCAGTGAGACGAACTTCAACCCAATCCGCTACGGCCTGCTGCTCGCAGCGCTGCTGGTATGCGGCATAGTCTATAAACTGGCGAGCGATCCAAATCAGGGTGAAGTCACGACAACAGCCGAATAATTGCGTTCATATTCTGCCCAGGTCAATTGCTTCATGAGCCCGCTTCATCACTTCCCGATAATCACATGGTAAAATACCCGACTATTTTTTAACGGGCATGACATACCGCCATGCCCGCTTTCCTCTCTCCAACCCTCTCCCGGGGGCGAGGGGGCAAACGAATCGCTACGCGAGCATCAATTAAGGCCGCCACCATGACCCATCACCCGATCGAACGACTCATTCAGCAGCGCATCCTGATACTGGACGGCGCAATGGGTACGATGATCCAGCGTTACAAGCTGACTGAAGCGCATTATCGAGGCACCGAGCTGTTTGGCAGTTACGCTGGCGCGCGCCGCAGCTTCGCGGATCATCCCGTCGATGTCAAAGGCAACAACGACCTGCTGCTGCTGACCCAGCCGCATATCATCGGCGGCATCCATCGCGAATATCTGGAAGCCGGCGCGGACATTCTGGAAACCTGCACCTTCAATTCAAACTCCGTGTCCATGTACGACTATCGCATGGAACATCTGGTGTACGAACTGAACGTGACCGGAGCGAGATTGGCGCGCGATCTGTGCAACGAATTTTCGACTCCCGAAAAACCGCGCTTTGTCGCCGGCGTGTTAGGGCCTACCGGGCGCACTGCCTCGATCTCCCCGGATGTAAACGACCCGGGTGCACGCAACGTCACGTTCGACGAACTGGTGACAAGCTATACCGAATCGATACGCGGCCTGCTGGACGGGGGAGCTGACATCCTGATGGTCGAGACCATCTTCGACACGCTCAATGCCAAGGCTGCGCTGTTCGCGATAGATCAGTATTTCGAGCAGCACAACGTGCGAGTTCCCATCATGATTTCCGGCACGATCACCGATGCGTCCGGGCGCACCTTGTCAGGACAAACGACAGAGGCATTCTGGAATTCGCTGTCGCATGCGCGCCCGCTGTCCATCGGTCTCAACTGCGCGCTGGGCGCAGACCTGATGCGCCCCTATGTGGAAGAGTTGTCGCGCGTGGCGAGTTGTTATGTCAGCGCACACCCAAACGCCGGCCTGCCCAATCCGTTGTCCGACACAGGCTACGACGAAGTGCCGGAGACCACCGCACGCCTGATGAAGGAATTCGCCACCAGCGGCTTCCTCAACATCGCAGGTGGCTGCTGCGGCACCTCGCCCGCGCATATCAAGGCGATTGCCGAAGCCTTAAAAGACGTGCCGCCACGCAAGCTGCCCGATCTTGAACACCGCTGCCGCTTGTCGGGACTGGAACCTTTCAACATCGGCGATGACACGCTGTTCGTCAACGTCGGCGAGCGTGCCAATGTCACCGGTTCCGCCAAATTCAAACGCCTGATTCTGGAAGGACACTTTGATGAGGCGCTGGAAGTCGCCAAGCAGCAGGTGGAAACCGGCGCTCAGGTGATCGACGTGAACATGGACGAGGCGATGCTCGACGGCGAAGCCGCGATGGTCAAGTTTCTCAACCTGATCGCCTCGGAACCGGATATTTCCAGAGTGCCGCTGATGATCGACTCGTCCAAGTGGAACATCATCGAAGCGGGTCTCAAATGCGTACAGGGCAAGTCCATCGTCAACTCGATCTCGCTGAAAGAAGGCGAGGAGAACTTCATCAAGTACGCCACGCTGGTGCGCCGTTATGGTGCGGCGGCAGTGGTGATGGCGTTCGACGAGCAGGGACAGGCGGACACTTACGCTCGCAAAACGGAGATTTGCAAACGAAGCTACGACATTCTGGTTAAACAAGTAGGCTTCCCGCCCGAGGACATCATCTTCGATCCGAACATCTTCGCGATTGCGACCGGCATCGAGGAACACAACAACTACGCGGTGGACTTCATCGAAGCCTGCGCCTGGATCAGAAAAAACCTCCCTTACGCCAAGATTTCCGGCGGCGTGTCCAACGTCTCGTTCTCGTTCCGTGGCAACGAGCCGGTGAGGGAAGCGATCCACACCGTGTTCCTGTATCACGCCATTGGGGCCGGCATGAACATGGGCATCGTCAACGCCGGGCAATTGGGCGTGTATGAAGAGATTCCCAGGGAACTGCGCGACGCTGTAGAAGACGTTGTGCTGAACCGCACTCCTGAGGCAGGCGAGAAGCTGGTCAGGATCGCCGAGACGGTGAAGGGCGGAGGACGTGAACAAGTCGAAGATCTGGAATGGCGGCAGGGCTCGGTGCAGGAACGCCTGACTCACGCGCTGGTGCGCGGCATCACCACGTTCATCGTCGAAGACACCGAGGAAGCACGCCTGCAGGCGAAGCTGCCGGTCGAAGTGATTGAAGGCCCGCTGATGACCGGCATGAATGTGGTTGGCGACCTGTTCGGCGCCGGCAAGATGTTTTTGCCACAGGTGGTGAAATCCGCGCGCGTGATGAAACAGGCCGTGGCGCATCTGGTGCCCTACATCGAGGCGGAAAAATTGCGCTCGGGAGATACCAGCACCAAGGGCCGAATCGTGATGGCGACAGTCAAGGGCGACGTGCACGACATCGGCAAGAACATCGTCACCGTGGTGTTGCAGTGCAACAACTTCGAGGTGGTAAACATGGGGGTAATGGTGCCATGCCAGCAGATCCTCGACACCGCGCGCGAACACAACGCCGATATCATCGGCCTGTCAGGGCTGATTACACCTTCGCTCGAAGAAATGGCCCATGTCGCGAAAGAGATGGAACGCCAGGGCTTCAGGATTCCGCTCTTGATCGGGGGTGCTACCACTTCGCGCGTGCACACGGCGGTAAAGATCGAACGGAACTACCCGAGTGGCGCTACGGTGTACGTCACCGACGCTTCTCGCGCGGTGGGCGTATGCAGCAACCTGCTCTCCGATACGCTGCGGGATGACTATGTTGCCAGCATCAAAACCGACTATGCAGCCGCGCGCGAACAGCATGAATCCAGACAATCGAAGGCCGTGTACGTCTCGCTCACCGAGGCCCGCCGATGTGGTTTTAAGGTTGACTGGAACAGCTACACGCCGCCTAAGCCTGCCTTCATCGGGGTGAAGGAACTGCGCGACTATCCGCTTGCCGAGATTGCCGAGTTTATCGACTGGACGCCGTTTTTCCAGGCCTGGGAGCTGGCCGGGCGTTACCCGAAGATCCTGCAGGACGAAGTGGTAGGCGAGGAAGCACGCAAGCTGTTCGTAGATGCGAAAGCGATGCTTAAAACCATCATCGATGAAAAATGGCTCACCGCAAATGCAGTGTTCGGGCTGTTCCCGGCAAACACCGTGGCAAGCGACGACATCGAAATCTACACCGACGAGACCCGCAGCACGGTGGCGATGACCTGGCACAACCTGCGCCAGCAGACCAAGAAGCCGGCGGATATCCCGAATTACTGCCTGGCCGACTTTGTCGCCCCCAAGGAGAGCGGTGTCGCGGACTACATCGGCGGTTTTGCCGTCACTGCCGGCATCGGCATCGACGCGCATGTTGCCCAATTTGAAAAAAATAACGACGACTATAACGCGATCATGCTCAAAGCGCTGGCCGACCGTCTGGCAGAGGCCTTTGCCGAACTGCTGCACAAGCGTGTGCGCCGCGAGTTCTGGGGCTATGCGGCGGATGAGGCTCTGGATAACGACGCGCTGATCAATGAGAAGTATCTCGGCATCCGCCCTGCCCCCGGTTATCCCGCCTGCCCGGAACACAGCGAGAAGGGCCCGTTGTTCGAACTGCTGGATGCGTCGAACAGGGCAGGCATCACCATCACCGACAGCTTTGCAATGCTGCCCACTGCGGCGGTCAGCGGCTTCTACTTCTCGCATCCGAAATCGCAATATTTCGCTACCGGCAAGATAGCCCGCGATCAGGTCGCAAGTTACGCCGAGCGCAAGGGCTGGGATATTGAAAAGGCCGAGCGCTGGCTGGCACCGGTGTTGAGTTACTAACGTGTACATACCGAAGCACTTTGAGGAACCGAGAGTCGAGGTCATGCACCAGCTGATTCGTGAGCGGCCGCTTGCCACGTTGGTCACGATGTCCTCACCGGGGCTCAATGCGAATCATATTCCGATGCATCTTGTGGCTGCGCCTGCGCCATTCGGAACCTTGCGGGGTCATGTTGCCCGGTCGAACCCTGTGTGGCACGATTTCCAGGCTGGCGTAGAAGCATTGGCCATTTTCCACGGCCCCGATGCCTACATCACGCCATCATGGTATGCCACCAAGAAAGAAACGGGAAAGGTCGTCCCCACCTGGAACTATGCCGTTGCCCATGCATATGGCACTTTGCGAGTGATCGACGATGCATCCTGGATACGCGCCCAGCTTGAAGCGCTCACTGCGCACAACGAAAAGAGGCTTCCTGAACCCTGGGCAGTTTCGGATGCTCCTCGCGAATTCACCGAAAAATTGATCGGGGCCATTGTGGGCATTGAAATTGTCATCACCAGACTATCCGGAAAATGGAAAATAAGCCAGAATCAGCCCCCGCAGAATCAGGCCGGTGTTATCGAAGGGCTGGTCAATAGTGGAATTGCAGATGCAGGCGCAATGGCGGCTCTGATTAAAATCGGGCAGGGTGGCCGCAAAATAACCACGCTGTAACGGCGGTGTTGCCCGCCCTACATTAATTAAATTTGAACGAGGATATACGATGAAACGCATCGCTTTTTTACCGCTGGCAGTGCTGTTGGCTGCCTTTTCAACCACTGCGTGCTCTGAACAAGCCGCATCACCAAAACCGCAAATGGAGAAGAGCAACATGACTGAAATGATCAAGACCGACGTTAAACTGGGAACCGGCGCAGAGGCTGCCGCAGGACAAAACGTATCCGTGCATTACACCGGCTGGCTGTACGATGAAACCGCACCTGAACACAAGGGCAAGAAGTTCGACAGCTCGCGCGATCGCGGCCAGCCGTTCGAATTCCCGCTAGGCGCAGGACATGTCATCAAGGGCTGGGACGTAGGCGTGGCAGGCATGAAGGTAGGCGGGCAACGCACACTGATTATTCCATCGGACATGGGCTATGGCTCTCGCGGTGCAGGCGGCGTGATTCCGCCAAATGCAACACTGGTGTTTGACGTGGAACTATTAGGCGTAAACTAGCCTACTAGCCAGGCGCAGGGTGCAACGCACCCTGTGTGGCATTCTCCAACGACAGGAGGGGCAGATGTTCCAGATTCGGGTTCATGGTCGTGGCGGGCAGGGGGTTGTGACGGCAGCAGAGATGTTGTCCATTGCGGCGTTTGAGGAAGGGCGCCATGCGCAGGCCTTCCCAAGTTTCGGTTCGGAGCGCACCGGCGCGCCGGTGGTTGCATTCTGCCGCATATCCGACCGCGAGATCCGCCTGCGCGAACCTGTCATTGAGCCGGATGCGATCATCATCCAGGATCCCACACTGTTGCATCAGATCGACGTGTTCGCCGGGTTGAAACCGGATGGCTTTGTTCTGCTCAACTCGAATCACACTATTGAAGAACTCGGTTTGAGCGAACTCGTCAAGGGACGCCGCCCGGAACGGTTCTGCACGCTGCCCGCAACCGAGCTGGGACTCAAACATATCCGCCGCCCTATTCCCAATGTACCGCTGCTGGCCGGATTCGCTGCCTTGTCCGACATCATCCGTCTGGATTCTGTCATCAAGGCAATCGAGCAAAAATTCGCAGGCCCGGTTGCGGCCGGCAACATCGCTGCGGCGACCGAAGCCTACAATCTGGTAAAAGGGATGATGAAGGAGCGCGCAGATGCTTAAGCAAACAGAAGGTTCCAGGGCGGTTGCCGAGGCCATCGCGCTGTGTCGCCCGGAGGTGATCTGCGCCTATCCTATTTCGCCGCAGACGCACATCGTGGAAGCGCTCGGAGAAATGGTCAAAGCCGGCCGCCTGACACCCTGCGAATTCATCAACGTGGAGAGCGAGTTCGCCGCGATGTCGGTGGCCATCGGCGCATCTGCAGCGGGCGCGCGTGCCTATACCGCGACCGCCTCGCAAGGTCTGCTGTTCATGGTCGAGGCGGTATATAACGCCTCGGGTTTAGGTCTGCCCATCGTGATGACGGTGGCGAACCGCGCCATCGGTGCGCCGATCAACATCTGGAACGACCACTCGGATTCGCTCTCGCAACGCGATTCTGGCTGGATGCAACTGTTCGCCGAGACCAATCAGGAGGCGGTCGATCTGCACATTCAGGCGTTCCGGCTGGCCGAAGAATTATCCATGCCCATCATGGTGTGCATGGACGGCTTCATCCTGACTCACGCCTTCGAACGCGTGGACATTCCATCACAGGAACAGGTCGATACCTACCTGCCGCCGTTCGAGCCGCGCCAGGTGCTCGATCCTGCCGAACCTGTCTCCATCGGTGCGATGGTGGGACCGGAAGCCTTCATGGAAGTAAAGTATCTTGCACATGCCAAACAGATGCAGGCGATTGAACGGATTCCGCAACTGGCCGCCGAGTTCAGTCAGGTATTCGGTCGCGACAGCGGCGGGCTTGTCCGCACCTATCGTTCTGATGACGCCGAAACCATCATCATCGCGATGGGCTCGGTGCTCGGTACCATCAAGGACACGGTCGACGAGATGCGCTGTGAGGGCCACAAGATCGGCGTACTCGGCATCATCAGCTACCGCCCGTTCCCGCTCGAACAGGTGCGCTGCGCACTGATTCACTGCAAACGCTTCCTGGTGCTGGAAAAAAGCCTCGCGGTCGGCATGGGCGGGATTGTCGCCACCGACGTGCGCATGGCGGTGACAGGAATGGGACTCAAAGGCTACACCGCGATTGCCGGCCTGGGTGGCCGAGCCATCCCGAAGTCCTCGCTGCACAAGCTGTTCCGTCATGCGGAAAAGGAAGACCTGCCGCCCGTCACCTTCCTTGATCTGGACTGGGATGCCGTCAACAAACAGCAAGAACGCGAGCGGCATACCCGCAGATCCGGCCCCGTCGCCGAGAACATGCTGCACGACAAGGGCATCGTGTCGGC
>DFWZ01000050.1:107192-120449 GCA_002381565.1 Gallionella sp. UBA4121
ACCGTCGGCAACCGTCTGTTAGCCCCCGATGAGCGCAGCGTTCAGGCAGATACCGCGCGCAGCAACTCGATCAACTCGGGACATCGCGCCTGTCAGGGGTGCGGCGAGGCGCTGGGCGCACGCTATGCAATCGACGCGGCAATGGCCGAGAGCAATAACCAGTTAATCGCAGTCAATGCCACCGGCTGTCTGGAAGTATTCTCAACCCCCTATCCCGAATCATCCTGGCAGGTGCCGTGGATCCATTCGCTGTTCGGCAACGCGCCGGCGGTGGCCACCGGTGTCGCGGCGGCGATGAAGGTGAAGGGGAAAACCGATGTGCGGGTGGTGGCACAGGGCGGCGACGGCGGTACCACCGACATCGGCTTCGGCTGCCTGTCCGGCATGTTCGAACGCAACGACGATGTGCTGTACATCTGCTACGACAACGAAGCCTATATGAATACCGGCGTGCAGCGCTCCAGCGCCACGCCACCGGCGGCGCGCACTGCAACCACCATGCCGGTGGGTCCGGAACCCGGCAACGTGTTCGGTCAGGGCAAGAATCTGCCCCAGATCGCCATGGCGCACGGCATTCCCTACGTGGCTACGGCAACGGTCGCCGATCTGCGCGATCTTGAATACAAAGTACGCAAAGCAATGGGCATGCACGGCGCCCGCTACATCCATATTTTCGTGCCCTGTCCGCTGGGCTGGGGCACAGCATCACACGACACCATACGCATAGCGCGATTGGCCAAGGAATCCGGCATGTTTCCGGTATTCGAGGCCGAGCACGGCGAAGTCGTCAGCGTGCTGAAGATACGACACAAGGTTCCGGTGGAAGACTATCTGAAGCCGCAGAAGCGCTTCGCACATCTGTTCGGCACGCACGCGCATCCTGAAATAGTGGCGCGCATCCAGGCCATCGCCGACCGAAATATCCGCAAATATGGGCTGCTCAACGTGCATGGAATTGATTCCAGCACAGATGATGAAACTTGCCATGCCCGGAACCCTCTCCTCAATCCTCTCCCGGTGGGCGAGGAGACAAACGAATCGCTACGCGAGCTTCACGTTAACGATGAGGCTGGGTGACATGTCCAAACCTTTTGCCATTACCCTGAAACCCGGCACTTCGCTGGCCAATCTGACGGGCACCTGGCGCACCGAGCGCCCCGTTTATCTCGACCGCCTGCCTCCATGCAACAACGCCTGCCCTGCAGGGGAGAACATTCAGGGCTGGCTGTTTCATGCTGAATCAGGCGACTACGAGCAAGCCTGGCGCGTGCTGGTGCAGGACAATCCGCTGCCTGCCGTGATGGGACGCGTGTGCTACCACCCATGCGAAGGCGCGTGCAACCGCGCTCAGCTGGACAGCGCTGTCGGCATCAACTCGGTGGAACGATTTTTAGGCGATGAGGCGATAAAACGCGGCTGGAAATTCACCGCACCCGCCGCATCTACCGGCAAGAGAGTTCTGGTAGTGGGTGCGGGGCCATCGGGCTTATCTGCCGCCTATCATCTGGCGCGCATGGGCCACAGCGTCGAGATACAGGAAGCAGGCCCCCTGGCGGGCGGCATGATGCGTTTCGGCATCCCCAAGTACCGCCTGCCGCGCGATGTGCTGGATGCGGAAGTGCAGCGCATCCTCGATCTTGGCGTTCGGCTTTCGCTCAACAGCAAAGTTACAAACATCGAGCAAAGCATGAAAAATTTCGATGCAGCCTTTCTCGCGGTCGGCGCACATATCGCCAGGCGCGCCTTCATCCCCGCGGGGGACGCCGCACGCATCCTTGATGCGGTGTCGGTGCTGCGTTCGATGGAAAATGAGGACAAACCCATGCTGGGACGTCGTGTCGTGGTGTATGGCGGCGGCAACACGGCCATTGACGTTGCGCGTACTGCCAAGCGGCTGGGCGCGACCGATGCGATCATCGTCTATCGCCGCACCCGCGAGAAGATGCCTGCGCATGAGCTCGAAGTGGAAGAAGCATTGCAGGAAGGCGTGATGATCAAGTGGCTGTCCACCATCTGTCAAGCAGAGGAGGGCAGCCTCACCGTTGAGAAAATGGTGCTGGACGACAAAGGCGTGCCCCAGCCTACCGGTGAATTCGAGACCATAGCAGCCGACTCGCTGGTATTGGCACTGGGACAGGACGTCGATCTGTCACTGCTGGCTGGCGTGCCAAATCTGCAAATCAAGGATGGCACCGTACAGGTATCACCAAACATGATGACAGGATTTCCGGGGGTCTTCGCAGGCGGCGACATGGTGCCGTCAGAGCGCACCGTCACCGTGGCGATCGGTCACGGCAGACGAGCTGCGCGCCACATCGATGCCTTCCTGCGCGGCACCACCTATGAACCCGCACCAAAACATGAACTGGCGGATTTTTCCAAGCTCAACACATGGTATTACTCCGACGCCGACAAGACCGTGCGTCCAATGCTGGACACGATCCGCCGCCAGAGCAGTTTCGACGAGGTGCAGGGAGGGCTGGATGAGGCCAACGCCCTGTTCGAGGCGCGGCGCTGCCTGTCTTGCGGCAACTGCTTCGAATGCGATAATTGCTACGGGGTTTGTCCGGACAACGCGGTGATCAAACTGGGGCCTGGCAAGCGTTTTGAGTTCAACTACGATTATTGCAAGGGCTGCGGGCTGTGTATGGCAGAATGCCCGTGCGGCGCAATCAAGATGGTGCCTGAGGAAACCTGATGGGAATGATTTCGCAACCGCTGCTGGTAACAGTTCTGATGCTCGCCGTGTCGAACCTGTTCATGACCTTCGCATGGTACGGCCACCTGAAAAACATGGCGGCTTCCCCGTGGTATGTCGCCGCGCTGGTGAGCTGGGGCATCGCACTGTTCGAGTATCTGATTCAAGTCCCGGCGAACCGCATCGGCTACACCCACCTCAATCTCGGACAGTTGAAGATCTTGCAGGAAGTCATCACACTGCTGGTGTTCGTGCCGTTTGCGGTGATGTACATGAACCAGCCGTTAAAATGGGATTACCTGTACGCCGCGCTGTGCATGATGGGCGCGGTGTATTTTATTTTCAGAACCTAATTAAAAACAATGAACAAACCAACACACATACACATCCTCGGCATCTGCGGCACATTCATGGGCGGCATCGCCGCCATCGCCAAGCAGGCAGGCTACCGCGTCACGGGTTGCGATGCCAACGTTTATCCGCCGATGAGCACGCAACTACAGGCGCAAGGCATCGAACTCATTACAGGCTTCGGCACCGAACAACTTGAGCTGGGCGCCGACGTTTACGTTATAGGTAACATAGTCACGCGCGGCAATGCGCTGATGGAGGAGATACTCAACCACAACCTGCCCTATGTCTCCGGCCCGCAATGGCTGTCGGACACGCTGCTGCGCGACAAATGGGTGCTGGGCGTGGCCGGCACACACGGCAAGACGACGACCGCCTCGATGCTTGCCTGGATACTGGAACATGCAGGGCTGCACCCGGGTTTTCTGATCGGCGGCGTACCGCAAAATTTCGACATTTCGGCGCGCATCACCGAATCAATGTTTTTTGTCATCGAAGCCGACGAATATGACACCGCGTTCTTTGACAAACGTTCCAAGTTCGTGCATTACCATCCGCGCACCGCGATACTCAACAATCTCGAGTTCGATCATGCCGATATCTTTGCCGATCTCGCAGCGATCGAAACCCAGTTTCACCATCTGGTGCGCACCGTGCCGGGCAACGGCCTGATCGTATCCAACGGCCGCGAGGAATCGCTGGATCGCGTACTGGGGCGCGGTTGCTGGACGCCGGTGGAACGCTTCGGCTCTGAGAGCGGTTGGCAGATCGACGCAGATAATCGCGTCACCTTGAATGGCGAACCACAAGGCATGCTGCACTGGGACTTGCTCGGCGAACACAATCGCATGAATGCGTTAGCCGCGCTCGCCGCCGCTCGCCATGCCGGTGTGCCGGTCACACTTGGCCTGGCCGCACTGACTGAATTCAGAAACGTGAAACGCCGCATGGAAGTGAAAGGCGTGGTGAACGGCATCACCGTTTACGACGACTTTGCCCATCATCCAACGGCGATCGACACCACCGTGGCAGGCTTACGCCACAAGGTGGGGCAAGCCAAAATTCACGCAGTTCTTGAACCGCGCTCCAATACCATGAAACTGGGCGTGATGAAAGATGCACTGCCTGGCAGTCTGAAAGACGCTGACCGGGTGTTTTGCTATTCAGGAAATCTCGGCTGGGATGCGAAGGGCGCGCTGGCGCCGATGGGCAATAAGGCCGTTGTCATCGACGATCTCGACGCGCTGATTGAAGCCATCGCAGCTGCCGCACTTCCCGGCGATCACATCCTGATAATGAGCAACGGCGGATTCGGCGGGATACACGAAAAACTGCTCAAGCGATTGTCGTAAGGAGGCGTGACATTCAAAATTCGAACACGTGACCGCGCTGCAACATCTGCGGCCTGAATTCTGCAGCGGCCAGCAGGACTTCACGCATCGTTTCCTGCTCATATCCGGCTTCCATGTGCACGATGAACAGTTCCACCTGACGATGCAACAGGCGCAGCCCCTGCACCAGCAGGTTTGCCGTCATGTGACCTGCGCGCGCCGCGCCGTCAACATTATTGTTGCGAAAAGTATTTTCGATCAGCAGATATTTCAGGTTGTCGACGTGGTTTAACGCCTGCCAGAAATCCGCACAAAAGGTGGTATCAGCGCTATACACCAGACTGCCGGTGCCGCCGTCAACCAGGTAGGCAACACAAGGGATGGCATGATTTGCCGGCAGAGCCGTGATGCGCCTGCCACCCAGTTCCACCGTTTCGCCTGCCTGCACCGGACAAAAGCGGATGTAGGGATTTTCAGCCGTTGGCAGCACAGTGTAATCAGGCCACAGACAGTTGTTAAACATGTGCATCTTTAGCGTAGCGATGGTCTGCGGCAGTGCATATACCATCAGCGGTGATACACGAAAACTGCCTGCGGCGTCACTCAGCATCAGTAAAAGGGCGCAATGATCAAGATGCGCATGGGTAAGAAAGACAACCTTGATCAGCACAGATTGCTCGAGTGTCAAATCACCCGCGCCGGTTCCGGCATCGATCAGGATGTCATCATCCATCTGATAGCAGGTGGTGCGCAGTTCACCCGAGATGCTGCCGCTACAACCTAATGTTGTAATGCGCATAACCCCCCCTTTTCATGACACACCAGGCTCACTGCAACCGGTCAACAAGGTACGCACACCGGCTTAACTTTCAGCCGCCCCCAGGCCCAATTCCTGAATCTTGCGTGTCAGGGTATTGCGTCCGATGCCGAGCAAGGTCGCCGCTTCAATGCGCCGTCCGTTGGTGTGATGCAACGCTTGCAGGATCAGCGTACGTTCAAACTGTGCAACAAAGCCATCCATGATAGATTCATCTCCCCGCTGCAAAGCCGTTTCAACCTGGCCGGCCAGCGCTGTGCTCCAGTCCCCCGGTGTCGCGACAACACTTTCATTGCTGCGCCACTCCGGCGGTAAGTCGGCGATCTCGACCACTTGCGAGGGAGTCATCACGGTCAGCCAGTGACACAGATTTTCCAGTTGCCGCACGTTGCCGGGGAAATCCTGAGCACTCAAATGTTGCAAGGTGGCCTCGCCAAATTGCTTCTGATCGACTGACAACTCACGCGCACTCTTTTGCAGGAAATATTTTGCCAGCAATGGAATATCTTCGCTTCGTTCTCGCAACGGCGGCAAGCGCAGCCGTATCACGTTCAGCCTGTGGAATAAATCTTCACGGAACAGACCCTGCTTGACGCGCTCTTCCAGATTCTGATGGGTCGCCGTGATGATGCGTACGTTCGCCTTGATCGGCTGATGTCCGCCGACACGATAAAAGTTGCCGTCTGACAGCACGCGCAGCAAACGGGTTTGCAACTCGGAGGGCATATCCCCTATTTCATCGAGAAACAGCGTGCCGCCTTCAGCCTGCTCGAAGCGCCCGTGCCGGGTGGCGGCAGCACCTGTGAATGCGCCACGCTCATGTCCGAACAATTCTGATTCGAGCAAGTCTTTGGGAATCGCAGCGGTATTGATAGCGATGAACGGTTTGTCAGCACGCGGGCTATGCCGGTGCAAGGCGCGCGCCACCAGTTCTTTGCCGGTGCCCGACTCGCCATTGATGAGCACCGTCGCATGGGATTGAGACAGACGGCCGATCGCACGAAAAACGTCCTGCATAGCCGGGGCGTGGCCTAAAATATCTGCTGCGACTTCGACCTGACCCACCTCGGCGGCTTTGCTCCGGCTTTGCTCCAGCGCACGACGTATCAGGTCTACTGCGTGGTTGATGTCAAACGGTTTGGGCAAGTATTCAAACGCCCCGCCCTGAAACGCCGAGACGGCACTTTCCAGATCGGAATAAGCCGTCATGATGATGACCGGAATGAGCGGGTGACGCTGACGCAGCAATTGCAAAAACTCAAGGCCTGAGCGCCCCGGCATACGTATGTCGCTCAGCACCACTTGCGGCAGGTCATGGCTCAAGGCGTTCAGGGCATCATCCGCCGTGGCAAAACTTTCAAATTCGATGTCTGCACGCGCCAGCGATTTTTCCAACACCCAGCGTATCGAGCGGTCGTCGTCAATTATCCAGACTGGTTTCATTTCATTCCCGATCAATATTAGGCTTCAAAAACTGCCAGTTACTAACGACTTATTTTTCATGGTAGCGGCAACATTACCGTGAAACAGGTACATCCGGGCTCGCTGTCAAACTCTATCGTGCCGCGATGCTGACTGACAAAATCCTGAGCCAGCGTCAGCCCCAGTCCGTGACCATCGGCACGCCCGGACACCAGCGGATAAAAAATCTTGTCCCGCAATTCCGGTGCAATGCCCGGCCCGTTGTCGATTATCTGCACCATCACGGCCAGGCGATGGCGTTGCTTGAACAGCGTCACCTGGCGCGCAATCCGGGTGCGCAAAATAATCCGTCCATGGCCATGCATCGCCTGTGCGGCATTGCGCACAACATTGAGAATCACCTGGATCAGCTGCTCCTTGTCGCCGATCAGCGCAGGCAGACTGATGTCATAATCGCGCTTGATTGTCAGCCCACCCGGCATTTCCGCAAGGACGACCGAGCGCACGCGTTCCAGTACTTCGTGGATGTTGAGTGCACTGTGCCGCGTATGACCCTGTGGCGTGAGCAGCTTTTCCATCAAAGTGCGCAACCGGTCTGCTTCCTGCACGATGACCTGGGTGTATTCACGCAAACCCGGTTTATCCAACTCCTGTTCAAGCAATTGAGCGGCCCCGCGTATGCCGCCCAGCGGATTCTTGATTTCGTGCGCAAGATTACGCAGCAACAGGCGATTGGCCTGAGTCTGATCCAGCATCTGCTCTTCCCGTGCCAGTTTAAGAGGCCTGTCCATAGGATGAAACTCCAGCACCAGGCAGGGCTTGTCAAATTGCACCGGCGTGACTGTGCAGCGCACATGCAGCTTGTTGTGTGCATGTGTCATCAGCATCAAATCATGCTCGATGTAGCTGGCGTTATTGTGCAATGCCCGTTGCATCGCATTGGCGAGCTGTCCGGTATCGGTGAAGATCAGCTGTAACGGGTTCGTGATCAGATTCTTGCCGCTCACTTCGAACAGGTTTTCCGCAGCCGGGTTCAGATAGATGACACGCGACTCGCCATCCACCAGGATAACGGCGGTGGCGAGGTAATCAAGCGTAAGATGTGAAAAGTCAGACATACAAATGTATAAGCAAAAACCATGCCCGGCTGGGGCGTTATTTCAGCTTAAATAATTCGGCTTTGAGTGCATCGATATTTCCCTGGTGCAACTCTACCTGTTTGATCAATGTTTTGGTCTTGGCTTCATCCCTCGGGCGATCAGTTTCGCCTGCCTTCAGGCTTAGTTGAGCTGCACTGAGCAACCCCTCCTCAGCCTGCAACTCGTCTTCCAGAATTCTGCGCCGCGACCCATCGCGACCCTTTTGAGTTTCTGCATTTACTTTTGGAAAGTCTTGCGGCGTATCACCGGTTCTTACGCGTGCAGCCTGGGCGGGTGCCGTCATAACAACACGTTTACCGCCCTTGATTGGTGCACTGGAATAAGTGACATGCCCATCGGCATCAACGGCCTTGTATATATCGGCCTGTGCCAACAAGGGAATCAGACATAACAGTAAATATCCAAATTTCATAACAACTCTCCTGCAAAAAGGCCGAATGAGTATAGGGCATGCATCCGTCCGTGACAAACGATTCGCAATGGACTGAAATTTCAGCACAAAAAAACTGGGCCTTGAGTCCCGTTTACTTTTTAACTCAGTAAGTGAAAACAATGTTGTAGTACACACCACTCGTACTTATAAGGGTTCAATAAGCCTCATTTTTCGTTCGTGAGAAATCTCTCTATTGCATGCAATTTGTTGATGCATTATTGCGCTCCGAAGAAGGTCCTTTCAGCAAGTCTTATGCACCATATTGGTGCATGCCATAGCGATCTCCAGTGCGGTGTTTGCTTCAACCAACCAAAAATTTCCTTTTCTTTGAAGCTGGCCTCTGGCACGTAGATACTTTCCCTTGGTATGAGCCTCTATTGCTAAAAGGTAATCGTCCTGCCCTAAATCCATCTGAATTTCGATGATGCCGTGCTTCTCATGTTTTACTTTCAATGCAACAGTTCTTCTGGAGCTCCCCGCAATGGGCTTATGGTGTGGTTTCTGGCTACGTAAATGCAGATGCAGATCTCCGTCGCAATTTCTGATTGCCGCAAACCCGCTTTCAACAGGCCGAAAATCTGGTATCGTTGCTCTTGGTTGATCTGCTTATAGTTCTTCATCTATGCTCCTTTTACCTGGCGGTTTAAGTGGCTTCGATAATAACGCAGCTCACCACCAAAACTTACTTGCAAAAGTTGCACTTCAGAGTTGAATCCGCCTGGGGATTTGCTGATTACCAATCAGGAGCGCAAGCAGATGAATGAATCTTTGCACGAAAGCACACCTTTCATGAAAATGCTCATCGATTTCATGCCCGGCATAGTGGGGTACTGGACGAAAGAGTTGCGCTCCACTTTTGCCAACCGTGAATACTTGAATTGGTTTGGCAGAAGCATGGAGGAAATAAATGGCATCGCCATTCAGGATTTGCTGGGTGAATCGCTGTTTCGCAAGCATGAGCCTTACATTCGCGCAGCACTCGCGGGTGAATCACAATCGTTCGACTACACCCTGATTCTGTCCAACGATGAGATAAAGGAAGCTCTTGTTCACTACATTCCCCAGTATGATGGAAGCGAGGTGTTGGGTTTGTTCGTTCTGATTCTGGATATTACCGAGCGCAAAAGTTTGGAGCAGGCAATGTTTTCCGCAGCGGAAGAACGCCAGCGTTTGATCGGTCAGGAATTGCATGACAACCTTGGGCAGCAGATTGCGGCGATTGCTTATCAGGCTCAAGCGCTGGAACATAAGATATTGGCTTCGGGGAATTCAGAGATGGCAAAAATCGCCGCATCCATTACGACACAAGCACAGAATTCCGTCATGCAATGCAAACACCTCTCTCGGGGGCTGCTCCCGCTGGAACTGGGAAACAACAGCCTGAGCTTTGCGTTGCAGGAATTTGCATTGAGTATCGCAACCACATATGAAATTAGTTGTGCTTTTGTGTGCGGTAATGAAATCATAATTGATGACAATAATCTTGCTATCAACCTTTACCGGATAGCACAAGAGGCCATCCACAATGCGATAGATCACGGGCTGGCGGAACACATTACAATTTCGCTTGAGGTTAAACAGGGTGTGCTCAGCCTTTCAATATGCGACGATGGTTGTGGCTTTGCGAGTCTCAAAGCAAAGCGCGAAGTGACGCCAGGGGCTGGCATTAAAATCATGCAGTATCGTGCCGGGCAAATTGGTGCGGCACTTGAATTTCAATTGAGCGCCCAAGGAGGAACGGAAGTGCGGCTAGAAAAGCGGGTGTCTTAAAATGTCATTAAAAACACAAGTCATGCTGGTGGACGACCATGCCATGGTACGGCATGGCATGGCGATGCTTATCAATGCTGAGCCTGACATGGAGGTGTTTGCCGAGGCGGATGATAGCGGCGAGGCAATAGCACAACTGGAATCAGAACATCACCCCGACATTGTGCTGGTGGATTTATCGCTCAAGACGTTATCCGGTTTGGAGTTGATCAAAAGCATGCATATACTGATTCCCGCCCTGCCTGTACTGGTCGTTTCCATGCACGATGAAACCATCTATGCGGAACGCGCTTTGCGATCCGGAGCGCGTGGCTACGTGATGAAGCAAGAGCCGGGCGATGTTTTGGTTGTTGCGATCCGCGAGGTGCTGAAGGGCAACTATTATCTGAGCGATGCCATGCACACTCAGTTGATGGATCGCTTCGTGACCGGGAATTCGGGATCAGCCCCCTTAATTAACAGCTTGACCCCCAGCGAGTTTGAGGTGCTGCACCTGATTGGCTCCGGCCACAGTAGCCGGGAAATAGCCAAACTGCTTAGCCGCAGCATTAAAACCATTGAAGTGCATCGAGCCAATATTCGCGGCAAATTGCTATTGAAAGACGGTGCTGATTTGATGCGTTATGCCGCACATTGGATTACGGCGGAGCATTAGGAGCCCGATGTAAGTGCGTAATGCATCGCACCAAAGGATAGAATTATCATATAAAGGAAACCCTTAAGCAAGAACAAGGGTTTCTCCAATATGTCGATTATCTCAGTCAAGTTACGATGCCCCACTTAAATTTAGCAGGGTGTCATTATGACAAAAGTCCGTCAAACAGAAGTTGTTAAGCCTGCCGCAAGTAAAATCGAGAAGACTACTACCACCCCCGTCAAGACTAATGCTACCAAACCCTCCCCTGCCAAGTTACCAAAGAGCCCTGGCCTGACCGTCAGTAAGGCCAAAAAAACACTCGTTCCTGAAATAAATTCTTCAGCCGAACAACGCAACTTTATCGCTGAAAAAGCCAGTAAATCACGTAAAGTAGCGGTCAAAAAAACAGCGCCCGGAAAAGCCACCACAAAAAAAGCAATGGCAATAACCTCACCCCCCATTGAAGAGCGTAACTTCATTGTCGGCATAGGCGCTTCGGCGGGCGGACTGGAAGCGCTCTCCGATTTGATCGGAGCTTTGCCCGACGACCTGGGCGTGCCCTACATTGTCGTTCAGCATTTGTCCCCCACCCACCGCAGCATGATGGTTCCGTTGTTGGCGCGAGAAACTTCGATGCTGGTCAAAGATGCCGAAGATGGCGAAATTCCGTTGGCCAATGTTATTTATGTCACCCCGGCCAATTGGAACATCATCCTGAAAGAAGGGGTGATGAGGCTGCTGGTTCCGGGTAAAACCATATTGCCCAAGCCATCTGCCACGGCGCTATTCAATTCAATGGCCGAAGAAAAGGGCGAAGATGCCATCGGTGTGATTTTGTCCGGCACAGGCTCAGATGGCGCGGCGGGTATTGCGGCCATCAAGGCAGCCGGTGGCTTTACCTTTGCCCAAGACCCTGGAGCGGCAAAATATAGCGGCATGCCGCAGGCGGCCATCAGCACCGGATGCGTGGAATGGGTGCTGACCTGCAAGGGTATCGCGGAAGAGATTACCGCTATCGCGCGCGCCCACGGCCTGATCAACCGCGCCACCAAACAAGAAAATGCACCGGCCACCATGAAGGGCCTGCTGCAAATGGTTTACAAGCATTCCAAGATCGATTTCTCCGGCTACAAGGAGGCGACGCTGTCGCGCCGTGTTGAGCGCCGCATGGCGGCCAACCGGTTAAACAATCTCGCCGCTTATTTTGACTATTGCAGCAAAAATCCGGATGAGCTGAACAAACTCAGCAAGGATATTCTGATTTCCGTTACCGCCTTCTTCCGCGACCGGAACAGCTTTGAAGGGTTGCGCAAAACGCTGGCGGAAATCGTTGCAGAAAAAGAGCCGGGGGATGAAATCCGCATCTGGGTGCCGGCTTGCGCCACGGGTGAAGAGGCATATTCAATCGGCATTTTGTTGTCGGATATCCTGGGCGGCAGGATGAGCGATTACCGCATTCAAATCTTCGCAACCGACATTGACATGGATGCCATGGCGGTGGCACGCAAGGGAATTTATTCAGCAAGTTCGCTCGGAGAAGTCAGCGCCGAAACGACTGCGCGTTACTTCAGCAAGAGAGCCGAGTTTTACGAAATCGCACGCCCGATCCGTGACATGGTGGTTTTTGCCCGGCAGGATCTGGTTCTGGATCCGCCGTTCCTGCGACTGGATCTGATTAGTTGCCGCAATTTGTTGATCTATTTCCAACCGTTGCTGCAAACGCGGGTGCTTTCCATTTTTCACTTTGCACTCAGGCCTTCGGCGCATTTGTTTTTGGGGAAATCCGAGAGCATCGTACATCAGGAGCATCTGTTTTCTCCAGTCAGCAAGGAAGCGCGCATATTCAAACGCATCGCGGCAAAAGACCAGACAATTCCCATTCCGCTGTATTCCAGTCAGGACGCAAGCGCGGGCTCCAAACCATCGATCACTCTTACCGATCGCACTCCGCGCAAGCAGGAGAATAAGTTACAGAAAGCGCTCTCCGAGATTTACGCGCCTCCGAGCGTGATGATCAACAAAGACATGGATTTGGTCGAAATACACGGCGACATGCAGAACTTTCTACATTTTCCCTCGGGCAAACTGGAAATGAATCTGGCGCAACTTTTGCGCCGTGAATGGCGCACCGAAGTGCAAACGCTGATACACCATGCCGAACTCAAGCGCACCATCGCGAAGGGCCGGATACGCCCGGTAAAAAACAGAGCCGGGCACAGTGTCAAGATCGAAGTGCATCCGGTCGTATCGCGCGACGATCAAAAGCAATTTTTGATCAGCTTTATATCACTGTCCTCGCAAACGGGTGACACGCCTGTGGAGGATCAACCGCTGAGTAATAACAGTGAACTTGAAGACGAACTGATCGCCACGCGCGAACATTTGCAAACCGTCATTGAGGAGCTGGAAACTTCCAATGAAGAATTACAGGCGCTGAACGAAGAAATGCAGGCAGCCAACGAAGAACTGCAATCTTCCAACGAAGAGCTGGAAGCCTCCAATGAAGAGCTCCAGTCCACCAACGAAGAGCTGACCACCGTCAATGAGGAGTTGATTGTGAAGGGCGGCGAACTAGCCCTGGTGAACACCGAGCTGGAAAACCGGGGGCGTTCTGAATTTCTGTCTCTTATACACATCT
>DFWZ01000062.1:0-26201 GCA_002381565.1 Gallionella sp. UBA4121
TTTTAAAAAGGGGGTTTTTGTGGGGGCGGTGGGTGTGGACAAAAATCTTAATTAAAGTAATTTTGAGTTATTTAAAACCCCCGCCACTGGCGGGTTTTTTCTGATGATAGCGGGTAACGCAAGATGGCAATTACATCGCGATATGGGCAGTGGCTTTGATTGTTTTGCCATCAGGCTGCAGCCCTGCTCCTACGGCAGCTTTGGGTAAGGATGCCCTGTGCTAAATATCATTAGCACTTCATACAGGACTAAAACGGATCAGCGAAAATGTCGCGCATCGAAGCGCCGGCAAAGAAAGTCTGCTGCTTCGCAGCCTTGACCATGTTCGGATTACCGCATAAAAAGATACGCCAGCCGGTAAGATCAGGATTTTCTGCAAGCGCAACATCCAGCACTATCCCCTGCGCATATCCTGCCGGCGCCACGCCGTCGGATACACAGGGAACATAACTGAAATTGTCATGAGTCTCGGCAAGTTTCTTCAACTCATCGACCAGATAGAAGCCATTCGTATCATAACCGCCATGATACAGACTGAGCTTACCCTGATGTCCATTCAACAGTGCATCGCGGACGATCCCGTACAGGGGCGCGAGACCCGTGCCGGTCGCAATCAGCATGATGTGCTGCTCGGTTTTGCCCGGAACATAAAAACAGTCACCGGAAGCCGCCGAAATCGCAATTTCATCGCCTGCCTTAAGATTCTCGAAAAGCCAGTTACTCACCAGGCCATTTGGCACACGGCGCACGTTGAGAAAAAGCGCTTCATCCTGTGCGGGCACACTGGCCAATGAATAACAGCGCGCCGTTGCCTCATCCTTGAACAGACTGACAAATTGACCCGCCTTGTATTCAAGCGGACTGGCAGGATTGAGTCTGATGCCAAGAATGTCGGCACCCAGATATTCGACGCTGGCGACCTTGGCAGCCAGCTTGCCGAGCCCGGCTTCAGGCAGGACAACCTCGATGTCAGTGTCCGGATAACAGGAGCAAGCCATGAAATAATTCTGTGCGGCCAGTGTCGGTTTCAACCCCGCACGCGCCTCTTCTGGCACGTCGCCTTTGATAGCACGCATCAGACAGGTCTGGCAAACACCAGAACGGCAAGAGGATGGAACGGCAACACCTTGGGCAGTCAAACAATCGAGAACGGAGTTTTCCCCGCACTCATATGACTGCCCGCCATAAATAACTTTGGCCATCGGTGCTTGAACCTATTTTCCCAGAACGTCGTTACGGGTGCTTTCGGCAATGGCTGCTGCTTGAGCGATCAGGTTCGCCGGGACATTAAGTTCTGTCAGCGTCGCGCCAATATGTTCCATCACTGCGTCAAAATGCGTATCGTTAAGACCCTGAGCCACCAGATGCGCATGACCTCTTCTCATATCTTCGCCTGTGTAGTTGTGCGGACCGCCGAACGCCATCGTCAGAAATGCCTTTTGTTTGGCAGCCTGCTTGTCCATATCGACACCCGCGAAAAAACGGTTAATACGCTCATCTTTCAATACCTTGCGATAAAAAATATCCACTGCGGCATTAACAGCACCTTCACCACCAATTTCAGTAAACAGACTCATATTTCTCTCCAGGTTATTTTGTGATTTCTGCCGTTCCGGCAGCTGTATAATTAACAACTCAGGATATATATTCGAACCGTTGTAGACAAAAACGATTTTAATATATATCTTGAATGCATCTTATTGTTCGTCCACAAACTTGTCAAGGAAATATTTGAGCAAGGTGGCAATAAATGCGCCAAGAGGCAATTACACAAGGTGGAAGCAGGCGGCTTAGCCTGCACATTGTGGTTTTCACCCTTAACCCGGAAAGGTACAAAATGCGTTTAACGCTTTACACTGACTATTCACTGCGCGTGCTGCTTTATCTTGCCCATAAGGCCGATGAGAGTGTGACGATTACTGAACTGGCTGATTTTTACAAGATTTCGCGCAACCATCTTGTCAAAGTAGTACACAATCTGGGACTCAATGGCTACATTCTGACCACCCGGGGAAGGCATGGCGGACTCAAACTCGCCCATCCCGCGAAAGACATACTGATCGGGGCTGTAGTGCGATCGACGGAACCCGATTTCGATTTGCTCGAGTGTTTTAATCCCGCCACGGATCAATGTGTAGTCACCCACACATGCAACCTGAAAGGCGTCATATTCAATGCGCAGGCCAGCTTCATGGCAGTACTGGACAAATACACGCTGGCCGATTTGGTCGGTTCCCCAAAAAAAGCAGCGATTACAATCTATCCCGGCAATACAAAGCCAGTGGTTTTTCGGGAAAAACTAATCTGACAAAAAATGAAGCGCTATTTTTGCCCCGTGCGCCTTTGTATTACATCCCACGCCATATAGACAATGACGCAAAAAACAATCGAACAGACGATAAAAATAACCTGATTCTCAAGTTCCGGGCTGATCAGTCCGCCGGTGAGCATATGCACCGAAAAGCCGGTTATGAACAACGCACCGATTCCTGCAACTAAAAAGATTAAAATCTCGACTATCATCTTTGCTACTTGCCCGTTTGAACACTGTTTTTGACCTGAACGATTACCCCGCCCTGCCTCAAGTCAACGGTCTCCACATGCCCCGCCTCCATGGTGGCAAGGTTGCGCGAAAGCGAACTATTGTCGGGGTTGCGCGGATCAAACACCAAATAATCAACCCCTCGCAACATTGCAAGCAGCGCTTCGCTGTCGCGGGCTGCGGGCGGCAAGGGCAGAGCGTCACAGCGGCAGGCCAGCATGGTCAATCCAGGCCACTGACTCGCAACACGCAGCCGCTTTTTGGCAGCTTTATCCTGAGCCGACTCCTCTTTCAGGAATTCGCCGCCCTCCTCAGCCAGCGCCTTGATCAGGCTGTCGCGCGGCGAAAGCTCGCCCGACAACATCGCCTGATAACGCGCCTTGTCATTAATCATAAAGGTTGTTGAAACAATGAAGACCAGGATCAATGCTGCGCCACGCTGCCCCCAGAATCCGCTTTTTGCATTGACGGGTTTATTCAACAGCAAAGGCAGGCCCCAGTACAAACAAATCGTCAACGCAACCGCGCCAAAAATCTCATCGCCGACCAATATACCGATGGCGAGTGCGAACAATAAAATGCGCCCTAACAAATCCGCCCATAAATTGGCAGCCTGCTTAAAAACCACCCACAGCAGGACGCACAGCATCCCGATACCTGTAATCCAGCGCTCAACCCCCATATCGCCATCCGGCCCCAGGAGCATGCTGGGCAGCGCCTTGATCGGGTTCATGAACCACTCTACATGCCGCCATCCGGAGGTTAAAGCCAGCGCGATCACAATCGCAGAGGCGATTCCGATAAACAAGTAATTCCGGTGCTCCCTGTCAATCGGATTTCTGTACCAAGTCCAGAGCAGGGCCAGCGGATAGGCAAGCCCCAGCGGATGGAGCGTAATGGATACCAGACATAAAAAAACCTGAGCGAAATACATCCCGCCGAATGCCAGTTTCGAATCGCGGTAAATCTTGTCCGCCCAAACGCCCAGCGCAAAAGTAAGGAGCAAGAATGGCGCGACTGAAATAGTGTCGATCTGGCTCAATATCAGCGGAGAAATCAACAGTAATCCTGTTGCCAGCAGTGATGCCTCCGCATCTCCATTACGCTGCCGCCAGGTGTGGAATGCCCACGCGACAATTGCCATCACCAATATCGCGGTCAGCTTTGCGGCGAGCACATTTCCTGTCCATAGAATGCCGGCCGGAATGAAGAACAGCGTGCGGAAATCGGGCAGTCCCAGGGTTACAATCGAACTGACGACACCGTCCGCTACCGACCATACCAGCAGCAGAGCATGAGCGGCGCCCTCATCAAGCCCGTAAGATGTTTTGTTCAACAACATGAACACCAGAGCGCCCCAAAACGAGAGTGTGAGATATGCCCAATATTCTTTGGGGATTCGTGATAACCAATTGTTCATTTTAAAGTCAGTCCATCGTGGGAGGGCAAGTCAACCCGCAGAATTGTACAGTACAGCTCACTGTCATTGAACTTAAAATTGAAGCTACTGACTGATGGACAGCAGCAATCTTATATCCTGCACCAGCAATTCAGCAGGCTGCCCGTATGGGGAGAGCAGCAATGGTTCACCTCTTGTGCCCAGCAAATAGATGCCATCGGTATGATCCAGCGTGTAGCCGCCGCGCTTGTCATACTGCTTGGTGTAATTCACGCCAAATGACTTAGCCGCCTGTGCAGTCGACTGCGCATCCCCATACAGGCCGAGGAAGGATGAGTCAAAGGATGTCACATACTTCGCAAGCAGCGCGGGCGTATCCCGTTCCGGATCCAGCGTGACGAACAGTACCTGCACCCGACTGGCATCCCGGCCCAACAGACGCATGACCTGCGCCAAATCGGCAAGCGTCGTGGGACACACTTCAGGACAGTGGGTATAGCCAAAAAACAGCACGACGACTTTGCCCCTGAAATCCAGCAAGCTGTGAGGCTTGCCATTAAAATCATCGAGCAGAAAAGCTGTGTGCGCATGCTGCCAGGAAACGTCTATGGCATGGTAGGGCGACGGCAACTCCTTCTCGCTGCACGCGCCAAGCAGCAAGACGAACAATATTAAAATCATATTACGCATTGCAAGCCACCATTCCAGTCAGTCTCAATCAAATATCAGAACAGGTTGATCAATTTTTGCGGGCAAGGTCACAGATTACCCCTGCTTATCGCCTTGTATCTTTTTCTGGCTTTCCTGATCCGAGTCCAATCTACCCCCGGTAGAAGATCCATACATATTGACCATGTACCATATGAATGCACCGGCTAGCGTGATATACACAAGCGAGCCCAAAAATCCCGGGTCTTCCACCCAGTCAGTCCACTTCACCACGACACCCGGGCGCAAGCCCCAGAATGGAAAACTGAGTCCCACGCCAACCAACAACACAATCGCCACTACTGCCCAGAACCAATAGGGGACCTTTAGTTGCGAATCCGGAATCTTTTCAACCAGCTCCCAATCTTCCAGGCCACGCTTTTCCAGGCGCTCTTCGTTCGATGCATAGCCGAAGTTATCTTTGCGATGCTCGCCCCACTGCGATTTTTCTTTCGAAAATTCCAGTTTATTTTCCTGCTGTTCCATCACAGTTCTCCCTAGTCGACAAAATGCTGAAGATTGAAACGTCCGATCCATCCATCGCTGGCACGGACGACCACCACAAACGGGTGGAGACCATGCTGTAATTTTGGCGATACCGACAGGAATACCGATGTTCGTCCAACCGATGCCAGACTCACCCTGGTGCTATTCAGCGTAAATCCATCCTGCGGCAATCCCTCAACCGACACGCTCAATTCTGCCGGGCGATATCGCTTGTTGGAAATTTCGATACGGTAATCGCGCGCCGATTGATTATGACCCGTTTGCAAATACCCCACAGACAGATGATAAGGCTGGTAGGACCAGACTCCCCACGCGAACATCACGACACCCAGCAACGCGAATGGCGTAGTCCAGCGCAATCTCGACAACAACAGCATGGAGTTATCGCGAAATTGACGAACACGGCCCTGCGCACGCTGCCCCAATTCGAAGCGCAATAAACCTGCCTTGCCCTTTTTAGCCTGCAAGGTATTGCACGCATCAATACAGTCACCGCAGTTAATGCAGCTGTCATAAACTTCGGTCTTGCGCGGGTCAAGATCGATAAAGCAGGTCGTCACGCAGTAATTACATTTTTCACATTCACTCGCCCGACTGGCATCGTAGAGCACATGCAGTGTTTCTTTGGTTTTGAACGAATGTTGCCAGACCTTGTATACGCATGCAAAACGGCACCAGAAATGCCTGAGCACCGAAATATCCAGCAGAATGATCAATACCCACACCGAATAAATCCAGTACAAAGAACCGGCCAGTCTCGTATCCGGCCTGAATATGATAAAGGACAAGACCACATCAGGCGGATAAAAGTACAGCAACGGCAGCAACGCAAAAAACATCGCCGCACATAAAAATGACAGCCCCAGTAATGACCAGTTCAATACGGTATTTTTGGCGGCTGCGACCTTGGGCGCCTCACCCGTCAAGCTGACTTCGGCGCGCTTGCCCAGCAACTTGTGTGTGATGTAGTTTGCCCATTCCGCCATGGTATTCTGCGGACACGCCCAACCGCAGAAAACGGTTCCCGCAACCGAATATAACGCAACCAGTGCACTGCCCAGCATGATCCACAAGCCTGATATCAAAAAGAAGTCGGCAAACCATATTTGCCAGCCCAATACCACCAATGCGCCATTTTCCGGATCGATCCTGAATAGTCCGGATATGGGAATGAGCACCAGCAATATCAAGATAGCGATTTGAACAGCTCGCCGTTTCCATCGAAAATTACCCGACGCTTTTCTGGATCCGGAGTTGATGACTTTGATCGGTATACCGGACAGTGTTTTGTTAATTGCTGATGACATGTTTACCTTTTAAAGCAGCACTCGTTTTAACGAACTCAGGAAGCGCTATTCGCCTCACTATCCAGAGGAGATATGACAAGCAGCCGTAAACGATACTGTTCCGCCTCTTGCCTGTTGCCCGCAGATCGCTCCAGATGCCACAGGGCGCGCAAAGCGCCCACGTGATCCGGACAAATCTTCAGGATACGCTGCAATGCCTCGCGCTCGCTCAAACCGTGCTGGCGCGCCTGTGACAGCGACTGCATCATACTATCAGCTAGCGCATTGGCAATCCAGTGATCCTGCGGATTCGCCTGATAAGCCAACCAGATCAGATTGACCGATTTTGCTGCATCGCCCTGTATGGATGAGGCCCACGCCCGCACGGTCAGTTCGGTTGCCACATAAGCGCGCCCGAACCGGCTCTTGTCCTCCGCAGCGACGCCCAATATATTCATCGCTGTATCCGCATCAGGATGCCGCTGCAACAGCCACAACATCAAATTCGCCAGATTGACACTTCCGTCATAACGCGCACGCGGCAAGTTGTATTCGATGTAGGGCACCCACTCATCCTGAATCGGGCCGCTGCTGTCAGGAATCGGCCCCCAGTAACGTCCAAGCCAGGTCCACACACCTTCATCGCCGGTGGACTGTTTCTGCTCTTGAGTTGTCATGCGATGCAGGTTGTTCTGCATCACACTGGCGACAGACAGGTGCTGCATGGGCCCCACCAAAGCCAGATGCATGCCATCCATAAACAATTGCGCATCCGGGAAAACGCGTTTAAAACTGCGCAGCACAACACCCAGCGACTGAATATCAAACTGATTGAGCGCCAGCCACTGCACGAACACCCCGTCAGCGCTCAGGTGGTTTCGCGCCCTTTGAAACTGCTGCACGGACAATAAAGAACCCATCCCCGCAAGGTCGGGGTGAAACAAGTCACCGATGATCACGTCGTACGTCTGGTTCGTGGTATTGAGGAAATGCCTGGCATCGTCACGATGAATCCGGGCTTGATCCGTGACATTGCCATTCACCTGCGCAAACCAATGCTTGGCGGCGAAAATAGCCCCTTGAGACAATTCCACCGCGCTGCGATTCAAATCCGGAAATGGCTTCGATCCGGACATGGAGATACCGGTTCCAAGACCGAGGAACAGCACGCTGTGCGGCGCGGGATGGAGCAGCAGGGCTAGTCTTGCCTGATCCATCTGAATCTCTACCGCACTGGGATCGGTTGAGGCATCCATACGCTGCAAATCACTTAACAGTATGCGCTGGCCGTCCTGATGCCGCACGACATGCGTCAGGGAAATTGCATCTTCATACAGATATAAATCCATGCTTCCGGCTTCGACTTTCGGCAACAGATCATGCACCGGCGGCATGTTGCGCAGGGGCCATGCAAGCGACAACATGACGGCGAATCCCAGCCAGGCCCATCTTGACCTGACCCAGATAAGGCCGAAGGCGGCGATTGCAAGTCCGGCCATTGCGACCATCGCCACGCTGCCAAACAGGGGAATAATCACCAGGCAAGCCGCCACTGCGCCTATCCCGCCCCCAAGACAATTTGCGCCGTACAGCCATACGCCACTCGCATCAATATTGTCATAGCGATGTGCCAGCAATGGCAGCCAAGCACCCAATGCCAGCGTGACCGGCAGTGTAAACAGCCCCACCATCATGGCTTGTGACCAGATAGCCCCAAAAAATGACTGGAACTGACTGCCCTCCACCCAGGCTGATGCGACAGGCAGCAACCACAAACTCAGCAGCACGCCGCCGCCTGCTGCAAACGGCAACAGTACCGATAGCCAGTATTTATGCACGCGTGGCAACAACATGCTGCCTAGCGCAATGCCCAGTAGGAATACGGCCAGAATCACCCCGAGCACATATTCGGTGCGCAACATGATCATGCCATACAGACGTACCCAGCCGACCTCCAGCATGATGCTTCCGGCTCCGATACCGGCATAAATCATCAGCGCAGATAAGGGTGGGCGCGGCAGGATATCGTTAGCTTCCCGCCCGGGAGCGCTGTTAACGGACTGGCTGAATTGTGACGCAAACCAGGCCGCACCACCGACCACAAACCCCAGCAGTGCGACTATCCTCACCGAATCGGTCCAGCCTAATACCGGCAGACTCCACAACGGGAAAAGCGCCCCTGCAGCCCCCCCTATCGTGTTCAACCCATATAGTTTACCCAACGATAGCGGCGTATCATCTACGACTTTCAGCACCAGTGCGAAGCCCACTCCCATTGCGTATGCAGGAATTAGCAGCAAACACAGCGCCTCAGCCCCTTGCACGAGATACCACTGCGTTAATGTCAGATGGCCTGAAATACTTTCCATCCAACCGCTCATCCAGTGAAGCAAGCTCGGCAATAACAAAGCATAAAGTGCGACAGATACCTCAAGCATTGCGAACAAGACCAATGGCTTGCTGCACTTACTGGCCCATTTCACGCCTGCCAGGCTACCGCCACCTAATCCGATCATGAACGCCGCTACAGTGAGCACCACACCGAATATACTCACTCCGAATTGCATGGACAACATGCGCGACCACAGCACTTCATATGCAAGACTGGTAAAACCTGACAGGCAGTAGAAAAACACCACTACCCACCACCACGACGTTTTGATTGAGTTTTCGGGAATTAAACTGGGTGTCTGAGCACGAAGCATATTGGTCTTTACTAAATTATCCTGGAAAGTATACTGGATTTTCACTCAGCATAGACAAACGAAATTCTTCCGGACAATCGCCTTTTATAGCGCATTTGGTGAGCAAAAAAATGGCAGAGACCGCATGTTATAAACACCAATTGACCGAACAATCCGTGTATCAGGCGGATTGGCTTATACCCGTTGTCTGTGGTGATAAATTTAATGTACGGCGCTTGATGCAGAAGATGAAGTGCACACTCACTGAGGGACAGGGTTGCATCGACAGACAGCGTGAAAACCTCATCAAGCTCTGACTGCACCACAAAACTGCATACACTCAACCGGCATGCAGAAAGCGTACAGCGGAATTGAAATGCGGGAAGTAATAACCTAGAAGGGATAAAACCACACCAAACCGACAATCGCATGGGCAATCGCCATCGTTACGCTAAGCCCGGCAAAAAGCATATGCGCCACAAAGACTTGTTTCCCGTACAACCCCATGGCCAGCCCTAATCCGCCGGTAATCAGAACCAGCACAAAGAGCACAACCCCCATCAAAAACATGATGCGTTGTTTGTCTTTATCGGTGATAGATTTCGCATGCTCGGCTTCTCTATGTTGCTTGTTGAACGCCTGCAATATCTGTGCGCTGTCACCGGCATTAGAGCTCTCTTCCGCCTGAACCGGAAACGCGCTCATAATTGCAAGATAAGCTGCCAGTACCGCCCCGAAAAGTCGAAGAAAAGACCACCTGAAAAATGTGTTTGAAGTGCGCAACATAAGCTCTCTATTTTACAGAAGGGTTGTTACCAGCATCTTGTGTTTCGCCGGTAGATTTACTCATGGCAACACGCCAGGACAGCACAGCCATTAAAACGAAGGGAGCAAAAATCCCCATCAATAGAAATACAAAGATGTACCACGGTGTAGCGATAGTGACGTGTGCAAAACGGTAACTGTCAACAGCTGCTTCAGCCGAAGAGACGGCAAGCCAGCTAAGCAGCACCAGGCCGGATTTAAATAAAAACTTGGACATCATAAACCTCCGTTAATACCTTTACTTCTCAATATTGGAAGCACAGCGGAATCCATAAAAATCCGAGGCAAAGTTCGGCCACGAATAATCCCTATGATACGTGGCCGTTGAAAAAGGATCGCCCTTCCATGATCCGCCTCGCAAAACCTTGTATTGTCGATTAACAGGAACCATGTCAGACACCTTCATGGCGCGATCCTGCGCACTTTGAACTTGTGCAACCTTACCCTGAAAAACATCCGATTCGGCATCCGTACCATGGTAGGGAGTAAAATCGCTATCAACCCATTCATCCACATTGCCTGCCATGTCATAAACGCCATACGGGCTGACTCCGTTGGCATAGGTCGTGACAATACTGGCCGAGCCGACATTGTAATAGGTATTCAAACGAGCCGGGTCCATGTCATTACCCCATGGCCAGCGCCTGCCATCAGTACCGCGCGCGGCCTTCTCCCATTCAGCCTCAGTAGGCAATCGCTTACCCGCCCATTTGGCATAGGCTGTAGCGTCATACCAATTAACCATGGTAACAGGTAACAGCAGCGTACCATCTTGAGCCTTGCCATTTTTCCAGTCAGCGGGTGGCCGATGTCCGGTTGCTGCAACAAATCGGGCGTATTGCGCATTCGTCACCAGATATTTATCGATGCGATAGGCCTTCAAATTGACAACATGCTGAGGGCGTGAAGCCGCATCAGCATTTTTGTAGTCCGTACCCATCGCGAATTTACCTTCGGGAATGAGCGCCATACTATCAAGTTGTTGCCATTGCTCCTTTGGCAATAATGCATCTGCCTCAGCCACCGTATAGCCAGCAGATTCATTTTTCCTGTTTTCATTTTCTTCGTGCAGCGCAATATCCTCACCGGCAGCACGAATACGGGTCGATTCCTCTTTCAGGTTATATGTAGCCAAACCGCGCATTTCACCCATGCGTACTGATCCCAGCTTGACGATATGCAAACTTCCACCGATCATGCCAAGCGCAATACAGGTAATAATCGTCGCAGATAAAAACTTCTTCTTCCGCAGGCGATCAGCCTCGCTCATGACAATATGTTTTTTGACATCTGGCATTAAGATTCCTTTTTCAGAAGAGCGGGTTCATTCTCGACTGAAATACTCATATTAGTGCGACCGTAAACTTTTTTAATCATCACTTCGCCTAATATTCCGCCAATACCGGCCGACTCCATGGCCAGTATGACATACAGCCCCCACCAGCCCATCGGATTCAAAATACTGCCATGAGGCACACCTGTGACGTACAGAATTTGTGCATAGCTCAGGCAACGGACTATCAGAGGGGGGAAATAGCAAAGCCATTTCGCGCCCATGCCGAATATCCAGGCCATCAGCAAGCCAACGAGAAGGGGGAGCAGAAACACATCCAGCATCCAGGCAAAACTGAATGTAGCCAGCCCAGAAAAAAGTTCCATTTTGACGCCAAGTAACCTGTCACCAAAATAATTGACGAGGATGCCTGTCATTAACGCGAACAAACCGGTCAGATATCGCTGATTCATTTTTTGTGCTCCAGACCAGTCAGCTTCTTATATTCAGCTTCCCTGGTTTGCTCAAGATACCAATCCTTGACTTTCAAACTTGCCAGATACTTTGCCAGCAGACGACGATCGCCTTCCGGCAGACTCGCATAAGAGGGCATCCCATATTCTTTTTTCAGGCGCGACGGCAATACGGCCTGAGGGTTCGTTGACGAAAGATAGTCGTACAGCCAGTTCTCGGTGCGCAAGGAACCAATACCATCCAGCATAGGAGCGGGTACAGATTCGAGCATGTCTTTCAGCGTCCACAACGAGTGGCAGTTTTTACAGTCATTTTTGCGGATGACATCCATCGCATCTCGGGAGACATCGTAAGTGGCAGTACTATAGAAAGGAATCTCATTGTCATGCTTTTCCTCGACATGCAGTTCAGAACGAACCACACTGAAAATAACAAGCACGCCAATAGCAGCCAGAACAAACTTTTCCCCTGCCTTCATACCGCTGACTTATGCTTTGCTGCCTCTTTCGCTAAAAAACGATTGCGGCTCTCAATTTGGGATTTTATGACAGCACGGCTTTTAGCGTATTCTGCCGGGTCCATTTTGTCTTGGTCCTGCTCATCGAACATCACATATTTGATATCTTCATCAAACTGTTCATTTTTCATGCCCCAGCGTATCCAGAAAAGCACTGCCACAATAATCATCGCGCCGATGATTAACCAGAGATAGATGGTCCAGCCATCGGGGAGCGTTTCGAAAAAATTAGCCATAGTTATTTACCACAATAAATTATCAGAAAAGGTAGCCGCCCAACATCTGCAAGGCACCAATAATAACCGAAACTACTATACCGAGAATAATTGCAGCCAGCATCCATCGCTCACCCGATTTTAAATTCTCCTTGCGACTTAAGTTGAACATGAGCGCAATGACAATTCCGGAAAAGACTACAATTCCTAACAGCAAAAAGGCAAACACACCCTCACTGAACTGTTGACTTCGCATCCCTTCAATACTAAGGTCAAGTTTTGGAGATAGTTCTGAACTTAATTGAGAGATCAGAAAGCCAGTAAAATGAGATTCGAGAATTTGAATTGTTGACTCCTGCTTCTACTTGTATAAAAAACTAATGGATTCAAACGAGCAACAACAATCATTGTTGATGCTAATCCATTCGGAGAATTTATTAAACGGATAAAGCAACGTCAGTTTACAGTTATGTGAACGGACAAATGCGCCCGGTCCTGGCGGCGCATTTGTTAGCACGATCACGCCGAGCCTTAATCTACCCGACTGATTACATTAAATAGTTGTAGTTAATCTTTTTCGTTACGATCAACGAAAAAACTATACAAAAGAGGAAATGAAAATGCAATTGCAATTATCAATCCGACTGCGATAGGGCCGTTATCAAGTTCAATCATACTAATCTCCAAATAAGTTGGGAAAATGGACTGGCGAAATCACTTTTACCAATCCACTCCGTGTTAATTAATGGTTATGTTTCGGCTGCCAGGTTGACGGAGGCAGACGCTTGATAAGCAGAATCACCATGACGAAGAAATACGTCAGATAGAAAATATCAATAGTGTAGCCCTTATCCCACCAAGGCTGCTTTCTTTCTGGCGAACCATCTGCTTTAACATTACCTTCAAAGTTGGCCATCACAACGCGGTCACCAACTACAGAGTACTCGCCCAGATCCACTTTGCTGGCCATCAGAGCTTCAATTTGCGGCTTGATAATACGCAGATCATTCATTGACAATGGATGACGGGACAATTTGTCCTGATCACCCGATCCCAAATTCATCTGAATAATTTTTTTCATGGCCTCATCATCGTTCTGAATCGCCATAACCTCAGGAGAGTTCATTGACTTGACATATCCCGCGTAAAGTTCAGCAGTCGGACGCTGACCCCACAATGGGAAAGTAACCAAAAAAGCCGTAATAACAGTCAATACAACCAGCAGCACAACAGGCATAGGCATACGGTTATTGTCCTCCGTAATACCACCCAGGTTTTCTTTTTCCCAGAGAATTTTATCCTCTTCGTTGGTGGCAGCGTCGCACATCGTGACCAGCGGCTTATCAAAATTCCAAGACATTTTTATCCCCCTTACTTAAGGCTTAACATAAAGTCAACCAGACTGCGGATTTCCGAATCACTGGCATAACTAGGAACTTCAGGTGGCGATACGCGCTTTCCTTCACGATACTCGTTGTACTCTGCCCTCCACTTGACGAAGTCAATCTTGTTGCCCGCAGCATCCTTCTGCCCCCACAAATAGTCGAAGCGAGGCATGATTGAATGCGGTTGAACCAGACGAGGATTGAAGAAGTGCATCATCATCCATTCCTTGGAGGAATTACGAGATCCAACATGCAACAAGTCCGGAGCCTTTCTGTCAGAACCGAAAGCCGTTGGGGATTCGCCGTTAAAGTCACCCAGCATCGGCGGAGCACCAAATACCTGCCAATCCTGCGTTTGCTCAGGAAGAAGCGTATGACACCACCAGCAGCCCTCGCGAACAAACATGGTCTTGCCCTTGCCTGCATGCGAGACATCTTCATCTTTTGAGACACGAATCACATCCTCAGGCGTCCAGCCACGGGTTGCAGTCAGGTCATCGATAAAACTCTTCTGCTTCCCTTCATAAACCCCCTTATTCAAGGAGAACACTGCACCCGCATCCTTGCGTGCATCAGTAATATGACCTTGCTGCACGCTCAACTGCTCAATGCCTTCACCCAGAATTCTTGGATGAATAATCCCGGCAGGGAATGGCGCCCCCTTTGGATAGACATACACAGTCTGTTCAGCAGCCAGTGGTTGCCCTGTTTTTGGATCAACTTTCAGATTAACGACAACAGGCTTATTTTTACCCTGCAACAACGGGTCATCAAGATTAAAACCTGTTTCATGTCCAACTGCCAGTTGTTTTGTCAGAGCCACATCAGTTGATGAGACTGATGCGATATTGATGCTCGGCCAAAACAGGGTAATACACATTGAGCCACCCAGCGCGAGGCCAAAAATCCTCGAACCGATTTTATACTCTCTAAATCCAGCCATGCTTGATCTCCCTAAATTTTACAGACCCCAAAATATTAACGCTCGTATTGCAGCTCAT
Source organism: Gallionella sp. UBA4121 (assembly GCA_002381565.1). Classification (GTDB taxonomy): domain Bacteria; phylum Pseudomonadota; class Gammaproteobacteria; order Burkholderiales; family Gallionellaceae; genus Gallionella. Next base: position 14,817 of record DFWZ01000062.1, read on the forward strand.
GAGGCATACGACCCTGTGGCACTACGCTTCCTTTTCTTGCTGTCATCCACATGTTGTATAACCACAAGATGTTACCGAAGAATACCAAAGTACCCCCGATCCAACGCGCGATCATATAAGGATGTTCCGCAATCACCACATCAATATAAGGAACCTCATAAATCTTACCAGCACCCTGAATCAAACCGGCGATTGTCATCGAAACCCAGTAAGTAGAGAAACCGATCAGCAACAGCCAGAAGTGCATATTGGCTAATTTCAAAGAATACAGTTTACGCTTCAACAAAGTTTGCAAGCCGAGGTACACGGCAGCAGCTTCCAGGAAGGTTGAGAAACCAAGCAACGCCAAATGGGCGTGAGCCACAATCCAGCCAGTACCGTGTATGTACCAGTTAATTGCACGCGTCTGCTGAAATCCACCCTGCATATTCAGCGGAATTGCCATCAAGCAGCCCGTTATGGTGAAGCGCACTTCGATATTCTCAACAAACATGTGCCACTTGCCCTTCATCGTCAACATGATGTTTGAGACGAACGCAATAGCCGGCACAAGAATCAGCACGCCTTCCACTGAAGCAAAAGACTTCAACCACTCTGGCAAAGGTGCAGACATCAGGTGATGGGCTGCCGGTGTTGAATAGAACACCACAACTGACCAGAAGTGCAAGTGCCCGATACGATGAGAGTACAAAGGATTGCCTGTAATCTTTGGGATGGTGTAATACGCAATCGCGGCAGCGACCGGCGTAATCCACAAGCCCAGCACGTTATGCGCAAACCACCATGTCAGGTAAGCTTCAGTAAGACCAGTCAAATGGAAAAACTCAGGCGCATTACCAACCAGGAATACGATAATCACCATAAAGGTGGCTGCCGCAAAAAACCAGTTGGTTGTGTAAATCCCCTGAGTACGGCGATTCAAAATCGTCATCCAGACATTGATGCCGAGCGGAATAAATACACAGGTAGCCAAGTACAAGTCTATCGGCCAAGGAAAGTCAGAGTATTCACGCCCCGATGTGATACCCGCCCACAACAATGTCAAGGCAAGCAGCAGCCCGAGATTCCAGAGCAGGCAATTCCATAAGCCCAGTTTTTCGGACCATAACTTGGTATTGCCAAGTGCCGGGGTGATATACATCATGGCCATTGCAAAAGCCATTGATATCCAACCAAAGATCACTGCCATCACATGCACCTGGCGCATGTGTCCAAAAGCAAAATACATGTTACCCGTCACAAAATCGGGAAATGCGAGCTTGGCCGCATTAAATGAACCCAACCCTGTACCGATAACAAACCAAACTATCGCAGAAAATCCGAAGAAAACCGCCGCTGAACCCGGTGGTATATCTTCATTCTTAGCCATCAAATATTTAAACATGTACTACCCCCCTTAATTCAAATGAACACACTAACACTAGTGATGATCAACACTATTTTTATCTTCATGTGGGATAAGAATATACCACGACAGCAACATACTCGAAAATGCCAATAGCACACCAAATGATCCAGCAATTAAAGCCATAGCCAACTCTCCCTTTAAAAATATTCAGCTCAAGCAGACACAGCAAGTTTTTACAAACTTAAGCTGCCGCCCTTTCTATTTTTTGATGACGTCCCAAGGCAACAACCAGGATCAGACAGAACGCAATCCCAAAAACGATCATCGCCCAATCAATAAACCCGGTGAAAGTTGTCGGATCGTAAGCAGTTGCGCCATTACCACCCCAATTGGCAAAACCTCCGCGCCCCATAAGACACATCAAAGTTGCACCAAACACACTACCATTCCCCATACCGGTCAACATTCCAGATATCAGAATCAGCCAAAATGATCGAAGTTCAACAGGCTTCTTTGTACTCATGTACCCCCCCCTATGCTATTAATTATAAAAAACAAGGCATCATTTCAAACGCTCGGTCACACCACAACAAAGAACACTAACAGATATATATCCCACCTAAATATTCAGAGAACACAGATACCATGTGCTTGCGCACCCAGTACATCCATATTAACAATCAGACTTAGATTCCGGCAAATATTAAAGATCACACCCCCACCTTGTCAAGGAAATTGTTTCACCCCGGAGCACCACTCCGACGATGTCATATCGCCAAAATATTTCACCCATGACAAAAGTGTTGAATTGATTGGCAATGAAGTCGCTTCCCCAACCACAACCTGATTCATGACACTCCTACATTCGATTTATACTCTTGCAACTGATGGCTGCAGCGCACAGAACTCATCAGACCGTCTTTCCCTTTCGCCCCCAATTATTGATCTTTGGTCGATTTTAAGTTTGCAACCAAGCTCATACTCCGCATTGCGCATTCTGCAACTCGATTGAACAATTGACATTTTCAAAACTTTACGCGTATGATCTTATCGTGGCATCAGTATGCAGTGGTGTCCAATATTTTCACTTGTCTTTTCATAACATATTGTCACGAGGTTACTGCCATGGACTCAAAATTAGAAGCCAATACTTTACACTCAGCCAAAGAAATTAAGCTGAAGGAATTGCAAGCTCAAGAAGAAAAACTGAAGGAGTTACAAGCTGATTTAGCCAAGCTGAACTCAAAAATCAAAAACCATGAAGAACTTTCTGCTGAAGACACCAAATTTGTCAGCGAACTCGGCTGGATCAGCGCGTTGTCAGTTACCATCGCTACAATAGCTGCCAGCATTTAAACAACCGCGCCCATGGCGCTGAGTGAGTGTTTGTGCACCAAAGACACCGGAATCTTGTATGACTATGCCAAAAAATAATCATACAAATTCCGGTTTTTTGTTTATTGTCTAAAGGCTACATCTTACCCTCACTGTTTTAACCATAAAATTCGCAGCATTCATACTGGCAGGCCAAATACCAGGCAATATATTGATCAGTTCAATCGGGTTAATACTCCTCGCGGAAGTTTCACATCAAAGTCACTTCATTCTTGTCACGCTTAGAATCAAGCCCAACTCATCCTTACCCCCTCCTGAAATATCCGCGTCAAAGCCTCATTCACACCCTATCCAGCCTTCACTCCAAACTTATCTGCCTGGCATAAAGTTAATCTCCAACGACACTTTTGAACATAAAATCTCTGTCTATTTCCCTCACCATTTAAACCGGCTCAATCCTGAACATTATTTACTCAGCTGCATAGTTTCAAAATCGCACTCCATCCTCTTGTTTTGATAACGGCAGACGCCAAGTAACTATTGCGTGGGAAAAGTGATTCCGCTATACTTGTCCATAGAGGTTGGCAGTTTCATCGTCGTCCTTACGGTTGTTTTTTAATATATATCGTAACAAATTTAAGGGGTGGATTATGCCAGTTGAACTTCTAGTACCGATTTCAGTTTTTCTGATAGGCGTTATTGTCGCTATCAAACTTTCCGGCACAGGAATTGATCTTATCGCGGAAAACAATAAGAAGTAATTAGCACTCGCATTCCGGTTAAGACCTCGTTAGAAAGTGTCCGGCAATTGCCGGGCATTTTATTTATACTTCCGTGTAAATAAAGTCATTTCCGCCTGACGTCTTAAACGGCCAACTCTGCCTCATGCAGCAACCGCACATATCCTCCTACATCCCATGAGCACAGACACCTCGCATCGCCATCTCATCAAATTTCTGATTTTTTCCGCTTTTTCTTTTTTTGTAGGCACTGTTCACGGCATGCTTCAAGTAATGCCACCAATACGCGCATGGCTAGATTCAATTGGCAGCCCCTATGGCGGCCCCGGACACATGATAGACCCACTGGCTCACGCACATATGAATCTGGTTGGCGGAGTGGTATTGCTCGTTATGGGTGTAACTTTTTATCTGCTGCCAATTTTCACAGGCAAAAAGCTCTACTCCATCAAATTAGCCGATCTTACCTTTTGGTGGGTCAGCATAGGCGTATATAGTTTTTATATCATACAAATGGTATTTGGGATTTGGGAGGGATTATTATTACATTCCAATCCCCAGGATATACCTTCAATTCATCACTACTATGGCCCTATGATGGCGATTTCTGGCACGACCATGTTAATCGGCTTTACCACATACCTGACAAATGTACTTTTAACGGTAACCGGCAAGCAGGTTTAGCCAGCTGACAACCTGAGCGGGAAGAGCAGAATGCTCTGCTCACCTCCTTGCTGAATTTTCACCTGCACTACCGTTGTTTCACCATCTCCAATATCAACACCCCGGCGGTACACACCAATGTAGCCATCCTGAATTGCCTGCACCCACGGCATTGACACATTGCCACGAAGTGAAACGGTCAGGTCCTGGATAGGCTTTCCGTGCAGCCCGGTAACTATGACGACAATCTCTGACATTCCTGCAAGCGGAGGATTAGGATGAGTCTCAATTCTCACATCCATCCCCTTCCAGTGCTGAACGGGGATTGATATCCGCTGACTTTCCGAGTTACAGGCCGCAAGTCCAGTCACAAGCAAACTTATCAATATAAACAGAATTTTTTTTATTTTCACGATTTGACTTTATGAGTAGATAGCACTGTTCATCACTAACAGCGTGCATAGCCGCATTTCCACATGAACTAAAGGCCAGGGCATGCTTGCAGGAAATTCAGGATAGCTGACGGTATTCTTAAATAAAAGGTGCAGAGTGATATTCTGGCGATTTCTTCACACACAGAGGAGCAGTGTGCTGTACTACTTAAGAGTTAATAAGTTACAAAACTTGAAAACGGAGCAGTTGCATACATCAGGCTGCTGCGATCAGCTTTGTGTTACAGAGCAGCCTTAAAACCTGACTTACCGCAGCCTATTATTGACTTACAAGGTGCTTAAAAGCATTCTGAGCCGAAATAAATTTTTCGACGGATGCAAACTGCCCCTTGTGAAACACAAATTGCAATCGCCTTCCTTCTCCATCTATCCCGGAAACACCGAATGATTTTCCTGCATAGTCAGGAAAGTATTTAAGATTTTTCACTAAACTGACCGGAGTGCCGTTTTTTTGAAAAAGAACCAGGCTTTGCCCCTCCACAACCAGTCTTACCGGAGATGTGGAGAAAAGCATTAATCTTGTGTTAAATATGCGATTGAATCCTGCAATGGAGAAAAAACAAGTCAGGAATAAAAATAAATAACTTGTATTGTGGTCATCATCATACCAAAGACTTACAGATATGGATGCAAGCGCGATTACAGTTGGAACGTAAAGCAGAAAATCCCACAACATACCATTTTTGTCCGCCACCAGATCAAATTGCACAGCTGCTGTCATATGACCATTTACCTTTATCCAGTCAAACCACTCATTTTTTTGCTGAGAAATTACTGCCTTAACTCTGACGGGAGTACTGGCTCACAAAATTACTTTGATCGCCTCATCCATTTCACCAGCCAACATTCGTCCTGCTTGTTCAAAGCGCACAATTCCACTTTTATCGATGATAAATGTCCACGGATCACCCATTACATTGTAGGCTTTATAGGCTTGCGGATTCTCATACTGGTCTATGTGAATAAATATTATCTGATCCTGATATTTTTCCAGCAACCCCTGAAGCATTTGGAGTTGCTGATCACAATTCGTGCAATGCCCTGGGGTAGCGAACTCCAGCACGATTGGTTTTCCTGTCAGCAAGGCTTTATCAATTGAATATTGATACATGCGAGCATCGGGCTGCCTGTAGGTGGTAACTTTGCTAAAGTTACCACCTACGTCTGCCAAGGTTTTAGTGGGCAAACTTGGTGCGCGCATGCCAACGTTGAATCCGGAAGATAATCTCTGATCACATCCGGCCATCAGGCCCAACAACAAAATCCCGAAAAATACAGACAGAGAAAATTTTACGTTCATTTCGACGCTTGCCACCCGCATTTCGTAGTCTTGTACAAGTTGTACCCCCAGATGATATTTGCCGATAAAACCAACGTCCCAAACATGCCCACGAAGGCCATTAAGTGACTTACCAGCTTTTCGACATCATCTCCCTCGGCTAGACCCCCTATCAATCCAGCAGAAAGGAAAAATGTCACCATTCCGATCAGACCGAAGTTGTGCATCCAGAAATGCACCTTTACCAGGCGCAGACTATAGATCTGCCTGCGGGAAACAACGGGAACCACGTAGTACAGAGCCGCGAATATCGCCATCTCGACCCAGCCCAGCAGATTAATGTGCCCATGCGCCAGTGTAATCAAACGACCATGCGGGCTATAGTCTACAAAATGCCGGAAAGCGGGTACGCCGCCCATGATCGCACCCCATGAAAAACCGATGATGCTGTAAATTATGCATGCGTATACAAACCACAAAAGGTATTTTTTGTAATCAGCGGCTTGTGCAGCGCTGTGCTCAATGCTTTGCGTCATCCTGTGCCTCTTTTGAATTATTTTTCATCCAGTCGCGAATGTCGGTGAAATTAGTCCTCCAACCTGCCGGTGTCCACATTTGTACCATGGCATCGATAAAACTCGATGCGCCCTGAGGCGGCTCGAACGATGAGGATGAACCCTGATCAGCTTTCAGTTCAGACACGAAAACTGCCATGGCATGTATATCAGAATCGGGAAGAGCCGAAACATACGCGGCATCCTTGGGAGGTGCGCCATGATCCATGGTCTTCGCACCATATGTCTTTTCAGGATCTTTAAGGAAACTAACGAAATAGTTTAAATCATGCTTAGAGCCTAGCCCGTCCAGACTCACGCCCATACTGGTACCACTACCGACAGCGCGGTGGCATGTGTAACAACCATTTTTCTGATATATGGCGTAACCACGCTCGCCTTCTGCTGAAAACTCGAAGTGGGTCAAAATTGGATATAACGGCTTAACAGATTTATGCCTGACTGACTCCAGCATAAAAAAGCTAATTACTGTAATAACAACAAGTAAGCCAACCACGCCAAAAAGGATTTTTTCTCCAAGTTTCATCTATCACCAATTCTGCCCCAGCAATTATCTCGGAGCGTTTTTGCTTCATATTATTAAATGAAGAATAAAAAATATCAGCCAATGCTGATTAATTTAGCGTATGGATTCCAGTGCCCGCAATCAGGCACTGGAACACAAAAAAAATTACTTGATAAGTTTAACGTTTTTCATAACCGTCTCATTATCGACTTCCAAGCTATCGCCAGGGGTGCTATCTTCCGCCTGAGAAAGGTAGCCAGCCGCATTATTGATATCATCGTCGGTCAAATTCTTCGCAATTGCCCGCATCTGCCCGGCAGGATCATTTGCCCGCGAACCATCACGCCAGTTTTTCAACTGATTGGTCAGATATACAAATTTTTGCTGGCCAATTTTAGGGTAGACCGGATCCGCACCTCGACCATCGAAGCCATGGCAAGATTGACATGCAGAAACCTTGTTCTCAACTCCATAGCGAACGAGTATCTTGCCTTTATAGGATTCGCCAACCGGAGTGCCAGCTGTCTTCAGCGCAGCAAGATCGGATCTTTCGCTAGATTTTGGCAATGTATTAACGTAAGCCGAAATATCGCGTCTTTCCTGTTCAGTAAGCGACTTGGCAAAGCCATTCATTACAGCACCAAGCCCTGCGGGTGTACGTTTATCATCAGCGAAATTTGTCAATTGCTTAATAACGTATACATAACCTATATTGGCAAGCCTGGGGGTACCCATGTCATCATTCCCCATTGCCTTGTCGCCATGACATGTGTTACAAGCTGTAACACCCGCATCCGGTTTGCCATTTTCGAAAATTTTCTTTCCATTCAAGATGTTCGCCGTTACTGGCGCGTCTCCTGCAAAACTTACGCCTGAAAAAGCCAGCAAGGCGGCAGTCCCCCAACACACCATTGCTAATTTAGATAATCTAAGCATGCATCCCTCCCCCACTCAAAATTTTTTAATTACCCGCAGCTTGTGCAGATCAAAGCTATTTAATCCCTTGTTCTGGACGATCAGGAATTTTTTCTCATTACAACAAAAACCAAACCGAATAAAAACACAAATATACCGACATACATGAGAACTACTTCGCTGGTTGTAACATCTGGTTCAAGCATTTGCATCTCCCTAGATACTTATGATTATAAAATTCATCAACACACCCTACCCTCATCTCAGAGGACACTAGCACTTTATCATCAAGAAATTCATGAAGCAAGAAGGTTATTTTCCTACCTGTCGTAATTAGCAGTTTAAACCCCTTTCATGCTATCGATAATTGAAACCTCACCTAAACCTGATATGGCACCTTGGATATCCCAATTGAATATTTTGCGCCAAACCAAAGTTTCTGGAACTAATAGGCATTCAGACCTGTCAAGTTTGTCTGTTTGCTTGATTTGCATCACACCGATGCACCCCTCTGGACTCAAGTCAAACTTTTCATTTCTTTATATACGGTGTCCATTATGAAAACGCTTGTCCTCATCGTCTTGACTGCGACCCTGTCAGTTTCTGCCACTGTATTTGCGACAGAGGACGGCGAAGCATTATTTAAACATAGCGGTTGCAATGCGTGTCACACCCTATCAAAAACATCTGTCGGCCCATCCATCCTTGATATCGCCGCGAAATACAAGGATGACAAGGCGGCCAGAAGCAAACTTGTTGCAAAAGTACGCAGCGGCGGCGCCGGTTCTTTCGGCTATATGCCCATGCCACCCGCATCGACGTCCGTTAGCGACAAAAGCATTAAAACCATCGTTGAGTGGGTGCTTAAACAAAAATAGCCTCCAACTGACTTGCGCGTGTCTGCGGCAAAACACTTGGGCTGTTATAATCTGCACCAATTTTTTTCTCGCGCCTCCATGAATATCCTTTACGAAGAAGACGGCAGTTTCAAGGTTGGCAGCATCATGACCGACAATACCAGCTCACTGCAGATAGAAAGTTTGTCCGGCAAACGCAGCAAAATCAAAGCCAGCAACGTAATGCTGCACTTTACCCAGCCTGTCATGACCGAATTTCTTCCCAAGGCGGAAACACTCGCAGCCGATATCGAGGTGGAATTTTTGTGGGAATGCTGCCCTCCGGAGGAATTTGGCTTCGAACAAATTGCCACCGAATATTTTGGCCACAAGCCAAGTTCGCTGGAAGCCGCCGCTGCGCTGATACGTTTGCACAGCGCGCCAATCTATTTTCATAGGAAGGGCAAGGGGCATTATCGCGCCGCCCCCCCGGAAGTACTCAAAGCCGCATTAGCCGGGGCCGAGAAAAAGCGTCAGGCGCTGGCGTTGCAGGCGCGTTGCACGGAACAACTCATCAACTTTGAATTGCCGCCCGAGTTTACCGACCATCTCGCACAACTGCTCTACAACCCTGACCGCAACACCCTTGAAGTGAAGGCAATGGAAGCTGCCTGTGCCGCGACACACATGTCAGCTGTTCATCTGTTGCAACGCTGCGGCGCGATTCCTTCCACACAGAACTACCATTTGCAGAAATTCCTGTTCGAGAACTTTCCCAAAGGCACCGGTTTTCCATCAGTCGAATTGGCCACATGGGATGAATTACCGATGGGGGCCAGCAATGCCTTCAGCATAGACGACGCGGCCACCACCGAGATCGACGATGCGTTCTCGGTGGAAAAACTAGCCAACAACAACTGGCGTATCGGCGTGCACATCGCAGCCCCTGCCCTTGGTATGCCGCGCGACTCGGAAGGCGATAAACTGGCCGCGGCGCGTTTATCCACCGTGTATATGCCGGGATCAAAAATCACCATGTTGCCTGACAGCGTGGTGCAAGCCTTTACGCTGACGGCGGATCGCGTGTGCCCTGCGCTGTCCATGTATATCGAAGTGGATGCCGAAACCCTGGCGATACTCAATTACGAGAGCCGCGTCGAGCGCGTACATATCGCGGCAAATCTGCGCCACGACACACTGGAGCCCTTGTTCAACGAAGAGACGCTGGCTGCGGGAAAGCTCGATTATCCATATGCAAACGAGCTGACGCTGCTGTGGCATCTGGTGCAGAAGATGGAAACCGGGCGCGGCAAGTCGTCCGACAACATGCAGCAGGTTGACTATAACTTCCATATTGAAAATGACCGCATCAGCATCACGACCCGCCGACGCGGCTCACCTATAGACAAGGTGGTATCCGAGCTGATGATTCTGGTCAATTGCGAATGGGGCAAGCATCTGGCTGAACACGGCTTCCCCGGCATCTACCGTACCCAGCAGAACGGCAAGGTCAGGATGAGCACGATCGCCGCCCCACATCAGGGCCTGGGCGTGGCGCAATACATGTGGTCCAGCTCGCCGCTGCGCCGCTATGTGGACATGGTAAACCAGCGCCAGATCATCGCCATGCTGCAAGACCAAGACGCACCTTACCCGAAGAATGACACCGCGCTGTATGCCATTTTGCGCGACTTCGACACCATGTACACGATCTATAACGAGTTCCAGCGCAACATGGAACGTTACTGGTGTTTGCGCTGGCTGCAACAGGAAAATATTGAGCTGATCGAGGCCACGGTATTGCGTGAGAGTCTGGTGAAAATGACCGAGATCCCGCTGGTATTCCGTGCGCCGTCACTGCCTGAACTGCTGCCAGCCAAGACCCGCGTGCAACTCGCCATCACAGCCATTGACCTGCTCGATCTTTCATTGCAGACACGCTATGTCGCCACGCTAGCCACCGAAGTGACTGAAGCAGAAGCAGCAATGACTGACGAGGAAGCACTGGAGTATGCGGAGGAACTAGCCGAAGAAACAAAAATGGTGGCGGCTGAGAACGAGAAAATACCAGCAGCGGTTGCTGCGGCTGAAGAAAACGGGGAAGCGGCTTGCTAGCAAGATTGAAATCGGGGATTTCGCTGGCGATGATTTTTTCCGTCGCGCTGCACGCGTTTGCCCTGTTCGGCGTCAGTCTGGTATTGCCCGACCCGAACAAATCGGCCGCCATCATGCAGCCGCTGCATGTGGTGCTGGTCAACAGCAAATCGAAGTCAAAACCTGTCAAAGCCGATGCCCTGGCACAGGCCAATCTGGACGGCGGCGGCAATACCGCAGAAGACCGGCAGGCCAAGAGCATGCTGCCGAATATCGGGGACGACAGCCAGATCACGCCTGAGCAATCCGCACGACAAGTGGCGCATCTGGAAGAAGAGTCACGGCGCATGCTGACCCGCCTCAAAAGCAGCTACAAGCTTGCCTTGCCTCAGCCCCAAAAACAGACCGACACCGCAAGCGCGGAGGATATGGTGCAACGCAGCCTGGAAATTGCCCGGCTGGAAGCACAGATCAGCAAAAACAACGATTACTATCAAAAGATGCCTCGCCGTAAATTTATCGGTGCGCGCACTCAGGAATACCGTTTCGCTCAATATATCGAAGACTGGCGTGTCAAGGTTGAACGCATCGGCAACTTGAACTATCCGGAACCTGTCTCTTATACACATCTCCGAGCCCACAA
>DFWZ01000062.1:26209-89068 GCA_002381565.1 Gallionella sp. UBA4121
GGAATACCGTTTCGCTCAATATATCGAAGACTGGCGTGTCAAGGTTGAACGCATCGGCAACTTGAACTATCCGGAACAGGCGCGGCGCGAGCAGCTCTATGGAAAATTGCAGCTCAGCGTATCGATCAGGGCGGATGGCAGCGTGGAGAGCATCGAAGTCAGCCGTTCCTCCGGGCACCGCCTGCTGGATGCTGCCGCAATGCGCATTGTCAAACTCGCCGGGCCTTTTTCGCCACTGCCGCCTGACATAACAAAAGATGTCGACATCCTGACCATCACCCGCACCTGGTCGTTCACTCCGTCCGACAAGCTGGAAAGCGAATAGAATCCTTGTTCCGTTCCGGATTTATGGTTAAAGTACACACCATGAGCCATTCCCTGCCTGCCAGATTACTGCTGATATTCACCCTGCTGTTTATACAGACGGGTGGCCTGATGCATGAGATTTCGCATGTCGCGGGGAATCAGTCGCAAAGCCAGGATCACTCCTTGCCACATGAAAAACACTGTGACCTGTGCGCAGCTTACGCGCAGCTGGGCACAGCGCTTGGCAGCCATGCCATTCAGTTCAATTCAATCGAACAACGGGCGGTCCTGGCTGACACCACGTTTGATACCGTCAATGCCACCCTCGCATTCACCGCCTTCGCGGCGCGTGCCCCGCCCTACTCCGCATAACGCCAATTCAACTTCCTCGTGCATCCGCAGGAGGATTTTTCATTGATTTTATGGATTGAAAAAATGTCATCGTTTAAAATTTTGACGGGAAGCGCATTTGCGCCTGCCCTGTTGTTCGGCATGGTGGTCGCTGTACAGGCAGCCCCGGTCGCAGCCGAAGAAATCAGGGGGGTCGTTCAGGACAGTCTGGGACGTCCCATCGCCGGCGCGGCCTTGAGCCTCAAGACGGTTACTGCAAATACTGTCGGTCGTACGCAAAGCGATGCCAACGGCCACTTTGTCTTTAACAGCATCACTGAAGGCACCTATGCGGTCCAGGCAGAAAAATCCGGCTTTCAGCCGGGAGCGTCCATCGTCACCCTGCCTGCCGGCACGAATGCCCAGACGACGGTAACGCTCGCCGCTCAAAAAGCGCTGGAAATTCAAATCGCGGCAAAGCGTCTTACTCAAGCGCAAAACGGCCTGTCTCCCAAAACCGGGGGGAGCGTCTACCGCTTCGATGCAAATGATATCCAGAAATTACCACAGGGAGAGGCCACGCCCCTCAACCAGGTGCTGCTCCAGGCGCCCGGGGTCGTCAATGATTCTTATGGCCAGTTGCATGTGCGTGGCGATCACGGCAACATGCAATACCGCATTAACGGCGTGATCCTGCCCGAAGGCATCAGCGGTTTCGGTCAGGCGCTGGACGCTCGCTTCGCGCAACAGATTGATCTGCTGACAGGGGCTCTGCCTGCCCAGTATGGTTATCGCACGGCCGGGGTCGTCGAAATCAATACCAAGAGTAAATTTGAAGCAGGCGGCAACGTTGATTTGTATGGTGGCAGCAATAACACCTTCAACCCCAGCTTCGAATATGGGAACACCGTAGGTGACCTTTCCTATTTCGTCGATGCCTCATACCTGACCAGCAACATCGGCATCGAAAATCCGACTTCCAGCGCCAACCCGCTGCATGACCGGACAGACCAGCATAAAGGCTTCGGCTATCTGTCCTACCTGCTCAATTCAACCACCAAACTAAGTTTTATGGCGGGCACTTATGACGGCACATTCCAGATTCCGAACACGCCAGGCAAAGCACCCGACCCGAACAATCTCGGGATACTCAACCAGATGGGTTTGACAGGATACAACTCCGCCACGCTGAACGACCAGCAACGTGAAGTAAACCGTTTTGCAGTAACCTCACTGCAAGGCTCTCTCGATGACCGAACCGACTACCAGATCGCCCTGTTTACGCGTTACTCCAGCTTTCATTACATGCCTGACACTAACGGCAACCTGGCATTCAACGGCGTGGCATCGGATGTCTTCCGCAGCAGCTCCAGCACCGGCATTCAGGCCGATGGCAGCTACCGGCTGAGTGATGCGCACACGCTCCGTATGGGTCTGTTCGGTAGCAGTGAAAATATCCAGAGCAATAATAGTTCTACGGTATTTCCGGTCAACCCGGTAACGGGTCTCGTTTCCGGCGCATCCTTCAACATCACCGACAACAACGCCAGGAACGGCAACACACTGCTCGGCATCTATCTTCAGGATGAATGGAAGGCAACCAACAAACTGACCGTGAATTATGGCGGGCGCTTCGACAAGGTGAATGCCTACGTCAACGAGCAACAGTTCAGCCCGAGACTGGGCCTGGTTTACAAGCAGAGCGATCAGACCACCTGGCACGCGGGATATTCGCGCTACTTCACGCCCCCGCCGACCGAACTGGTTTCCTCTACCACCCAGGCGCTATTCAACAACACCACGAACGCGGCCCCAGGCGCCAATTCGCAGGTGAAATCTGAAAGATCCAACTACCTGGATGCCGGTGTCACTCACCAGCTGACGCAGACTGTCAGCCTGGGCGTGGATACGTTTTACAAGCAAAGTACAAACGTCATCGATGAAGGCCAGTTCGGGCCTGCGCTGCTGATGACACCCTACAACTATGCACAGGGGAAAATTTACGGCATCGAATTGACCAGCAACTACAAATCCGGCAATGTTGCAGCGTACGCCAATCTGGCCAGAACCGTCAGCATGGCCAAGGATATTATCTCGGGTCAGTACTTGTTCGACCAGGCTACGCTCAATTATGCGGCCAACAACTGGGTAAACGTCGACCACCAACAAGCCCTGACCATTTCGACCGGCGGCTCCTATCTTGTGTCCGGCACAAACCTGAGCGGCAATCTGACATTTCAGAGCGGACTTCGCAACGGCTTCGCCAATACCACCAGCCTGCCTTCCTACACCGTGCTAAATCTGGGCGCTTCCCGCAAGATGAATTTCGATAGAACCGGGCCGATTGAAGTCAGGCTGGTGCTCAACAACGTGCTGGACAAAGTTTATGAAATCCGGGACAACTCGGGAATAGGGGTGTTCGCCCCGCAATATGGCCCGCGGCGCGGCTTGTTTGCCGGCCTGAGCAAAAAATTCTGATTGGGCGCATGCCCTTAGACACGATACATTAACTTAAGATCAGGAGGACAACAATGCAGGACATCCAGGAAGCACTTCAGGCTTTAAAATTTGGTGGCGCGATGGTCTACCCGCTGCTGGCACTCGCCATTCTGGCGATCGTCATCAGCATCGACAAACTATTCGTATATTGGCGCTATGTACGACTGCCCAGACAACTGCTGGATCTGGTCGAAACCTATGGCTTTGCATGGTCAGACCTGGAACGCGATCTGGCCGCGCTCGATCCGAACAACTATTTCGCCCGTTTTTTCCGGGTCATCATCGAAAACCGAACCAAGCCTGCATGGTGGGTGGAGTCTCGAGCCGGGGACGAGGCCAAGCTGATCGAAAACTCCTTGAGCCGTGGTCTATGGGTACTGGAAACCGTGGTCACAGCCGCGCCGTTGCTCGGCCTGCTGGGGACGATAACCGGCATGATGCACTCATTTCAGCTGATTGGCGGAAGCGGCCTGGTGGATCCGATCGGCGTCACCGGCGGGGTGGCTCAGGCGCTGATCGCCACCGCTTTAGGGCTGTTTATTGCGATCACTGCCCTGTTCGCCTTCAACTTTTTCTCCCGGCGCCAGTCCCAGGCCCTCGACGAGATGGAACGACTGGGCACCCGACTGCTGGATAATATCCGGCTGGGCGAACACGAGAGGGAAAATCCCGATGAAACTGCGTAGATCACGTAAGCCTGCCAAGGGACGCATCGAAATCATCCCGATGATCGACGTGATGTTTTTCCTGCTGGCGACCTTCATGTTAGCCTCCCTGTCGATGCAAAACCTGCATTCCCTGAGCGTCAACCTGCCGCAGGGACATGCCGCCCCCATGCAGGCCAAAACGCCGGTGACGCTTACCATCACCCCGGACAGTAAAATTTTTATCGGCAAGACGCAGGTGACACTGGAAACGCTGGCAGCCACTTTAAAACCTTTGTTGCATGATCCGGAGTCCAGCGTAATCGTGGCAGCCGACAGCGCAGCGCCGAATGGGGTCACTGTCCAGGCCATGCTGCGAGCAAGGGAAGCCGGTGCCCGGCACTTTCTCATCGCCGTCAAACATGTCGACTGACACGTACAAAAATGACAGTCCCTGGCGCAGACTGCCCTGGACATTACCTGCGGCACTTGCACTGCTGGGCGCTGCGCTTTGGGCCGTCGCGTATTTCACGGGAAAACCCGTCGAAAGACTCCCTGAACCACCCGGCATTGAGGCACAGGTGATTGAAATTCCTGCGCCTGCCATCAGCAAACCGCCTGAGCAAAAGAGCACCCCGCCAAGCACGCCTCAGGCGCCACCTCAGCGTGCACAACCCAGTATCGCGCCCCATGCAAGCCAGGAAGAAAAATCTGCCCCCGCACCGACCTTAGCTCAGCCGACGGCATCGCCCCTGTCCAAAGCGACATCGGATGCGCCTGCCACGAACCTCGCGTCAAGCAGCGGCGCGCAGGCAATCGTGCGCCCTATGCCGCAGATTCCCGATGAACTCAGACAAGATGCGCTAAGCACCTCGGCCATCGCGCGCTTTCATGTGGCGACAGACGGCACGGCGACGGTTGAACTCGTTAAACCCACCCCCAACCCGAGGCTCAATCGCCTGCTGCTCGACACCCTGAAAAACTGGCGCTTTTTCCCGGCCATGAAAGATGGGAAACCTGTTGATTCGACACAGGAAATATCCATCAAGGTAAACGTGCAGTAGACAACTTCTGTCGCCACACATACTAAAAATACAAAAAACGGCTCATTCTTCTTTACAATGCGCGTTTTGCGAGTTATCGCCCACAGGGCGATATTCCTGCTAAAACCACTTGCCACTTACGACTCACCACTCACCCATGACTGACCGCTACGCCGTCATCGGCAACCCGATCTCCCACAGCAAATCGCCGCTGATCCACAAACTGTTTGCACAGCAGACAGGACAGGACATCAGCTACGAAGCCATCGAAGCGCCGCTGGACGGTTTTGCAGCCACCATAGAACGACTGCGCCGCGAAGGTTACCAGGGCGGCAACGTCACCGTGCCGTTCAAGTTCGAAGCGTTCAGGTGTGCAACCGAACTGAGCGAACGGGCACAATCAGCACAGGCGGTTAATACGCTCAGTTTCGCAGGCGGCACCATCCGTGGCGACAACACCGACGGTACCGGGTTGGTGCGCGACATCGAACACAATCTCGGCGTGAAATTGCAGAAAAAACGCGTGCTGCTGATGGGTGCGGGTGGAGCATCTTACGGCGTGGTGCTGCCGCTGCTTGCAGCGGATGCCTCGCTGTCCATCGCCAACCGCACAGCCAGCCGTGCAGTCGAACTGGCGATGAAATTCTCAACAGCCGCAATATGGAGCGGCGGCTATGCCGACCTGACAGGCTTGCAGTTCGATGTGGTGATTAACGCCACATCCGCCGGGTTGACCGACAGCGAAGTCCCGCTACCCTCCGGCATATTCGCCCCGGGCGCGCTGGCCTACGACATGATGTACGGGCGCGAAACGCCCTTCATGGCGTTTGCCCGCGCCAACGGTGCAGCCGTCGTTGCAGATGGCCTGGGGATGCTGGTTGAACAGGCCGCCGAAGCGTTTTATATCTGGCGCGGCGTGCGTCCTGAAACCGCGCCCGTTATTGCCAAACTGCGTACACCACAATGAAGAAACTCTGGGGCTGGCTGTGGCGCGGCATGACAATTTTTTTCGTACTGCTGCTGGTATACCAGTTGTGGATTTTTGCGCATGTGCTGTGGTGGATCAAATATAACCCGTCCACCAGCGCGTTCATGGAAACCCGTCTGGAAGTCATGCAGGATAGCAACCCGGACGCCGAACTTCAGTACAGTTGGGTGCCCTATGCAAAGATATCCAACAATCTCAAGCGCGCGCTGATCGCCTCGGAAGACGCAAATTTCGTCGATCACGAAGGTTTTGACTGGGAGGGCATACAGAAGGCCTACGAGAAGAACATGAAGAAAGGCAGGATCGTCGCGGGCGGCTCCACCATCAGCCAGCAACTCGCCAAAAATCTGTTCCTGTCAGGACGTCGCTCTCCTTTTCGCAAGATTGAAGAAGCGGCGATCACCGTGATGATGGAAGCCGTGATGGACAAGCAGCGCATCTTCGAGATTTATCTGAACGTCATCGAATGGGGTGACGGCGTGTTCGGTGCTGAAGCCGCCGCCCGTCATTACTACCGCATCAGCGCGTCGCAGCTCTCACCGGCTCAGGCCGCCAAGCTGGCTGCGATGGTGCCCAATCCCAGGTATTACGACAAACACCGCGATGCGAAAGGGCTCCAGCGCAAGACAGGAATCATCATGGCGCGCATGAACTCATCGGATATCCCCTGAAATACTCATGACACAGGCCTATTTAGTCACCGCGTGAACAAGAGACATGCCGATTCGCGTAAAATGCGCGTTTTACGATTCAAGGCACTGCCATGACCACACTTACCAAACTCACCGCACTCTCCCCCCTGGACGGACGCTATCACAGCAAAGTCGACGCCTTGCGGGACTACTTCAGCGAATTCGGCCTGATCAGGTATCGCGTCCTGATCGAAATCGAATGGCTCAAAGCCCTCGCAGCCCAGGCCGACATTCCGGAAATCGGCCCGTTCTCCAGGAATACGCTAGCACAACTGGACGCCCTGAACGAAAACTTCAGTGAGGCCGATGCCCAGGCGATCAAGAACATCGAGAGAACCACCAACCACGACGTAAAAGCCATCGAATACTGGTTGCGCGAGCAGCTGTCCGGCAACCCGGAAACGGCAGCCGTGCTGGAATTCATCCATTTCGCCTGCACCTCCGAGGACATCAACAATCTCTCTCACGCGCTGATGCTAAAAAATGGCCGCGATGCAGTGATGCTGCCGTCCCTGCAATTGATCGTTGCACGCCTGACAGATCTCGCGCACCAGCTGGCCGACCTGCCGATGCTGTGCCGCACCCACGGCCAGACCGCCACACCGAGCACGCTGGGCAAGGAAATGGCCAATGTGGTGTATCGATTGCAACGCGCCGAACAAAGGCTGGCATCCGTTGAAATCCTCGGCAAGATCAATGGCGCAGTCGGCAATTACAACGCGCATTTATCCGCATACCCGGACGTGAACTGGGAAGCCTTTGCAGAGAGCTTTGTGACCGCGCGCGGCATTACCTTCAACCCCTACACCATCCAGATAGAACCCCATGATTACATGGCGGAATTATTCGACGCGTTCGCGCGCATCAACACCATCCTGATCGATCTGAACCGCGACATCTGGGGCTATATCTCGCTGGGCTATTTCAAGCAGAAAGTCATCAAGGGCGAAGTCGGTTCATCGACCATGCCGCATAAGGTCAACCCGATTGACTTCGAGAATTCCGAAGGCAATCTCGGCATGGCCAACGCGCTGTTGCGCCACCTGTCCGAGAAACTGCCCGTCTCCCGCTGGCAGCGCGACCTGACCGACTCCACCGTGTTGCGCAACATGGGCGTCGCCCTGGGCTACACCCTGCTCGCATATGAATCCTGCCTGAAAGGGCTGAACAAGCTGGAAGTCAATGCACAGCGCGTCACCGACGACCTTAATGCCAGCTGGGAAGTCATGGCCGAACCTATCCAGACCGTGATGCGCCGTTACAACATCGAAAACGCCTACGACAAGCTGAAGGAACTGACGCGCGGGCAGAGCGGCATCAACCAGGATTCATTGCGAGCGTTCATCGAAACGCTGCCTATCCCGGAAGCGGAAAAACTGCGCCTGCTGCAACTCTCACCCGAAACGTACATCGGCCGTGCAGCGGAACTGGCAAAACGAATTTAACCAAAACCCACTTACTGTCCTCGAATTGATGAGTCGCGGTCAATGGTTACATTTTGATTTTGTTCGTATATTTCGTGCATTTGCGAGTTATTGCTGATAGCAATAGCCCTGCGAGAATCATTTCGTGGACAAAGCTTTTTAGAGCAGCCCTCGCTCCGCAAAAGACAGCGTCTGCCCTCCGGCGACCACAAAGTGATCGAGCACGCTCACGTCTACCAGCGCCAGTGCCTGTTTCAGCGCGCGGGTTAACAACTGGTCTGCCCCACTTGGCTCAGTGACACCGGAGGGGTGATTATGCGCAAGAATCACCGCGGCGGCGTTATGTGCCAGTGCGCGTTTGACCACTTCGCGCGGATAAACGCTGGTCTGACTCAACGTGCCGTGGAACAACTCTTCCGAGGCGATCACCCGATGCTGGGTATCCAGAAACAGCACCAGAAAAACCTCCTGTGACCGTCCTGCCAACAGCAATTGCAGATAATCGCGCACCACACGAGGCGAGTTGAGCGTGTCGCCACATTGCAACGCTTCCTGCAATGCACGCCTCGACATTTCCAGCACTGCCTGCAGTTGCGCAAACTTGGCCCGCCCCATCCCCCTGACCGTACAAAAATCACTCCGCTCCGCGGCAAATAGGCGCGTCAGGCTGCCGTATTTGCCAAGCAACTCGCGCGCCAGATCCACCGCACTCTTGCCTGCCACTCCGGTGCGCAGGAAAATCGCCAGCAATTCAGCGTCCGACAAAGCCGCTGCCCCTCGCGCCAACAGTTTCTCACGCGGCCGCTCACCTTCAGGCCAATCGACAATACTCATGGTCACCTCCCTGCAACTCGGAATAAACTACTGAACACACAGCGGATCTTCACTGAATGATTATTACACGAGAATACAGCCTTGCAGATTACGCCGCACTCACCTATGCTACCTAACCTGCCTACACCCCCGCTGCAACGTGCTAAATTTAAACCGTTTCACCCTGCTTGTTCTGATCGCCCTCACGGGAGGCTGTGCCAGCACGTCTGAACAGGTCACACCGCAGCCATCCTCTCAGCCAGCCCCCGCAAAGCCAGCCGCTGCCCCACCCGTCCGCGCAAAACCCGGTGCTGCACCTCCTGCTGCACCCGCATCACCGCCTGCGCCTGTTGCATTGACCGACAAAGAATTTCACGAGTTCATGCTAAAACTCCTGCCTGTCAAACTACAGGACAAGGAAGGCTGGGCGGGGGACTTGCAAGCGGCATTCAGGGCGCTGCAAATCCAGCCCACAGCTGAGCACTTCTGCGCCGTGACAGCCATTGTCGAGCAGGAGTCCAGTTTTCAGGCCGACCCCGTTGTGCCTGGTTTGCCCGCTATTGTCCGGCGTGAGATAACAGAGCGCAGCGAAAAATACAGCATACCGGAAACGGTGATTAACTGGATGTTAAACACCACATCAAGCGACGGTCGCAGTTATGGCAAGCGCATAGACGCACTCAGAACGGAGAAGGAACTCAGCGACCTGATAGAGGAAATCATCGCCCGGATACCGGCTGGCCGTGATTTGTACCCCAACTATAACCCGATACGTACCGGTGGCCCGATGCAGGTGTCCGTCGAATTCGCCGAAAGTCATGCGCGCGCGCGGCCCTACCCCTACGCCATTAACGGCAGCCTGCGCAACGAGGTTTTTTCCCGTCGCGGCGGCATTTATTTCGGCAGCGCCATTCTGCTCGACTATCCCGCCCCCTACGACGACATGCTCTACCGTTTTGCAGACTTCAATGCGGGCCGCTACAGCAGCCGCAACGCCGCCTTTCAGCAGGCATTATCACGATTGAGCGGCAGGTCCCTGGTAGCGGACGGGGATCTGCTGCGCTACAAAAATGGCAGCCCCGCAGCAGAACCCAGCGCCACCCTTGGCGCCCTGCTTTTCATCCGCCACGCCCTGCAAATGAATGAAGCCGAAATACAGCGCGACTTGCGTCTGGAAAAGCTTGCCGGCTTTGGCAAAACACCTCTGTATAACCGCCTGTTTGCTCTGGCCGACCGGGCTGGCGCCCAGCCTCGGGTAAGTCTCCCGGAAATCGACCTTAAAAGTCCGAAAATTCGTCGAAAACTCACCACACAATGGTTCGCCAATCGGGTGAACGGCCGCTACAGGAATTGCCTCCGGCAGGCAGGCCTGGCGACTGGCAGGCCCTCCAGCAAGACAACACCAAACCGTTAGTAGGTGTACCGTTGCATTTTCTTGTAAGATGCGTGGCATGGATAAATCACACATCGTGCTCGGCATCAGCGGCGGCATCGCGGCCTACAAGTCTGCCGAATTGCTTCGCCTGTTGATGAAACAGGGATTGTCAGTACAAGTGGCGATGACCGAAGCCGCTTGCCATTTCATCACACCGACGACCATGCAGGGTCTGTCCGGCAAACCAGTTTATACCTCCCAGTGGGATGAGCGCATGCCGAACAGCATGGCGCACATCAATCTGGGTCGCTGGGCCGGCGCGATTGTGATCGCTCCCGCGAGTGCCGATTTCATTGCCAAGCTGGCCTTGGGGCTGGCAGATGATTTGCTCTCGACCCTGTGCCTGGCGCGCAATTGTCCGTTGTTCATCGCACCGGCGATGAACCGCGAGATGTGGCAAAACAAGGCCACGCAACGCAATATCGCGCAGCTTGTTGCCGATGGCGTGCAGGTGCTTGGACCGGATTGCGGCGTGCAGGCATGCGGCGAGGAAGGCATGGGCCGGATGCTGGAGCCGGAACAACTCGCTGAATATATTATGGCGTCGTTCAAGCCGAAGTTACTTTCCGGCAAAAAAATCCTGATTACCGCAGGACCGACTTATGAAGCAATAGATGCAGTGCGCGGCATCACCAATCAAAGCTCCGGCAAGATGGGCTATGCCATCGCGCAAGCCGCACAGGAATCAGGTGCCGAGGTAGTGCTGGTTTCCGGCCCGACAGCACTGGCAACACCGCTGCACGCAACAAGAATTGACGTGCGAAGCGCTGCGCAGATGCATGACGCTGTCATGCAACACGTCGCCGCTTGCGATATTTTTATCGCCGTTGCGGCCGTCGCAGACTACCGCGTTGCAAAGGTCAGCGAGCAAAAAATCAAAAAAAGCAGCGCCCCTCTCACACTCGAACTCGTCCCCAACCCTGACATTCTGGCGCATGTCGCTGGCCTCGAAAATCCACCCTACTGCGTGGGATTCGCCGCCGAGAGCGAAAATTTACTGGAATATGCCGAGCAAAAACGACGCGCCAAAAAATTGCCGCTGCTGGTGGGTAATATCGCGCAACGGGCCATCGGCCGGGACGACAACGAACTGATTATGTTCGACGAAGCGGGTATACATCCATTGCCACGCACCGACAAACTCACGCTTGCAAGACAATTGATACAGCATATTGCACAACGTTATAAAGGAGCGCGCCAATGAAACATCCCGCCGTAGATGTCAAAATCCTGGATCCTCGCCTGCATGAAAACATTCCAGGTTATGCGACCTCAGGGTCGGCCGGTATAGACTTGCGCGCCTGCATTGAACATAACCTGGTCATTCAACCCAAGCAGTGTGAACTTATTCCAAGCGGCATTGCAATCCACCTGGCCAACCCCGGTTACGCCGCGATGATCTTGCCTCGTTCAGGTTTGGG
Source organism: Gallionella sp. UBA4121 (assembly GCA_002381565.1). Lineage (GTDB taxonomy): Bacteria > Pseudomonadota > Gammaproteobacteria > Burkholderiales > Gallionellaceae > Gallionella. Next base: position 37,805 of record DFWZ01000062.1, read on the forward strand.
ACACAAGCACGGCATCGTGCTGGGCAATCTGGTCGGCCTGATCGATTCTGACTATCAGGGGCAGATATTCGTGTCGTTGTGGAATCGCAGCCAGATTCCATTCACGCTGATGCCTATGGAACGTATGGCGCAGCTGGTGATCGTGCCGGTCGTACAGGCCAGGTTTAATGTCGTAGATGAATTCCCGTTGAGCGAACGCGGTACAGGCGGGTTTGGCAGCACCGGCAAACACTAAAATTTAACTGCGGTAAGTTTAATCAACTATATTTTGGCAAAACCTGACAGGCGGTAATAACGCTTTTCAAACGAGTAGAATTCAACCCGGATGTACTTGATAAGTTTAGTATCCGCACACCCAGTCTCGTCGCAACAGCATTCCAAGGGGAAAACAATGTTTAAACGTATTTTAGTTGCAGTAGATGGCAGCCACACTTCAGCACAGGCTTTACAGGAAGCCATCAAGCTGGCTCAGGAAAACCAGGCTCAACTGCGGATCGTGCATGTCGTTGATATGGCAAACATCAGTCTGGATGCAGAGTTTCCCAATCTGATCGAAATTATGGATGTCGTGACTAAAAGTGGATTGGCAATTCTCCACAAGGCGGAGACGGTGGCGAAGGGCTTCGGCATACCGGTTGAAACTCACCTGATTGAGGCCGAAACCCTGGCTGACCGCGTCCCGGAAATGATCGCGGCAGATGCAGAAGCCTGGCACGCAGATCTTATTGTGATCTGCACTCATGGCCGCAGGGGGCTGAGCCACCTGTTTCTTGGCAGCGTCGCCGAAGGTGTGGTGCGCGTTGCCACAAAACCTGTACTGTTGATTCGCGGAAAATAAATTATTCCAAAGGTGCGATATAAGGCTGGCAGCCTGCCGGGCTTCTAATCAGCGTGAATGATCAAACGACGCCAGTGTTGTTCTGGGGAGCCTGCCCGCACGTAAATTTTCAAATCAGAAAGAACAACTGATGTCCGACCTCAATGACCCAAGAGTATTTTTTGCAGCAGAACGAACCTTGCTGGCATGGAACCGGACGAGCTTGACCCTGATGGCTTTCGGCTTCGTCATAGAACGATTTGGATTGTTCATGCACTTGCTTTTACCCAGGCCGGGTGTGCCTGCCGTGAGAGGCGTTTCATTCTGGGTCGGCATTGCCTTTGTTCTGCTGGGTGCATACTCCGCAGTCACTGCAACGGTGCAATACCGAAAAGTACTCAAGACACTAAAGCCAGCCGAAATTCCTGATGGATACAGCGTCAACGGAGGCGTAATCACCAATCTGATTGTCGCATTCCTGGGTGTGACATTGACTGTTTATCTCTTCATTTCGCAATAAAATTTCCTGACAGCGTGCCGAACTTCGGTTGCTGTCAGGAATTGGCCATGACGCGCTGCGTTTACTTTTCCAGATTCAGCTCAAGCTCGGTGTTATCGCCGCGACGAATCGACACCTTCTCGGTGACCATATTGTAGCCTGCCAGCTTCACGCTGATCGCATGGATGCCCGGTTCCATTTCCAGACGCAACGGCGACATGCCGTAATACACGCCATCCAGATAAACCCTGGCGCGAGACGGATTAGTATTCACCAGCAACAAACCGCTGGTTTCGCTGGCATGAGGTCGGTAGGTCGAGGCGGCTACGTCACTGGAAGGTGCCACGCCATAGCTCTGCGCAGGGGCGACAGGCGCTGCCTTGGGCAGCGATGGCGCGACATAGACCGTCACGCCTGGAATCGGCTTGGTACCCGGTGTCAGATTAAACAAATCGGGACGCGATGCCATCAGCGAAGAACTGATCGCCTCAACCGTCTTGGTGCTGGCAATCTTCAGTTCCCTGTTGAGATAAGCCATCACATCCTCTTTATTGTTACCGGAAACTCCCGCAAACCGGTCATTCTTCTCTGTAACCTGACCGGACCACACCACTTTTCCGGTGGAAACCTCCTTCAGTGTCGTTTCAATCACGATGGTAATATCATCACGTTCCCTGACGTTCAGGGTCAATTCCTTCACCACGCCCGTCACTTCAAACAGCGCATTAGCAGCGGCTGCGCCTTCCATCACCTGATATCCTTCGGCATCAAAACGCTTCTTGATTGCACCGGTTGCAATGACCGCAACATCCTGATCCGCAAACAACTCATTCCCGCTCAGCCCTCTCACCTGGTTCGTCATTTGCCCAAGCAGACGCGGATTGCCCATTTTTCGCTGATCGACAAAATTGGCCACGCGCATTGTCGCGGCATATTTGAGCGTCGGGGAAGTGCTGCCTGCCTTCTTGCCACTCGTGCTATCAAGCGTATTACTCGTACTGCCACCCACCCAACCGCTGACTGTATCTTTCGCATCATTGATCGTGGAACATCCCGCTACAGCCGCCAAAAGAACAAGCAGCGCAATACGTTGCAATAATGAACTCATTAACTTTACCTCTGGATTTATCAATGCAATCAAGCGTGTGGAATAGCAGCTTCGATTTCTGCGATGGTACGCGCCAATTCGAAACTCTGTACTTGAGCACCCAACTGGCGGGCGATTTGGGTAATAGAGAACAAACCACACACGATTTGCCTGCCATCGGCACCCTCAGTGACCACCAGCGCGTGCTGTCGGTTGGATTTTTTCATACTGGCGACGATGTCGCCGACTTTGGCCTGCTGTACATCGGTGATTTTCAAGGCGCTCAACTCACGCGGGGTGCTCATGATGTCGCGCACCATGATGTCGTCATGAGTTCCGCCCATATTTTGCAGAAAGCGCATCGGCTTTTCCCCCAGCACGTCGGACGCCGTCAACAACCCGGCCACCTGTTCGTTATCGTCCAGCACCAGCAACATACGCACGCCATAACGGATCATCTTGGCGTTGGCCTTATCCATCGATGTCCTGGCGCGGGTACTCACTACGGATACACGGGTCAGATCGGTCATCACGGTCAATGCAGAATCGCTCAGTTTCACGTGTTCCGGCAGAACCTGTACGGGACGCACAAAAGTTGCACCTGTCTTCAAGGGGATAGATTGCAGTTCGGTATATTCTTTAACCATGTTTTAACTCCAAAAAATTCACAACAATCATCTATGAATGTGTAACGAAAAGTCTTCTGCGTATGGCGAACAGACACACTTATTCCCGGACTCGGGGAGATAGCGAACCAACTCGTTCAGAGCCTTGGTATAAACTTCGCGCTTGAATTCGATTACCGCATGAATATCCAGCCAGTAATCGTTCCAACGCCATGCATCAAACTCGGGATGCGCGCATGCACGCAAACAAACATCACAATCACGTCCCACTAAACGCAACAAAAACCAAATCTGCTTCTGCCCGCGATAACCGCCGCGCGATTCCCGGCGACTCCAGCTTTGCGGAACCTCATAGCGCATCCATTCACGGGTGCGCCCCAGTATCTGCACATGTTCGGGGCTTAAACCGACTTCTTCATACAACTCACGATACATCGCCTGCTCGGGATTTTCGCCATGCTGTATGCCGCCTTGCGGGAACTGCCAGGCATGTTGCCGTATTCGCTTTCCCCAGAATACTTGATTTTTGTCATTCGTGATAATGATGCCGACATTCGGGCGGTAGCCGTCTCGGTCTATCATTTGACACTCTATCAGGTTAATTACAATGTGCGGATTCTTTCACATTTCACCTTTATTGAAAAGCGAATATGCGCTTTATCCCTGATCCTTACCGCAATTCTTCCAGAGTCAGCAGATAAATCCCGTTGCAGAAAATGCGCGTTCTGGTCATTCCCTGTAAAATCGCGACTTCAACCCAACTTCCTATCTTCAAATATCATGCGCGTTTCACAATTTTTCATCTCCACCCTCAAAGAAGCCCCTTCCGAAGCTGAGCTCCCCAGCCACCAACTCATGGTGCGCGCAGGTTACATCAAGAAACTTGCCAGCGGCCTGTACACCTGGATGCCGCTGGGGTTGCGCGCCTTGCGCCGTGTGGAAGCCATCGTGCGTGAAGAAATGAACGCAAGCTCCGCCCTCGAATTGCTGATGCCCGCGGTACAGCCTGCCGAGCTCTGGGATGAAACCGGGCGCTGGGAAGTATTCGGCCCGCAGATGCTGAAAATAAAGGACAGGCACGACAACCAATTCTGTTTCGGGCCGACCCACGAAGAAGTGATCACCGACATCGCACGCCGCGAAATCCGCAGCTATCGTCAATTGCCGGTCAACTTCTACCAGATCCAGACCAAGTTCCGCGACGAAGTGCGTCCGCGCTTCGGCGTGATGCGTGCGCGGGAATTCCTGATGAAGGACGCCTATTCGTTTCACGCCGATTTTGCCAGTCTGGAGGCGACCTATGCCGTCATGTACGACACCTACAGCCGCATTTTCACGCGTCTGGGGCTGAAGTTCCGTGCCGTGGCCGCCGATACCGGCGCCATCGGCGGCAGCGGCTCGCACGAATTCCATGTGCTGGCCGATTCCGGCGAAGATGCGCTGGCCTATTGCCCGGCGTCCGATTACGCTGCCAACGTTGAACTGGCAGAGGCCATCGCGCCTGCCACGGCGCGCCGCGCCCCCGCCGAGACCATGCACAACGTCGACACCCCCAAACAGACCACCTGCGAGCAGGTCGCAGAACTGCTGGACATTCCTTTGCAGCGCACCGTCAAACTGCTGGCCCTGGTAGCTTCAGGCCAGCTGCACATCCTGCTGCTGCGCGGCGATCACAATCTTAACGAAATCAAGGCTGCAAAACTGCCGGGCCTTGCCGACTTCCGCTTTGCCAGCACGGATGAAATCCGCGCCTTTTTCAATTGCCCGCCCGGCTTTTTGGGCCCTGTCGGACTGGACAGGACAGCAGTACGCGTGATTGCAGACCATGCCGTGTCGGTCATGAGCGATTTCGTGGCGGGGGCTAACGTGGCCAAATTTCACACAGCCGGCATCAACTGGGGACGAGACTTGCCCGAACCCGATCTGGTCGCCGACATCCGCAACGTGGTCACGGGCGACCTGTCTCCCGATGGGAAAGGCACGCTTGAAATATGCAGAGGCATCGAAGTCGGCCACATTTTCCAGTTGCGCACCAAGTATGCCGAGAGCATGAAAGCGACGTTTCTGGACGCACAGGGCAAATCGCAGATTCTGGAGATGGGCTGCTATGGCATCGGCGTATCGCGCATCGTGGCAGCCGCTATCGAACAAAACCATGACGAGCGCGGCATTGCGCTGCCGGCGTCCATAGCACCGTTCCAGGTAGCCCTCGTGCCTATCGGCATGAACAAAAGCGAAGCCGTGCAGCATGCGGTCGAAGCACTTTATGCACAACTGCGCGCCGCCGGCATCGACGTGCTGCTCGATGACCGCGACGAGCGACCCGGCGTGATGTTTGCCGACATGGAACTGATCGGCATCCCGCATCGCATCGTCATCGGCGACCGTGGCCTGAAGGATAATTCAATTGAATACCAGGGGAGACGCGATTCAGCCGCACAATCCATCCCCTTGCAAAGCGCGCTGGAGTTCGTACAATCGAAGTTATGAAAACGGAAAAGGCAGGACTGAGGATTGAGGAACGAGGAGCGAGCAAAACCCGCTGCTCCGTCTTAAGCGCATTCCTCAATCCACGATCCTCGATCCTTTTAGTGGCGTTGTTCGCCACGAATGCATGGGCTGGCGCTCAGCTGTACACCCCGTTATCCGCCAGTGTGCGCGCGGTATTGCAGCAGAGCGTCTCGGATCAGGCCGCAGCCAAACCGGCCTTTTCCACGCAAGCCGACGCTGATGCGTGGATGAGCGAAATGTCGCATCGTCTGGAAAAACGCCTGCCGGACAAGCGCTACCGCATGGATTTTTTGAACACCGTGCATTATGAAGCCACCCGCGCAGGACTTGATCCGCAACTGGTGCTGGGGCTAATCGAAGTGGAGAGCGGCTTCAAGAAGTACGCCGTCTCATCGGCGGGTGCGCGCGGTTATATGCAGGTGATGCCATTCTGGGTACGAGAAATCGGCACCACCGAGCAGAATCTTTTTCATCTGCGCATCAACCTGCGCTACGGCTGCACGATACTGCGTCACTACCTGGATATGGAAAAAGGCGACCTGTACCGCGCGCTGGGACGTTACAACGGCAGTCTGGGTCGTCCCGAATATCCTAACATGGTCAGAGCCGCCTGGCAGAGCCACTGGACATTACAACACCGCACTGTCAGCACAGGTTACCCGCCGGCTAGTTGAAGCCTTTAATAAAACTCTCGATGCTCTCGCGTGTCACCGCCCCAGCCTGAGAGGCGATTTGCACGCCCGTCGGACTATACAAGTAGCTGGTGGGGAGCGCCTCCAGCTCACCGATTTGCCCGACGATTTTAGAATTACCCAGCACAATCGGATAGTTAATGCCGTGCTTCTTGACGAAATCGGCAACCAGCTTGCCGGAAGCGTATTCCATCGCAATGCCAATCACCACCAGATCTTTATGTGAATTTTGCAGGCTGATCAGATCGGGAATCTCCTTTTGACAGGGAGGGCACCAGGTCGCCCAGAAATTCACCAGCACCCATTTGCCGCGATAATCGGACAAGCGCTGCGTCTTGCCTTGCATATCCTGCATCGCAAAATTGTCTGCCTGACTGGACAATGGCAGGCATAACAGCGCGCACAACAAGCCTGCCCTGAGCCACGTCGAAGGGCCTGCCCTGAGCCAAGCCTGTCCTGAGTCTTGCCGAAGGATCGATGAATGCCTTCCGTGCATCGCGCTAATGGCCCTGATCTTCGGATTCGTCAGCCTCTGCCTTCGCTGTGCCGTGCTCAGCCGCATGGCTGAAATACAATGCCAGTGCAATCAGCGCGATGCTGCCACCCATATAGATCAGATCAATGGGTGTTTCAAGCTTCATGTTCAGCGCCTCTTCAAACAGCGTGACGATCATGATCATCAGTATCACTTTGGCCAGCCGTCCCTTCAGGTCATCCAGATTGCTGATCACCAGAATCTTGCTGGAGGCGCGGCTGCCGTGCGCCTGATCGATGTCACTGATAAACAGTTCATACAAGCCGAGTGAAAAAATCAGCATCACCGTTGCCAGCAGATATCCATCCACCACTTCCACGATGTGCGAAACCGTGCCGTCATGCAGCGCCTTGCGCGCCTCATCGGGGAGGCTTGCGTAATGCAGCGCATGCTGCAACAGAAAATACACATCCACAGTGGCCATGTAAAAAATCACGAAACCCGCTACCAGACTGCCGATAACGGCGGCCAGAATGACAAAGCGGCTATTCCACAGGGCGCCTTCAAACAGGCCTTCAATAAATTTCATTTTGTGTTTAGGGCAGTTGAAAATATCACACATTAAAGCCTAAATAGCTACATCGGGCAAGCGGCTGACGCCTGTGTGATATGACGGCATCAGGGAACGTACCTAATTTCACGCCACCTGAATCGCTTCTGCCGGGGATACGAGGTCAAACTCCGAAATCCAGCTACCTGTTTGCGGTAAACTACACCGACTGATTTTCTTATCTGAAAGGGTTCATCATGCATGTTTCCAAAGCAATCGAGTCGCGCCGTTCAATCAAGGCTTATGATCCGGATCACCGCATGAGCGAAGCGGAAATTGAACAGCTCATTTCACTGGCCATGTTGTCCCCCACGGCATTCAACATTCAGAACTGGCGTTTCGTACTGGTCAGAAATCCTGAACTGCGCAATCAAATTCGCAGCGTTGCCTGGGATCAGGCACAGGTAACCGACGCCTCTCTGCTGGTGATATTGTGCGCGGATCTCAAGTCATGGGAAAAGTCCCCCGGCAGGTACTGGAAGAACGCAGCCCAGCCGATTCAGGATTTCATGGTACCCGCAATCGACCAGTATTATCGGGGACGGGAACAAACGCAGCGGGACGAGGCGATGCGCTCCTGCGGCATTGCGGCGATGAATCTGATGCTGCATGCAAAAGAGATGGGCTACGACTCCTGCCCGATGGACGGTTTTGACTTCGCTGCGGTGGGGAAACTTATCAACTTGCCCGAGGATCATGCCATTGCCATGTTCGTTGCCATCGGTCGCGGAATAAAAGATGCCTGGCCGCGCGGCGGGCAGTTACCCATGGCTGAAGTACTGGTAACCGACAAATTTCCCGGCTGAATCCGTCATCACAATTGCTGCGGAGGGCGGACGAAGAAAAGATTCAATCCATCAAGCCCGCCCCTCCTTACCTCTACGCTCCCAACAAGCCCCCATCTCAAAGATTATTCGAGTTGGCGTTGATCTGGAAAAAAACTGTCACTAAGCCGTCAAAATACAATCCAGGCCAAATAAAACAAAATACACAATAAGAACTATCACCCCCCCAATATGACGCTCGATAAAGCGCTCGTGTTTTTCCTGATACATGATGGCACCTCCTTTAAAAACGTGATTTAAAATAAAATCAGCAATTTTTCCTTTTCAAAGCAACGTTGATTTTGCGACACTCTTGGATGACTAATTTTCGGAAAAAGCCCAACTTGCCAGCTTTATCAACCAATGGTGCCACCACTCTGTAAAAAGCAAAAAATATGCCAATATTTTTTGTATTATCAGGTTGTGTAATTTCTACATATACGCTAAAAAACAGTGCAATCCGAAGATTGACTCGCACCAAAATGGCGATTCAATGGGGTCACGATGATCAGAATCAGGGCATGTCATACGCCTGACAGAGTTCAAGCTGTCACAACATCAGGAGTAGCCAAATAGCCGCATCTGCCAGGCGCTAGTCGCCTGGCAGATTGACAGCAAAGAAACAGGGGGCATACGATGCGTGCCATGTCCTCACTCTATCTGGAACACTTCGGCCTGAATTCGCCACCGTTTTCCATCATCCCTGACCCCGGTTTTTTCTTTGCCGGGGAAGATCGGGGGATGTTCATCGCCGCACTTTTGCATGCCACCTTGCAAGCCGAGGGCATCATACTGGTCATCGGTGAAGTGGGCAGCGGCAAGACTCTGATGAGCCGCATCCTGCTCTCTCGCCTGCCGGATACTGTCGATACCGTTTACCTGCCCAATCCGGTTTTTTCACGCGACGAAATCATCGATGTCATCGCCCGTGATCTGGGCGTTGTCGCAGCCAGTCAGGGCATGCGCCTCGATGCCCTCCAGCATGAGTTGATCAATCGCCATGCACTGGGCCGTCAGGTGGTGGTATTGATAGACGAGGCGCACGCCATGCCGGCCGACTCCATCGAGGAGGTCAGGCGGCTCTCCAACCTGGAAACTGACAACCGCAAGCTGCTTCAGCTCGTGCTTTGCGGCCAGCCGGAACTGGACACGTTGCTGGCCGCCCCCTCTTTGCGTCAGGTACGCGACCGGGTGGTGTACCGGCTTGTGTTGAACAAGTTTTCTGCCGATGACGCAAGTCGCTATCTGAATCACAGACTCCGCGTCGCCGGATGGCCGGGCGGACGACTGTTTACAGACTCCGGGGAGTGGCTCTTGCTCAATGATGCAGGCGGGCGTGCCAGACGTCTCAACCTGATCGCTGACAAGGCGCTGCTCGCCGCTTTCGCTGAGGACAAGAAGCAGGTCAGCGCAAAGCATGTGCTGATGGCGATCGGGGATGCCGGTGCAAATTTTTCCTCTGCCGGTTTCAAATCGCGCGGTGTCCGGTTACTCATCCTGGCCCTGATCGCCATCACGGTGCTCTGGCTGACAATCACAAGCCGGTAAAGCACCACTCACTGCCTCATCTGCTTGCCTAGGCCGAATTACCTATGCATTTCGGCATATTGACCATACCCCCTTTGAAATGAAAGACTGCAACCCTTCCTGACAGCAGACTACTGCGTCAGATTGCACTGCAAACCGACAAAACCAGGGGGTTACCAAATGATGGAGGAGTCGCAGGTTTGGTATTTTTTGATCTCGCTGGCTATCGGACAGCCATCCGACGCGCCTCATCGTGTTCCAGTGTCTCCACTATCCGCCCACAGCACGCCCACTGCATCGCTACGCGGCGATTCAAAAAAGTGCGATCACAGCTCAGCATCAAACTCAAAGTCTGTCCACTCGCCAGATTTGCAACGCACGGCCCGCACCGATGCACTACCCGCCGGCGTGACATTGTGTGAACGCTGAATTTGAGATAACACGGCTATCGCAGGGCTGACGCCGGATAGTTGCACTTGAGAGGAAATGGCAATGCATCCCGCTCTTGAAAACAGCAGAAAACTACTTTTCAACTCGGTAGTCGCGCTCTGCCTTCCCCTGGGTGCCTGCACGAACTTTCCTGGGTCGATGGCGCCCTCCGCTCAACACATCACACTGCCCGCAGCGCCATCTCCCGGTGGCATCCTGCCGCTGAACGGAACCGCACCGCTGCCGCCGTCGCCCCATACCACCCCTGCCGCCGAACGCTACAGCATCGTGGTCAATAACGTGCTGGCGCAGGAAATATTGTTTGCGCTGGCACGGGACGCAAAGCTCAACATTGAAATCCACCCCAGCATCACGGGAACGGTGACGATGAACCTGATAGACCGCACCCTCCCCGAAATACTCGATGCCATTTCCCGGCAGGTCGACATGCGCTACGAGCTCAATGGCAGCAATCTGGCCATCATGCCCGACAGTCCATTTCTGAAGAGCTACCAGATTGAATATCCCAACGTGGCTCGGGAAGCCAAAAACAGCATCAACATGTCAACCAGCATTGCGGTTATCGGCCAGAGTGAGGGCAGCGGGGGAGGAAGCAATGGCTCCAATTCCAACATCGACAACATCTCCAACAACCGCTTCTGGACAACACTGACCGAGAACATCAAGGATTTATTGCGGGAAACCGACAAGAAGCTGCCTGAAGGGGTAAACGAGGCCGAACAAAACCAGCCCAGTGCGCCGCAAACCAACACCGTTGCAACCGATGCTGCCGGAAAACCTGGCGCTGTAGCCGCGCTGCCCGCCCAGATCCAGCCCCAGAACACCAGCCGTGCACGCCGCGTGACGTACCGCGAGGCTGCCTATGTGATCGCCAACCCGGAAACCGGGATCATCAGTGTGCGCGCCACTGCACGCCAGCATGCCTCTGTTCGTGAATTCATCGACAAGGTGATCAACAACGCGCGCCGCCAGGTGCTCATTGAAGCCACCATCGTTGAAGTTGCCCTGTCAGACCAGTACCAGCAAGGCATAGACTGGTCGCTGTTGCGCACGCTCGGGCTCAGTCTTACTCAGACATCTCCTGCGGGAGCCCTGGCAGCAATGGGGGTCATCAGTTACACCAATAACGGCGCGGCCAGGGGCATGTTTGACCTGAGCGGCTCGATCAAATTGCTGGAAACCTTCGGCAAGCTGCACGTGCTGTCCAGCCCCAAACTGTCGGTACTCAACAACCAGACCGGCCTTGTGAAAGTAGTGGATGAATCGGTCTATTTCACCATTACGGTGACACAAGGAACGATCAACCCGACTACCGGCCTGCCAACCACACTCCCGACTTATACCACTACCGTACACACGGTACCGGTTGGTTTCATGATGTATGTCACGCCGCAAATCGGCGGCGATTCCGAGGTCACGCTCAACCTGAGGCCGACAATCACGCGCATCCTGAGCTATGCGAACGATCCGAACCCCGCACTGATTGATCCCGTTACGCACATAGCAACACTCAATCGCATACCGCAAATACAGACGCGCGAGATGGAATCCATTCTGCGGGTGCGCAACGGCGACATCGCCGTGCTGGGCGGACTGATGCAGGACACGCGCAGCGGCAATACCAGCCAGATACCCGGCCTGGGCAGCGTGCCGGCCTTAGGTGAATTATTCAAGGCGCGCAACGACACCAATGGCAAATCCGAACTGGTCATTTTTCTGCGCCCCATCATCCTTAATCAGGAAAGCCAATACGATCTGGTACGCCAGTTCCAGAACCCCACCTCCAGCACCGAGTGGCAAAAGGCGATACAAAAAGCAGAGGTCGCACCATGAGCCTGCTGTTCGATGCTTTAAAGCGCGCCCAGGGCAACAAGCCTGATGCTTCAACACATGCACAATCACAGGCCGCAGCCGGCAACAAGATCAAGATACTGCCTTACGCAGTAGCCAGTCTGGTGTTGCTGGCCGGAGGATTAGGCTGGTTTGTCTATCAGGAAAATAAATACATTCCAATCGCAACTGAACAAACTGCAATACCTGCCAGGCCGCGACCGCTTGCGGCATCCGCACCGCTTGCCGCATCGCAACCGGCAGCGGCGATGACGCAAACCGACACACCTGCCACAACAAGCGAGGCGTCGGCCAAAAAAGCATGGATTCGCCCACTCGCGAAAAAAGCAACGCGCACCAGGACGCGCAAACCGGATCGACCCGGCATTCTGGTCAGCACCGATCCACTCAAGGAAGCTTACCTGGCCTTATCACAGGGCCACCTGGATCTGGCGGAACAGAGGTATCTTGCGGTACTGGCACGTCGCCCGCATGAAAAAGATGCGCTGCTGGGACTGGCGGTGATTGCACAACGCCGGCTGCAAACGGATCGCGCAGCCAACCTTTACCGTCAGGTATTGCATGAAGACATGGGCAACGCCGCCGCCGCCGCAGGCCTGATTAGTCTGTCGGTGCAGGCGGACCCTGTGGCCGCCGAAAGCCAGCTACGGGAACTGCTCGACATCAAGCCTGCCGCACCTGAACTACACTATGCGCTGGGCGGTGTACTGGCACAGCAGATCCGCTGGGGCGAAGCACAACAGTCGTTTTACCGCGCCTACAGCCTGGCACCTGACAACAGCCTCTACGCTTACAACCTGGCTGTCTCCCTCGATCACCTGCACCAGCCGGCTGCCGCGCTCTCCTATTACGAGAAGGCCTCCAGGCTGTCGAACCCCGATGACACTACGCTCGATTTGGACGCCATCAGGCGGCGGATACAGGAATTGAGCAGAAAATGAGCAGCCAATCTCCACATCACCAGCGTATCGGCGAGGTACTGGTAGGGCGCGGCCAGATCAATGACGATCAGTTGCACATCGCCTTGCAGCGACAAAAAAATGACAACAAACCGCTGGGCGAAGAACTGCTCGATTTGCATTTCATCACAGAACAAGCCATGCGCGAGGCGGTATCCGAGGCGGCAGGCTACAAATCCATAGACCTGGCAGGTTTCGTGGCCAACGCAGCCTCCTTGTCCCTGATCCCCAAACCTGTCGCCATCAGGCACACCCTGTTTCCGATCAGCTTTGACCCGGCAGCCGGAAACCTTGTGATCGTCGCAGCGAATCCGGACGACATCCTGGCGCGCGATGCGATAGCACCTTTTTTGACTCAGGCAAGCGAGGCAACCGGACGGCACATCTTTTGCGAATGGCGCATCGCACCCAGCGGGGAAGTCCTCGCCGCGATTGACAAGTTTTACGACCATGAGCTATCCATCGAGGGAATACTATTCGAACTGGAGAGCGGCGAACTCGATATCAACGCGCTGACCCAGGCCGGCGTATCGTACAGCCATCCTATTGTGCGTCTGACCGATGCCCTGTTCTCCGATGCAGTCAGCCGCAACGCGTCCGACATTCATTTCGAGCCGGAAGAACAGTTCTTGCGCGTACGCTACCGCATTGACGGCGTGTTGCGGCCGGTTCGCTCCCTGGCCAAATCAAACTGGATGGCCATACTGGTACGCCTGAAAGTCTTGTCAGGCATGAACATCGCCGAAACACGCGCCCCGCAGGACGGACGGGTTTCGCTCTCGCTGTTTGGTCGCCAGATCGATTTTCGCGCGGCATCCCACCCGACCATACACGGCGAAAATTTCGTGTTGCGGATACTCGACCGCAAGGCGGGCATTGTCAGCCTGGACAAACTCGGCATGACCGATACACAGCTTGCCCTGCTGGAACGCATGTTAAAAAGACCCGAGGGCATCCTGCTGGTGACGGGACCTACAGGATCTGGCAAGACCACGACCTTGTATTCAATACTCAACCGCCTGAATAACGACTCCGTGAACATCATGACGCTGGAAGACCCGGTAGAGTATCCGTTGCCGCTCACCCGTCAGACTTCCATCGCCGAAACCGTCAAACTGGATTTTTCTAACGGCATACGCTCGCTGATGCGCCAGGATCCCGACATCATCCTGGTTGGAGAAATACGCGACCACGACACGGCAGAAATGGCGCTGCGCGCCGCGATGACAGGGCACCAGGTATTTTCCACCCTGCACACCAATTCTTCCTTAGGCTCGATCGCCCGGCTCCACGATCTTGGCATCATTGAGGACATGTTTGCATCCAACCTGATCGGCATCATCGCCCAGCGCCTGGTGCGCAAACTTTGCCCGCTCTGCAAAGCCCGCTACACGGCGGATGCCACTGAGCGCCGTATCATGGGCATCGACGGCGACGTGGAAATCAGCCTTTTTCGTCCGACCGGCTGCCCCGACTGCGACAATCAGGGCTACAAGGGCAGGCTTGCCATCATGGAACTGCTGCGCTTCGACCACGGCATGATCGAGCTGGTAACACGCCGCGCCAGCCTGAAAGAGCTGACCGACTACGCGATGGCTCACCAGTTCATTCCTCTCATCGAAGACGGCATCCGGCGCGTATTGGGTGGACTCACTTCCCTGAATGAAGTGCGTCGAGTTGTCGATTTCAGCGAACGGATGTCAGAACAATGACTCTCTACCGCTACCGTGCTGTTGACGCCGCAGGCCAAATTACCAAAGGAGAGACCGATGCGCTCAACGAACAGGATCTTGAGGCGCAACTGGGGAAAAACCGCCTTGATCTGATTCGCTCACATCCGGTAAAAGACAGGGCACACACTCTCCACAAACTGGCACGGCGCGACCTGATGCAATTCCTGTTTCAAGTGGAAATGCTGCTCCGCGCGGGCGTACCGATTCAGGCCATCCTGGCTGATTTGCGCGATTCGCCAGATACGCCGCAAATCAAGATCCTGTGCGCCAACCTGTATGAAAAGATCGATTCCGGTTCAACCATCTCGGAAGCGTTTGCCGCCAACCCCGGCATCTTTCCCGATCTGGTGGTCAATCTGGTGCGCGCAGGAGAGGCGGCAGGACAATTGCCAGATGTCTTGAAAGAGATCGTGGAATCCCTGAAATGGCAGGACGAACTTGTGGCCAAGACCCGTCAGCTGTTGACTTACCCTGCTTTCGTGACGGTCGTGGTGGGCGGTGTCGTGATTTTTCTGATGACCTACCTCGTGCCGCAAATCGTCGGATTTGTCGCCAACATGGGCGGCACAATTCCGCTGCAAACAAAACTGCTGATCTGGGTGTCGAACGCGTTCGTCAAATACTGGTGGATCATCGTGCCGGCGCCCTTTATTTTATTATTTTCGGCACTGTTGCTGAGCAAGATGAACCATCGTTTCAGACGCATGATGCATGCCGCCCAGTTACGCCTCCCCTACGTCGGCACCATCATCAAGAAAATCATTCTTGCCCGCGTCAGCGACACGCTGGGACTGACCTATCGCACCGGCATCCCGGTACTGGACGGCCTGGTCTATTGCAGCAACATCACCGGCAACATGATCGTGAAGGAAGCCATAGACCTGGCTCACATCGACATTGCCAACGGCGCGCCCATCAGTCGTGCTTTTGCCGCTCAAAAGATATTCCCCTTGCTGGTCATCCGCATGATCAGGGTAGGCGAGGATACGGGTGACCTGGCAGGCTCGCTGAAAAACATCTCCTATTTTTACAACCGCGACATCAACGACTCCATCGCCCGCGTGCAAGCCTTGATCGAACCTACGCTCACCATTGTATTAGGCATCATCCTGGGCTGGATCATGTTGGCTGTGCTGGGCCCCATCTATGACACGATTTCGAAGCTCAGACTGACATGAAAACCGTGCTGTTCGTCGATGCTACAAGTGCGCGCTATTTCAGACGCGATCGCGGCATGTGGCAGCACATCGACAAGCCAGACGAGCGTGACAAACTCTGGGTAATTGCCAATGTTCCCGAGGAAACGCTGGAGGCATTTCAGTTGCCGCTGCTGTTCGGCCGTGATCGCAGCTCTTTTCTGGAACGACACCTTGTCGCCGCTTTCCCACGCAGCGAATATCGCGCTGCGCCCATTATTTCAGGCAGCCTGCTCAAATCCAGCACGGCTGTGCTCACCGGGCTGACCACAGCGGAGTCAGTCACCCGTGAACTGGGTAAACTGGACATCCCCATCGCCGGCGTCTGGGGAATATCCATGCTGCTTACCCTGGCGGCCCGGCGCCTTGCCATCAACAACGTCATGCTGGTCATGCCCAGCGAGCATTACCTGCGCATTCTGGTCATCAAGGATGGCATTCCGATCATCACGCGTTGCATACATCGCTACAACGAGGAAAATGAGCACGACAGCGATGCCAATGAAATTAAGCGTACCCGCCAGCATCTTGAAAATCGCCGGATGTTCGAACATGAAGCGATTCCACCCATCCTCTATCTGGGAGAGTCAGCTAAGATTGCCGAACACCTGACCGGACTCACGCTGCTGCCCCTGCCCGATGCACTTTCCCCCAAAGGAGATGCAGCCTATTTGCATCCGCTGTTTGAGCAGGTCACATCGTCACCGCGCGGGCAGTTGGCTCCGCTGCAATTGCGCGCCCGCCATCTGGCCGAGAACGTGCGCCGGGCAGCTCACGCAGGTTGCATTGTCAGCCTGCTGGCTGTCATCCTGTTCGGGCAAAAGGATTTTCGCGCGCTGATCAACCTGTATGAACGCGAAAGCACCCTGAAGACGGATCTGCAACAGGCCACCCGCGAACAGGACAGTCTGGCAGGGCGTATCAGCGCTACCGGAACAGATCCTGCACTGGTGCGCCAGGCCACAAAATTTGCGGCGATGGAAATGATTGCTGCGCCTCCCCCTGAATCCATTTTTAAATTTGTTGCCGCCACCATTGCCGACTTGCCCAATGTTCGCATCAAGAGCCTGACTTTCCGCTTTCCAAAATCCGGCGATCGTTACTGTCAGGGACAAAGCGTCATTCCGCTGATCAGCGGCAGCAAGCCATCCGAAGCGGGCGCAGGCGGGCGCTACGCCGAACTGCAATTTTCGATTTTACTGACGGACAATCCGGCACCTGCGGCACAAGCCGAGATTTACAAGCGCATTTCCGCCGTCATCAAGGCCGACGACGGTGTCCAGTTGATGCAGGACCCGGCCGCTTTCTCGCTCATCAACACCCTCAAGGGCGGGTTTGGCATAAACCCCACCAGCACCGAGAATCTCTGGTGCATGAGCATCCCCTGGAAGGCTGCGCCTGCCAACGAGCATGAAAAAATTGCGGTTCCTGATCATAACCCTCTCCCCAAACCTGATGGAACAACTAGCCATTCGACTAAGCTGCCAGAAGACGGCAGCAAAATCGCAGTTTATCTCCCTCAAGCTGGCGAGGGTGCAAACGAATCGCTACGCGATTCTCGTTTTAAGGTGCTGCCATGAACGCCTATGGGGTCGTGCTCAAACCGGCAAAAGTCGCCCTGATGCTGTTTGCACTTTCCGTAACGGCGGTGTTCATTGTTGTTCTCGGCCTCGCACGGTATCACACTGAAAAACAGCAGAGCCTCCTGCAAACTGAGCAGCAGTTGGCTGCCACCCGCGAAAACATCAGAAAGCTTACTTTCGACCTGGATACGATCAACAAGCTGGCTAAGCAGTACCGGCAACTGACCCAATTGGGGTTCATCGGAGAACCTGACCGGGACGGCTGGGTCGCGCGTCTGGAAGCCATTTACCGCGACATGCGCCTGCCGCCCACCTTGCGTTACACGCTGGCGCCGCCGCAATTGCTCAACCCGCAAGCTGTCCCTGACGACGCACCGGCGGCCTACCAGAATAACGTTTCGCACCATGATTTGGCCCTCGAACTGTCCGGCATTCACGACGGGGAATTCCTCGATTTCATGACAAAGCTCGGTAGCGACTGGAAAACCCCGTACCGGGTGGAGACTTGCCAGATTTCACGCGAAGCCGAGGCACTAACCGGGCTGCAAATAAAATGCACCGTGCAACTGTATTCGCTGCCGGGGAAATAGAAAGTGGTGAGTGGTGAGTGGTGAGTGGAAAGTAGTTGCACGTCATTCCCGCGCAGAGGGGTAAACAGGCAAGTCGCGAAGCGGCTGCTCGCCAATGGGTCTCGCAGGGATGATGCACAGCGTGTATCAACTCGCAAAGCCGGAATCCAGTTAACGGAGGGCAATACCATGAACAAGTTAATTTACATTGCCAGCCTGCTGATGTTCAGTAGTTCTGCGCTCGCCTACTCCATCGGCACGGTATTTTATTCACCGACCGAGCGCGCAACACTGGTCGCAGCGCGCAGCGGTATCGCGCAGACCGCCATCTACACCGTCACCGGCATCACCTATCGCGGCGCTGGCAAAAGCGTCGCATGGATCAACGGCCGCGCTGTCGCCGAGGTACCGAAGGATGAGGCGATCCCGACGCTGGTCATCGCCCGCGACCATGTTCTGATCGAGGGGAAACCGATCAAGGTAGGTGAATCGCTGGATATCATTTCCGGCCAGCGCGTATTGCGCCTGCCTGAAAAATCCGTGCAGGTGAAGCCATGAAAAAACTTTCAAAACAACAGGGTTTTGCGCTATTTCTGCTCGTCATCCTGCTGGCAACCGCCGCCGCCACCGTGACCGTCAAAGCCATTAACCACCGCAGCGGATACACCCAGATAGCACGCGACCAGATCACCGTAGCCGCACTGGCACAGGCCAAGGATGCGCTGATCGGGTATGCGATTACCTATGGCGATACACATCCCGGAAATGTGTATGGCTTCCTGCCTTGTCCTGACATTGATGGAACAAACTTTAATAAACCCGCACAAGGCGTTCCTGATCCCATTTGTGGCACCCAGAATGTCAGCCAAATCGGACGATTGCCGTGGCGGACGCTCGATCTCTCCTTGTTGCGCAGTGGCGATGGCGAATGCCTCTGGTATGCGGTTTCGGGCACTTACAAAAATAGCCCCAAAACCGGCTTGATGAACTGGGACACCAACGGACAACTACGGGTGTATGCGTCCGACGGGACTACCTTGCTGACGCCTGCCGATAATCAGGCGGTGGCCGTCATCTTCGCACCGGGCACAGCATCACCCGGCCAGAATCGCACGATTGTCACCAACACCTCGACTTGCGGCGACAATTACACGGTGAGCAACTATCTGGACAATGACACCGTGCACCACATCAACAATGCGGATATTGCGGCAGGCAAATTCATTCAATCGCATGAAGATCGTGATGCCAATGGCAACATTATTCTCACCGTCAACGACAGGATGGTTTTCATCACCAAACAGGATATATGGAACGCCATGCAAAAGCGCAAAAACTTCCTCACCACACTTGATTCCATGACCCTGCAAACGGCGCAATGTATCGCTAATTATGGTCTTAAGAATGCGTTAAGCGGAAATCATAGCCTGCCCTGGCCAGCTCAGATCGCTCTTTCAGACTATACCGAGAACACTCAATATAACGATCATGATGAGCTGTTTTCCGGACGCGTTCCCTACAAGGTAAATACCTCGCAAGGCTTGACCCACAATTCGATCAACTACCCCTATTATCTGCTGCAAGCCGACGGTGCCAACTGCCTGAGCGGATGGGCCGCCATTTATCCCTGGTGGGATAACTGGAAGGATCATCTGTTCTATGCCATCAGCCAAAGATTCAAACCGGATAACGCTGTCACCGGCGCTTGCGACAGCGACCATTGTCTCAGTGTAAACGGCAATCCCAGCAATAATGCCGCTGTAGTCATATTTGCCGGTTCAAAACTTTCCAACCAAACCCGTGCCAATAAAAGCGTCGTCGCTGATTACCTGGAGGGACGCAATGCAACAAATATTGGCAGCTCTCATTCAAACGGCAATGAGAATTACCAGGTCGATGCAAGCGCCACCTTCAACGATATTGTTTATTGCATCAAGGATGACCAGTACCTGACAGTAGTCAAGGGCAACCCTTTGGCGACACCAGTCTGCCCGCCATAATCGATCTATTACACTTATGAAGAACATACACGGCTTTACCCTCGTCGAAATGGCCATCGTGCTGGCCATCGTCGCGCTGCTGCTCGGCACCGGGCTGACGCTGCTTTCCGCCCAGCAGGATCAGCGGCGTATCGAAGACACCAATACTGCGCTCAGCGATGCGAGCGAGGCGCTGATAGGTTATGCACTCACCAAGACGCCACCCTATATGCCCTGCCCCGACGCAATGCCGGGAGTTGCTGTATCTGCTGGTAATGTGGCAAACGATGGTCAGGAAGATCGCAACACTGTCACCAATGCTTGCGATGCACCAAACGGAGAGGGCAACCTGCCCTGGGTTACGCTCGGCCTGACACCATCAACAGATACCTGGTCAAACCGCCTGCGCTACAGGGTTACTGCCGCCTTCTCCAACAAGACTACCGGAATGCTGCTGACCTCCACAGGCGACATGAACGTGCTCGACGCTGTATCGGGTACGCCGGGCGTCAATACCCTTGCCACTGAAATACCTGCCATCATCATTTCGCACGGCAGGAACGGCCTGGGCGCGATCAATGCGACCGGCCATGCAAACCCGGCACCTCCGGCTGCTAGCACTTACGAAACGGAAAACACCAATGGCACAGTCAACTTTGTCAGCCACTCCCCAAATCCGGCAGGAGCAACAGGGGGGGAGTTTGACGACCAGATCATCTGGCTTTCCCAATACATCCTGTTCAACCGCATGGTTCAGGCGGGCAAGCTGCCATGAGCGGACATCTGCACAGCGCGCAGCCCCTGGCCCGCGCACAGGGAATTCCCGCGCTGCTGATCGTAGAGGACGATGAAGCGCTCTCCAGCTATCTTGCCAGCAGCATGAGCAATGCGGGTTATCGCGTGGCCTGCGCGCGCACCCGACCGGAAGCGCTGGAAATCCGTCCACAACCCTTGCTCGCGCTGGTGGATCTGGGTCTGCCGCCGGCGGAAAACTTCACCAGCGAAGGCCTGTTTCTGATCGACGCACTGCTGGCCCGCGAGCCTAACAGCAAGATCATCGTCGTCACAGGGCAGGATGAAGAGTCGGCTGCTTTCGAGGCGGTTCGACGTGGCGCATTCGATTTTCTGTGCAAGCCTGCCGCGATGAGCGATATCAAGGCCGCCATCAAGCGCGCCAGCCTGTTCCTGCACCATGAGGAGCACTTGTCAGACGCCGGTGAAACCCGGCTGCATATCACCGTCAGGCTCGCCGACGGGCCGAAGGACAGCGCCGATGCCGTCGAAGAGCAAATCGTGCGTGGCGCGCTGGCCGACACCCACGGCAATGTCACAGAAGCCGCACGCCGTCTGGGGCTGGTGCGCGAGAACATGTACTACTACCTGAAAAAATATGGCATCCAGCTGAACAGAACGTGAAAAACAGCTAATAGCTGGTAGCTGGTTAAGATTACAAGAAACCTGATTTTAAACTCTACCAGCAAACATTAAAAACAACGTCATTCCCGCGAAGGCGGGAATGACAAAGCCAATGAATTATTCGGGTTAGAAACTTCATCATGGAACCCTACACCAGCCTGGCATTAGTCTTCGTCGCGGTCGGTCTGGCCTTGCTGGCCGCGATCGCCCATCTCGCGCGGCTGGTAAGACGGCACCGCCGCTCGCTTGGCGAACTGCTGAAACTTGCCAAAAGTAATCTGGGCCCGCTGCAACTGCCTGCCGCCGCCTGGCCCACACTGACCAAAGGCGGCATCATGCGGCTATATTTTTCAGGCAACTGGTTTGGTCAGCCGGTGCAGGAGGATTTTGGCGCAGCGCAAACAGGCTGCAAGCCGTTCTCCTTCAAAATCACAGCCCATGATGATGTGCACCTCGAATTTGAACTCTACGCCAGAACGAATCGCGGCGAAGCTCGCCTGTTCGCCGAGAATCTGGCAGAGGTATTTCGCCTGCTGCTGGAAACCGCCGTGCACGGAAAAATGCAAGCCCTGTCAGCCGCGCTGGCCGAACAGGCGCGACTGTCGCTCTATCTGCAACATGATCTGCGCAACCTCGCACAGTGGGTGGAGTGGATCGCAGCGGATTTCGCCCTCGCCAAAAATGACGAAGACCTGCTCGTCACGGCACACCATCTGCGCACGAGTGCGCCCCATGCCGCAGCGCGCGCAAGGCGCATACTCGATGCTACCTGCAACCCCCGGACACCGCCCCTGCCTGAAGCGATCGCACTGGCCGATGTGATTCGCGATGCGGCCGAACACGCCGGCGTCAACGTCACGATAGAGCTGGATGCACGCGTCTTGTTGCGCCGGGATCTGCTCGATCGCACGCTGGACAACCTGTTCACCAATGTCGCCCCGCTGCTCCGGTCACGCAGCGATCTGTGCATTGTTGTCAACATCACGCCCGGGGCGGACAAGGTAGGCGTCCGGATCAAAATGCCTCTCCTTGCGAATACCGCACATCCGGAAAATCTTTTCGAGCCTTTCGCCAGCGGCCGCCCCGGCGGTCTGGGGCTGGGACTGTATCAGGCGCACAAGAGTCTGAAGGAGGCGGGAGGCGAACTGGTCGCCCAAGTGTGCGAACAGCACATCTGCTTTACCTTGAGCTTGCCGGGAGCGGCGACTGGCCCGGCACAGGTGTAAAACTTTTTTACTTCACCCCGGGCCTTGCAACACATACATTGCATGCAGCACTACCTTCACGCTAATTCATACTTTTCAAGGAGAATGTCATGTGGAAATACAGCAAATCAACCGACCATCAGCCGGGTTTCACGCTGGTTGAACTCGCCATCGTGCTGGTGATCATCGGCCTGATACTGGCCGCCGTGCTCAAAGGCCAGCAAATGATCGAAAACGGCAAGGTCAAGAATGTAATCAATGATCTGCGGGGTGTTTCCACCGCGTATTACGCCTATATGGATCGCTACAAGGCGATACCCGGCGACGATGCGGCAGCCATTAACCATGTATCAGGGGGCGTCAACGGCAATGGAGACGGATACATTTCGGGACGCTTTGCCGCAACAGACACACCTGTCGACGGAGAAACCACAGAAAGCAATAAATTCTGGCAACACACCCGCCTGGCGGGTTTTCTGACGGGCAGCGGCTCGAACCCTCCCACCAATTCAGTAGGTGGCATCCTTGGAATTGAAGGGAGCGCAGCAGATGCAGGAACAACAACCTATGGCATGAACGGCCCGGTGGTCTGCGCCAGCAACATCCCCTGGAAAATCGCCCAGGCGGTTGACATTCAGCTAGATGATGGCATTAGCACCACAGGCACCGTAAGAACGGGCCCTGTGGACACCCCCGCCACCGCGGCTGCCGTACCGGCGATCGTATACGGAACGGGGGCTTCAGGTGTTGCTGCGACCTCGACAATTGAAGAAGGCGTGCATACTATTTGCATGAAAATCTGACGGCGTCCTTCCCTTCCAATCAGCCCGCTCCGGCGGGCTTCACCTTCCCCCCTCAATCCTCAATCCTCAATCCTGACCTTGGAGTGTAAAACTTTTTTACTTCCCTACCTGCCGCGCAGCGCTTACATTGCGCCATGCACTACGTTACTTCATCCTTAGCAAAGGAAAATATCATGTGGACATATCACAAACAATCCGGCTTTACGCTGGTTGAACTCGCCATCGTGATGGTGATCATCGGCCTGCTGCTGGGCGGCGTGCTGAAGGGTCAGGAAATGATCGAAAACGGCAAGATCAAGAATGTAAAGAATGATGTGCAAGGCATGACGGCCGCCTACTACACCTACCGGGATCGCTACAACGCCATTCCCGGTGACGATCCCCGTGCAGTAGCCCGCTGGACAGGGGTAACCGGAGCTGCGCCCCTCCCACCCATCCCCATGCTTGGCAATGGGGATGGCATCGTCGATACAGTTGTCACCTGGACTGCCTGCACATCTGCTGCCACCCCCACCGTAGAAAGCTGCGCGTTCATACAGGACCTGCGTCTGGCCGGACTGATCACGGGGACACAAAACGGTGTCGACCCGCTCAATGCCTATGGCGGAGTGATCCGCGTCATCCAGAATAATAATAGCGTTAATACAAATACCGGTTATGCGGTCGGCTTGAACCTGTGCTTTGCCAACCTGCCCGCCAAGGCGGCGGAATCGATAGACGCCAATTTTGACGACGGCAATCCCGCCACAGGCAGCGTGCGCGCGGTATCAGGTACAACAACTAACGTTTCTCCTGTCGCAGCCGCCGCCGTAAGTTACGCGGAAACAGCTGCTACCACATCCTACACGGTGTGCAGGCTGCTCTGACGGGCGCCACTCCCTGAAACTCAATCAGCATACAGGAGGAATAATTACACGCGCCGCCAGCTGGTGCCTGCCGCACTGTCTTCCAGCACGATACCGTCAGCCAGCAACGCCTTGCGTATCCGGTCGGCTTCCGAATAATCCTTGGCCTGCTTGGCGGCGTTGCGGGCGAGAATCTGCTCTGCGATCAATGCCTCATCAGAACCTGCACCTTGCAGAAACTCAGTCGGGTCGCGTTGCAACAGACCCAGCACCGCGCCCAGCGCCACAAGTTGCGCAGCGGCATCTGCCGACGGGCGTCGGTTCACTTCATTCGCCAGATCGAACAGCACGGCTATCGCTTCCACCGTATTGAAATCGTCGTCCATCGCCGTCTTGAAGCGGGCGGCGAAGGGTTCATTCCAGTCAATCGCATCCCTTCGTGCTGAGCCTGTCGAAGCACGAACGGTCTTGAGTGCCGTATAAAGCCTGTCCAGCGCTTTCTTGGCATCATCCAGATGCGCGTCGGAATAATTCAGCGGGCTGCGGTAATGGGCGCGCAGGATAAAGAACCTCACCACTTCAGGGTCGTATTGCTTCAGCACCTCGCGGATGGTGAAGAAATTGCCGAGGCTCTTGGACATTTTTTCATTGTCCACCCGTACAAAGCCATTGTGCATCCAGTAGTTCACAAACTGGCACTGGTGCGCGCCCTCAGACTGTGCGATCTCGTTCTCGTGATGCGGGAACTGCAAGTCCGCGCCGCCGCCGTGTATGTCGAAATGATCTCCAAGCAGTTTTGATGCCATCGCCGAACATTCGATATGCCAGCCGGGGCGACCACGCCCCCACTTTGAATCCCACTTCACCTCTTCGGCTTCCGTCTCGCGGGCGTGTTTCCACAACACGAAGTCGAGCGGGTCGTGCTTATCTGTAGTTACCTCGACGCGCTCGCCGGCACGCAAGTCTTCCAGCGACTTGCCGGACAGCTTGCCGTAACCTTCGAACTTGCGCACCGCAAAATTCACATCGCCATCCGCTGCCTTGTAAGCCAGTCCGTTCGCCTCCAGTTTGTCGATGATTTCCAGCATTTCCGGCACAAATTGAGTTGCGCGCGGCTCATGGTCGGGACGCGCAACCCCCAGCGCATCGGCATCCTCGTGCATCGCGTCGATAAAACGTTGCGTGAGCTGATGAATGGATTCGTTGTTCTCGGCCGCGCGTTTGATGATCTTGTCGTCAATGTCGGTGATATTGCGCACGTAAGTTATATCGTAGCCGGAAGCCTTGAACCAGCGATAGACCATGTCGAACACCACCATCACGCGCGCATGTCCCAGATGACAATAGTCGTATACCGTCATGCCGCACACGTACATGCGTACGGTGTTGGGCACGATGGGAATGAATTCCTGCTTGTCGCGTGCTAACGTATTGTATATTTTTAACATTTCCAGCCTTAACTGAGCCGTCATACCGGTGAAATCCGGTATCCAGCGATTTTAATCAATTTTTTATCTATTCTGTCATTCCGGCCTTCGCCGGTATGACGAGCCACACGAAAGGCTGACTTCTTCGAGGCACGCCCTAACACACGCTGTCATATAAATCTTTCCAGTCAGGATTGAATTTTTCGATCAGCTCCAGCTTCCACGCTCTCTGCCATTCCTTGAGTGCTTTCTCTCGCCCAATGGCGGATTCCATCGTTTCATGCACCTCGTACCAAACCAGTCGATCTACTCCATACCGTTTGGTAAAACCATTGGCAACGTGATTCTTATGTTCCCACACCCGTTTAATCAGGTCTGAAGTGACACCAACATACAAGGTACCGTTACGTTTGCTGGCCAGCAGATAAACACACGGTTGCTTGTTCATCGAGTGACCTCCTGGCTTTTTCGTCATACCGGCGAAAGCCGGTATCCATTCAATCAAACCCAAATAATCCATTAGGCCGTCATTCCGGCGAAAGCCGGAATCCAGCCATAAAAAATATTCTGCGCAGCAGGCAAAATATTAATTTTGCCCCACTTACGTGGGAATCTGTTACTCAACTGGATACCGGCTTCCGCCGGCATGACGAACCAAAAGAATACAGGTATGGCAGGCGATCAGAAAATCATGGGTTTGTTATCGTTGAGGTTGAGCCAGCCCTTGACGATGCGATAGATGATCCAGCAGAAATTGGCGAACAGGATAGCCATGCCGATCAGGATCACGAAAGTCGCGGCACCAATTACCGCCCACAGCAAACCGAACCAGAAGGTGCGTATCTGCCAGCGAAAATGACTCTCCAGCCAGGTTCCTGCGACATCGTCCTTTTTGACGTAGTTGATGATGATGCCGATGATCGCGGTAATGCCGGCGAAATAAGACAGTGCGTACAGTACATACACCACCTGCGTCAGCCCCTTCAACGATTGCGCCTTGTCAGGCACCGTAATGTCTTCGCTCATGACTGCTCCTTAGTCCAGGAATCCTTCAAGGTCACGGTGCGGTTGAATACCAGCTTCCCGCCCGCCTGATGATCGCGGCGGTCTGTGCAGAAATAGCCCAGGCGCTCGAACTGGTAGTGAGTCTCGGGCGCTGCGTCCTGCACGGAGGCCTCCACCCAGCCCTGCACCACTTTCAAGGAATCGGGGTTCAGATAACTGCAAAAATCCACTTCCTTGTCTGCATCGGGTGCCGCGACCGTGAACAGCCGGTCGTACAGACGTATCTCGGCGGGCAGCGCATGTTCGCAGGACAGAAAGTGGATCACGCCCTTGACCTTGCGCCCTTCCGGATTCTTGCCCAGCGTGGCGTGGTCTATGCTGCAACGCAGCTCGATCACGCACCCGTCAGCATCCTTGATTGCTTCGTCGCAGCGCATCACATAGCTGTGGCGCAGGCGAATCTCGCCGCCGGTGGTGAGCCGCTTCCATCCAGGTGGTGGTACTTCGGCAAAGTCGTCGGCTTCGATGTACAACTCGCGGCCAAACGGCACGACGCGCTTGCCCAACTCGGGGTGGTTAGGATGAAAATCCGCCTCACGTGCCTGTGCCCCTGCAAAGTTGGTGATGGTCACTTTGAGCGGGTTGATGACCGCCACCACCCGTGGCGCGAGCGCTTCCAGATCTTCACGCACCGCGCCTTCCATGATCGCCATATCGACGCTGTTTTCGCTCCTGGATACGCCGATGCGTTTGGCGAATTCGCGTATGCCCGCCGCTGTGTAGCCCCGGCGGCGCATGCCCTGGATCGTCGGCATGCGCGGATCGTCCCAGCCACCAACATGCTTTTCATTTACCAGCTGCAACAGCTTGCGCTTGCTGGTGATGGTGTAGTGCAATTCGAGGCGCGAAAACTCGTACTGGCGCGGATGACACTTCACGCTTACGTTGTCCAGTACCCATTCGTAGAGCGGGCGATGATCCTCGAACTCCAGCGTGCAGATGGAGTGCGTGATGCCTTCGATCGCATCTGAGATGCAATGCGTGTAGTCATACATCGGATAGATGCACCAGTCGTCATGGGTGCGGATGTGGTGGGCACGGCGGATGCGGTAAATTGCCGGGTCGCGCATGTTGATATTGCTTGACGCCATATCTATTTTTGCCCGCAGGATCTTCGCACCATCTGCGAACTCGCCGCCTCTCATGCGCGAAAACAGATCGAGATTTTCCGCAACTGAACGATCGCGGTACGGGCTGTTTTTGCCAGCCCGGGTCAGCGTGCCGCGGTATTCGCGCATCTCTTCGGCAGTCAGGTCGTCCACATAGGCCAATCCCTTGTTGATCAGTTCGACGGCGAATGCATACAACTGCTCGAAATAATCCGATGCCCAGCGCACATCGCCATCCCACTGAAAACCCAGCCAGCGCACATCGTCCTGGATGGATTGTGCATACTCAAAACTTTCCTTCTCCGGATTGGTATCGTCGAAGCGCAGGTTGCACTTGCCCTGATAATCCAGTGCCAGGCCAAAATTCAGGCAGATGGATTTGGCGTGACCGACATGCAGATAACCGTTGGGTTCAGGCGGGAAGCGCGTGACGATGCTGCTGTGCCGGCCGGAGGCCAAATCCGCATCGATGATGGTGCGGATAAAATTGGATGTCGGCGTGCTTGCCGGTAAGCTGCTCATACGGGACTTTCCTGTATCTTGAATGAATTGATGAAGACCTGCGGCAGATTTTACCCGAAAACACACGCACAATCCCCACCGGGATGGGCAATATGCATCAACTATGTGAAAACACGACGGTTATTTGGTAGAATCCGCTGATAGTTATATTTGCGCCTGCCATGGTGCGCCCACAGGACACGAATTACCGATGAATATATTGAATCGCTTCAGCGAAATCCGCCTTGCTCGTTTTAGAGAAACCAGCTCCGCCCGTTTTCATCTTCCCGCCGCAATGCTGATCGGCGCGTTGCTGCTGAGTGTCGGCGCTGAGGCCGATGAATTGCAGGATGCCACCCAGTTGTTCAAACAAGGGCAACAAAGCCAGGCATTGAGCAAACTGAACAGTTATCTGGCCAACAAACCCCGCGACGCGCAAGGACGTTTCCTCAAGGGTCTGATTTTTACCGAGCAAAACAAGATCGCAGATGCCATCAAGGTTTTTTCGGATTTAACGCAAGACTACCCCGAGCTGCCCGAACCTTACAACAACCTCGCCGTGCTTTATGCCAGCCAGGGCCAGTACGACAAGGCCAGATTGTCACTGGAAATGGCGATACGCACGCATCCGAGTTATGCTACCGCACATGAAAATCTGGGCGACATTTACGCAAAAATGGCCAGCCAGGCTTATGACCGCGCCTTGCAACTGGATAGCAGCAATACCACGACGCAGACCAAGCTTGCGATGATTCAGGATTTGTTTTCCGATAAACCACGTGCAAAATCGGCTGCTCCGCGCACTCCTGCAATAGCCGGCAAGCCGGCTGCCGCCATCGAAGCGCCCAAACCTGTCGTCGCACCTGCTGTGACAGCGGCCAAAACGCCTGCCGTGGCAGTAGCCAAAGCGCCTGTGGCGACAACGGCCAAAACAGCTACGAAGACAGAAGTTGCTGCGCCGTCAGCTTCAGACCGTGCTGTACAGGAAACTGTCGAGGCATGGGCTGATGCCTGGTCATCCAAGAACGTAAAGAAATATCTGTCGTATTATTCTGCCGACTTCAAAACGCCGGATGGTGAAAGCCGCTCAGACTGGGCGGCGTCTCGCCGCGATCGCATCAGCAAACCGAAGCAGATCGAGGTCAGCGTCAGCGATGTGTCGGTTGATTTCACCGACAATACTCATGCAACCGTGAAGTTTCACCAGAACTACCGTGCCAGCAACTTCAAGGCGTCTGGCGGAAAAACCTTGTTGATGGTTAAATCCGGCAACAGCTGGTTCATACAGGAAGAGCGTGCCCATTGATGCGTTTATTTACGCTCACAACTTTATTATGCAGCGCGCTGTCCGGGACGGCACACGCCGCACCCGACTCGCACGCTACCGAAGTACGCCTGGCAAAAAGTTTGCTCGACATCAGGAACAACCGCCTGGATATCGCAATGAACGAGGTGGACAGCCTGTTGCGCGTCAATCCCAACTACAAGCTGGCACAACTGGTCAGGGGTGATTTGCTGATGGCCAAGGCGGGCGCCATATCCAGTTTCGGCAGTGCGTCCCACGCATCCGGAGACAAGATTCAGGATTTGCAGGACGAAGCGCGTGTGCGCCTGCAACGTGCGCAAGCCCAGCCACAGACTCAGTACGCACCGCGCTACCTGTGGAAGCTGAACGAACAGCAGAAATACGCACTTGTCGTGGATACCAGCCGCTCGACGCTGTACGTGTACGAAAACGTCAACGGGGAGCCCCGCTATGTGGCGGATTTCTACGTCACGATCGGCAAGCTCGGCACCGAAAAAATCTCCTCGGGTGACCAGCGCACACCGATAGGCGTTTATTTCGTCCGTGCCAATCTGCCTAAAAAACAGTTATCCGACATCTACGGCAGCGGCGCATTTCCGCTCAGCTATCCGAACGAATGGGATAAAAAGAATGGGCGTACCGGCAGCGGCATCTGGCTGCACGGCACACCCAGCAATACCTACAGCCGCCCTCCGCGCGCCAGCAACGGCTGCGTGGTACTTAACAATGACGACCTGAATAAGCTCGCACCTTACCTTCAGGTCGGCATCACGCCGGTCATCATCACCAACAAGATTGCCTGGGCCAGCAAAGCGGACCAGGCTGACCGCGCCGCCCTGCTGCATGAAATAGAGCTCTGGCGTCGCGACTGGGCGAGCCTTAACACCGATGCCTACCTGAAACATTACGCACACAATTTTACCAGCGAGAACACCAACCTTGAAGCCTGGGCCCGCCAGAAGCAGGGGGTAAATGCCGGAAAATCCTGGATCAAGGTCAATCTTGCCGAGCTCAGCCTGTTCACCTACCCCGACCAACCCAACATGGTAGTGGTTGATTTCGATCAGGACTACAGCAGCAGCAACTTGTCGAATCACATGAAAAAGCGCCAATACTGGATCAAGAAAGACAATCGCTGGCAAATCCTTTATGAAGGTTCGGCATGAACAAATTAGTTACCGCGCTGTTCACACTGTTTCTGTGTTTCGCGATGCAATCCTCTTACTCTTTAACTCAAGGCAAAAAAACCATGGTCAAACTGCACACCAATTTCGGCGACATCACCCTGCAACTGGATGCTGAAAAAGCACCCAACACGGTCAAGAACTTTCTCGACTATGTGAATGCCGGTTTTTATGAAAACACCCTTTTCCATCGCGTGATTGACGGCTTCATGATCCAGGGCGGCGGGTTCGAACCCGGCATGAAACAGAAAGCGGTGAATGCACCGATTCAAAATGAAGCAGCCAATGGCCTGAAGAACGATAAATACACTATCGCGATGGCGCGTACCAGCGATCCTCATTCTGCCACCGCGCAATTCTTCATCAACGTGACGGACAACAGCTTCCTGAATTACACCGCTGCCAACTCGCAAGGCTATGGCTACTGCGTATTCGGTAAAGTAATCGAAGGCATGGACGTCGTGGACGCAATCCGCAAAGTCAAGACCGGCAGCCAGGACGTGCCGCGCGAAGACGTGATCATCACCAAAGCAGAAGTCATTAAGAGCTAGGATTCAGGGGGCGGGATTCGGGATTCAGCTAAAAATCATGCAGTGTTTTTCTGAATCCTGACTCCCAATCCTGACATGCCCCACACTTTATTCATTTCCGATCTTCACCTGAGTACCGACCAGCCGCTCAGCATGGCGGCGTTTGAGCGTTTCATCGCAACGACAGCACCGGCAGCCGAAGCTCTGTATATCCTGGGAGACCTGTTCGACTACTGGGCAGGCGACGATGATCTGCACGATCCGTTTCACCAGCGGGTGATCGGTGCGTTGCGCGGATTATCCGCAACCCGTGTCTATCTGATGCACGGCAACCGTGACTTGTTGATGGGCGAGGCGCTGGCACAGGCTTGTGGTGCCGAACTGCTGGCCGATCCTGTCCTGATCGATTTGTATGGCACCCCGACGCTGCTGTCCCACGGCGATACGCTGTGCACCGATGATATTGAATACCAACTTTTCCGAAAACAGGTTCACTCCACTGATTTCAAAAAAGAATTTTTGTCCCGACCGTTAACGGAACGCCGGGCTTACATCGAACAGTTGCGCATACGCAGCGACACGGAAAAACAACGCAAAAGCAGCGCCATCATGGATGTGAACGACGATGCGGTGGCCAATCTGCTGAGACTATATCGCTATCCCCGCCTGATTCACGGGCACACCCACAGGCCCAAACGCCACGAGCACAGGGTGGACGGGCATCTTTGTGAACGCTGGGTATTGGGGGACTGGCACTTACATGGCTCGGCACTGCGCGTTGATGCCGGCGGCACGAGATGGGAAATACTCCCGGACTGACCCGCCGCACCCGATGACTGCGATTCACATAGCTGAAACAAGTCCGTAACAGACAGGAAACATTTCCGTGCCATCCTTGATGCATGGGACGCACTAAATCTTATTTCAGCCTCACGACGCAAAGCTTGAGCTCACAGGTCTGTGCATGACCCCGCAACAAGTCCGCTCTATTTTCCTCTCGGATATACACCTCGGCACCAAGGCTTGTCAGGCTGACCAGTTGCTTGATTTCCTGAAGGCCTACACCTCGGAACATCTGTTTTTACTCGGCGATATCGTCGATTTGTGGGCGATGAGCCGTGGCGGCGTGCACTGGACGCCCGAGCAAAACACATTCGTACAAAAAATATTGCGGCGTGCACGCCACGGTGAAAAAGTATTCTTTATTCCCGGCAACCATGACGAGGCGATGCGCGAATACGTCGGCAGCTCATTCGGGGATGTCCTGGTAATGTCTGAATACATCCATACAGCCGGTGACGGACGCCGATATCTGCTGATTCATGGCGACGAGTTCGACCAGGTCACGCTCCATCACAGATGGGTGGCGATCCTGGGCGACATAGCCTACAACCTGCTGGTGCGACTCAACATCTATCTATCCTGGCTGCGACGCACGCTCAAACGTCCCGGCTACTGGTCGCTGGCCGGATATGCCAAACGCCGGATAAAAACTGCGCTGACGTTCATTTTCAACTTTGAAGATTCCGTGATCCACCACGCCAGAGAACGCGGCCTGGATGGTGCGATTTGCGGCCACATTCACTGGGCGATGATCAAGGAGGTCGATGGCCTGACCTACATGAATTGCGGAGACTGGGTGGATAGTTGCACCGCTATCGTAGAGCACCTGGACGGGCGCATGGAGCTGATTAGATGGAACGATCACTCCGGCACGGCATTAACCCACTGAAAATCCCCATGAAAATTCTTTTTATCTCCGATGTCTATTTCCCGCGCGTCAACGGTGTCTCTACCTCGATCGAGACTTTTCGCCATGAGCTGCGCACACTCGGCCACACTGTCCACCTGATCGCTCCCGATTATCATATTCCGACTGAGGATGAATCCGACATCCTGCGCGTACCTGCCAGACGCGTGCCGCTCGACCCTGAAGATCGATTCATGAGTTACGGCAAGGTGATGCAACATCAGGCGAGGTTGCGCGGCGAACAATACGATCTCATCCATATACAGACCCCTTTCGTGGCACATTATCTTGGCACCAAACTATCGAAACTGCTGGGCATCCCCTGCATAGAAACCTACCACACCTTTTTTGAAGAGTATCTCTACCACTATGTCCCGCTTGTTCCGAAGAAACTGATGCGCCTGATCGCCCAGCGTTTCTCGCGCCATCAGGGAAATAGTCTGAATGGCATGGTCGTGCCCTCTCACCCGATGCTGCATGTGCTCAAGAGCTATGGCATCACCACGCCTACAGAAGTCATCCCGACCGGCATCGAGCCTGCCAGTTTCGTGCCTGGCGACCGGGTCGCTTTTCGTCAGAAGTACGGCATCGCAGAAGAACGGCCCGTATTGCTTTTCCTGGGGCGCGTTGCCTTTGAGAAAAACATCGGCTTCCTGCTGAAGGTCTTGAGTCGGGTAAGACACGAAATCCCTGATGTGCTCTTCGTGATCGCCGGTGAAGGTCCCGCACTGAAAAATCTGGAACATGACGTCAAGGCGATGAACCTGCTCGAGAGCGTCAAGTTCATCGGCTATCTGGATCGCCATACCGAGTTGAATAGCTGTTACAGCTCGGCAGACCTGTTCATTTTCGCATCCCGTACGGAAACGCAGGGCCTGGTTTTACTGGAAGCCATGGCGCAGGGCACGCCCGTGGTCTCGACCGCAGAACTGGGTACTCGCGACGTATTGCAGGAAGGTTCGGGTGTCTGGATTGCCCGTGAAGAACTGGACGATTTTTCCGGCAAAGTTGTGAAGATGCTTAAAACTGCCGAAACACGCAAGACGATTGGCGAGGCCGGCCGCAACTACGCACATGGCTGGTCAGCCGGCAAACAGGCTGAGCGCATGCTGGCATTCTACCGCACCATCATTGCATCATCCTGATGCAGGTAAACCTTGCTGTGCAATTTTTACCTCAAGCCCACTGCCTTGAGTTCGGCGCGAAATTTCGCATAATCAGGGCAGGCGCTTGCCACCACGCGCCAGAATGCCGCCGAGTGGTTCATTTCGCGCAGGTGCGCCAGTTCATGCACCACCACGTAGTCGATCAGATAATGCGGCAGTTTGATGAGCTGAACATTCAGCCGCACCGCGCCACTTGATGTGCAACTGCCCCATCGGGTTTTCGCGGTTGTCAGCTTGACCGATTCGGGTTTGACATCCAGCATGGGCGCGTAATGTGCCGCTCGCGCAGCAAACAACGGCAGCGCCTGCTGGCGATACCATGCCGACACCCGTTGTTCGATGCGCGCCGCACTGCCCTCATCCCGCACCCGTAACTCGTCCCCGAAACACTGCACCGGGCGGGAAAACTGTCCCACGCGCAACGTCAGGATATCGCCCAGATAAGGAATGATCTCGCCGTCCATCCAGCACAGCGCCGCAGGTGCGCGCGCCTGCCAGCCATCCAGCTTATCGACTACCCAGCTCGCCCTGTCCTGCAACACTTCATTCAGCCAGCTCTCCGCAGCCCGCAGCGGCATGCTCACGGTCAGTCCTCTGTCATCGATGCGCAACCCGATGCTGCGCCGTTTAGCGCTGCGCTTCAGGGTGTAGGCGATGTGACGACCTTCGAGCAGAACCGCGCGCTGTTCCACTGAGGGAGGTATATCCAGATTTCGCAGCCGTTTTAGCATCAGAGAATTATTAACCAATAATCAGTTATCCACGAAACAGGGATTAATAAAACAAGAACCTGTCCACGAAAAACACGAAAGGCACGAACAAAATACTCAACATGATCTTTGTTATATACGTATATGGCTCTACTTACGTCAGCCGATAGATTGACTAACTGGGCAAAAAAATCCAATAAAAACATAAATATTATTTGTCATGTAGCTTTTTCGTGCCTTTCGTGTTTTTCGTGGACGACTTTTTCTAATGTTCGAGTTACTGTATCTCGTTCTCTATCCACGCCTCTGTGCGCGCGTTGATCTCATCGGCTTTGAGACCTGAAGTCACAATAGGCGTGCCGATGCTCATGGTAATCAGGCCCGGGCGCTTGATGAAAGAATTGCGTCCCCACAGGCGCCCGGCGTTGTGCGCCACCGGCAACACCGGCACGCCGGCAGACGCTGCCAGCAATGCGCCGCCCACCTTGTACTTGCCGCGCTCGCCATACGGGATACGCGTGCCTTCAGGGAAAATCACCACGAAAAAACCTTGCGCCAGCCGCTCCTTCCCCTGTTTCAACAACTGCTTCACCGCGCCCTTGCCGTCGCTGCGGTTGATGGCAATCGGGCTGGTCATCGCCAGGCCCCAGCCAAAGAACGGCAACCACAGCAGTTCGCGTTTAAGCACCCAGGCTTGCGGCGGGAAGATGACCTGCAGCGCCAGCGTCTCCCACGCCGACTGGTGCTTGCACAGCACGATGCAGGGCTCTTTTGGAATGTTCTCGATGCCAATCACCTGATGGCGGATGCCGCATACCACCTTTAGCAGCCAGATCATCGTCCGCGCGTAACTGGAAATCAGGCGATAACGCGTCAGCGGCGGAAAAGGATACGTCAATATCGCCATCGTGGAGAATATCGGCGTGAGTACCAGTTGCAACAGCAGAAAAATCAAAGAACGCAGGGCTAGCATCTCAATCCAGTAGTTAGTGTGAAATTCGCGTAGCGATTCGCTTGATCCCTCGCCCTCCGGGAGAGGGTTTGGGTGAGGGAGAGCGAAGCGAGGGTTCCGGGCATGGGCGAGTTTCGATTTCTAGTGTATTCCAATTCCATGACCGTTAAATAGCAGGTCGGAGCAGTTCTGCGGCCACTGCGGCAAGGTCGGGGAAAACCTGCGTTCCTTCCGGCAGACCGCCTGCACCTTGAGTTTTCATGCCTTTTCCGGTTAACACCAGATAGGGAGTCGCACCCAATGCGGCGGCCGGCAGCAAATCGCGCAGCGAATCACCCACGACCGGCACGTCGGCCAGATTCACGTTATAGCGCAGCGCAATTTCTTCCAGCATGCCCGTCTCAGGCTTGCGGCAATGGCAATGACTCTCAGCCGTATGCGGGCAGAAAAACACCGCATCAATGCGCGCGCCGACCAGCGCGCACGCCTTATGCATCTTGTCGTGTATCGCGTTCAGCGTGGGCATGTCGAACAACCCGCGCCCAACGCCCGACTGATTGGTCGCCACTACCACTCGATAATCTGCCTGATTCAGGCGTGCTATGGCTTCCAGGCTGCCCGGGATCGGCTGCCACTCTGCAAGATTTTTGATGAACTGGTCGGAATCCAGGTTGATCACGCCGTCACGGTCGAGGATGATGAGTTTCATGACGCCAACCTGGAAAGATCGGCTACGCGGTTCATCGAATCATGCAGTGCCTCGAGCAGACGCAGGCGATTCGTGCGCAAATCTGCATTATCGACATTCACCATAACTTGGTCGAAAAAACGGTCCACAGGCTCCTTGAGTGCGGCCAAGGACTGTAGGTGCGCAGTGTAATCCCCAGCATCGAAAGCGGCGATGGCCTTTTTAGCGGTGTCCTGAAGCGCTTTGAGGAAGTCCTTCTCCGCCTGCTCATCCAGCAGATCAGAGAGGATTTCGCCGGAAATGTACTCGCTTTTCTTCAGGATATTGCCGACCCGCTTGTTGGCGGCAGCCAGCGCGGCGGCTTCCGGCAAGGCGGCGAATGCCCGCACCGCAACAAGGCGCCGAGGTATTTCACTCAAATGCTGCGGACGCTGGGACAGCACCGCATCCACCTCGTTGGCGGTATAGCCCAACTCGCGCATCATCCCGCCCACGCGTTCGAAGATAAAAAGCTCGACATCGGCGTGTGCGTTGCTCAGCAAACCGGCCGGAAAACCTCTGAACGCGCTGGCGATCAAATCGCACAGATTGAGCGGCAGTTCCTTTTCGATCAGCATGCGGATCACGCCCAGTGCATGGCGGCGCAGTGCGAACGGATCACGGTCGCCTGTCGGAATCTGCCCGATGCCAAACATGCCGACCAGCGTTTCCAGCTTGTCCGCCAATGCCACGCAGATGCCGACCGGATTACGCGGCAACTCGTCGCCCGCAAAACGCGGCTTGTAGTGATCCTCGATGGCGTAGGCGACATCGTCAGAGATGCCGTCGTGCTGCGCGTAATAACGCCCCATGATGCCCTGCAATTCGGGGAATTCACCCACCATATCGGTGAGCAGATCAGCCTTGGCAAGCAATGCCGCCTGATCGGCTTTGCGCATCAACTCAAGGTCTCTCAATTGATGCGCGATGCCTCTGACAATGGCCTGCACGCGTTCCACTCGCTCTCCCTGCGAGCCCAGCTTGTTGTGATAAACCACGCGTGACAATCCCAGCACGCGTGCATCCAGCGGTTTTTTCCTGTCCTGGTCGAAGAAAAATTTCGCATCCGCCAGGCGCGGGCGTACCACGCGCTCGTTGCCACTGACAACCAGACTCGCGTCCTGTGGCCTGATGTTGGACACGATCAGAAACTTGTTGGTAAGGCGGCCTTTAGCATCCAGCAGCGGGAAGTATTTCTGGTTCGCCTTCATGGTCAGAATCAGGCATTCCTGCGGCACCGCCAGGAAGTCTTCCTCGAAAGTGCCGACCAGCACGTTAGGGCGCTCGACCAGTGCGGTCACTTCATCGAGCAACGCATCATCCTCAATCGGCCTGAGACCTTCCCTGTCGGCAGCAGCGCCAAGCTGGCGCACGATTTCCGCGCGGCGTTCAGTGAAGCTCGCAATCACGGCGCCCTCTTTTTCCATCTGTGCCGCATAACTGTCGGCTTCTTCGATCACGATGGTATCGATGAATGCTTCGAAGCGATGCCCGCGAGTCTCACGCCCTGCGGTCAGACCCAGCGCCGAAACCGGCACAATTTCGCTGCCGTGCAGGGCGATCAGACTGTGTGCCGGGCGCACGAAATTGACGGTCTGCCAGCCATCGCCTGTCGGATCCGGATAGGTCATCACCCTGGCAATCGGCAATTTGGCGAGCGCATCCTTAAGTGCATGCTGCAACCCGTCCAAAAGCAGAACACCGTCAACCACGCTGTCGAAATACAAGGTTTCTGACTTGCCATCCATCGCACGTTTGAGCTCCGGCAGGATCGACGCATCCGCACCCAGACTGGCGAGCTTCTTGAGCAAGGTAGGGGTTGCCTGACCATCCGCATCCAGCCCCACCATCACCGGCATCAATTTCTGCGACACGGATTTGTCTGCGGCCTGCGCCGACACACCCGCCACATGCACAGCAAGACGACGCGGGGTGGCAAAAGCCGTCACATCCGCGTCCTTCAACGCCAATCCCTGCGCCACAAGGCTTGCCGACAACGTTTGAGCAAAACTCTCGCCCAGCTTCTTCAATGACTTCGGCGGCAACTCTTCGACGAACAGTTCGACCAGCAGATTTTTCGTACTCATGCTGCTGCCCCTTCGGCTAGACTTGGTTTTTTCGTTTCAATCTGCGCCAGCGCATCCTCCGCCCAGCCTTTGGGTGCCATCGGAAAGCCAAGACGTGCGCGGCTGTCCAGATAGGCGGCCGCGACGCTGCGCGCCAGATTGCGTATCCGGCCCATGTAAGCCGCACGTTCCGTCACCGAAATAGCACCGCGCGCGTCCAGCAAGTTGAAGCTGTGCGCGGCTTTGAGCACCTGCTCGTATGCGGGCAGCGCCAGCTGGTTTTCCATCAGATGTTTGGCCTGCTTCTCGTAGCTGCCAAATGCGCCCAGCAAAAAATCCACATCGCTGTGCTCGAAGTTGTAGGTGGATTGCTCGACCTCGTTCTGGTGGTACACGTCACCGTAAGTCACGCCATCGGTCCAGGTCAGGTCATAGACGCTTTCCACGCCTTGCAGATACATTGCCAGACGTTCCAGCCCGTAGGTGATCTCGCCGGTGATCGGCCGGCAGTCGATGCCGCCGACCTGCTGAAAATAGGTGAACTGGGTGACTTCCATGCCGTTCAGCCAGACTTCCCAGCCCAGCCCCCACGCGCCCAGCGTCGGGTTCTCCCAGTCGTCCTCGACGAAGCGGATGTCGTTTTGTTTGAGATCAAAGCCCAGCGCTTCCAGAGAACCCAGATACAGCTCAAGGATGTTGGCAGGAGCAGGTTTCAACACAATCTGAAACTGGTAGTAATGCTGCAAACGATTCGGATTTTCACCGTAGCGGCCATCCTTGGGACGGCGGGACGGCTGCACATAAGCAGCGCGCCAGGGCTCAGGCCCCAATGCGCGCAGGAAGGTGGCGGTGTGCGAGGTGCCCGCGCCGACTTCCATGTCGTAGGGTTGCAGCAGCGCGCAGCCCTGCTTGTCCCAGTAATTCTGTAGTGTCAGGATGATTTGCTGAAAGGTTAGCATGAACAAAAACCGGCAGGATTTACTAAAGGTCGCATTTTACGGGTTTTAGACCTTCTGCGTCAGCCCCTGCGAAATTCCCCAACTTTTTTTGCGCGTTGGGCTGGCGCTCCGGCCATAACACTCGTATATTCCCTGCCACGACAGTTGGACTGTTTTGTCGATAAAAATAACTCACTCGGGAGAGATCATGAAATTACGCGTTGCAACGATGTTTGTACTGGCCCTGGGGTTTTGCGGCGCAGCCAATGCCGCCGGTGAAATCATCATCAAATTCAGTCATGTGGTCGCCCCCGACACGCCCAAGGGACAGGCCGCCGAACGCTTCAAGCAACTCGCTGAAAAATTGACCAGGGGTAAAGTGAAGGTCGAGGTTTATCCCAACAGCCAGCTCTACAAGGACCGCGAAGAAATAGAAGCGTTGCAAAGCGGCGCGGTACAAATGCTCGCCCCGTCGCTGGCCAAGTTCGGCCCCATGGGCGCACGCGAATTCGAATTATTTGACCTGCCCTTTCTGTTTCCCAACCAGGAAGCGCTGCACCGCGTGATGGATGGCGAGGTGGGCAAGAAACTGTTCGCGAAACTCGATACCAAGGGCGTAACCGGTCTGGCCTTCTGGGACAACGGCTTCAAGCAGATGAGTTCGAATAAACCCATGCATACCGTAGCCGATTTTTCCGGCCTGAAGATGCGCATTCAATCCTCCAAGGTATTGAGCGCAGAAATGAAGGCGCTGGGCGCCAATCCTCAAGTAATGGCATTCAGCGAGGTCTACACCGCCTTGCAACAGGGCGTGGTGGATGGCACGGAAAATCCGGTATCCAATTTCTATACCCAGAAAATGAATGAAGTGCAAAAGCACATGACCATGTCCAATCATGGCTACCTGGGCTATGCGGTGATTGTGAACAAAAAATTCTGGGACGGATTGCCGGCTGATATACGCACCGAACTTGCGCAAGCCATGAAAGAAGCCACAACCTATGAGCGTGACATCGCGCAAAAGGATAACGACGACGCACTGGCCAAAGTGATCGCAGCCAGGACCACCACCGTCTACCAGCTGACCCCGGCGGAGCGGGCGGAATGGCAGAAAACCTTGCAGCCGTTGCAGAAGGAATTTGCATCCGTGATCGGTGCAGACCTGATCCAGAGTGCCAATGCGACTGCCGCGCAAGTCATCCGTGAGCAAGCAGTCAAAGCACCGGCAAAAAAATAATTACTTTTATTCATTTGCTTTGTCATTCCCGCGAAAGCGGGAATCCAGTTGACGGAGCTGCTTACGCGTAGCGGGACAACGGTTTTGCCTCCGCTGCGCGGACAATACCCTCTAATTAGCTGGATTCCCGCTTTCGCGGGAATGATGACCCTCTGATCTTTCTGACACCGAAAATTGCAATGATCAATCGCTTTCTGAACCACTTCGAAGAATTTCTGATTGCCAGCTTCATGGCAGCCGCGACGCTAATCACCTTTGCCGCCGTGGTGATGCGCTATACCACGGGAGCCGGCATAGACTGGGCGCAGGAACTCACCATCTACCTGTTCATCTGGATGGCCAAATTCGGCGCAGCTTACGGTGTGCGCACCGGCATACACATAGGCGTGGATTTTCTGGTCAACTGGGTGCGCCCGTCCATACGCCGCAAGATGGTCATCATTGCCTTATGCTTAGGCATAATCTTCACAGGCTCTATCGCCTTTTTCGGCGCACGCTGGGTGCTGTTCATTTACGGTACAGGGCAAGTGTCGCCCGACATGGAAATGCCGATGTGGATCGTCTACCTTGCGATCCCCTTCGGCTCGGGCCTGATGTGCTACCGCTTCATGCAGGTACTGACAGGCTTCATTAAAAACGGGGTCTTGCCCACGCACAGCTTCGGCGGCGATGATATGGAGGCAGCAGCATGACCGCCATCCTCATCCTCTCCATCCTGCTGGTGCTGCTGCTCACCAGCACGCCGATTTCCATCGCGCTCGGCACTACCGTGCTGATTTATATGCTGGCATTTTCTTCGTTCTCCATCGACACGGTGAACATCATCTCGCAACGCCTGTTCACCGGGCTTGAAAGCTTTTCCATCATGGCCGTGCCGTTTTTCGTGCTTTCAGGCCAGTTCCTGATCGACGGGAAAATAGCCTCCCGCATCGTGCGTTTCGCCAGCAACCTGGTCGGCTGGATGCCCGGCGGCGTGGCGATGGCGGCAGTGCTGGCCTGCGCCTTTTTCGCCACTATCTCCGGTTCCAGCCCTGCTACGGTAATGGCGATCGGCTCGGTGATGTTGCCTGCAATGATCAAGGCCGGCTATCCAAAACGCTTTTCCATAGGCGTGATTACCTCGTCGGGCTCTCTTGGCATTCTGATTCCGCCCTCCATCGTGATGATCATCTACGCGGTGGCCACATCGGAGAGTGCAGGCAAGATGTTCATCGCGGGTATCATGCCGGGCATCCTGCTCGCTGTCATCATGATGGGTTTGGTGTTTGTGCAGGCAAAACGGAAGAATTTTCCCACCATGCCCAAGCCCACCGCTAAAGAATTCTGGGAATCATTCAGGGACGCATGGGGCGGAATCTTCATGGTCGTGCTCGTCATCGGCGGCATCTACGGCGGCATTTTCACCCCGACTGAAGCTGCGGCTGTCGCGGCTGTGTACGCCTTCGTCGCGGCCAAATTTTTCTATGGCGATCTGTCATGGCGGCAGGTGCCAAAAACGCTGCTCAGTGCCGCGAACACCAGTGCGATGCTGCTCTACATCATCACCAACGCGATCCTGTTCTCTTTCCTGATGACCTCCGAGCAGATCCCGCAGGAAATGTCGCAATGGGTGGTGGAGCAAAATCTGCAGCCGTGGATGTTTTTGCTGATGGTGAACTTTGCCCTGCTCGCCGCCGGGCAGTTCATGGAGCCGACTTCCATCGTGCTGATTCTGGCGCCGCTGTTTCTGCCGATTGCCAAAACCATGGGCATAGACCCGATACACCTGGGGATCATCATGGTGGTCAACATGGAAATCGGCATGATTCATCCCCCGGTGGGACTGAACCTGTTCGTCGCCAGTCATCTGGCCAAAGAAGGGCTCACCGAAGTATCGATTGCCACCCTGCCGTGGGTGGGCGTGATGCTGGTATACCTGGGGCTGATCACCTATGTCCCCGCCATTTCCACCTGGCTGCCGCATATGCTCTACAAGTAGCA
This sequence comes from Gallionella sp. UBA4121, assembly GCA_002381565.1. Lineage (GTDB taxonomy): Bacteria > Pseudomonadota > Gammaproteobacteria > Burkholderiales > Gallionellaceae > Gallionella. Next base: position 80,710 of record DFWZ01000062.1, read on the forward strand.
AGGCTTTTTGTTGAATCAGGCAGCCGTCCGCCTAAATTTCATCCGGGCGGCCAGGACCGGCGATCAGTGCAGGTCGCCTGCCAGGGAAGCGCGCACCCGTGAAGGCAAGACAACTTCCACCTGGTAATCGGGATGGTCGATGCCTGCACGCACGCTTGCACCCCGCTTGATTGCGCTGACCATTTCCGATGTGAGCTCGAAGCGCAGAAAATGCACTGCCGAAGTCTTGTCATCGGCTTCTCGATCCATGTCTGCATTGGCGATTGGGTAAACCTTGTCGTACCCTTCGGCCTGCATCCAGACCTTCTTCTCGATGCCGATCAGACGGGCGAGCGCTGCGCGGCGCTCATCCGCATCCTCGTATTCGAGCATGAAAGTTGCCTTCCAGTTGGCGCCGTCGGGGATCAGAGGGTTATAAACATCCAGCTCCTGCTGGATGCCTTCCGCCTCGAAGATGCGCTCCAGACGCAGCATTTCCTGAACCTGATATTGCATGGTGAGGCTGTCCTCAAAATACAGCGTGGCATGCGCGCCCAAGGCCTGCCTGCGATCTGTTTTATGATCCATGACCTTGGCACGGAACCCGGATCGGATTGCCGCATAGTGTTCCAGGGAGTAAAGATCGCCGCGTGTCAGCTTGCTCATCGGTTTGCCTTCATGTCTGGTTTCATCCATGCGCGATCTGTTTGTCGGTGAAGAGATAGTCGCGCAGTTCCTTGTCAAAACGCGGGTCTCGGCGCCGGATCCACTCCAGCACCATCGCCGCATGTTCCTTTTCCTCGTCGCGGTTATGGGCGAGAATCGCTTTCAAATCGGGATCGCTGCATGCATCGACCCGCTGGTTATACCAGTCCACCGCTTCAAGCTCTTCCATCAGGGATGTGATCGCACGGTGCATATCGCGGGTTTGTGTACTGAGCTGTTCGACCGGTTCGTGGTAGCCTTCGTTAGACATGATTATTCCTCCTGTTGAAATCAAATATCATAAGCACGACGCAGCAAAGTAATCGGGTGTTCGGGTGCACGGCCGTCTTTTAGCGCATTTTCGATATGGTGGCCGGCCATCGCACAGTCGCTGCCGTAATGCGCAGCCTCAGACTTTCTTACCCGATCCGCCACCGGCTTGACGATTTTCATCGCATATTCGTGAAACTCCTTTTTCACGGCATAAGTACCGTCATGGCCGGAACAACGCTCGATGATATCCACTGCGGTATCGGGCACCAGCGACAGAACCTCGCGGGTTTTCTGGCCGATGTTCTGCACGCGCTGATGACAGGCCGCATGGTAGGCCACTTTTCCCAAAGGTTGCCTGAAGTCGGACCTGAGCTTGCCCTCCTTGTGGCGCAGCATCAAATATTCGAAGGGGTCAAAGAACGCCTCCTTCACCTTCTGCACCTCCTTGTCGTCCGGGAACATCAGCGGCAGCTCCTGCTTGAACATCAGCACGCATGAGGGAACCAGCGCAGTCAGATCCCAACCCTCATCGACGAGTTTGGCGAGCACAGGAATGTTATATTCCTTCGCTTTCGCCACCGATTGCAGATCACCCAGTTCCAGTTTTGGCATGCCGCAACAGCGCTCCTGTTCCGCCAGTGTGACTGGGATACCGTTGTGCTCGAAGACTGCGACAAAATCCTCGCCAGGTCCAGGCTCGTTGCGGTTCATGTAGCAGGTCGCAAACAGGGCGATTCTGCCTTTGGTTTTTCCGGCGGGCTCTGCCACACTTGCGCTTTGATGTCCGGATAAACGGCGGCGCAGCGGGTTGCTATGGAACGCCGGCAGCCAGGCTTCGGCATGAATACCCGCCACCGCCTCCAGCCCCTTGCGCGCCATGCCGATTTTATTGACTGCATTGACCACTTGAGCCACCACCGGAATGCCCGCCAGAGAGCCGACGGTATCGGTGCTGGTCAGTATCCGGTCGCGCATCTTTACGTCGCCCTGCTGGTATTTCACCGCCTTGGCTCTGAGCATCAGGTGGGGGAAATCCAGATTCCACTCGTGTGGCGGTACGTAAGGGCATTTTGTCATGTAGCAAAGGTCGCACAGATAACAGTGATCCACGACCTTGCCGTAATCTGCACGGGCCACGCCATCCACTTCCAGCGTGGCGGATTCGTCCACCAGATCAAACAGTGTGGGAAAAGACTGACACAGACTGACGCAGCGGCGGCAACCGTGGCAGATATCGAAAACCCGTTCCATCTCCTTATGCAACGATGCTTCGTTGTAAAAGTCCGGATTCTTCCAGTCCAGAGGATGACGGGTAGGTGCTTCAAGATTACCTTCACGATTTGGAGCGGCCATGGCATCGTCCTTGTTAATCCAGGGAAGCCGGCCGCAAGCGGCCGGTGTGCAAGTCAGTGCTTAAGCTTGAAACTCGTTGAGCGCCTTCTGGTAGCGGTTGGCATGGGAACGCTCCGCCTTGGCCAAGGTTTCAAACCAGTCGGCGACCTCATCAAACCCCTCTGCCCGCGCAGTCTTGGCCATGCCGGGATACATATCGGTGTACTCGTGCGTCTCGCCCGCAACCGCACTCTTCAGATTGTCTTCCGTACCACCGAACGGCAAGCCGGTGGCGGGATCTCCGCACTGTTCCAGATACTCCAAGTGACCGTGAGCATGGCCGGTCTCGCCTTCGGCGGTGGAGCGAAACAGCGCAGATACATCGTTGTAGCCTTCAACATCGGCTTTGCCTGCGAAATAAAGATAGCGCCGGTTAGCCATGGATTCGCCGGCGAAGGCATCTTTCAGGGATTGCTCGGTTTTACTTCCTTTCAGTTTCATGATATTTACCTCGCTATGGTTGTAAATTCAGCTATTGATCAAGTGACTCAGGGTCACTTGCAAAAGCATACTACCTGGCGTATTTCACAAGAAGAAGATTATTTCAATTGCTTCGATTGACTGAATAGATTGAGTCAATCACAATTTATTTTATCGCCAGTGTTCCGGGCGGCAACAGGTCTTTCAGCAGACCCGCCAATTTTTCCATGGTCAGCGAAACCGGTGAGCGACGACGCCAAACCAGCCCGATAATGCGCGATGCGCCCGGGGAGGCAAGCGGACGCAATGCAACACGCGCACCGAAATTACAGGATTGCATGCCTGCCATTGCCGGCATCAAAGTAACCCCTAATCCCATGCCGACCATCTGGCGCAGGGTTTCCAGACTGGTTGCACGAATCTCCTCATTTTCAAGCTCTGTCAGATGGCAGGCTTCCAGCGCCTGATTGCGCAGGCAATGCCCCTCCTCCAGCAAAAACAGCCCCGCCTGAACCAGTTCATCAATATGCACTTCTGCGGCTGCCGCCAGAACATGGTTGGCAGGCACGGCGGCCAAAAATGGCTCGCAGAATAACGGCGCAATTTCCAGCGCCGGATCGTCGACCGGCAAAGGCAAAGCCAGCAAAGCTGCATCCAGTTTTCCTTCGGTCAGGTGAGCTAACACATACGGCGTCATTTCTTCGCGCAAAAACAGACGCAATTTCGGGAAATGTTCATGCACCGCAGGCAATACATGGGGCAGGTAATACGGTCCAAGCGTGGGTATGACACCAAGATGAATACCGCGCACCATGGGATCCTTGATTTGCCGGGAGAGCTCGCAGATACGGCCGGCTTCTTCGATGATGCGGCGGGCAGAATCCACGATTTCGTGACCGGCAGGCGTGAGCGTCACATTTTTCAGACTGCGATCAAACAGGACGATGCCGAGATAATCCTCCAGCTTTTTGATCTGGGTAGACAACGTCGATTGACTGACAAAACAGGCCTCGGCCGCATGGCCGAAGTGCCCTGCATCTGCCAGTGCAACTACGTAGCGTAATTCCTGCAGCGTCATGGTTTGCCTTATACGAGATGAATTAGCAATCCCCTTCAATCCCACCAATAAATGAGTTCTCAAGGACGTTACCTATCTGTGAGCAATTTTTCGGCGGATATAAACAGCCGGCTCCCTGCACGCCACATGCGCGCCTGCTGTCAATAACAAATTTCAGCAGCGGCGCTCATATTATCAATGCACACACCAGAACAGGTGATTGATTCTGTCAATGACATCGATTGAGAAAATCCGTTGCCATGCCATCACTGACAGACTATCGCGCTAAGCCATTATTTGCCTGACTATCGGCGGCTGATCAGGCTGAACCGATCAGTGCCAGCTTTTCCGCACGCGTCAGTTTCTTGATCGCCATCTCGCGCTTCGATGCAACCGACCTGTCCGCACAATTTTCCGTGAACACCAGTTCCACCGGCCCGCGCGAGCGCGTGTACTTGGCCGCCGTGCCTGCGTTGTGCGCGCTTAAGCGTTTCTCCAGATCGTTGGTGATGCCGCAATACAGTGTGTCATCGGCGCAGCAAAGCAGATAGCAGACCCAATTGCCAATACACGATGATGCCATTACGTTGTTTCCTGGATTACTCACCGAAGCATTTTACGATGTTTTTGCCGGATTGAAATCGCATTTGCTTTACCCGCATGGAATAGTTAAAGTTTGCACACGATGCGCCACGTAGCTCAAGATCTGTTTTGAATTTTTTGCATTCGAGGCAACCCAAAAACACGCTGTATCTGTAAGCTATGCAAGTTCTGCTGCTGCGCCAGAAATCGGCACTTTTATGTTTAGCAATTACAATAAGGGCAGCACGAATCTTAACGCACAAAAAACCGTGGTTTGTCCCCGGTTTCACTCAAATCGCAGCTACACCACGTTAATCAATAAAGGAGAAAAAATGTATAACACCTTCAAACCCGAACAGCCCGTCGGCCTGATGGACTTCGTCAAAGCCGCCAAGTCCTGCGTTAAGGAAATCACGCCTGCCGAACTCAAGGCCAAACTGGATGCTAAACAAGACTTTTTGCTGGTCGACGTACGCGAGTCGGCCGAATTCGAACACGGCCATATTGACGGCGCGCATCTGGTGCCGCGCGGCATCATCGAAGCTGCCGCCGACACCAGTTACCCGAAGCACTACCCGCCTCTGTCCGGCGCCCGAGACCAGCAGATCGTCCTCTACTGCGCCACCAGCGGCCGTTCGGCCATGGCTGCCGCCGTGTTGCAGATGATGGGCTTCAAGCACGTGCTCAACCTCGCCGGCGGTTATACACGCTGGGAAGCTGAAGGCATGCCGCAGGTCAAGGAAGCTGAGTACTGATCATATTGAGCGAAAAGAGTCTTGCCCGTCATTCGATAAGGTGCATTACTTTTTTCAGATCGTCGTCAGTGGATCCCCTTATCCGACACCGGATAGCTCACAGGGATTGCGGCGAAGCCACAGTAACCGGCTGCGGGGTCAGCCCCGGCCGGGTGTCAGTCTACTCCCGGCAAAAACCTCAAAGCACCTCCGGCATCAGCGCAATCAGTTGCAGCACCACCGAGTTAACAGCCAATCTTCATTGCAGAGGCTCAAAATGAAAAAGCATAAAGCGAAATTTTTTATGGGCGCGGTGTTGTTGAGCGCCTCATTGAGCGCCATCGCGGCAGAACCCCTCATGCAGCAGGCGCAAGAGCTGTTCAAACCATTACCCGCCGATATGGGCACTCAGGAATTCCCGATTACGCCGGAAAAAGTGGCGCTGGGAAGGGCGCTGTTTTTCGACCCGCGCCCCTCACTCGACGGCACAGTCAGCTGTTCGAGATGCCATATGCCTGCGCTATACGGCACTGACGGATTGCCTAAAGCCATCGGGGTGAAAAGTCGCGACAACCCGCGCAACTCGCCTACCGTACTCAACGCTGCGCTTGAATTCGTCGCCCACTGGCGCGGGGATCGCAAGAACGTGGAGGATCAGGCGGTCAGGGCCCTGATTGGCCCGCCGAGTTTCGGGCAACCTGATTTGGCTGCTGCAATGAAAAAAATAGAGGCCATAGACGGCTATCCGGCCATGTTCAAAAAGGCATTCCCCAATGAACAGAATCCGATCAATGCTGAAAACTGGGGCAAAGCGATCGGTGCCTATGAGCGTACGCTGGTGACGCCGTCGCCGTTCGATGCCTACCTCAAAGGCAATGCCAGGGCATTGCCTACACTGGCGGCAGCCGGCCTGAAGCGATTCATCTCTACCGGGTGTACCGCCTGCCACAACGGGGTCGGCGTAGGCGGCGGCATGTATCAGAAATTCGGACTGCTGGAAGACTACTGGAAGCAAACCGGGAGCACCAAGATCGACGAAGGGCGTTTCGATGTGACCAAAGACCCGGCTGACAAGTACGTATTCAAGGTCGCAAGTCTGCGCAATGTGGCGATGACGCCGCCGTACTTTCACGACGGTTCGGTTGCCACATTGCCCGAAGCAGTGCGGATCATGGCGCAAGTGCAATTGGGTACGACATTGGCTGCCGGGGAAATTGAGGAAATCGTGGCCTTCCTGAACAGCCTGACCGGCACGCTGCCGAAAGACTTTGCCACTGCACCGGTACTGCCGGCAAGCAGTTTCAAACCCTGAACTTTTTGTGATCCCGGCACCGTGCGACCGGGAGACATGGACAAAATTGCATCGTTTTGAACTGGTAAGCCGCCCAGCGGCAAAACGGAGTCGTTTAGGCGGCCCTTGCTGTTACGAATTGCGCCTTTTCCCCAGCCACAAAGAACCGGCCAGCATCAGTGCAATCAGCAGCAACACCGCCGCATTGCCCCAGCGCACATAGGGCGTGGTGCCGGCATAGCCCTGCGCCATGCCCTGCAGCACCGCCTGCTGGTGCTGCGGCAACCGTTGCAACACGCGTCCATCAACCCCGATGATGGACGTCACGCCGGTGTTGGTGGCGCGCAGCAGCATGCGGCCCGTTTCCAGCGCGCGCAGTTGCGACATCTGGTTGTGCTGTGCGGCCGCATTGGAATCTCCGTACCAGGCATCATTGGTCATGTTCACCAGCAGCGTGGCCTCCGGCAGGGCCGTGATGACTTCCTCGCCGAACACATCTTCATAGCAGATATCCACCGCCACACGTTGCCCGGCAACAGCGAGTGGCGCTTGCCTTAAATCGCCGCGAGCCAGATCCCCCATCGGGATGTGCAGCACTTCGTTGATCAGCCAGCCGAACACCGGCCGCAGCGGGATAAACTCGCCGAATATCACCAGATGGTGCTTGCGGTAATGCTGGTCTTCCGCAAACCTGTTCTCTGATGCCCCCAGAGGGAACACGCTGTTGTAATAGCCGCCCCCGTCCCGTTCGAATGCGCCGATCAGCACATCGCCGCCGTTCTGTCTGGCATTGTCGCGCAACTGCTCAATCAGGCTTTGCGGCACTTCGTCCTGCATCATCGGCAACGCGGTTTCCGGCATCACGGTAAGTTTTGCCGGATTTTGCATGGCCAGACGGCGATAGGTGTCCAGCGTGTCATCCAGCGACTCTTCCTTGAACTTGGTGTCCTGCCCGATATTGCCCTGCAGCAGTGACACCGTAAAGGGTGAACCTTGCGAATGCGTCCAGGCAACACTGCGCAGCAGCAAACCTGCCAGCCAGAATACGACGAACGCCGCGAGGGCGAGCTGCCCCCGTTGATTCCAGCGCTCACGCCACAATATTGCCAGAAGACCGGCGCACACCGCAGCGACCAGCGACACGCCATACACGCCAAGCAGCGGCGCGTAACCTGCCAGCGGGCTGCCACTGTGGGCATAGCCCAGCGTCAGCCACGGAAAACCTGTGAATATCATGCCCCGCAGCCATTCGATCAGTACCCATGCTGCCGGCATCACCAGCACGACAGACGTATAACCGGGTTTCCTCGCTTCGCTCTCCCCCTTTCCAACTTCCCCCTGCAAGTCAGGGGAAGAGCTGGCGAATCGCTGCGCGAATTTCACATTAATCTGCGCCTGAATATAGCCCGCCAGTGCGGTGAACAGTGCTAAAAACGCCGCAAACAACAGCGTCGCGGGGCCTGCCAGCCACATCGGCATCTCACCGAAATCATGCAGTGCGACATAAATCCAGTTGATCCCGGCACTGAACAGCCCCAGACCAAAAGCGAATCCCAGTAAAGCTGCAGCGCGCGGCGTGCCGGCGCTGCCCCACAGGACAAACAATACCGCGAGCGCCAGTACCGGAATCGGAAACATGCCGAACGGCGCAAAACCAAACACACAGAGCGCTCCTGCCGATAAGGCCAACCCGTAATTCATTAATTTCATTCAGAGGCCTGTATATTTAACAATCCGGACAGCATAACCGATCCCGCGCCGCCCGTACTTGAAGTTTAACGACTAAGTCAGGGTGCGACAATATGCCGCAGGGCGCGCGGACAGCGCTCATATAAAATGCGCCCATAATATAATAATATCAGGGAGCATCAATGCGTCACATCAAACCATTTCAGACTAAAACGCTACTCAGCGTAACCCTGACTC
>DFWZ01000043.1 GCA_002381565.1 Gallionella sp. UBA4121
TTTGCAGCGAAGAGGTCAGCATTGTAGAGATTAAAAACATCCTGTCAAGCGACATCCTGAAACATTTAATACATAAATCAACTACAAAATTCGGGTTGCGGGGACAGGATTTGAACCTATGACCTTCGGGTTATGAGCCCGACGAGCTACCGAGCTGCTCCACCCCGCGTCAGAAAACGGACTATAGCAAAGCTCATGAATACCGTCAAATACTATTTTCTTTTTTTATAATTTGATCGACAACTATGAACTATTAAGCAACTTCATAGGACTATGACTATGGAGTTTCCTTTTGAAACAAGTAACATGCATATCCAAACTTTGTGCATACCGGAGCTTTACATGAAGAATACCTCACTTATTCTCGGACTTATTGTCCTGTCTGCCAGCCAACCAAGTTATGCAGACGAGAATATTGTTGTTAGCGCCAAACAGGTTCAGGCTCTTGGTATCACAACGATCGCCTTACCAGGCAAACAATCCGGTGAAGTTTCCGGCCTGCCCGCTCAAGTCGTTATTCCCAGCAATCAAATGTTTATCATCAGCACCCCTTTACCTGCAATGATCGAACAGACTCTGGTTGGCGTAGGCGATAGTGTCAGGCAAGGTCAGGCTATTGCTCGGCTGCAAAGTCCCGCCCTTGCAGAAGCGCAGCGCGGCTTGCTGCAAGCCAGCGTGCAAAACCGTCTCGCACAAGAAAACCTCACCCGTGACGAATCCTTATTTAAGGATGGCATTATTTCAGAGAGCCGATATCGCGCCACCCGCAGCCTGGCACTCGAAGCTCAGGCAGCATTATCGGAACGCAAACAGATGCTGCGTGTTTCCGGAATGTCCGATGCTGCGATTGCTCAGTTGCAATCCGGCAACAGTCTGAGCAACTCGCTTACCATGACCTCACCCATTGATGGTGTCGTGCTAGAAAAAACTGCCAGCGCAGGGCAACGCCTCGACGCTGCGGTGCCAATTTTCAAGATTGCCAAGGTCACTCCGCTCGCACTGGAAATTCAGGCGCCGCTGGCTGTCACCCGCGATCTGAACCTGGGTGCGTTGATTACTATTCCGGCTTTCGCTGCCAGCGGAAAACTCACCGCAATTGGTCACAGCCTGACCGGCACTAATCAGACAGTCTTGTTGCGCGGTGTAATCCTGAAAGGCGCAGACAATCTGCGTCCCGGCCAGTTTGTCGAGGCATCCATCAGTACCGCCGCCAACGGTTCCGCGCAATGGGATATTCCCAACAGCGCAATCTCACGCATTCAGGGCCGCGCCCTGGTATTCGTGGAAACACCTCAAGGATTCCGCGCTCTGGCTGTTCATATTCTTAATGAAGGGGCGCAGAACAGTGTCATCAGCGGCGCACTCAAGGGCGACGAAAAAATTGCCGTGCACGGCGTTTCAGCGCTCAAGTCGAGCATGATGGGCATCGGCGGGAATAAATAATGTTTGCCAAACTCGTCGAATTCGCACTGACTCAGCGCTTGCTGGTGGCCGCGATGACGCTGCTGCTGCTGGGCGCGGGTATAGCCTCGTTCCGCGACTTGCCGATTGACGCGTTCCCGGACGTTTCCTCCACCCAAGTCAAACTTATCATGAAGGCACCGGGTATGACCCCGGAAGAAGTCGAGGCGCGCATCGTCACGCCCATCGAACTGGAAATGCTGGGCATCCCAAATCAGCGCATCATGCGCTCGATTTCCAAATACGCGATTGCGGACATCACCATAGATTTCAACGACGGCACCGACATCTACTGGGCGCGTCAGCAGGTCGCCGAGCGCCTGAGTAATGCAGAGCGCGATTTGCCGCCCTCAGCTTCCGGCGGCCTTGCCCCCATCACTACACCACTGGGTGAAATGTTCATGTTCACGGTGGAAGGAGACAATGTATCCTTAGAAGAACGCCGCACCATTCTGGACTGGGTAATACGCCCGGCACTGCGCACCCTGCCAGGCGTGGCGGATGTCAACTCACTGGGCGGCCTGGCGCGCAGCTTTGAAGTGGTGCCGGATCACAATGCACTTGCCGCTCATGGCATTTCCTTTGCGATGCTGCAACAGGCGGTGCAAGCCAATAATCGCAACGACGGAGCCGGACGTATCAATGACGGCGACGAAGCCCTGCTGGTACGCGCCGAGGGGAGCGTCAAAAACCTGCAGGATCTGCGCAATATCGTCATTGCCAGCCCGTCCGGCAATCCGGTACGCGTGAGCGATGTAGCCCTTGTGCGCATCGGCAGCATGACGCGTTATGGCGTAGTGACCCAGGACGGCCGTGGCGAAGCGGTCGAAGGCCTGGTGCTGGGCTTGCGCGGCGCAAATGCACAAAAAGTAGTCGCCGGCGTACAAGCCAAATTACTGGAACTGGCCCCTGCCCTGCCCAAAGGTGTCACGACAAAAGTTTTTTATGATCGCGGCAGCCTGGTAAACCGGGCGATCGGCACGGTATCGAAAGCCCTTACCGAAGCCATTGTACTGGTCGTCATACTGCTGGTGCTGTTCTTGGGCAACTTGCGTGCCGCTGTCGTGGTGGCCATCACCTTGCCACTGGCAGTGCTGATCACCTTCATCCTGATGCAACAGTTCGGCATGTCCGCCAACCTGATGAGTCTGGGGGGCTTAGCGATCGCCATCGGCATGCTGGTGGATGGCTCGGTGGTGGTGATGGAAAACATCATCAATCATTTAGCCGGCAGGCGCGATCACATCCCGCACCTGCACGTCATTTACCGTGCCGTTAAAGAAGTCATCACGCCCGTGGCGGCAGGGGTCGCCATCATCATCATCGTATTCCTGCCGCTGATGACGCTGCAAGGACTGGAAGGGAAACTTTTCATCCCGGTAGCCCTGACCATCGTGTTCGCCCTGGCAGGCTCCTTGCTGCTGTCGCTGACCATCGTACCGATGCTGTCCTCTTTGCTGCTCAAGACGGCCAGCCACGACGAACCCTGGCTGGTACGCCGTGCGATGGCGATTTACGCCCCGCTGCTGGAACGTGCGCTAAAGCGCGAACGCGTGGTGATTAGCGCAGCCCTTATCATGCTGCTCATCAGCGGCGGCGTGTATACACTGATCGGCAAGGCCTTCATGCCTGAAATGGACGAAGGCGATCTGATCATGCAGGTATCCAAACTGCCCTCAATCAACCTCGCACAGACCGCCATCATGGATGAGCGCATTCAGCAAGCCATCCTCAAGGCAGTGCCTGAAGTAAAAGGCATCGTCTCGCGCGCCGGTGCCGATGAGCTGGGTCTCGATCCGATGGGTTTGAATGAGACCGATAACTTCCTGGTACTCAAACCGCAGGCCGAATGGCGCAACAAGGACAAAAGCGTCATCGTCGATAACATCCGCACCGTAATGATGAATTTTCCCGGCGTGGAGTACAGCTTCACTCAGCCGATCGCCATGCGCGTATCGGAAATGCTCACCGGCGCACGCGGTGATATCGCGATCAAGATATTTGGCACAGACTTGAACAGGCTCAACGAGGCCGCCGAGCAAATGGTCAATGTGCTGCAAGGCATCCGTGGCAGCGAAGATGTGTTCACCGTAAAGAACAGCGGTGTGCAGTATTTCCGCGTGGAGATTGATCGCCTGGCTGCGGGTCGATTAGGCCTTACCGTGGACGACATCAGCAATGCGTTGCGCAGCCAGATCGAGGGACAAAACCTGGGCACGGTCATCGAAAATGGTCGACGCACACCGCTGATCATGCGAGGCGAGGCCGATATACAGCAATCTCCGGCGCTGTTTTCCGCGCTCACCCTGCCGCTACCCAATGGACAAAACGTCCCCTTATCGGTTGTTGCAAAACTGGAACGCGTGGATGGCCCTGTGAAAGTGGACAGAGAAAATGGACAACGCATGGTGGTCGTACAAAGCAATGTGAAGGGTCGTGACCTGGTCGGTTTTGTTGAAGAAGCCAAAGCCGCCGTCGCAGCCAGGATCAAGCTGCCACAAGGCTACCGCCTGACCTGGGGCGGTCAGTTCGAGAACCAGCAACGCGCAGCCGCCCGTCTGGCCGTAGTGGTGCCGGTCGCCCTAGGGATGATTTTCATGCTGCTGTTCGCGACCTTCGGCTCGGTCAGGCAGGCTGTCCTTGTACTGACCAACATTCCCTTCGCACTGATCGGCGGTATCTTTGCTTTGTGGATCAGCGGTGAATATATGTCTGTCCCCGCCTCGGTCGGTTTCATCGCCCTGTTAGGTATTGCGGTACTCAACGGGGTGGTGATGGTGTCCTACTTCAACCAGTTGCACGCCGAAGGCATGGACATCACGCAAGTGGTGTTTGAAGGCGCAAAACGCCGTCTGCGCCCGGTACTGATGACCGCCAGCATCACGGCCTTTGGCCTGCTGCCCGTGCTGTTTGCCACCGGCCCCGGATCCGAGATACAGAAGCCGCTCGCAGTCGTCGTGACCGGAGGACTGATCAGCTCGACGCTGCTAACGCTGATTATGCTGCCCATCCTGTACCGCCGTTTCGGCCTTGAACGCGAAAGGATCTCCGCATGAAAGAAATGAATTGTTGTCTGACGCTGGTATGCCATCGCACTTTAGAAGAACGTCTGGTCGATCATCTGCTCGAACATCCGGACTGGGTGAGCGGCTTTGCCCTGACCCGCAACGAAGGCGGCAGCCAGAAGGAAAAACTGCCCAGCATGCTCGAACAAGTGCGGGGACGCTCGCAACGCGTCCAGATCGACACGGTAATGAACCTTGACGATGCGCGCGAACTCATCACCCATCTCAAGCTTGAAGAAGCCAATCCGGAAATAGCCTACTGGATCACGCCGGTAATCGAGTTCGGGAGGCTGGCATGATAAAAACAGTCGCCAGTCGTCAGTCGTTAGTCGTTAGTCGCAAACCTCAGGTCGTCAGTCTATTGTCAGCACTTACGTTAATAAGCGGGATCGCTTGCGCCGCAGAGATCAACCGCCCTGACCTGCCGCCGCCGGCGCAGGTAAAAAGTGCGCTGAGCGAACATCTGCTGGTGCTGAACGCTGCGAGCGGCCTGAAAATGGAACACGCCAACAAGCGCAGGTGGGACAACGGCCCTTATGAATTTAACCTGCGCGCAGGTTCATCGCAACGCAATATCGCGAACACCGGGCAAAAAATGAAGGAATGGGACGTCGCGCTGGAACGCCCGTTGCGCCTGCCTAATAAAGTCGGCATAGACCAGGAGATTGGTGCTGCCAGTGTCGGGCGGGCTGAATTCGCAGTCGGCGATGCGCACCATGAAGCCGGGCGTATGCTGCTGAAACTCTGGTTCATCTGGCAACGCGAACAGGCTCAGGCCACACTATGGCAGCAACAGGTAGACATCCTCAAGCAACAAGCCGCAATGACCAACAGGCGCGTCAAGGCAGGAGACGCGCCAAGACTCGAATTGAATCAGGCGCTCGCTGCCGCCGCACAGGCCGGCGTGTCATGGCATCAGGCCCAGATGCGTGCGCAACTGGCAGGTAATGATCTGACGCGATCATTTCCCGCCATTCAATTGCCGGAAAAATTAACGCTCGCCATGCCGGCCCCCATCGAGCATGACTTTACGTTCTGGAAGTCACGCATAATGGAAGACAACCACGAACTCGGCATGGTTCAAGAACAAACTCGCGTGCAACAACTGCTGGCGCAACGCAGCCGCGCCGATCAGATTCCAGACCCGACCGTCGGCATGCGTTTTGCCAATGAAATGGGCGGCAATGAAAAAGTGGCGGGACTTTATGTCACGGTACCGCTCTCGCTGGAACACCGGAGTGCCATTGCGGATAGCGTTGAACAACAAGCCGTCATCGCGGCCGATCAGGAAGCTTTCGTCAAGCGTCGCCTCGAAGGCGATGTTTATGCGGCGTATCTTCAGGCCGTGAAAAATTTTGACACCTGGCAGCTGGCACATGAAGCAGCACAGTCCATCCGCAGTAACGCCGAACTGGCGGCCCGTGCCTATACGCTGGGCGAGGTCAGCCTGCTGGACAGTCTCACCGCGCGCCGCTTTGCGCTGGAGTCTTCGTTAGCAGAAAACCTGGCACAACTGGATGCCAACGAAGCTCGCTACCGTTTACTGCTGGATGCGCACCAGTTATGGGCACAGGATGAAGACGCTCATGATTAATCAAGACATCATCGGCAGCGCCGCTGCCACATCATAGCCAACTGCATCACACAGCTCCTGACGGGAACTGTACTGCTGATGAAACTAAAATTTGGATAACGCATGACACTCATACCCGAAATCAAACCCGAACAATCCGTCGAACTGCTTAAAGAGTTGCATATCCTGACGCGCGACGGCAAACTCAACCAGGACAGCAGGCGCAAGCTCAAACAAGTCTATCATCTGTTTCATTTCATCGAACCACTGCTAAATGAAGTGCTGGCGGACAAACCAGACCCCACGCTTGCGGATCACGGTGCGGGCAAATCCTACCTGGGTTTCATCCTTTATGATTTATTCCTGAAGACGCTTGATGCCGGGCATATTTACGGTATCGAAACACGCGAGGCGCTGGTTGTAAAATCGCAGGAACTGGCAGCCAGGCTGGGGTTTTCGAGGATGTCATTTCTGAATCTGTCGGTCGAAGAATCCACCCATTCAACGCAACTACCTGAGCAGATTGATATCGTCACGGCGCTGCACGCCTGTAATACCGCCACCGATGATGCAATCAAATTCGCCCTCTGCAAAAAGGCCCGCTTTATCGTGCTGGTTCCCTGCTGCCAGGCCGAAGTAGCCTCTGCACTGAACAAACACAAAAACCAGTCTTTCGGTAAAACGCCGCTATCAGAAATCTGGCGGCATCCTATCCACACCCGCGAATTCGGCAGTCATCTGACCAATGTGCTGCGTTGCCTGCTGCTCGAATCGCACGGCTATCAGGTGACCGTCACAGAACTGGTCGGCTGGGAACACTCGATGAAAAACGAACTGATCGTTGCCCGCCACACTGGCAGTCCACGTAAAGATATCAGGCTGCGTCTGGAGTATATCCTGCAGGAATTAAATCTGGACGCGCTGCGTGACCGGTTCATTTATTAAAGCGCCGCACTCCGTTGTACCGGGCACGGATTTGAATGGCTGGGGTTGTTGCCGTGCATACCCTATAATCACCATGCCTTTACCACTCCGGTCGCGGATTAACCGCAATTGTTTGGACGAGTCATGGCTAAACAGATGTCACTTACCAGGTTAAGCAAATGGATGCAATTACATTAAAAGCAGGCGAACATGCCGTGTTGTTATTCCACGGCCTGCAAAGCAGCCCCGCCGAACTCCAGCCGATTGCCAAGCGGCTTCATCAGGCCGGATACACGGTACATACGCCTCATATCAGAGGATACGGCTTCATGCACGGTGACACTCCGCGTTCTGTGACGCATTGGCAAGACTGGCATGCCTGTGCATTGGCCGAATTTCGTACGCTCAAACAACAGTACAGCACCGTGGCAGTGGGCGGCTTATGTATCGGCTCAACACTCTCCTTGAGCATCGCGGCAGAACTCGGTGATGAGGTGTCCGCCCTGACATTGCTATCAACCACCCTGTGGTATGACGGCTGGGGCATTCCCTGGTATCGTTTTTTGCGCTACATCGGCTATTACTCACCCGTTCGCTATCTGTACAGCTACCGTGAACGCGAGCCGTTCGGACTGAAGAACAAACAATTACGCAAATGGATCGCGCGCGAAATGAGCCACAAGGATTCATCGATCGTCGGCGCCAGCAAGCTTAACCTTCCGGCCATACAGGAAGCCGAGCGCATGATCGCAACGGTGAAGAAATCCATGTGCCGGGTCACAGCCCCCGCCATCATCATTCACGCCATCGAAGATGAAATCGCCTCACCGCGCAACGCACGCTTCGTCGCTGAACATATCGGCTCCAGGCTGGTTGAAAGCGTGATGCTGCACAACAGCTACCACATGATCACGGTAGATAATGACAGGGAACAGGTCGCAAATGAAACCATACGATTTTTCAACGCGATTCATCAAAAATAGTCTTGCCATATCTGTCAGCACTGAAAATCCAGCCACTGCAAAAAATTTAAAATCCAGCCGGACAACAAGCGGGGTAAACCTGCCTGTTTTACGTCCTGAAAGTGCATCGTTCAGGCGTGGATTCGGTTATAATCAACCCCAAGTAAACATTTAATATCAATTACCATGAGTTCATTAGCTACCATACAGCGCATGATGGTCGAGCAATTCGACCTGAAGCTTGAAAACCTGACGCCTGAAGCAACTTTGGAAAGCCTGGGGCTGGATTCCCTGTCAGTAATCGAGTTCATGTTCAATCTTGAAGACGAATTCAAGATCAAGCTGCCGGACGAACGCGTTGAGATCAAAACCCTGCAAGATGTAATCGATCTGGTCGACAGGATTATCGCTGAGCAATCGGCGTAACCTGGCGTACATGGTGAAGTAACATGATGATTAAATCTGCCATGTCCATCCCCCTTCCCACCCTTCCCCCGCAAATAAATCCTTGCAGAGGAAGGTGCAAACGTATCGCTACGCGAGTTTCACATTAATCGCATGTCCAGGCGCGTTGTCATCACCGGCTTAGGGATCGTTTCACCGACAGGATCATCCCCCGAGCAGTTTTTCAACAGCTTGATGAGTGGCCGTTCCGGCATCAAACACTTACAGCGCAGCTTCACTGAACAACTCTCGGTGCGCATCGCTGCCCCCGTGGATGACTTCGATCCTGCGGCACATTTTTCCAAAATACAGCTCACCGGCATCGAACGTTTCAGCCAGCTTGCGCTGGTTGCCGCCGAACAAGCCGTACAGGATGCTCACCTGACATTAAATGAGTCTGAATACAACAGAGCCGGCGTGTATATGGGCTCATGCCTGGGTGGAGCCGGCACGCTCGAAGACGGCTATATCGAAGTATTCAAGCGCGAAAATCCGCGCATCAAACCGCTCAGCGTGCTGCTCAGCATGAACAATGCCGCCGCATCGCACCTGTCCATCAAATATCACCTGCAAGGCCCCAACATCACCTACTCCACCGCCTGCGCATCGTCGGCGATTGCCTTAGGAGAAGCTTATCGCCAGATCAAACATGGCTATGCCGATGTCATGCTGGCAGGCGGATCAGAAGCCATGCTGACCCTTGGCGCGATGAAAGCCTGGGAAGCCTTGCGCACCATGGCACATGAAGATCCGGCTGACCCGGGCGCATCCTGCAAACCCTTTTCAAAAAATCGCAGCGGCCTGGTGCTGGGTGAAGGGGCTGCCGTACTGGTGCTGGAAGATGCCGAGCGCGCAATACAGCGGGGGGCGAAGATTTATGCGGAGCTGGCAGGCTACGATTGCTCATCGGATTCGAGTCATATTACCCGGCCGGATTCCGCAGGACAAACCCGTACCATCCTGAACGCCTTGAAGGATGCGCAATTACAACCAGAGGACATCGGTTACATCAACGCGCACGGCACAGCAACACAGGCCGGTGACATCGAAGAAACCCATGCGCTCAAGCAGGCTTTCGGCGCCCACGCTTATAAAATACCTGTCAGCGCCACAAAATCCATGCACGGGCATCTGATGGGCGCTACCGGCGCCGTCGAGTTCATGGCGTCCGTACTGGCACTGCAACACAGTTGCATTCCACCAACCATCAACCTGCACCTGGCCGACCCCGAGTGCGATCTGGATTATGTGCCGAATGTGGGCAGAACCGGTGTGCCGCTTGACGTGGTGATGTCCAATTCGTTCGCGTTCGGCGGCACGAATGCGGTATTAATCGCCAAGCGCTTTGTGCCCTGACCATCGCTAGTTTCAGACACGAATCTGACCATGAAGGCATTTAATCTTTCCGCCTGGGCACTCAAACATCAGGCGCTGGTGCTCTACGCGCTGTGCACCCTGTTGCTTGCCGGCGTCTTTTCCTACACGCAACTAGCCCAAAAAGAGGATCCGGACTTCACCTTCAAGGTGATGACCATCAAGCTGCTCTGGCCTGGAGCCAGCGCGCGCGAAGTAGAACAGCAGCTTACCGACAGGGTTGAACGAAATTTACAGGAAACTCCCTGGCTGGATAACGTCAGCAGCTATTCCAAAGCCGGCGAAGCGGTGATTTTTGTCACCCTCAAAGATTCCATGCCGCCCGACCAGCTGGAGCACGCCTGGAACCAGGTCCGAAAAGAACTATCGGACATACAGCGGAACCTGCCGGAAGGCGTGGCCGCCCCTGTCATCAACGATAATTTTGGTGAGACCTACGGCTCCATCTATGCCTTTACCTCGAGTACGCTCAGCAATGCGGAACTTGCCATCCAGGCCAGCCTGGTACGCGATGAATTACTCAGGATCGAGAATGTCAGCCGCGTAGGCCTGATCGGCGTGCAGCACGAAAAAATCTATATCGATTTTTCAAGCAAGAAGATGGCGGAGCTTGGCATCGATCCGTTGCTGGTCGCCTCTGCCCTGAAGGCACAGAACGAAATGGAGCCGGCCGGTGAAGTACTCTCTGACACCGACATCACGCGGCTGCGCGTGAGCGGTGATTTCAATTCCGTCAAAAGCATACAGGACATCGGCATTAAGGCGGGGGGCAAAATACATCGTCTGGGCGATGTATGCCACGTCTATCGTTCGTACGCCGATCCCGCTGCTTTCAAGATGCGTACTATGGGTCGCGAAGCAATCGGACTGGCCATTTCCATGTCCCCTCAGGGGAATGTCACTCAACTGGGTAAAAACCTGGATCGCGAATTCGTGCTCATCAAGAAACGGCTGCCGCCAGGCATTGAAATCCATCAGGTATCCAACCAACCTGCGGTGGTTAAAAAATCCATCGGTGAATTCATGAACGCCTTGCTCGAAGCGCTCGCCATCGTGCTGGTAGTGAGTTTCCTCAGCCTCGGCCTGCGTGCGGGCCTGGTGGTCGGTTTATCCATTCCGCTGGTGCTGGCGGGGACGTTCCTGCTGATGCAGCTGTTCGGCATTGATCTGCAACGCGTCTCTTTAGGTGCGCTGATCATCGCGCTGGGCCTCCTGGTGGATGATGCGATGATCGCCGTGGAAATGATGAAGGTAAAACTGGAGCAGGGCTACAGCAAACTGACCGCTGCCACCTTTGCCTATACCAGCACCGCCTTTCCGATGCTGACTGGCACGCTGATCACCGCAGCGGCTTTTCTGCCGGTGGGGCTTGCCAAATCTTCGGCCGGTGAATACACCTTTTCCATCTGTGCTGTGGTAACCATCGCCCTGCTGGTTTCCTGGCTGGTCGCTGTGGTCTTTACACCCTTCATCGGTTTGCGTCTGTTGCAGGAAAACGGGCTGCATACCATTCCGGAAGATCACTACCGACACGGCTTTTACGCACACTTCCGGCAGGTGGTGGAGTGGTGTCTGGATCACAGGAAAAGCGTGCTTGCCCTCACTCTGACCGCTTTTGTATTGGCACTGGCAGGATTCGGCAAAGTCGAACAGGAGTTCTTCCCGCCTTCAGAGCGACCGGAACTGCTGATGGATGTCTGGTTGCCGGAAGGCGCCAATTTCGCCATCACCGAGAAACTGACGGTCAGCCTTGAAGCAAAACTGAATACCGATCCGGGCATCGTTAACTACACCAGTTACATCGGCGGCAGCACGCCAAGATTCTATCTGCCGCTGGACCTGCAGCTGCCTATGGTCAACTATGCGCAAATCGTCATCAACACCCGTGACGGGGAGCGCGAGGCGGTACTCAAACGCATGCGTTCCATGCTGGATAAAGATTACGCCAAGATGGGAATTCGCATCGCGAGACTGGAAAACGGCCCGCCGGTCGGTTATCCGGTGCAATTCAGGGTAACCGGAGACGACCCGGAAAAACTGCGCAGCATCGCTGCCGAAGTCGCCAGCGTGGTCAAACAGAACCACAACACCAAGAACGTGAGCCTGGATTCCAACGAAAAAATACGCATCATCAACGTGAATGTCGACCAGGAAAAAGGCCGTGCGTTCGGCCTGTCTTCCCAGGTAATCTCCAGAAACCTTCAGGCATTTTTGTCAGGCCTGCCCGTTACCAGCCTGCGCGAGGGTGAAAAGCGCATCGAAATCGTCGCCCGTGCCGATGCCGAAGAACGGGGCAATTCCGAATTATTGAGCCAATTGAATATCTATACCGAACACGGAAAATCGGTGCCGCTCAGCCAGATTGCCAGGATCAGCGAGGCCGATGAAGACGGCATCATCTGGCGCATGAACCGCATGCCTGTGGTCACTGTGCGCGCCGATGTACCGGACAATGTACGCGCACCGGATGTGAGCATGGCTATCGACCGGCAGCTTGCCTCAATCCGCGCAAAACTGCCGGAGGGTTATCGCATCGAAGTGGGTGGCGCAATGGAGGACAGTGACAAGGCTCAGGATTCGATCATCGAAATTCTGCCGCTGATGGGCTTCCTCATCGTAACCCTGCTGATGCTCCAGTTAAAACGCTACAAGCAGGTCATTCTGGCCCTGCTGACCGCACCGCTGGGCATCATCGGCGTAACCGGATCACTGCTCGCGTTTCACGTGCCGTTCGGCTTTGTCGCCATGCTGGGCATGATTTCCTTATCCGGCATGATCATGCGCAACTCGGTCATCCTGCTCGATCAGATCAGCCAGGACATTGCATCGGGCATGAATCAATGGGACGCCATCGTCGAGTCCACCGTGCGCCGTTTCCGTCCCATCATGCTGACGGCCGCCGCTGCGATCCTGGCGATGATTCCGCTGACGCGCAGTGTCTTCTGGGGACCGATGGCAGTTGTCATCATGGGCGGATTGCTGGTCGCAACCCTGCTGACTCTGCTCTACCTGCCGGCGCTGTACGCTGCCTGGTTCAGGGTTGAACGTCCTGATTCGAAATGACAAAAAAACTTTCCACGAAAATCACGAAAATACCAAAAAATTCAACAAGGTAAGGAATTTAAAGACTCACCGAACCGGGGGAGTTATAAACGGGAGTCAGTCTTTTTGTTTGTGCCTTTCGTGGATACAAAGCCGTTTAAACACTTTGCCGGGACAGCGCCCAGATCACGTGTTCGCGCACCAGTTCTGATGGATGTTCGGCACGCCCATGCAGTGCCGCAACGATAGCCGGACTGCTCGGGGCATTGCCCATCGCCACGGCGATATTGCGCAGCCATTGTTCATGGCCGATGCGATAAATGGCACTGCCTGCCAGTTTCGCACGGAACTCATCCTCATCCCACGCAAACAATTCCACAAGACCTGCATCATCCAGCCCGTTGCGCACGGCAAAATCCGGCTCGAGGGTGATCCTTGCGAAGCGGTTCCACGGGCACACCAGCTGGCAATCGTCGCAACCGTAGATACGGTTCCCGATCAATTCACGCAACTCGACGGGAATACTGCCCTTTAACTCAATCGTAAGATACGAAATACAGCGCCTCGCATCCAGCTGATAGGGCGCGACGATGGCCTGCGTCGGACACACGTCAATACAGCGCACACAACTCCCGCAATGCGCCGTCTCCTGCTCATCCACCGGCAACGGCAGATTGATGTAAATTTCGCCCAGGAAGAACAATGAGCCAGCACTTTGCGACAGCAGCAACGTGTGTTTGCCACGCCAACCCAGCCCGGCACGACTCGCCAACGCCACTTCCAGCACCGGCGCACTGTCGACGAATACCCGTCCGTCAAACTGGGCAACTGCAAGCCTGATCCTGTCAGCCAGCAGCGCCAGACGGCGGCGCAACAGCTTGTGGTAGTCGCGCCCCAGTGCATACCGTGAAATAAAGGCGCGGTCACCTTGATTCAGTACATCCCAACTGTCACGCACATTGGATGGCGAATAATTCATGCGCACGCTGATCACACGCACCGTGCCTGCCACCAAATCTGCGGGACGGCTGCGCTTGACGCCATGTTTTGCCATATAATCCATCTGGCCATGAAAACCCCGAGCCAGCCAGTTTAGCAGATCGGTTTCAGCCTCTTCCAGATTCGTGTCCGTGATACCTGCGGCCTGAAAACCGAGATCATGCGCCCATGCGCGTATATTGTCAGTAAGCTCGTTATACTGCCCTGACTGAGGATATCTATTTTGCATAACTATGATGATAGCCGAATCACCCTGCTGACATGGCAAAATTGCCGCCCCTGATAATGGAATCCGCCATGTCCGCCGCCCACCCAAACCCTGATGGGGAAACTAGCCATTCGACTAAGGCATCCGAAAACGATGCAAAAGTCGCTGGTTTCCCCCCGCATGCGGGAGAGGGTTTGAACGATCGCTCTGCGCATCTTTCATTCCTGCTCGCCGATGAAAATGCGACACTCGCTCTGGCAGGCCGCCTGGCCGCACAGCTTCAACCCGGCATGGTCATTTACCTGCATGGCGATCTGGGCGCAGGCAAGACCTGCCTGGTGCGTGGTATATTAAATGCGCTGGGCTATACCGGGCGCGTGAAAAGCCCGACCTATACACTACTTGAACCCTACCATATCGCCGGGTTAGACTTGCGCCACTTTGACCTGTATCGCCTGCAGCATGAAAATGAATGGGAATCCGCAGGATTCCGGGATGAATTTGACGGGAACAATGTTATTTTTATTGAGTGGCCGGAAAAAGCACATATCCCGCCGGCTGATCTGGTGATTAACTTGGAAATTTTGCCGCAGGGGCGCTGCGCAGTCATAAAGGGTAACACCTCAATGGGAAGAACATGCCTGAAGCAGTTATAAATACAGCCGCGATTCACCGCTGGCCTCGCCGCCTGGCAGCGGTGTTGCTGTGTTTGTGGCTGCCACAAGCACAGGCGGCCATTGCGATTACGGCAACACGCATCTGGCCGGCACAGGACTATACCCGCCTGACACTGGAATCAACACAGGCCATCCACCATCACATGTTTTCGGTGGAGAATCCGGATCGTCTGGTCATCGATCTGGATGATGTTGAACTGGATGCTACACTTAACGGGCTCTCCGGCAAGATAGACAGCAACGACCCCTATATCAAGAGTGTGCGCGTAGGGCGTTTCAAACCAGGCACAGTGCGACTGGTACTGGACCTCAAGGGACAAGTTAAACCACAATTATTCGACCTCGATCCTGTAAGTGAATACGGCTACCGTCTGGTGCTCGATGTATATCCCGCAACCGCGCCCGATCCGCTGATGGCGCTGCTCAAGGAGGATAAAACCCCGCCGGTAGCGGCGCCACTCGCCGGAAAACCAGCAGATAACATAGCAACACCGCTGATCAGCCCCCCTCCCGTATTAAAAACACTCCCCGAACTGCGTGCCAGAACACTGATCATCGCAATTGATGCCGGACACGGCGGTGAA
This sequence comes from Gallionella sp. UBA4121, assembly GCA_002381565.1. GTDB lineage: Bacteria > Pseudomonadota > Gammaproteobacteria > Burkholderiales > Gallionellaceae > Gallionella. Next base: position 15,314 of record DFWZ01000043.1, read on the forward strand.
GACCCCGGCGCACAGGGAGGACGCGGTTCACATGAAAAGGATGTCACGCTGGCCATTGCCCGCCGCCTCTGTGCGCTGGTGAATGACACACCGAATATGCGCGGCATACTGATACGCGACGGCGACTATTTTATTCCGCTCGGCGGACGCGTAGTCAAGGCACGCAAGGCAAAAGCCGATCTGTTCGTGTCCATACACGCCGATGCCTTCATCAGACCTGACGCACACGGATCTTCCGTTTTTGCATTATCCGAACACGGCGCGACCAGCAGCGCAGCACGCTGGCTGGCTAAAAAGGAAAATGAGGCTGACCTGATCGGCGGCGTCAACATCGCCGTGAAAGACCCTTACCTGGCACGCACCCTGCTTGACCTGTCGCAAACCGCCACGATCACGGACAGCTTAAGGCTCGCCAAGCAAGTGCTGGGCGAATTGAACGACATCAATGACTTGCACAGCGGCCATGTCGAACAGGCTGGATTCGCGGTACTGAAATCGCCGGACATTCCATCCATCCTGGTGGAGACCGCCTTCATCAGCAATCCCAGCGAAGAAGCTCGCCTCAACGACGAAAACTATCAAACGAAACTGGCCAATGCCGTGCTGGGCGGCATCAAACGTTACTTCGCCCAGAACCCCGCATTATCCAGACACAACATCGCACAGATGGAGACGCCATGAATCAGCGCTTGATCAGGATATTGGGTGGCACAACCGGGCACTACCCATACGCGCTGGAAGGCAAATTCCCGCGCATTCTTGAAACGATCATGTCGCTCTGGGATGACGACGAGATTGACAATTACTTTATGGAACTGATGGTCAGCAAGCGTCCCGACCGCGCCGGTTTTCCACCCGATGTCGCGGCTGATATCATGCGTCTGAGTCTGATTCACACAGCTCAACAGGCACCCGACAAACACAAGGACATATGGGAACTGAACCCAGACGCGTTCGTGAACTTCACGCCCCACTACACTACAGACTGGCCTGATCTGAACCAGAGCATCAAAAGCGAACTGAACAAATACAACATCCCCTGTACGCCGGAAGGATTTTTTGAGGCAGCCGAGACGGGTAACCGTACGGCAGTCGCGTTATTCCTCGAAGCCAAAATAAGCACGGAAATCCGCGACAATCGCGGCTGGACACCACTGATGCTGGCGGCTTTTAATGGTCGTGATGAAATTATCGAGATGCTGATTCAAAACGATGCGGATGTAAACGCCCTCGACCAGGGGGGTAACAGCGCCTTGCACTGGGCGGCTTTTGGAGGACATCTTTCATCTGCAAAACGACTCATTGAGCATCATGCCAGGATTAATGAACAAAATAGTTTCGGCTGGACCCCCTTGATCGAGGCCACGGCACGCAATCACCTGAACGTCGTGACACTGTTGATTGAAAGCGGGGCTAATCTGGATACAACTGCCGACGATGGATACACCGCATTACATAAAGCAGCCGCAATGGGCTACAGTGAAATTGTCAAACTGCTGCTAGCCCAGGGGGCTGACAGTCATCTTCGGGCCATCGATGGAGACACGCCTTACAAGCTTGCAATCAGCAGCGGACAGGAAGATGTGATCAAATTGCTCACGCCCGACTCTGGAGTTACGACAGGCAATTAACCGACTGCGGCATAGAGCGGATTATCCGGTTCCAGCCTGCGCCCCATCGCAGCAGCCTCTGCGAAAGAGGTCTCGTCACAGTTCTCTTTGAGTTGTTTTGCCATGGCTGAAAAACTCTTTAAGTTTTCACGTTTGCCGTAAATTTTCAGCAACGCAAGATAACCATAAGAATTTTTTGGATTAACCTGGATCGCCCGAATCAGCGCACCCTCTGCCAGTTCATCATTGCCTGCGCGTAAATACTTGTTTGCTTCTATCAATATTGCATATTCCGGCGGCACTATAAGTTTAGCGGGCCCCTCACTATCCTCCGGAATATCCTCTGACTGTTCATCAAGCAAGGGGGCAACTGTGTCAATTTTTAAAGGTGTCGAATCAGAATCTGACTGCATCCGGAACGGCGCATTGACAGGCTCAGCTTCATGTTTAATTTGCGCATCACCAAGGGGCAAAGGCGTCACAAGCCGCGCTGCTTTAAGGAAAATTGGCGCGGCGGCATCAACAGGCTCTTCATACGAATCATCAAACGTGCCATGCTGAACCTTATCCGGACGGCTGCGATACCAGACAAACCCCAACCCGCCCGACAGCAACACAATCAGTACAATTGCCAATTTCTGCCAATTCAATTCAAACACCTGTCGCGGCGACGGCTGAACGGCAGCCGTAATTTTCAGCTTACCCGACTCATCGCTGGCTACCCCGTTTGCAGTAGCTGCACGCTCGGGCACTGCGTCCACAGCACTTTCAACCGTTCCGCCAGCCGCCAATTCGTTGGCGCCCATCACTCCGACAGCACCTGCCCGTTTGTCTTGCAACGCCTTGATCACCAGCTGCATTTCACCGATTTGCAGTTTCAGATCGTTGAGCCGTTTTTCTTTTACAATTAACTCTTCCTGCAGTGCATCGCTGCTTGCATTGACTGGTGCTGAAGGATCGTAGCTGGAAATGGACAACGACATGGCAAGTCTCATCGGATGTCTGTCACCCCCCGCCAAGCTGGCCATTCTGGCGCCTGGCTTAACGCGATGATGATGTCTCTTGCGCGTCTGCCCTGATTTAACCGCGCCCGACCGGTCCGCAGCGACGAGTCCAGCAGCCGTTTTTAGTCCTGCAAAGGCAGACGCCTGCTGCGCATCATCAGCAACGACAGGGAAATTCAAAGCAGGATCAAGCAGAAAAGTATACGCCTTGATCAGCTTGCCAGAAGCCGATGAAATTTCAATCAACAGATTGATGAAAGGATCATCCACCGGATGCGCTGTCGTAACACGTATCAAGGACTGCTTTCCTGACTCATTAACCAGCTCAAAACGAAACTTGTGTCCATCAGGATATTGCAACCCGAGTTTTTTGTAATCCTCGACATCAGCCAGACGCACCTTGAATTGCAGCGCATCTGCATCTGTTAGCTCGATAAAGTCGATCCGTGCGCTGAGCGGCTGACCCAGCGTGCTGGCAACATGAATCTCACCCAATACCAGCGCATTCGCATCGGCTATAAAAACAGCAGCTATGGAGAGCATCCATAGCTGCAATAGAATTTTTATATAGCGCTGCGCTTCATTTTTCATTACAAACGTGAGCTGTATTATGTTGATACCGGATTGTAACCACATTCCTTATATTTGTGGCCGGTTCAGGCAGGAAACACCCCTGTAGACAGATAGCGATCTCCACGATCACACACTATAAATGCAATCACCGCATTTTCCAGCTGTTGCGAGACACGCAACGCAATGCTTAGCGCCCCCCCGGATGAAATTCCGCAGAAAATACCCTCTTCTCGCGCCAGTCTGCGCGTCATTTCCTCCGCGTCTGCCTGACTCACCTGCTCTATCCTATCCACATTTTCAGCATTGTAGATCGTGGGCAAATACGCTTCTGGCCATTTGCGGATGCCGGGAATCTGCGCACCCTCCTCTGGTTGCACGCCGATGATCTGAACGTTTCGATTCTGCTCCTTGAAGAACCGCGCACAGCCCATGATGGTGCCGGTGGTACCCATGCTGCTGACAAAATGAGTGATTTTGCCGCCCGTATCGCGCCAGATTTCCGGTGCAGTACCCTGATAATGCGCGAGCGGATTATCGGGATTTGAAAACTGATCCAGAATGAAGCCGCGCCCCGCCTTCCGCAAGTCTTGTGCCGTATCGCGCGCCAGCTCCATACCACCCTCTTTCACGGTGAGCACCAGCTCCGCGCCAAACGCCCGCATGCTCTGGCGACGTTCAACGCTCTGGTTTTCCGGCATCACCAGTATCATCCGGTAACCCTTCATTGCAGCCGCCATTGCCAGCGCAATGCCGGTATTGCCGCTGGTCGCCTCGATCAGCGTATCACCTGGCTTAATCTCGCCGCGCTGCTCGGCATGCACGATCATCGACAGCGCAGGCCTGTCCTTCACCGAACCTGCCGGATTATTGCCTTCGAGTTTAGCCAGCAGCACGTTAGTTGTCATACCTGGAATGCGCTTCAGGCGCACCAACGGCGTGTTGCCGACGAAATTTTCTATGGATGGGTACATACTCATTCTTTAAGCATCCGTTCCACATACCTGCCCACGCCCTGCTCCACAGTAAGGAATGACGCCGTATATCCGCTGCTGCGCAGCGCACTGATATCGGCTTGGGTATAACTCTGGTATTTTCCGCGCAGTGCATCAGGAAATGGGATGTATTCAATCAGCCCCTGATCTTGCAACTCGGCAAGGCTCAAGACAGATTTTCCTTCTGCTGAACGCAGGGCATTGATGGTCGCCGCCGCCACGTCGTTGAAGCTCTGCGCCTGTCCGGTACCGAGATTATAGATGCCGGATATTTCCGGGTGATCCAGAAAATACATGTTGACCCGGACCACATCTTCGATCGAAACGAAGTCGCGCAACTGCCCGCCGTTATCGTAACCGTCACAACCTTCGAACAGCTTCACCCGGCCATCGTTGCGATACTGGTTGAAGAAATGATAGGCCACCGAGGCCATACGCCCCTTGTGCTGCTCTCGCGAGCCGTACACGTTGAAGTAGCGCAGCCCGACAATTTGCGCACCTCGCTTGTGCCAGCGACGCCGCATGATCTGGTCGAACAGAAATTTGGAATAAGCGTACACGTTCAATGGCGCTTCACATTCTCGGCTTTCCATAAAGCGGCTCCCCGCTCCATAAACGGAAGCGGAAGAGGCATACAGGAACGGTATTTCTTCGCTCTGGCAGTAATTGAGCAACTCCAGGCTATATTGGTAGTTGTTATCCATCATGTAACGCCCATCCGTTTCCATGGTGTCGGAACAGGCCCCCTGGTGCAGCACCGCTGCCACCAGACCATCGAAAAAACCTTCCTGAATTTTTTTCCGGAAGTCTTCCTTGTCCAGGAAGTCGGCGATATCGCAATCCACCAGGTTTTTGAATTTATCGGCGTACTTCAAGTTATCCACCGCGATGATGTTCTTTTCACCGCGCTCATTAAGCGCCTTTACAAGATTCGACCCGATAAAACCGGCTGCACCAGTAACGATATAATACATGCCTATCTCCTTAAATTAGAATTGAGGATTGTGAGGAAACACACCGCTTTTCACGCATTCCTCACTCCTCGCTCCTCAATCCTGACGTTGCATATTCTGAATAATCTCATCACGGCTGACGACTGCGGTGCCCAGCTTGCCGACCACGATACCGGCTGCGCGATTGGCGATATGCATCGCGTCAACCATGTCCGCACCGCTGGCCAGCATTACCGCCAGCGTGGCAATCACAGTGTCCCCGGCACCACTGACATCGAACACTTCGCGTGTATGCGTGGCCTCGTGCTGCACGTCACCCGACCGGTACAAACTCATCCCGTCTTCGCTGCGTGTAATGAGCAGCGCATCCAGTTGCAGTTCAGTGCGCAGGTGTTGCGCTTTGCTGTTAAGTTCGGCCTCATCACGCCAGCCTCCCGCCACTTCACGAAACTCACTGCGGTTCGGCGTCAGCAGCGTAGCCCCTCTGTAGCGTGCGTAATCCTCACCCTTGGGATCGACCAACACCGGTTTTCCTGCGTCCCTTGCCAAGCGGATCATTTGTGCGATATGCGCCAATCCTCCCTTGCCATAGTCTGACAGGATCACCACGTCGGCCAGCGGCAGCTGCGAACGAAAATCCGCCAGGGCCGCATGCAGCACTTCGTGACTGGGTGGTGTTTCAAAATCAATGCGCAACAGCTGCTGATGGCGTGCTACCGCGCGCAGCTTGATAATGGTGGAGATGCTGCTATCGCGATGCAACAGTGCGGTGATGTTGTCGTGCTCACCTAACAGTTTTTCCAGACAAGCACCCGCCTCGTCATTACCTACTACGGACAACAGCGTCGCCTGTGCGCCGAGCGCCGCAATATTGCGCGCCACATTGGCAGCCCCGCCTGGTCGCTCATCGACCCGATTCACCTTGAGTACCGGCACGGGTGCTTCCGGAGAAATGCGATGTACATCGCCGAACCAGTAACGGTCGAGCATCACATCGCCTACCACCAATACACGGGCACCCTCGAATGAGGGCAGCGTACTCATGACCATCCTCTAATCTGCCCGTTGATATCGAGCAAAGCCTGCAATGGATCGGCTGCCCTGGTGATCGGACGACCGATCACCAGATAACTGGCACCAGATCGCAATGCGGCTTCCGGCGTCATCACCCGGGACTGATCGTCAAGACTGGCATCAGCCGGACGAATTCCCGGCGTAACCAGGCAAAATTTATCGCCGCACTGTTTGCGCAACTGCGCAGTTTCCATTGCGGAACACACCACCCCGTCAAGCCCACTTTCCTGAGCCAGCTTCGCCAGACGCAACACCATTTCTTCCGGAGTCGCGCTGATACCCAGATCGGTGATATCTTCCTGATTCATGCTGGTCAACAGAGTGACGGCGATCAGTTTTGGCGGGCGGGCGCTGTTTGAGACCGCGATTTGCGCTGCCTCCAGCATTTTCCGTCCGCCCAGCGCGTGGACATTGATCATCCAGACTCCCAGACTCGCCGCTGCTTTACAGGCCTGCGCAGTCGTATTGGGTATGTCGTGAAACTTCAAATCCAGAAAAATCTCAAACCCGCTCTTCATCAACTGTTCGAGCAGACTAGGTCCAGTCGCCGTAAACAATTCCTTGCCCACCTTCAGGCGGCAAAGCTCAGGTGACAATCGGTGTGCCAGGGCCAGCGCCGGTACGGCACCGGGAAAATCGAGTGCAACAATAATTTTGGGATCACTCATAACGGTTTGCCACTTTCCTCATCGCGCCTTGGCGCATAACTATCCCATGCCTGACAGGCCGGACAATGCCAGTAAAATTTGCGCGCCTTGAAACCACAATGGCTACAGTGATACATCGCCAGGTTTCGTGTGCGGTTATGAACCAGATTCTTCACAAGTTCAATATCGGCACGTCTATCCATCGTCACGTCCAGCAAACGCGCCTCCAGCAACTTATCCAGCCCCAGCAACGTCGGATTGCGCTCCATTTCGTCGCGCACCAGTTGATAAGCCGATGCCGATCCCTCAAATTTCAAAATACCATCAAAAACAACATTCAGTAAATCGATGGAGTGATATTTCACCAGATAACCACGCAACAGAAGAATACCTTCTGCTTCACGTTCAAGAGAACGATAGGCAGTCAGCAGTCGTTCAGCTACCAGCGGCAAATATTGCGCATCCTGCGCCTCAACACCTTGCCAAAGTCCGACGGCCTCTTCTACGTTGCCCGCCTCACTGGCCATATCCCCCAGCATGATGGTCGCGCGCACGCTGGTCGCGCACTCCTTCAATGCCTGTCGCAAATTTGCACGCGCAGCCACAAGATTCCCATCCGTCATTTCTTCCTGCGCCAACTCGCAATAAAAAAATGCGATCTGTTTGCTGCCAGACTGACCTGACACGACGGACAGCTGCTCCGCAACAGAAATCGCCTTCAGCCAGTCGTGTTCTTTCTGGAACAATTCAAGCAGGAATTCCAGAGCAGGCTTGGCATAGGAGGTGTTTTTCAATTCTCCAAACAGACTTTCGGCCCGGTCCAGAATTCCGGCTTTAAGATAATCCTGAGCCAATTCGAAGATAGCCTGCTGGCGCTTGTCGTCATCCAGATCGGCACGATCTACCAGGTTGTGGTGCATGCGCAAGGCGCGATCCACCTCGCCACGGCGGCGGAACAAACTACCCAGCGCAAAGTGCAATTCGACCGTATGCGGATCGATCTTGACCACTTCGATAAAGGCCTCAATGGCCTTATCCTGTTGCTCATTGAGCAGAAAATTCAAACCCTGGAAATATGATTCCGGTAACGCCGTGGATTCGGAGAGCAAATTTTTGATATCAAGACGAGCTGCCCACCATCCCATGCCGAAAAACAGCGGAAATACGAGCAGCATCCACGGTTCAAATTCCATTAAACACCCACAAAGATTCGATTAAAGACGACGGAGCTGACAGTACCGGCTGGCAATGCGTATTACATCGAGCCAGCATCACTCTTGTTTTGCTGTTTGTTATTGTCGCTGATTTCACGTTTCAGACGGGCAATTTCACGACGCTGGCGAAACCATATACTCAAGGTTGCCAAAATGCCCAGTGCAACACCCACGGTAAAAAATAATAACAACGCAATCACCAGAGATGACTGCCATTCATAGCCAAAAAAGTAGTGCAGCGTGACTGGCTGACCATTCTTCAGCGCAAAACCGAGCAGGACGATGAAGACCAACATCTGAAAAAGCCAGCTAATGTAACGCATTTGGTATACCTCGTAACCCTGCTAACAAGCCTAAAAAATGCCCGCGATACCCGCTCCCCTCTCCGCAATCCTCTGATGAAATCACCAGCCAATCAACCAAGCCCATAAACGGGCAAGTTGCTGGTTATCCCGCACGCGGGGAGAGCACAGCGATGGGGCGGAGCCGGCAAACGAATCGCTACGCGAAATTTGGTCGAACGATAACATAAAAAAGGCGGCGATATCTTTCAATATCGCCGCCATTTTAAACACCAATACTACTTTCAGGACACCTCGATACTTACCCGCTCTCTGAGATCCTTACCCGCTTTAAAGTGTGGCACGTATTTGGCCGGCACACCTACTTTGTCACCCGTCTTGGGATTTCTCCCCTGACGTGGCGGACGGTAATTCAAACCAAAGCTGCCGAAACCGCGAATCTCGACACGTCCCCCACGCGACAGCGTGGAGGACAATGCATCCAGAATCACCTTAACGGACAGTTCAGCATCCTTGGCCAATAACTGCGGATGCAATTCGGCCAACCTGGTAATCAAATCAGAGCGAGTCATGCAGGTCTCCTGAACTTAAGCTTCAGTCTTGCTGCCGCTCATCTTAGCCTTGAGCAATGCACCCAGATTGGTTGTACCCGCATTGGCACTGCTGTCAGATGCCAGCTTTTGCATTGCAGCTGAATCCTCTGCCTTGCTCAGCGCCTTGACAGACAGGCTGATGCCGCGGCTCTTGCGATCTACGCTGATGATCATCGCCTTGATGGTATCGCCTTCTTTCAGGTGCGTGCGGATATCTTCAACACGATCAACCGACACTTCAGATGCTTTCAGATAGGCTTCTACATCGCCGTCCAGCATAACTACCGCGCCCTTGGCATCAACCGATTTAACCACGCCGTTTACGATAGCGCCCTTTTCATTGGTAGCAGCAAAACCACCGAAAGGATCACCTTCCATTTGCTTGATGCCCAACGAGATGCGCTCACGTTCAACGTCGATAGCCAGAACAACCGCTTCAACTTCATCACCCTTCTTGAAATTGCGTACCATTTCTTCGCCAGGCTGTGACCAGGACAGATCGGACAAATGCACCAGACCGTCGATATCGCCATCCAGACCGATGAACACGCCGAAGTCAGTGATGGACTTGATCTGACCGCGAACTTTGTCACCCTTCTTGTGGTTGATCGCAAAATCATCCCAAGGGTTAGAGTGGCACTGCTTCATACCCAGAGAAATACGGCGACGCTGTTCGTCGATTTCCAGGATCATCACTTCAACTTCGTCGCCTACCTGCACAACCTTGGAAGGATGAACGTTTTTGTTGGTCCAGTCCATTTCGGATACGTGTACCAGCCCTTCGATACCCTGCTCGATTTCAACGAATGAACCGTAGTCGGTCAGGTTAGTGACCTTGCCGAACAGACGCGTACCTTGCGGGTAACGACGTGCCAGACCATTCCAGGGATCATCGCCCATCTGCTTGATGCCCAATGAAACGCGATTCTTTTCCTGATCGAATTTGAGGATCTTCGCTTCGATTTCGTCGCCGACAGTCAATACTTCAGAAGGATGCTTCACACGACGCCATGCCAGGTCGGTGATGTGCAACAGACCATCGATACCGCCCAGGTCAACGAACGCGCCGTAGTCGGTGATGTTCTTGACCACGCCCTTGACGATTGCGCCTTCTTTCAGGTTTTCCATCACGGATTCACGATCAGCGCCCATCGTTTCTTCCAGCACAGCGCGGCGGGAAACAACCACGTTATTGCGGCGACGATCCAGCTTGATGACCTTGAATTCCATGGTCTTGTTTTCGTACGGTGTGGTGTCCTTGACCGGACGGATGTCAACCAGTGAACCCGGCAGGAATGCGCGGATGCCGTTAACCATAGCGGTCAGACCGCCCTTGACCTTGCCGCTGACAAAACCTTCAACGATCTTGCCTTCTTCCATGGCAAGTTCCAGATCGTGCCATGCAGCCAGACGCTTGGCTTTTTCACGCGACAACTTGGTTTCGCCATAACCGTTTTCCAGCGATTCGATTGCAACGGTGACAAAGTCGCCGGCCGCAACTTCCATTTCGCCCTTGTCGTTGAGGAATTCCTCAACAGGAATCCAGCTTTCGGACTTCAGTCCGGCATTCACGACCACTACGTTATGGTCAATACGCACAACTTGTGCGGTAATCAGCTCGCCTGCGCGCATTTCCTTGCGCGTCAAACTTTCTTCAAACATTGCGGCGAAACTATCGGGATTTAGTACTGCGTCTGCGGTTGCGTTCATCGAATACACCTAAAGATTTTCCTGTTTACACAGAAGGTTAGTTAAAAACCCAGAGAACGGAGAGTCCTAAGGGGCCAAGCATTTTTCCCGGTAGCCGTTCAGCACGGATTCAACCGCCTGCTCGATGGTAAGAGCCGTGGTATCCAGCAGACTTGCATCCGGGGACTGTTGCAGGGGCGCCGCACTGCGCTGCATATCTCGCTCGTCTCGCGCCCTGATATCCTGCAAAAGGGTCGCAATACTAGCACCCATTCCTTTTTCTTTCAACTGCTTATATCGCCGTTCAGCACGCGCCTCGGCCGAGGCCGTCAAAAATATTTTAAGCGCAGCATCGGGGAACACCACTGACGCCATATCGCGCCCGTCCGTCACCAGACCCGGGCTGCGCCTGAACGCGCGCTGTTTATTGAGCAGAGCCGTGCGCACCAGCGGCAATGCCGCCACGATGGACGCCGCTGCCGCACATTGCTCACCTCGCAACTCCTCACCTGCGATAACGCCATCCAGCCAGATTTGTTCACCCTTAAACTCGATATTCATGCGCTCTGCCAATGCTGCCAGTGCGGCTTCATCATCGAGTGCGACCCCATCTCTGCCAGCCGCCATCGCCAGCAACCGGTACAAGGCGCCACTGTCGAGATAGTGAAAACCCAACTGCATTGCGACCCGCTGCGCCACGGTGCCTTTGCCCGATGCAGAAGGACCATCTATGGCAATCACCGGAACGCTCTGCGTGACACTGGCAAAAACAGAAAAATAATCGGGGAAAGTTTTGGCAACGCAGCCCGGATCATTAATGCGTATGCCGTCACCGAAGGCCGCCAGAGAAAAACACATCGCCATGCGGTGATCGTCGTAAGTGTCAATACCTGCGGCAGGATTCAGGATTCGGGATTCAGGAGCCGGTGGCGTGATGCGAATGTAATCCGCGCCCTCTTCAACGATCGCACCGACCTTGCGCAGCTCGGTCGCCATCGCGGCGATCCGGTCGGTTTCCTTGACCCGCCAGCTGGCAATGTTGCGCAAGGTCGTTGTGCCTTCGGCGTACAAGGCTGCGACACCCAGCGTCATCGCCGCATCGGGAATGTGATTGCAGTCAAGATCGATTGCACGCAGCTTGCCATTGACTGGCGCAGCGGCCTCGATCCAGTTGTCACCCATACTGACCTGTGCGCCCATCAGCGCCAGCGCATCGATGAAACGCACATCGCCCTGCACACTGTCATTGCCGACGCCCAAGACGCGCACCGGCCCGCCGCCTATCGCGCCAGCCGCCAGAAAATAGGAAGCCGACGACGCATCACCCTCCACATAAATCACATCAGGTGAAACGTAATGACTGCCCGCTGCCACCGTGAAGCTGCTCCAGCCATCGCGCGTAACGTGAACGCCAAAGCGCGCCATCATCGCCAGCGTGATCTCAATGTAAGGTTTGGAGATCAGCTCGCCCACCACTTCAATTTCCACGGCCTGTCCGGTCAGCGGCAACGCCATCAACAGGCTGGTTAAGAACTGGCTGGACACATCGCCGCGCACGCTGACCACTCCCTCGCCCTTCAAGGGAGAGGGTTGAGGAGAGGGTGGATTGATTCGCAGTGGAGGGAACCCCTCGACGCCCAGATACTCGATATTCGCACCCAGGGCCCGCAGCGCATCCACCAGATCACCGATAGGGCGCTCATGCATGCGCGGCACACCGGAAAGTTCGTAACTTCCACCCGCTAAAGCCAGCGCCGCAGTCAATGGACGAAATGCCGTACCCGCATTGCCCAGAAAAAGTTTTGCATTCTTATTGGGAAAGTTGCCAGCGCAGCCGGTCACACGATAGGCGTTATCACCCAGCGACTCCACCTGCACACCCAACGTGCGTAACGCATCCAGCATGCGCTCGGTATCGTCGGAATGCAGCAGATCGCGCACCTCGGTCGTACCCTGCGCCAATGCAGCAAGCAGCAGTACACGATTGGAAATGCTCTTGGAGCCGGGCAGCACAACCGTGCCACGAGCGGACATCAAGGGAGGAAGATCGATATGTTCAGTGTGAGTCATGTTGCACTTTCAAGATGGTGTCATTCCCGCCCCCGACTGCTCCATTCGGGGCGGGCTTTGAATGGAAAATGATTATTGCGGCGCCCAGTTGCCGCGCACTTCGCGCGCCAGACTGAAGATGTCTTCGAGTTTTTTTGCGTCATCAGCAGCCAGCGCGCGCCGGATCGTTTCGAGCTCCTGCATATAGTCCGCCAATTCGCCCAGCAGCGCGGTCTTGTTGGCCATGCAGATGTCGCGCCACATCTCGGGGGAGCTTGCCGCGATGCGGGTAAAGTCGCGAAACCCGCTGGCTGCGAAAGACAGCAACTGATCGCGATTATCCCGCTGCGCCAGATCATGCACCAGCGCAAAAGACAGCAGATGCGGCAGATGGCTCACTGCGGCGAACACTTCATCGTGCTGCTGTGCGGTCAGCTCGCTGACCACCGCACCGCACAACTCCCAGGCTTTACGCACACGCGCTATTGTCTCTGGTGAATTTTCCGGCAGCGGCGTCAGCACCACTTTCTTGCCCGCATACAAATCCGCACGCGCAGCGGCCGCCCCGCTTTGCTCCGCTCCTGCTATCGGGTGCGCGGGAACGAACTGCCCCACCTTGATGCCCAGATTCGCATAAGCCGCCGCGACCACATCGCCCTTGGTGCTGCCGCCATCGGTCATCAGCGTACGCGCCCCCATATGGGGTGCAATCCGTGCCATCAGATCACTCATTTGTCCTACAGGCGTCGCCAGCAGCACCAGATCGGCGTCACAAACTTCAGCGGCAACATCCAGCCCGATACGGTCGATGATACCCAGTTGTCTGGCCTGTTCAAGTGTCGCTGCGCTGCGCCCGAACCCGACCACCTCATTGACAACATTGGCACGGCGCAACGCCAAGGCAAAAGATCCACCGATCAGGCCGACACCGAAAATGACAACCTTGTTAAATTTTGTCAGTTGCAAGTAAATACCTTTGCCGGGAGCAATAAAATGATTCGCATGTTCACCACTTCGGTTTCACGAAAGCGTCAGTCAAATCCAGCGACTTCCTTTCATTGAGTGTGGGCGCTATAGTCGGGCTGTAGCCTGCTGAAAGGCTCTTCAGCTTTTCCTGTTTTCTGTACATCCACAAAAGCAGTGCCGATAAAACAAGCACTACGGCAAGCAAGATCCAGCTCAGCAGACTGGACTCACCGCTGACTTTAACCGCCTGTTGCACATGGACGGGTAGCGGAGCGGGGATATGCGCCGGAGCCGCTACAGCGCTTTCCGCCGCCATTGATCCGTCAACCTGATTTTTCAACCGGATGACTTCCTTGAGCAATGCGATGTGTTTTTCAAGCAGAACGATTTGTTCCTCGATTTCGCCATTCTCTTTTTGCAGCGCATGAATATCGTCCGCATATTCGCCGGTTTTTTTAATCTGCAAACGGGTCACAGCCGCCTTGCTCGCCGATACATCTTCTGACCGCACACTGCGCTTCTGCTTCAGTTCATCGGGCGGGTCAGCTTTCACAGGATGAGCGACAACCTGTCTGGCAGATTTCTTTGCCGATGTCACCTGATCCGCCGCAATGACCTCCCCACCGACATCCCGGTACTTTCCGCCGGGCAGCCCGCTGCTAATCACCACATCATTTGTTGCAGTTGCCGAGGGTTCCTGGATATCCCTGAATTCGGGCAGGAATTCAAATGCATTGAAAACAGTACCACTGTCAGCAGATACAGACTTGATCAGGATGCGATAAAACAGCTCGCTGCCCTTTTCGCCCGCCACCCTTAAAAAATACTGCCCATCCGGTCGCTGCCTGACCGAGAAGGTCAGCGGCCCTTCATAGAGTGAATCACAGCCATTGGCGCTGTTCGCGATGATGGATGAACGGCATTCGGCATTTTTCACCTGAGAGAACCTGACATCACGGCTGTAGCTGCCAAGCAAGGCGATGTTAGCCGAGAAAGGCTCACCTACGTGGCTCAGTATCTTCCCCTCACCCAGCGACATCGCTGATGCCAGCGGTGAAATACTGATCACAAACAAAGCCAGCAATATTTTTCTCAAGTACATAGTCAAAATACCTTCCGTCAGTACCGCTGAGATCTGCAGACTCATTGTGCTCACACTAAGAACATGCGCTGTTTTTGCTGACTGTATCACTTGATTACAGCCTGTTTAAAGTGTCCGCCCGATTGCACCTGCGATGGCGCCCAGTGTGCCCATCAGTTTTTTCAACTCCTGCGGAGTCAGCGCCTGATCGGCGTCGCACCAGGCTTCGCACGGGTTCGGGTGCATCTCGACCAGAAGACCATCTGCGCCTGCAGCGATCGCCGCTTGCGACAAGGCTGCCACCATCCATGCCTTGCCACCTGCATGCGAAGGATCGACGATCACCGGCAAATGGGTTTC
>DFWZ01000022.1 GCA_002381565.1 Gallionella sp. UBA4121
GCGAAGGCAGTTGAGCCCAGCAGCAGGCTGAAAACGGGCATGGAGTAGCGAGCAGCCCTGATAAAGCTCGCCATGCCCGCAGCCCTCCTTGCAATCCTGATGAAACAACTAGCCATTCGACTAAGCTGGCAAACAACGCCCGAAATGTCGCTGGTTATCTCACGCAAGCGGGGAGAGCGCAGCGGGGAGGGCGGAGCCGGGCAAACGAACGCTTGCGCGAATTTAATGTTAAATGACAGGATGGCTTTCATGATTGCGTGAGTCATAACGATGCTTGATTATAGTCTTGCGTGATTGTTGGTGATAGTCGAGCGACACCGGAACATTGCCGGAAATGCCGCATGGCGGATAGTCCGCCGGATAAGATAAGCGATACGTGTTGCGGGATAGCTGTCAAAAAATGTCGGCTATCTGTGCGGCCTGGATGGCAAGTTCATTAACGCTGTCGCGCAATTCGCCGGCCAGTTCGGGGTCTATGCCCAACTCCTGCCATTCCTGATCGGATATGTCAGTGCCGCAGTATTCTGTGATGCCAAAATTGGGTAACAGCTTCTCAGCCAGATTGACCAGGCGAACCAGGGAATTGCCCGCTGACGCTTCATCGGCATGGGGCGCGTGGTGGTGGCCCAATACGGTAATGATTTCTTCCGGCAGGTTCCATTGTCGTGCCAGTTGAGCGCCGATATAACAATGCGAAACGCCCAGAATCTCCTGCTCGATTTCCATTACCGGGCGCCGGGGTTGCAGTCCGAGTTGATGGTGCAACTCGTTGCTTGCCGCAATATCGATATGGTGTATAGCCATATAACCCATGTCATGCAGCAATCCTGCCAGGTAGATATGATCCTGTTGCGGCCTCAGTTGTCTCGGCATGGCGAGTGAAAGCGTGTGCATGGCGATGGCAATGGACAGGCTGTGCAGCCATAAGTCCTGCGGCGTGAAATTCTGCGAGCCGGGAAGCTGGGCAAAGTTTGACATCGCCGCAATACCGAGCGATACGGCCTTGACGCGAGTCAGTCCGAGCAGCAGTGCTGCCTCAGGTACGTTGCTGATTTTTCGGGGCACGCCCATCACGGGTGAGTTGGCCAGGCTGATCAATTTGGCCGAGATTTGCGGGTCTTGTTCGATCAGCGTCAGCAACTGGGCTTCACCCTCATCGGTGTCCAGCTTCAGCGCCATTAGTTTCAGGGCGATAGCCGGCATGGCCGGCAGAGAGTCAATGTTGGCAAGGCCTTGAATGAGCCTGAGACGGGTCTGTTCGATGGTCATGGTGATGTCTTTTCGTGTGCGATGGTTTGCGGCTGCGGATCGGAATATACGAGAGAATCAACAAATTCGCGAGCATATTACTCGGGCAAATTTCCCGGATGCACATTATACGAGAAAGTTGAACTAAAAGCGCTGCGCCTACTTGCCGGGGGGCGGCTTGTTCAGTTTGCGTTGCAGGGTGCGGCGGTGCATGTTGAGGGCGCGGGCAGTAGCCGAGATATTATTGTCATGCTCACGCATCACGCGCTGGATGTGTTCCCATTCCAGATCGCTGATGTTGGTTGCCGGCACGTTAAAATTTACGTGTCCATTCGCTTCATGGCTGAAGGCTGCGACGATTTCATCGGCATTGGCAGGCTTGGCAAGGTATTGCGTCGCGCCCAGTTTGATGGCTTCGACGGCGGTGTTAATGCTGGCATAGCCGGTTAACACGATTATCCGTGTGTTGGGATCAAGATCGTGCAATGCCTTGACCAGCACCAGTCCCGGTGCGCCGCCCATTTTCATGTCCACCACGGCGAATTCAGGCGGGTTATTGATGGCCAGCGGAATGGCTTCTTCCACGCTGTATGCGACGCTGACGTAAAAGCCGCGCTTTGTCAGTGCTGCACCGAGTACCCGGCAGAACGTTGCATCATCATCCACCAGCAGCAACGAGGCCGATTCTTCACGGTTCATGTCGCAGTTCCTGCGGCGGATAGCGCGAAAGGCAGGCTGAGTTCGGTGGTGGCGCCGCCCCCTTCTCGGTTATACAGGCGCACCGTGCCCCTCATGCGTTCTATCGTGGCATTGGCCAGAAACAGTCCCAGTCCTCGCCCTTCTGTCTTTGTGGTAAAAAAGGCTGATCCCGCCTTGAGTGTGACTTCCTCACTCAGGCCGGCACCGTAATCGCGTATCTCCACGATAAAGTTCGTGCTCTCCTGACGGGTGTTGATTTCAATCATCAGCGGGCTGGCATCGGCCGCGTTGTTGAGCAAATTCATCAGCGCGGCGCGCAGGGTGAGATCCACGCTGATGGCAGGCATGGACTGGTCGCCACTGTAGCGGTACTGTGCAGTGGGGCGCAGCAGCTGCCATTCGTCCAGCACTTCCGTCATCAGCTCGTCCGCCGCTTGCAGCATGGTCGCGTCACTGTCCTGTGCGTTGCGCATCATCTTGTCGAGGATGCGGCGGCATCCGCGCACCTGTTCATCGAGCAGGATCAGGCTGTCGTGCAATTCGGCGGGGTTGCAGGCATCATGCTGCAATTCACCGATGACCACCGCCATGGTAGACAGCGGCGTAGCCAGTTCATGTGCCGCTCCTGCCGCCTGTGTGCCTAAGGCTACGATACGTTCGTTGCGCAGAATTTCTTCACGCACCTGTACCAGCAGCTCATCCCGGCTGCGCACCGCCTGAGCCATCTTGACCACGAAATAGGCGACCACCATTGCACTGATGACAAAGCCTGTCCACATGCCCATCACGTGGGTATTGAAGGCGTTGTCCATATCCATTTGCATGTCCCCGTGCGGCAGCGGGATGTGATAGACCATCAGCCAGCTGTAACAGGAGGTGGTGAGTGCGGCCATGCCCCAGGTGTAACGTGCGGGCAGCGTGGCAGCGGCGATCACCAGCGGCAGCAGATAAAGCGATACAAACGGATTCGCAGAGCCGCCCGCGTAATACAGCAGCAGGCTGAGCACGAAAACGTCGACGGACAGTTGTGCGAATAATTCGAGGTTGGTCACCGGGCGGCTTGAGCGTAAGCGCAGGAAAGTGAGCAGATTGATTGCAGCGAGCGTTGCGATGCCCGAGAGCATCGGCAGCCATTCCAGATTCAGTTCGAGTATCTTCCATGCCGCCAGCACTGTGGATAGCTGGGCCGCAACAGTCAGGCTGCGTAAATTGACCAGGCGGCGCAACTGGACGTGACCTGGCAGGGAGGAAAATATATTCATATTGAGATTGTAATCGGAGCGAGGGGGTGCGGGGTGCGGCATCTTGTCGCACTCATAGGTTAATTCACCACGCGTATAATGCCCTTTTTAAATTTGACGGAAACTGATGATGACCAAATTAATTAGACTGTGCGGTTTGCTGGGCGCGATGCTGTTCAGTTTCAGCGTGTATGCGGGCGATATTCAGGTCGAGGGTGCATGGGCGCGCGCCACCGCCCCGGGGCAGGATACCGCGATGGTGGATTTGGCCATTACCAGCGCAAAAGGCGCCACGCTGGTCGGTTTTTCCAGTCCGGCCTGCAAGCGCGCAGAAATGCACAGCATGACGCATGACAATGGCATGATGAAAATGCGCGAAGTGCAGGCTATCGAACTGCCTGCAGGCCGTCGTGTCAGTCTGGGGGAGAGCGGATATCACCTGATGCTGATCGATCTGACGTCGCCGCTCAAGGCGGGGAGCAGCGTGCCGCTGACGCTGAACATCAGGCTGGCTGATAAATCGACGGTCAGAATTGAGGTTTCGGCCGAAGTGAAACCGCTGACGGCGCCGATGGGTGAGCACATGCAGCATATGCACCACTAGGGAGCCGCTGATTTATTCGGTTTTGTCGTTCCCGCCCCCGACCACCCCAACGAGGGCAGGCTGCGGCGGGAAAACGAACGAAGTGAGTTTCTACAAAACGAGGCCAAAGGCCGATGTTTCGAGGAACGGCCACCCAGTTGAATAAAGGCACTGGTTCCCCGCTTTTGCGGGGAAGACGAATAAATCAGCGGTTCCCTAGTCTTTTTGTCGGTGGCACCGGCGGCTGATTACCTTTCTTGTCTTGCCAGGAAATGTCTATGAAAGCGGGTGAAGTCCAGCTACCTGCTATATATTCTCTACACCTTTTTTCCGGCCCCTGCGAAATTTCTTCTGGTGTAAAATTCCCGGACTCATTTGCGAGTTGAAGTCCACTGGACTTCATACCTGCTTACCCCTCTTTAAGGAAAAAATATGCCGCATTCCGTTGCTTCCGCAGACCTCAAAGCGCTCGTGCTCTCCGAAGCGCTGCCTTATATTCAGCGTTTTTTCGACAAGACCATTGTGATCAAATACGGCGGTAACGCGATGACCGATCCTGCCTTGCAGGAGAGTTTTGCGCGCGACGTGGTGCTGTTGAAACTGGTCGGCATGAATCCCGTGGTGGTGCATGGCGGCGGGCCGCAAATCAACGAAATGCTCAAACGGGTCGGCAAGCAGGGCGAATTCATCCAGGGGATGCGCGTCACGGATGAAGAGACCATGGACGTGGTCGAGATGGTGCTGGGCAAGGTCAACAAGGATATCGTCAATCTGATCAACCGCCACGGCGGCAAGGCGGTAGGCCTGACAGGTCAGGACGGATCCTTTATCCGCGCCAAAAAGCTGATGCTGCCAAGTGATGCGTTGCCCGGCGAGATGATCGACATCGGTCTGGTCGGCGACATCAATCAAATTGATCCTTCCATCATCACCTTCCTGGATTCCGGCGATTTCATCCCGGTCATCGCGCCGATCGGCGTGGGGCCTGACGGCGAAACTTTAAATATTAACGCTGACGTGGTTTCCGGCAAGCTGGCCGAAGTGCTCAATGCCGAAAAACTGGTGCTGCTCACCAATACGCCGGGCGTGCTGGATAAAGAAGGCCGGCTGCTGACGGGTCTTACACCTGCGCAAATCGACGCACTGGTGAGTGACGGCACGCTGTCCGGCGGCATGTTGCCCAAGATCAGCTCCGCGCTGGATGCGGCGCGCAGCGGCGTGCGTTCGGTGCATATCATCGACGGCCGTGTGCAGCACGCATTGTTGCTGGAAATCCTGACTGACGAGGGTGTCGGCACCCTGATCAAGAGTAAGTAGTGGCGCCCCTGCTGTGGATTTTTGATCTGGACAACACGCTGCACGACGCGAGTCCGCACATTTTTCCGCACATCAATCGCAGCATGACCGCTTATTTGCAGGAACATCTGCACCTTACCGAGTTTGATGCCAATGCGCTGCGTCAGCAGTACTGGCGTCGGTATGGCGCGACGCTGAGCGGCATGATGCGCCATCACGGCACAGATCCGGCGCATTTTTTGCATCAAACACACCAGTTTCCGCAACTGGAACAGATGGTGGTGCGCCCACCGCGCTTGCGCCATGCATTGCGCGACCTGCCGGGCAAGAAGATCGTTTTTTCAAACGCGCCGCAGCATTATGCGCACGCCGTGTTAAAGTTGCTGAAAGTGGCGGATTTGTTCGATGATGTGGTCGCGGTGGAACAGGCGCGCTATCGTCCAAAACCGGATTATTACGGTTTCAGGCATGTGATGCGGCGCCATCGGGTCACGGCTTCGCAATGTGTGATGGTCGAGGACAGTCTGGAGAATTTGCAGGCGGCGAAACAGTTGGGGATGCGCACGGTCTGGGTGGATGCGGGCAGCAAGTACCCGGCCTGTGTGGATGTAAAGATTCGCGACGTTATGCAGTTGCCGGGTGTGCAGCATAGAGTCTTAAAAAGCTAATGCCATCCACGAAAAACACGAAAAATACGAAAAAACTCAAATATTCAATGTGATATGCGAATTCATGTTGTCAGCCAATTGGCAGATCACCGCGATGAGATAGTGTTTCGTTTGCGAGTTTCCATCTTGCTGCGAAATCCCTGCTCACCCCATTTCGTGTCTTTGCGAGTTACTGCTTTTGGCAGTATCCCTGCGAGAACCTTTTCATGGACAAAAGTTTAATAGTTTAAGGGGATACCTATGATTTTGATTCTGAGCAGCAATGTTTCCGAAAAACCCCAGGAATATCAGCAGTTGCTGGCGCATCTGGCGGCAATGCCGGGAATACAGACACGCGTGCATGTTGAGCGCGGCAGCGAACAGACAATTACGGAAATCTATCTGATCGGTAATACCAAGGCGCTGGACATCGCGGATGTGCAGAGCCTGCCCTGTGTAGAACGTGTGGTGCGTGTTTCCGAGGAGTACCGCATACTCGGGCGTCATCGTGACGATCAGCGTCCCACCCATTTTGAATATAACGGCGTGCGTTTCGGGCAGGACACCTTGCACGTGTTTGCCGGGTTGTGTGCGGTGGACAATAAAGAGCATGTTGAGATCATGCTGCGCGCCTTGCGTGATAACGGCCAGGTGTGTACCCGCATGGGCGCTTACAAGCCGCGCACCAGCCCTTACGCGTTTCAGGGGCACGGCAAGAATTGTCTGCCCTATGTGTTCGAGCTGGCGGGCAAATACGGCATCAAAGTGATGGCGATGGAAATCACCCATGAATCGCATCTCGATGAAATCAACGAGGCGCTGCACCAGACAGGGGAGGCGACCGGTGTGATGCTGCAAATCGGCACGCGCAACACGCAGAACTTCGAGTTGCTGAAAATCGTCGGGCGTCAGACCAAGATGCCGGTGCTGCTCAAGCGCGGTTTCGGCATCACGCTGGATGAATCGCTGAATGCGGCGGAATATCTGGCCTCCGAAGGCAATCGCAATGTGGTGTTCTGCCTGCGCGGCATGAAGACCAATATGGCCGATCCGCATAGAAATTTTGTGGATTTT
This sequence comes from Gallionella sp. UBA4121, assembly GCA_002381565.1. GTDB lineage: Bacteria > Pseudomonadota > Gammaproteobacteria > Burkholderiales > Gallionellaceae > Gallionella. Next base: position 6,789 of record DFWZ01000022.1, read on the forward strand.
GCGCATGTGCCGGTGGTGAAGCGCTTAACGCGCATGCCGGTGTGCGTTGATCCCTCCCATTCGGTGGGTTCGCGTGCGGCATCGCCTGACGGCATCATGGACATGATGCATGTGACGGCGCAGGGTGTTCTGGCGGGCGCAAACATGGTGCTGGTGGACTTCCATCCGGTGCCTCCCAAGGCGCTGGTGGACGGCCCGCAAGCCATGTTGCTCAAAGAGTTGCCCTATTTTCTGGAAGATGTGCAGATTGCGCGGGAGGCGTATCTCAAGCGGGTCGAGCTCAGGCAACGCCAGGCATAGTCGCCAGGCGTGCGTCGAAACTGTATAACTTGTAAAGCCAGGTAAAACCCAGCCAACTGGACGCAACTTGTAACTAATTATTAATAATTTGCTGCAAACTGGGTAATTGTTGACTGTGGCGGCAGGGCGCAATACTATGCGGTACCTAAGGGTCTTTTTTCACTAGTCATCCGGGAGATTACAATCATGGTAGAAGAAATGAAAGCCGTCAAAAAAGCGCCTGCGAGTAAAGCAGCTGTCAAAAAAGCACCTGTAGCGAAGGCGCCTGAGTCTGCGGCGTGGCCATTCCCTGAAGTTAAAAAAGCGGCAGCCAAACCAGTTGCTGCGAAAAAAGCTGCTGCTGCCGCGAAGAAACCGACAGTCAAGCCGGCTGCAAAGGCAGCAGCCGTAGCCAAGACACCGGCAGCCAAACCAGCGGCAGCCACCAAGAAACCAGCAGCCAAGATGTCAGCAAAGGCATCCGCTGTAGCCAAGCCGGCTGCAAAATCAGCGGCGAAGAAACCGGTCGCCAAACCGGTTAAAAATAAGACACCGCAACCGTCGGCTCAGGAACGCTACCGTATGGTTGAGACGGCCGCCTATTACATCGCCGAGCGTTACGGATTTCAGGGAAACTCTACCGAGCACTGGGCCTCGGCCGAGATCGAAATTGCGAAGAAACTGGCAAGTTAACGCTGCTTGCCTTGAAAACCCGCTTCGGCGGGTTTTTTTATTCCAACATTTACCACCTT
>DFWZ01000004.1:0-15198 GCA_002381565.1 Gallionella sp. UBA4121
GGCAGGGCTTCGAGGATATGGTTGTGCTTCGGACTGACAAATGAAACTGGAGTCGGTTTTTTTTCCGTCGTTGGCATGTTCTGTCCCCTTAAAGCTTAAATCATGGTTGTTCCAGTGAGGTTGACCATACAGGTTCTTATCCTCGCCGTTCTTGTTGTGGCGGACTTGGCTTTACTTTCGCTCGACTACTTGTTGTGCTTCTGTGCCCGTTGTTTTTCGAGGGGTGGGTTGAAAAATGTTGGCCTTAAGTGAAAAAGCCCCGGATTGCATTCCATCTGTGCTACTTGCTTTTCATACCTGTTTGAAAGCCGTTTGAGTCCGCCATGAGTCTATGCCCACACTGCGCACTACGAACTGCATGCCGATCGCCTGGACCGAGATTCAAAAAAACTTTAGTTGATTATGCCTAGGTAGCCATGGGATAAACATCGGATGATGCTGATTTTGTGATAGGAAAAAGGCGGGTAATTGGTAGGCATTTCTCGGGAGCTGATCTGTCGGCAAGTCCCTGGCCGCCGGTTTTACTGCCATGAAAAAACAATCGACCGTCTGTCAGATGTCGGCTATTTCTTTGATTTTTTCTCTGTCTTCCTGCCGAATAATCCTTCTGCCCACCCGCCGACTTTTGCCCCCACTGACGTACCGAACCCCGGCCCCATCAGGACAGTGCCAACCGCTGCACCCGCGATCATTCCACCCGTGGGGTAGAGTATCGGAGCATCGATCGTCCCCGCAACGTTAAGCGGAACGCCGGTGCTGGTGCCCAGCGCACTGACCTGAGCATTGATACGTCCGGACAGTTCTTTCTTTGGCGAGATGTTCACCTGACCGTCGACAGCCAGCGAACCCGAGGCAATCCTGATTTGCGTGAAACGGTAGCTGCGCTGCGCCAGCACCAGATGCCCGGACAGCTGCTCGAAACGCGTTTCTCCGCCGGTCTCGCCCTGCCTGACCAGACTGGTGGCGGCTTTCTGGATGTCAATACCGTGCAGCACGCCGTTGTATGCTTGAACAACAACGAGTGAAGGTGTGGCTGATGGCTGACTGGGCTGCATTTTGCAGCGCGTCCTTTGTAAAGTCTGGAAAAGTTGTTTCACTGAAAAATGCGGCATAAATACCGCTTGACATGGTTCCATTGTTTGATACCATGTGCGCATGAATTCTACCCATCGTAAAACGCTCACCTCTGTGTATGCCGAACCTGTTTCGGCATCGATTGAATGGCGGCGTATTGAAATGTTGTTGATTGCAGTAGGCTGTCGAGTCATTGAAGGGAATGGTTCCCGCGTACGCTTCGAGAGGGATGGGGTTATTGCTACCTTTCATAGGCCACATCCAGCCAAGGAGGCAAAGCCTTACCAGGTGAGGGATGCGCGCAGTTATCTTGAAAATTTAGGAGTTAAACCATGAACACAATGGAATATAAGGGCTTTTCTGCACGAGTGGAGTACAGCGAGAGTGATGGCTGCATTGTCGGCCACGTTGCCGGTATTCGTGACGTGATCGGCTTCCACGGCGAAAGTGTTGCTGAGTTACGCGCAGCTTTTGAGGAGGCGGTTGATGATTACCTGGCCACTTGCGAGAAATTAGGTCGCGCTCCAAACAAACCATATTCAGGGCAATTTCGTCTTCGCTTGGCACCCGGGCTGCATGCCCGAGCAGCGATGCTTGCGGAGGCGCATGGTAAGAGCCTGAACACCTGGGTATCGGAGGTGATTGAGAAAAGCGTATCCGTCGCCGCCTGATCGCATAGAAGAGTTTCACCGTCCCTCGTGCGAATCATGGGGAAAGCGGCGGCAAGGGTGTTGACGCACCCGAACCGCCTAGCCGCCTGATGGCATAGATACAAATCCACAACAAATCAATGATGAACGCCTCAACTCATAAAGGCCGACAGCCGAGAGTAATACCAAGGATAACAGCGCACGGATTACGCCATGTTCCTTCTCGATGGTTCGCGGACTTTTCTTTTCACTTTTTAACCATTCGACAAAGTCGATGATATGGCTTTTCTCGATAGCTTCTATGTGCAGTTTAGGAAATCGAACTTCAAACTTCTTTGCAACTGCTTCATAAACTTCAATCGTTGATAACGCAGGATTTTTTAGTTTTTTCCATTCAGGAATAATTTCTGAAATTCGATGTGTGCGGACTAGTTTTGTAGAGGGTTTTGCTTCTGGAGTTGAGAGTGTAAAGCAGCTCCAATAGCCGACGGTGATGGCGGTGGCGCATATGGAGCATGAAGGCTAGATAAAACGCTTTTTAACACCTTATTTTCAGCTTCGAGCCGAGCATCCTTGATGCTACGCATATGTTCGATCTTCAACGCGTGCAATTCGTCCTCGTGTTGCTCCTTGAGGTTGCTTATTTTGAGGCGCTGCTTTATATCACGCGCCAGCTCTTTCAGTTTGTCCTGATCTACCGTTGATGCCATTGCTGTTCTCAGTTCGCCAAAAAATCGTTTGGCACAAGCTGCATATTCTAGCGCGAGAGGTTCGGCCTGTCTTTTGTTTGAGGGGGAGAGATTTGGTGATTTCACGCACCCCGACCATGTGACGCAACGCAAATCGTTTGATTTTAGGAGCTGTCATCAAGATTTGATCTTCTTAAATTTGACGCGCTGCTTAGCACGATCTTGAAACTCGTCGTAACGGTCTGCAAGGTCATAGATATACTCCACGATTGCATAGACGAAAGTTTGCATATCTTCAGTGTCTTCGCGTGAGATGCTTATATCCTCTGGGTGGGCAGCGATATTGCGGAAAGCTTGTAGTTCTTGACTCCAGTTATAGAGCCTCTCATCAATTATTTTCTCTTCCTTGAGTTTCTTGATACCCATGCCAAGCATGATTTTCTTCGGAGGTTTCTTGGGGGAAGCCGTTATTTCAACAGTGTCAGTTTCCGGTATGCTTGTTTTTGGGCTAAGCACATCGCGACAAAGTGCTTCAAGGGCGCGTCCAAACATTAGACACGCTGCCATGTTGGCTCCAGCTTGTAGTGCGCGATCCGCTTCATTGAGGGAGTCTTTTAAGACTCGTGGAATTCGGTAGCTTGAAAATGTTTTGGTTGGTTTTGGATAAACACGAACTACATCAGTCCACTTATCTGCATATGCGTTAATACCTTCAAACGCGAATTGCTCCGTTTCGCCCACTAAAACGGAGCGACATCTGGGGCAGTTTCCAATTAGTACTTTGCAACAATATGGCTCATGATAGTCAGGGTCATCAATACCCTGTTCGGCGCAACCTGTTTCAATTGCGGCAACTTTGGCTTTGCACCGAGGGCAGTCGATAATGAACGTCTTTGTGGTTTCGGCAGTCACGGGCAGCGTCCAGTTATTAGCTTCAGGCATTCTACATCAACAAAATGTCCTTAACGCAGTATCTAGAATGAGCGTGTCTAATGTGATTTTCTGTGAGTGTTGCGATGAACTGGGAGATTCGCACAACGAGGCAAGCCGAAAGCTCTGTCCGTGTGGGTGCGGCGTGTGGGTATAACGTGTGGGTGAGGTAAATTAGACTCTTACCTAACTAGCTGATTATTTTCATAAATCAACCAGTTTTATAAACTGGCGGAGAAGGGGGGATTGTTCGGCTTTCGCGTTGTATCCTCGAAAGCCTCATCCCTCGCTGTGCTCGGGACCGCACTTCGTACGTCCTGCGCGGGCGCTGCCCGCTGGTCGAACCCGAGGGTTCTCATCCCCCTGATGTGAAAAAGGACACCCTTGCGAGTGTCCTTTTTGATTCTGGCGGAGAAGGGGGGATTGTTCGGCTTTCGCGTTGCATCCGCGAAAGCCTCATCCCTCGCTGTGCTCGGGACCGCACTTCGTGCGTCCTGCGCGGGCGCTGCCCGCTGGTCGAACCCGAGGGTTCTCATCCCCCTGATGTGAAAAAGGACACCCTTGCGAGTGTCCTTTTTATTCTGGCGGAGAAGGGGGGATTCGAACCCCCGTTGGGATATTATCCCAAACACGCTTTCCAGGCGTGCGACTTAAACCGCTCATCCACCTCTCCGAAGGGCGCGCAGAATAAACCAGATTGGTATTTACTGCAATCGCCAAATTGCATATATTGTTAGCGGGTTGAGTTGTTATTTTTTAAAAATATAAATAACTTAATAAAAACAATATATTATTGGCGTATCTAAAAGTTATCTCTCCACTTTCGCAAGGCGGTAAACACGGCGAGTTCCGAAGTGTGGGGCAGGCCGCGCTGCTGCAAGGTGCGGATGATTTCGGGTGCGCTACAGCGCATGAAGGGGTTGCTGGCCAATTCCTGTGCGATCGTGGAGGGGACGGTAGACAGGTTGGCCGCGCGCAGTTGTCCGGTGGTTCGGATGCGTTGTTGCACGTCAGGGTTGCCGGGTTCGCAGACTGATGCGAAGCGAAGGTTGGATGCGGTGTATTCATGGGCGCAGTACACAAGGGTGGAGCCGGGCAGCCGGGCTATGCGTTGCAACGAATGGTGCAGTTGCGCTACCGTTCCCTCAAAACTTCGGCCGCAGCCCGCGCCAAACAGCACGTCGCCGCAAAACAGGATTTCCGGTGTGGTTTTTGCGGCATAGAAAGCGATGTGATCGTCAAGGTGGCCGGGTACTTCCATGATGTCGAACGTCAAACCTAACGCGTCCAGTTTAACCTGATCACCTTCTTTCAGATCGTGGCTGATGTGCGGATTTTTTTCATGCCGTCGTCCATACACTGGCACGTTGTATACTGCGCGCAATTGGGCGATACCGCCGATATGGTCATGATGACGATGCGTGCATAAAATGGCGTTCAGGGTCAGACCGTGCGCATCAAGAAATGCCAGCACAGGCGCAGCTTCTCCGGGGTCCACCACAACGGCCTGACTGTCGTTATGTATGGCCCATATGTAATTGTCCTCAAAGGCGGGAATGGCGGTAATTTTGAACATGATTCCTGATCGAATGGAAGTTGAGCGATGACAGATTGTAAGTCAACGGCGAAAAGTTTGAGCGAATGGTTTGCCACAGGGCAGGGCAGCTATGTTTTGACGCGCGAGCAAGCCTGGTTTGACCGCACGGTGAACGACATTTTTGGCTACAACGCACTGCAACTGGGCTTGCCGGCGCATGATTTTTTGCGCAACAGCCGTATTCCATTGCGTTTTACCGGCGCGGATCAGCCGGGTGCGGCAGTGCGGTTGTGCGGCGATGAACTGCCGATTGACAGCGCGAGCCTGGATTTGGTATTGCTGCCGCATATTCTGGAGTTCTCCGAGCAGCCGCATGCGATTTTGCGTGAAGTAGAGCGAGTGCTGATGCCGGAGGGCAGCTTGTTGATCAGCGGCTTTAATCCGCACAGCTTGTGGGGTCTGCACCGAAAATTTGTCAGGCAGCGGGGTTATCCCTGGTGCGGTCATTTTATTGCGTTGTCGCGTATCAAGGATTGGCTGGCCTTGTTGGGTTTTGAGGTGGCAGGAGGCAGGTTTGCCGCCTATGCGCCGCCGTTCCATCAACGAAAGTGGCTGGAGCGCAGCGATTTTATGGAAGCTGCCGGTGATCGCTGGTGGGCGGTGAGCGGCGGGGTCTATTTTGTGCATGCGGTGAAGCGTGTGCCGGGAATGAGGCTGATTAAGCCGAGATGGAACGAGAATCTGGTGAAAAAACTGTTGCCGGTCGCGCCCAAGTTAAATAACACGCAATGCAACTGTGATTCAGCCCCGGGGTTGTCGGGGGAGGAAATAACCAGACATGATAAAAACAGCAAGTGAAGATTAAACATGAATAGAGAAACAGTAGAAATTTTTACCGACGGGGCGTGCAAGGGCAATCCTGGTGTGGGCGGCTGGGGCGCGTTGCTGCGTACCCGTGGCCATGAGCGCGAGCTGTTTGGCGGCGAAGCGCATACCACCAACAATCGCATGGAACTGATGGGCGCAATTGCAGCGTTGGAAGCGTTGACCCGGAATTGCCATGTGAAGCTGCACACCGATTCCAAGTATGTGCTTCAGGGCATCACCACCTGGCTGTCTGGCTGGAAGCGCGCCGGCTGGAAGACGGCAAGCCGTCAGCCGGTAAAGAATGAGGACTTGTGGCGCAGGCTGGATGCGGCGGTGATGCAACACGAGATCGAATGGATCTGGATCAAGGGGCACTCCGGACATGCAGGGAACGAGCACGCCGATCTGCTGGCAAATAAAGGGGTCGCGATGATATCCGGAAAACTTGTGGCCGGGCACCCGCAAGAACAGGGGGAGGGTTGCTCTGATGCGTAAGATCGTACTGGACACGGAAACGACCGGACTGGATCCTAAAAAAGGTCACAGAATCATAGAGATCGCCGCTATCGAGCTGGAGGGGCGCAAAGTCTCCAGGCGGCATTTTCATCATTATCTTGATCCCGAGCGCGAGGTAGACGAGGACGCAGCCCGTGTGCATGGTTTTACCTGGGATATGCTGCGCGGCCGGGCCAAGTTTGCCGACATCGCGACAAGCTTTCTGGAATTCGTCGAAGGTGCTGAGTTGATGGCGCATAACGCGCCATTCGATATGAGCTTCATCAACAACGAACTGCACCTGCTGGGACTGCCGCAGCTGGCAAATCCGGTGGTGGATACGCTAAAGCTGGCACGCGAAATGCACCCGGGTAAAAAGAATGGCCTGGACGCCTTGTGCAGCCGATATGAGATAGACAATACCCACCGCACCCTGCATGGCGCGCTGCTTGATACCGAACTGCTCGCCGAAGTGTATTTCGCCATGACGCGCGGACAGGAAAGTTTGCTCGGTGAAGATGACGCTCCCGCTATCAGGCAGCCCGCCGTATTGAGCACGGATGCATCACGCCCGAAACTGCGGGTGTTGCAGGCAAGTGCTGATGAGTTGGCCATGCATGCACAACAACTGGTCGACATCGACAAGGCCAGCCGTGGCGCGTGCCTGTGGACGCAGCTGGAGAGCGCAGCATGAATGCGCGTCGCCTGGCGGCAGGGCTGTCGGTGGTCGCGCTGCTGTACGCCTCCGCCTGCGGCTATATGTGGGCGACCCAGAAGGCGCAGGTGTTCGAGCCCACCCAGGTCTTGCAAACCACGCCTGATCGCATGGGGATGAAATATGACGAGCTGCGCATTCCGGCAGGACAGGGGGCGGATAAGGCAGAGCTCGATGCCTGGTGGGTTCCTGCGGAGCCGTCAAAGAATACGGCGCCCACCGTGCTGTATTTTCATGGCAATTATCGCAATATCAGCAATAATCTTGAACATACGCTGCGCTTGCATCAGCTGGGCTATAACGTGTTGCTGGCGGATTATCGCGGCTATGGAAAGAGCGGTGGCGGCAAGCCCAGTGAGGTCAAGGTATATGAGGACGCAGAAGCCGCCTGGCAGTATCTGATCAAATGGCGGGGCGAAGAACCGGGACGCGCCTTCATCTACGGGCATTCGCTGGGCGGAGCGATTGCGATCAATCTTGCGGTGCATCACCCGGAAGCTGCCGGGTTGATCACCGAAAGTACCTTCACCTCGATGACGGCGATGGGCGAGAAGGATTATGGCTTTTTGCCGGTAGGCTGGTTGCTCAACCAGCGTTTCGAGTCTCTGCAAAAAATGCCGCAACTGAAACTCCCGGTGCTGCTGATACACGGCACATGGGACAAAAAAGTGCCGGTTGAAATGGCCAGGCAACTCTATGCCGCTGCACCTGAACCCAGGAAATTGCTCCTGATTGAAGGCGGCGAACACAACAACAGCGCCGCTATCGGCCTGGTTGAATACCGCGATGCGGTGGCGGCTTTCGTCAGGCAAAACACCCGCTGATACAAAAAAGGCCATATAATCCGTATATTACGGATAGCTCAAGCAGTTTTCGAATAGCTTCACAGATAATTAACTTTAAAAAGCCCGTTTTGGGCATGACGGTACAAACATGAAATCAGATGTAATCATTATCGGTTCAGGCGCAGCAGGCCTGATGTGCGCACTTCAGGCCGGGGCGCGCGGGCGATCCGTGGTGTTGCTGGATCACGCCAAGAAGCTTGCGGAAAAGATCCGCATCTCGGGCGGCGGGCGCTGCAACTTCACCAATATCAATACCAAACCGGAAAACTTCATTTCCGAAAACCCGCATTTTTGCCGTTCTGCGCTGGCGCGCTATACGCCGAACGATTTTATCGCGCTGCTGCAAAAGCATAACATCGGCTTCCACGAAAAAACGCTGGGCCAATTGTTCTGCGACGAAGAATCCGAAGCGGTCATCGCCATGTTGCGCAGCGAATGCGATGCGGCGGGCGTAAAACGTTTCATGAGCTGCGAAGTCGGGGAAATCAAACACACGCCTTACGCTGAGGATGCAGGCATCGGCAAGAAGGCCAAGTTTTATGTCAGTACTTCACGCGGCGAATTCGAGGCGGTATCGCTGGTGATTGCCACTGGCGGCCTGTCCATCCCCAAGACGGGGGCGACACCTTTCGGTTACCACGTTGCCGAACAATTCGGCGTGCCGATCACCAAGCTGAAAGCGGGCCTTGTGCCGCTGACCTTCGCACCCGAAGAATGGAAGCCTTATGCGGATCTCACCGGCGTATCCTTTCCCGCCATCGTGACGGTAGGCCGTCAATCTTTCCGAGAAGACCTGCTGGTGACGCATCGGGGTTTGAGCGGCCCGGTCATCCTGCAGGCGTCTTCTTATTGGCAGCCGGGGGAACCCTTGCACATCAACCTGTTGCCGGATTGCGATATGCAGGCTTTGCTCGACGAGAACAAGACAAGCAAGAAACTGCTTGCAAATTACCTGACGCAATGGTTCCCGAAGAGCTTTGCAGATGTGTGGTGTGAAGAGAATAAAGCCTTCGAAAACAAGCCGTTGAATCAATATAATGACAAGCAGCGTAAAGCGATCGCCGGGCAGTTGCACGACTGGCAAGTCACGCCGTCCGGCACCATGGGCTACGCCAAGGCCGAAGTGACTTGCGGCGGAATCGACACCCGGGCGCTGTCATCCAAGACCATGGAATGCCTTGAGGTTCCGGGTTTGTATTTCATCGGTGAAGTGGTGGACGTCACAGGCCAGCTGGGCGGCTACAACTTCCAGTGGGCCTGGGCTTCCGGCTTCGCTGCGGGCCAGGCGGTATAACGAGCATGGGCAATGATAGTGGAACGCACCATGCCCGTTTTCCTCACCACAATCCTCTCCCGCTTGCGGGCGAGGAGGCAAACGAATCGCTATGCGAGTTTTACTTGACGCCTTGAAAACAGGTTCGCCCGTGCGCAGGATATTCGCAATTATCATGACCGCAGCGCTGATCGCTTTGGGCTTGATGTTTTCGCTGCTGTTGTTCGCGTTCATCGTTGCAGCAGGACTGATCGCCTGGGGTTACCTGTTGTGGAAAACACGTGGACTGCGCAGGCAGCTGCGCGAACAGTTTCGTGAACAGGCCGCAGGCGGCGTTGTGACCGAGGTATTCACCGGCGAGATAATCGAGGGAGAAGTGATCCGCAAGGTTGTCGCAAAGGATGCGATTGAACGCTGATTGCTGGGTAACCAATCAGCTGTGCCGGGCATCGAGCACGGGACGGCCGAAGAAGTAGCCTTGCGCCCAGTCTATTCCGATATCGCGCAGGATATCAGCGGTATCTGCATCCTCGACGAACTCTGCAATTGTGATTAACTGAAGATCTTTTGCTATGTCATTGATGCGCTTGACGATCTGCCTGATTCGCTTATCCTTGATTCGCTGGATGAGGCTACCCTCTATCTTGAGAAATGAGATGGGAAGTTCGGCCAGATATTGAAATGACGAGTAACCGCTGCCGAAATCGTCTACTGCCAGCCGCATTCCAAAATCAAGAAACGGCGCCAGTTTGGCTTTTACTGCGTTCATGTCTCCCAGTAATTGTCTTTCTGTAATTTCAAGCACGAGCGGCTTGGTCGAACTCATGTCGATATCGCACATCAGGCATGCAGTTTGCGCTTCCCTGAACAATTCATGAATCATCTCCTGATGAAGCAGGAGATCACCTGAAAGATTCACGAAATGTGCAATGAGTTCCCCGCCTGCCGCTATATTGTTGGCGCAGCGGTTCATGGTTCGTTTGATAATCTGAAAATCAATCAGATGCGTCAGCTGTAACTCTGTTGCGGCAGAGATGAATTCGATGGCTTCGATCGGTTTTCCATTTTCATCAATCAGCCTTGCCAGTGCTTCTTCGGCAACGGTTTTTCCAGTTTGAAGATCGACGATGGTCTGATAAGCGGGAACGAGACGGTTTGTTTCTATCGCGTTGCTTATTTTTGACGCGATAGAATATACCTCATGCTTTTCCCTGGCCGCAACGACACGATTACGCCCGGTTTTTTTCGCTTCATAGAGCGCGGCATCTGCCGCCCTGATAAGAAAATCAGGGGCGTCCCCATCCCGTGGATAGCTGGACACGCCGATACTGATTGTCGTTTTTATGCTTTGCCCGTTGAGTTGAATTGAAAACTGTTCGATTTTTTCCCTCAGCCGTTCGGCAATAGCGCATGCTTCTTCTTCACCCGTGTCTGGCAGGATGGCGATAAACTCTTCTCCACCCCAACGCCCAATCCAGTCGCACGATCTCAGGGCGACTTTAGCAATCTCGCTGACACCGCTTAAGATTTTGTCACCTGTTTCATGCCCATAGTTGTCATTGATCAGTTTAAAACGATCCAGATCCATCAGGAGCAGGCTGAAAGGACTGCCGGTTCTTTTTGATTGAGCATGCTCACGATGGATGATTTCCGTAAAAGCACGCCGGTTCAGAAGATTAGTCGTAAGGTCGACCGTCGCCATCTCCTCGAGCATCATTTTCAGCCTGGCTTGATCCAAAGCGACGCTGGCCAGCTGGGAAAATGCGACAAATGCTTCAACGCCCACTCGCTCGAAATATTCCGGGGTATCGGCAAAAATCACGATCAGCCCTCGGTATGCCTCGTCCGGACTGCCAATCGGCAAGGTCAGCCCTTCCTGCAAACCATATTGAATGGCACGCTTACGCCATAGACCGTAAGAGGGGTCAGCCCGGACATTGACCAATACGGGTTCATTCATTGCCAACGAACGTCTGCCGGGACCTTTCATCGCTTCCGGCGACAGATCAAGGATCAGGTCTTCAGTATATTCAGATGCGCGTCCAACGGAGTAGCAGGGGCTGATCGGCTCATTATCCGGATTGCCCAGATACATCCATGCGAGGCAAATATGCTGGGAGGACGATACAAGGGCATCGCAAGCCGCTCTCAGCACCTCGTCAGGCGTGCTCCCCTGCGCCAGGCTCGTGGTGGCGGTTAATAGTGCCTGATAGATTAGAAGCTGCTCCTGGCTTGATTCCATCTGAACCCTGCATTCATATCTGATTAGATTAGTCAGTTTAACCCAAAGTCCATGCTTGGGGATTGCCTTTTACCGGGATTTGTCATCCAGGTGCTCAGGCACCCGGTGTTGCCACCAGCAAACAGTAAAACCTGAGCCAGGCCACTTTGTAACTGATCAGCATGCGGCGGTTCCCGCCGGGCCGAAATTCATCCCGATCGAGAGACGTTTCTCGCAGCTTAGATTGACGCTCACCGAGTGCAAAACCTGCGGGGCGAAAAATACGAACATGCCCGCCTGTGGCGTGACTTCTGTGCGGCTGTGCCGGTCATGGATGAGCAAACTGCCCGAGTTTTCAGGCACATGGATGTAATAGACGGCAGACAGGAGTTCGTCGTCTTCGTCGTGGTCATGTTTGCTCGTGGCCTCGCCCGGTCCCATGTCGTTGAACCAGAAACCCCGCTTCAATGCCTGTTCCGGCAACCCCAGCAGACTGGCGGCAAAAGTCGTCGCCTGCGCAAAAACCCGATCGAGTGCCGGGATTCGTTGAATATCGAGGTACAGGTTCTCATGCCGTCCGCTGATGAAATGGCTGCGACGAGAAAAATCCTGTTCAGTTAAATGATGATAGCCATCCATGATTTTCCGGTTGATTTCGGCAGCCTCCGGCAGATGGCCGATATGAATGGTTGAATTCTGCAAGAGCATCGAAGTCATCCCCGTATTCTTGTCGGTAGCCAATTGGACTTTGATCGCCGGCTGTTCAGCCTCGAATCCGCGCCAGTATGGTCTGTACAAGCTGCACCGCACGCGCTTCGGTTGCAGCCTCGCAATAACAGCGCAATTCGGGCGCGTTGCCGGATGGTCGCAGGTGCACGATTTCACCATTATCGAAGGTGATGCGCAGCCCGTCTGTCGTGTCGAAACTCACGGGGAGTGCATCGTCGGGAGCAAGATATTTCTGCAATGCCTCCTGATCGCTGGTCAGTTCCAGAATCAACTGGCGGCTGGTTGCGACAGGGAATTCTTGCAGCCTGTCGCTGGCGGAGTAACGTGCGGGTAATTCCTTCATCAGAGCAGAGACGGTGCAATTTCTCTCACGCGCAGCGGCAAGCACTGCCAGAGCGGGCAAGACTGCATCCCGGGTGGGCAGGGGCTCGAGATTTTTCCCAGCATGGGTTATGCGCGAACCCACCAGGAATCCGCCATTGGCCTCGAAACCCACGACGGCATCATCGCTGTCAGAACTTATCTGCTGCATTCCGGCAATCACGTACGGCGAACCGATTTTGGTGCGCACGACTGTTTCAAAGGAGCCGCAAAGCTCGATGGCCGTGTTGCAGCTGACCGGGACGACCACTTTTTGAGCCCCAAGATAGCGGGCGCAAATCAGGCCGACAATATCGCCGCGCAGCCAGGCGCCTGTCTCATCCGAGATCAGCGGGCGATCGCCATCCCCATCGGTCGAAATGATGGCGTCGAAATGGTGCGCTTTGGCCCACTGCCGCCCCCTTTGAACATCCACCTCGGCAACGGCCTCGGTATCGATGGGTACAAATTCCTCGGTGCGCCCGAGCGAGGTAACTTCAGCCCCCAGCCCCTCCAGGATGCTTCTGATGACATCGCGCGCCACGCTGGAATGCTCGTATATGCCAAGACGCATCCCTTTAAAATACTGCGCCGGAAAAAAGTTGAGATAGCGCTGCACGAATTGTTCAAGCGCGGCAGGATTGATTTTTGGCAAAGGCTGTTCGCTGCCGGCTTCGTTCACTTGCACGATGGTGTCACTGATTGCAGATTCGTCGGACTTGGTGATTTCACCATCGGGCCGGTAGAACTTGATCCCGTTACGGTCAAACGGGATGTGGCTGCCCGTCACCATGATTGCGGGGATACCCTCGTTTTGTGCATACAGCGCCAGCGCAGGCGTCGGCAGTGCGCCACAAAAATCGACCTCGACGCCCGCATCAAGCAGGGCTGCCGCACAAGCCGCCGCGATGCGCGGACTGCTCGGGCGTAAATCCATCCCCAGGGCGATGCGCGTAATGTTAAAGGATCGTCTTACTACAGACAGGAACGCCGCAGCATAGGCGGCACAAACCTCATCCGTCATCTGGCTTACCAGGCCGCGTGCGCCGCTGGTACCAAATGCCACGCCGCTGCTGTTCATCACATCGTGAATTACAACTGTTTTCAATTGGAACACTTCCTCTAATGGTTGGCCGCAGCCGGGATATTGCAGAACGACTGTCTCCCGGTTCAGCGCGGATGAACGATTAATGCCGGCGACCATTTTACCTTAACAGACCTGAGTGCCTGTCAGTTGTATTTATTAGTGCTATAGTTATCGCCGTTGAATTTATTTATAAAACAACTAAGTATTGACTAAGCACGATGATGCATGTGCAAAGTCACTACTAATCGGGGGGAATTGATGATGCGTATCTTACGGATATTTTTGCTCACCTTGCTGCTGAGTGGCTGCGGCTACAATACCTTCCAGACTACCGACGAACAGATCAAGGCGAGCTGGTCTGAGGTGCTGAACCAGTATCAGCGGCGCGCCGACCTGATCCCGAATCTGGTCAACACCGTCAAAGGCTATGCCGCACAGGAAAAAGACGTGCTGCTGGGCGTAACCTTAGCTCGCGCCCGTGTCGGCAGCATTCAGGCCACGCCTGAGCTGATCAACGACCCGCAGGCGTTTGCCAAATTCCAGGCAGCGCAAGGTCAGCTGACGCAGGCCTTAAGCCGATTGCTGGTTGTGACGGAGAATTACCCGCAACTTAAATCAGACCAGAATTTCCGCGATCTTCAGGCTCAGCTGGAAGGCACGGAAAACCGCGTCACCGTGGCGCGCAACCGTTACATCAAGGCGGTGCAGGAGTACAACGTTGCGGTGCGTTCTTTTCCGAGCAACCTGACTGCGATGGTGTTCGGCTATACCGTGAAGCCCACCTTTACGGTTGAGAACGAACAGACAATATCTCACGCGCCGACCGTGGATTTTAATTCACCGAAACCAGCACCACCCGCAAAATGAAAACCCTGGGCGCGCGAGTCTTTTTGCTTGCGCTGCTGCTGGCGGGCATGGCGCACGCCGAAGTTGCCGTGCCGCAGTTGACTGCACGCGTCACAGATCTCACCGGCACGCTGGATGCGCAACAGATCCAGGCGCTGGATGCGCGCATGGCAGCCTTTGAAGCGCAGAAGGGTACGCAGATAGCAGTGCTGATCATTCCCACCACCCAACCGGAAACCATAGAGCAATTCGGCATACGCGTGGTCGATGTGTGGAAACTTGGGCGCAAAGGTGTCGACGATGGTGCGCTGCTGCTCATAGCACATGATGATCGCACCCTGCGCATCGAGGTGGGCTATGGCCTGGAAGGCGTATTGAATGATGCCACCGCGCACCGGATAGTTGACGAAATCATAGCCCCGCATTTCAAAACAGGCGAGTTTTATCAGGGCATCGACGCGGGTGTCTCGGCAATGATGCAGGTGATCGGCGGCGAACCCTTGCCACCACCGAAACGCGCTGGCGGGAAACAGGACTTCGAGTCGTTGATGTTTGCAGGCTTCGTGATTGCGGTGGCGCTGGGCAGCATGTTGCGCGCACTGATAGGCCGCTTCCCTGCAGCGATGCTGGTGGGCGGCGTGTTGGGCGGACTGGCCTGGCTGGTGGTCGCATCCGGTGTGATCGCGCTGCTGGCAGGTATTGCTGCGTTTGTGTTCGTGCTGCTGGGCGGCGGACGCGGTGGTTATGTCGGCGGATTCGGTGGAGGGGGAGGCGGCGGGTTTGGAGGAGGATTTGGCGGCGGGGGCGGCGGGGGGGGCGGGGGCGGGGGCCCGGGGGGGGCTCTTCCCCGCCGGGGGGGGGGGGGGCGCCCCCGGGGGGG
>DFWZ01000004.1:15348-60720 GCA_002381565.1 Gallionella sp. UBA4121
GGGGGAGGCGGCGGGTTTGGAGGAGGATTTGGCGGCGGGGGCGGCGGTTTTGGCGGGGGCGGCGCCTCGGGGCGATGGTGATTATGGGCACCTCTAAAATCTCAAACTCCGTCGCAATACGGCGTTGCTCAAAAATTTTTACCGCTTACATATAAATATATGCTGCGCGTTAAAATTTCCTGCGCGCCTTGTCTTACTTAGGATTTTGAATTTTTAGAGGCACCCATGGATTTAAAACGCATCATGAAACATTTATCCACCGGCCGTGCCTCTGTGCAACGGGTTTTCCCGCGCCAAACACTAGGGGCAATAGAGCTTGCAATCCAGGCATCCGAGGCGAAACACGACGGTCAGATCCGCTTTGCGGTTGAGGCAGCACTGGAATTGTCGCCACTGCTCGCGGGGCAGACTGCCAGACAACGCGCGATTGAGGTTTTTTCAAATTTGCGCGTCTGGGATACCGAACACAACAACGGCGTGCTGATTTATCTGTTGCTGGCGGATCGGGATGTAGAAATCATCGCCGATCGCGGCATTCATGTCAGGCTGGGAGCAGAAGTCTGGGAGACTATATGTCACGAAATGGAAGCAGCGTTTCGCAAAGGCGATTTTGATGAAGGTGTGATTGCCGGAATCCATGCCGTGGGCGAACATCTGAGGCGCCACTTCCCATCGCGTAACGGTAAGCCCAATGAAATTCCGGATAGCCCGGTACTGCTATAGGGCCGTTTCAGAGGCGGGGTGCCTACCGCTGCGTTGGTGTTCAACTTGTCAGGAGGAATGAATCATGGCTATCGGGGAAATTTGCAACCGCGAAGTGGTTATCGTGCAGCGCGACACAACGATACAGGAGGCCGCCAAACTGATGCGATCGCATCATGTCGGCGCGCTGGTGGTGGTCAAGGAGGTGGCAGGCAAGCGCCATCCGGTGGGTCTGGTCACCGACCGTGATCTGGTCATCGAAGTGCTGGCGCCGGAACTGGATGCTTCAGTCATCACAGTCGGCGACATCATGCTGCCGAAACCGGTAACCGTCCCGGAGACGACCGGGGTATTCGAAGCCATCCAGTTTATGCGTGACAAGGCCGTGCGGCGATTGCCTGTGGTGGACGGACAGGGCGCGCTGATCGGTATCGTGGCGCTGGATGATTTGCTGTCCTTGCTGGCCGATGAGTTGAGCGAACTGTCCACGCTCGTCACGCGCGAACAGAAGAAGGAAATGGACTCCCGGCATTGAGTCGGCGGATCAGCGCTGAACAGATGCCATGCATCCGACTTTTCAACCCGGCCTGGTAAACGGTTCGACCGGGGACCCCGTGCTGTTTGTTGACTGCCTGTTCGACAAGCGCGCGCTGCTGTTTGATCTGGGGGATATCAGGGCATTGCCTCCGCGCAAACTGCTGCGCATCAGCCATGTTTTTGTCAGTCATGCCCACATGGATCATTTCATCGGCTTCGATTGGCTGCTGCGCATTCTGCTGGGACGGGGAAAGGATTTGCATCTGTTCGGCCCGGCAGGCTTTCTGGCACAGGTGGAACACAGGTTGCACGGCTACACCTGGAATCTGGTGCATAACTACGACGCTGATTTTACGTTGCGCGTCACCGAACTGGATGGCAACGGGGCAGGGCTGCGCGCCAGCTTTCACTGCCGCAGCATGTTCCTTCGTGCAGATGAAACCTCTGTCGTTTTCCCCGGCAACTTGTTGCTGTGCGAGCCGGCAATGCTGGTGCGTTACGCCTTGCTCGATCATGGTGGAATTCCCTGTGTGGCTTATGCACTGGAGGAGTCGGCGCATGTCAATGTCTGGAAAAATCGCCTGCAGGATCTCGGCCTGCCGGTGGGGGCCTGGTTGCATGAATTGAAACAGGCGGTGCTGCGCCGCGAACCTGAACACCGGACGATACGCGTTGCCTGGCGCGAGGAGGGTGTTGAGCATGAGCGGCTGATGAAGCTTGCCGAACTGAAATCCGCGTTGCGCATCGTGCCCGGACAGAAAATCGCCTACGTCACCGATGTCGCATGGTGTGAGGATAATGTGGGCCGCATTACCGGATTGGCGCGTGGTGCCGATCTGCTGTTTATCGAGGCGACATTCCTTGAGCGCGACGCCGAACATGGACGGCGCAAGTTTCACCTGAACGCACGTCAGGCAGGCGAAATTGCCCGTGCCGCAGGCGCCGGCTGCGTCATACCCATGCATTTTTCGCCGCGCTATCAGGGCGCGGATTTGGCATTGATACGGGCGGAAGTGGCGTCGGCTTTTGGCGGGAAGGTGCTGTGACTATACTTTCATTGTCTTTTTTAACTGTTTGTTTTAATTACATATGAAACGCTGGGAACACTTTTCTCATCAGGCCGATATCGGCGTGCGCGGGCAGGGGGCGACGCTGGCAGAGGCGTTCGAGCAGGCGGCGCTGGCGCTGACGGCGGTGGTTGCCAACCCGGCGAGCGTGGCGGCATTGGAGATGGTGCAGATTGGTTGTGATGCGCCCGATCCCGAATTGCTGTTGGTGGACTGGCTCAATGCGCTGATTTACGAGATGGCGACGCGCAACATGTTGTTCAGCCGCTTCGACGTGCATCTTGATGGCAGTCACCTGGCAGCGCAAGCCTGGGGAGAGCCGCTTGAAATTGCCCGCCACACCCCTTCCGTCGAAGTGAAAGGGGCGACCTATACCGAACTTGAGGTGGCGCAGCTGCCAGACGGCGGCTGGCTCGCCCAGTGTGTGGTGGACGTGTAGTGAACCGGAGGAGTCAACATGGATCTCGCACTGTTTGAACGCAAATCGGAGTCCGAGTGGCATATCAGGCCATTCGGAAAAATGCGCGTGCCGGGCGTGATTTTCGCAAGTGAATCTCTGATGCGCGAGATGGATGCCAAAGTTTATGAGCAGGTCACCAATGTGGCCATGTTGCCGGGCATCGTCAGTGCATCCTTTGCGATGCCGGATGCGCACTGGGGCTACGGCTTCCCGATCGGCGGAGTGGCGGCGTTCGATGCCGACGCGGGTGGCGTGGTGTCGGCAGGCGGGGTGGGTTTCGATATTTCCTGTGGCGTGCGCACGCTGCATACCGATCTTGCCATCGAAGACATCCTTGCCATGAAAGAGCAGTTGGCGGATGCGCTGTATCACGCCATTCCTGCAGGTATGGGCAGCACAGGCACGATCCGGCTTGATGCCGCAGAAATGGATGCGATGCTGCGCGGCGGCGCACGCTGGGCGGTGGAGCGCGGCTTCGGTACGCCAGCCGACCTGGAACGCACCGAGGAGGGCGGCTGCATGCACGGCGCTGATCCTGCGCAGGTGTCCGAACAGGCAAAAAAGCGCCAGCGCGACGAGATGGGTACGCTGGGTTCCGGCAACCATTACCTGGAAATCCAGCAGGTTAGTGAAGTATATGCGCCGGATATTGCCGCCTCATTCGGCGTGAAACCGGGTGATATCGTGGTCAGCATCCATTGCGGTTCTCGCGGGCTGGGTCACCAGATCGGTACAGAATTTCTGAGGAAAATGGTGATGGCGGCCGCCAGTTTCGGCATCGTACTGCCAGACCGAGAGCTTGCCTGCGCGCCGATTAACTCACCGTTGGGGCAGGCGTATCTGGGCGCGATGCGCGCAGGCATCAATTGCGCGCTGGCCAACCGCCAGATACTCACCCATCTGACGCGGCAGGTGTTCGCAAGGATATTGCCCAGGGCAGCATTGCCGCTGCTATATGACGTGTCGCACAATACCTGCAAGGTGGAGGAGCACAGGCTGGACGGGCGTTTGAAAAAACTTTTCGTGCATCGCAAGGGCGCGACGCGCGCCTTCGGCCCCGGGCATCCTGATCTGCCCGCAGCGTTTAAGAGTAGCGGCCAGCCGGTGCTGATCGGGGGCAGTATGGGAACGGCCTCCTATATTCTGGCCGGAACGGAGCCGGGCGGCGCTTTCTCTTCCGCCTGCCACGGGGCGGGGCGCGCGATGAGCCGTCATCAGGCGCTGCGCAACTGGGGTGGGCGAGGCGTGGTCGATGAACTTGCTGGACGCGGCATCCTGATACGCAGTCCTTCGCTGCGCGGGGTTGCCGAGGAGGCGCCGGGCGCATACAAGGATGTCAGCGCGGTCGTGGATGCGGCCGATGGTGCCGGTCTGGCGCACAAGGTGGCGCGCCTGGTGCCCGTCATCTGCATCAAGGGTTAGCAAGACTTCATAAACAAGGTCTTGTTAGCTCAATATCGTGATGATTTATATGGGGTAAATGTTATGAATTAGTGCTGTTGCTGCCCTTTAGTGCGCGGTCTGGCGGCGGGCTGCGGAGACCAGGCGGGACGCATCTTGCTGCCCGAGTCGATGATCACCAGATAGCGACCGGACCACAGTGTGGGAGTCCTGTCAGGACGAAGCATCCACAGCTTTTCTCCGTTCGCCAGCGCCTGCTGGTAATCGGCATCCAGAATTCCATAGCGGTCGATGAAGATATTCAGCGTCTCGGGTATGCGTATGCACCCTTTCGACATCGCCATGCCAAGACGTTGCTCGAGATAGTCGGGATCTGTCGCATGGACCAGCAAACGCATCAGACTTGTTCTGCCGCCATCCCAGCCTCGCTCGGCTTCTACCCAGCCGAAATCAAAGACGCGCATGCCCTTGATGCCAAGACCGCGTATTCCCAGCTTGTTCGACGTGCCTTCGGCGCGAAAATCCTTGTTCTCCAGTGTGTGCGCGAACACACCCAGCGGGGTGGTGAAATAGTCGTATCTGCCAGGTTTTCCAGAGGATACGGGTGAGGCGCCGATAAATCGAAAACGCTCTGATGATGACAGAAAATCAGGTGGTGCCTGGGCATCGAGCCAATATACGAAGATGGCTTGTACGTGCGGGTTGCTGTCTACCATCACCAGATACTGGGATCGGATCAGCGGAATTTCAGCGCTATTCAATGCAGATTCCAGCAGTTGCGCATAGCGCGCCTGATCCGCTGCCGGCACATCGAGGCGGCGATCAACTTCGCGCCCGAAGGCCGCGCTGAGCGATGCGCCGTCCTCGGCCCGGCATGATGCGGAAAATGCAAAAACAGCGATGACCAGCAAGATGATTTTCATGCGTCCATTTTAGCAGCCTGTCGGCCGGATAACGCTGACTGACCAGCCATGCAGCCGTCGGCAGTGCGATATGAAATGAAAAAATTTAAAATAAGGCAATTCCTATATTAAAGCAGAGTGAAAAGTGCAACCATCGCAAGGGCTGGTTTACGCGTTGTACCCGGCTAATCTTAAATCTAGCCTGCGCTCTGTTTGTTGTAGTAATCTGTGCCCTTAATAGTTTGTATTCAATCTGAAAATTTGCTGTCCGCATAAGTAGTGGCTTAGGTGAAGTTTTGTTGATTCTTAGTCCAGTACTTGGTTGTTTTATCAGAGTAACTGAAGTTTGCAGCTTCAGCCGAGCTTCTGGAAACCATGAATTACCCGCAAAGGATTGAGTGTGGTTGCCGATAAAACCGAAATAGCTGAGCCAGTCGCCGAAACGCAGCATACCTTTCATATCGTGGGCATGGGGGCTTCTGCCGGCGGACTGGAAGCATTCGAGCAGTTCTTCCGGCATGTGCTGCCGGGTAGCGGCATGGCCTTCGTGCTGGTATCCCATCTTGATCCCAGTCACGCCAGCATACTCACCGAAATCCTGCAACGCAGCACCCACATGCAGGTGGCAGAAGTGCAAGATCAGATGAAAGTGGAACCCGATCACGTATACGTGATCCCGCCCAACCGCGACATGGCGATTTTTCACGGTGTGCTGCAACTCTCCGTGCCGGAACAACCGCGCGGGCAGCGCATGCCGATCGATGCGTTTTTACGTTCTCTTGCCGAAGATCAGGGCGAGCAGGCCATCGGCATTATCCTGTCCGGCACCGGCACAGACGGCACGCTGGGGTTGCGCGCCATACTGGGTGCGGGCGGTATATCGCTGGTGCAGGAACCTGCTACAGCCAAATACAACGGCATGCCGGACAGTGCCATCGATGCCGGTTACGCCACACAGGTACTGCCGGTTGAGAAAATGCCGGAAGCCTTGATGTCCGGCCTGCGCGCCCAGAACATGCCGCAGCCGGCGCCGCCGGTGATAACCAGCGGTATCAATAAAATCCTGATGCAGTTGCGCAGCGCCACAGGACACGATTTTTCCCAATACAAGAAAAGCACCATAGAACGGCGTATCGAGCGGCGCATGTCCATGCATGGCATAGACAGCCTGGATGTGTATGCGCGCTACCTGAAGGAGCACCCGGCCGAGATTTCCAGGCTGTTCAAGGAACTCCTGATCAATGTCACCAGTTTTTTCCGCGATCCGGAAGCTTTTGACGCATTGAAATCGGAAGTATTGCCGCAACTATTCAAGGGCAAGCCGAAAGACTATGTGCTGCGTGTCTGGGTGGCCGGCTGCGCCACCGGCGAGGAGGTCTATTCCATCGCCATCCTGCTTTCAGAATATATGGAAGAAATCCACCAGAAATACAAGGTGTTGCTGTTTGCCACCGACCTGGATGATGATGCCATCACGATTGCGCGCGCCGGATTTTATCCGCCCAATATCGCCCAGGACATGAATGCTGAGCGACTGCGACGTTTTTTCGTCAAGGAGGATGCCGGGTACCGGGTGAAGAAACATATCCGCGAGATGGTGGTGTTCGCAATCCAGAATGTCATCAAGGACCCGCCGTTTACACGGCTTGACCTGCTCAGCTGCCGAAATCTGATGATCTATCTGGAACCGGAAGTGCAGAATCGCCTGATCCCTGCCTTTCATTACGCATTGAAACCCGGCGGCGTATTGTTCCTCTCGCCTTCGGAGAGCACCGGCAACTACCCTGAGTTGTTTTCAGCCATCAACCGTAAGTTCAGATTATATCGCGCAAGCGGCACACTGGCTTCAACGGCTGCCGTGATGGCCGGCGGACTGGTATGGACACGAAATATCAATACCCAAGGATTGGAAGAGGTGAGTAGCAAGCCCCGCGAAACCAATTTTTCCGAACTGACAAAACGCATGCTGTTGCAATCCTACGCGCCGGCATCCGTAGTGACCGATGAAAATGGCAGCATACTCTACGTGCATGGCGAGACCGGTAAATACCTGCGCCCGGCACCCGGGCAGGCGACGCTCAATATCGTTGAGATGGCGCGTGAAGGGCTGCAACTGCATTTGCGCAACGCCATCAACGCTGCCGCCACGGATAACTCGCCCACTTTAAATCATCAGGTGCAGGTCAAAATCGGCGGCGACTCGCATTCGGTCAGTTTTTCCGTACGCCAGATGCCAGGACCGGATAGCCGGCAGAAGCTGCTGCTGGTCAGCTTTCAGGATATCGCGCACCCGGCATCCGGCAAGCGCGGCAAGCGGGCTGTACCCGTACATGCCGAGATGGCGCATGTGGCGGGGCTGGAACAGGAACTTGCCTATACCAAAGAGAATCTGCAAGCTACTATCGAAGAGCAGCAGGCCTCCAATGAAGAACTCAAATCGACCAACGAGGAATTACAATCGACCAACGAGGAATTACAATCCACCAATGAAGAACTGGAAACCTCCAAGGAGGAGTTGCAATCCGTCAATGAAGAACTGCTGACCGTTAATGCCGAGCTGCAAACCAAGATCGAGCAACTGTCCGTGATGCAGAACGACATGAAGAACCTGCTCGATAGCATCAATATCGGCACCCTGTTCCTCGACAAGCAGTTGCGCATCAAACGCATCACCCGTGATGCGGTGAAAATTTATCGTCTGGTCAGCTCAGATGTGGGACGCCCCTTGAGTGACATCAAATCCAACATCGAAGACGGAGAGTTGTTGAATGACGCCAGGATCGTGCTTGATACGCTGGTACCCCATGAACGCGAGGTGCACACGAAAGAGGCCAGCTATCTGGCACGCATTCAACCCTACCGAACCCTGGACGACGTGATCGACGGAGTGGTGCTGACCTTTACCGACATCAGCGCTCGCGTACTGGCCGAGGCGGCCGTTATTGATGAACGCGAACTGTTTGAAGCCATTGTCAATACGGTGCGCGAGCCGCTGATTGTGCTGGATGCCCAATTGCGGGTTGTCACAGCCAGCAGCTCTTTTTACCGGTATTTTCAGGCCTCCTTGCAGGACACCGTGGGGCGTCCCATTTACCAGCTGGGCAATAATCAGTGGAATATTCCAAGGTTGCGTGAGCTTCTTGAAAATATCCTGCCGGATAATCAGGTGCTTGAAAATTTCGGGATGGAGCATGACTTCCCGCTTATAGGGCACCGCAAGCTGTTGCTCAATGCCCGCCGCGTTGCCGACAACAACCGTCCGTTGATCATGCTGGCCATGGAGGAGGTGACATGAGCGATCAGCCGAACCCTCAGCAACTGAGAAATGCCGCTGAAGCGAAACTTGCCGGCTTGCCGGCTGGCACAACGACGCGTTCCGCCCAGGAACTGCTGCACGAACTTCAGGTGCATCAGATTGAGCTTGAGATGCAGAATGAAAACTTGCGTCAGGTGCAGTTTGAACTGGAACGATCTCGTGATCGCTATATGGATTTTTATGATTTTGCTCCGGTGGGCTACCTTACCCTCAAGGAAAACGGCCTGATCTCTGAAATCAATCTCACCGGCGCAGGCATGCTGGGTGAGGAACGCAGCCGGCTGCTGTATCACCGCCTGACTCCGTATGTCGCCGCGGAATATCAGGATCACTGGGTGCGTCACTTCATGCGTGTCCTCGCAAGCAACGAGGCCCAGCCTTGTGAACTGGCCCTCCAGAAAAGTGACGGGGCACGTTTTTTTGCACACCTGGATTGCATGCGTCAGAGCAAACTGGATGAGATGCCCGAAGTGCGCATCATACTGAGCGATATCACCGAACGCATCAAACACGAGGAAGAAATCCGCAAGCTGGCATTCTATGACGCCCTGACGCAATTGCCTAACCGGCGTTTGTTGAACGACAGGCTGGATCATGCCATGGCCGCTTCCAAGCGCAGTGGCCGGTATGGGGCGCTGATGTTTGTCGATCTGGATAATTTCAAGCCGCTCAATGACATGTATGGCCACAACATGGGGGATTTGCTGCTGATCGAGGCGGCGCGCCGCATCACCCGTTGTCTGCGCGAAATGGATACGGTGGCGCGATTTGGCGGTGATGAGTTCGTGGTGTTGTTGGGCGAACTGGATGTGGAGAAAACCGAGTCCATCGCGCAAGCGGGCACCGTGGCGGAAAAAATCCGCTCAGCGCTGGCTGAAGTCTACCGGCTGAAAACACATGACACGAATATGCTGGAATACCATTGCACATCGAGCATCGGCGTGACGTTATTCAGAGATCACGAAAGCAGTCAGACAAAAGTTCTCAAGTGGGCCGATATGGCGATGTATCAGGCAAAGGCAGCCGGGCGCAACGTCGTGCGTTTTTACGAGTCTGACAAATAATGAAAAATTGTATTTACGACCACTACCCACAGAGGACGCTATGAACGCTAAGCAGAAGACAAAATTGCGCGCCCAGGCTGCGGGTAGTTTGCCAGCGACAGCGGCGCGCTCCACTGCAACGTTGCTGCAAGAGCTTCAGGTGCATCAAATTGAACTTGAGACGCAGAATGAAAACCTGCGTCAGACCCAGCGCGCCCTGGAGGAATCACGCGATCGCTACCGGAATCTTTATGAATTTTTACCCGTCGCTTTTCTCACGCTTAACAGCAAGGGGCTGATCTTTGAAGTTAACCATTCCGCTGTCTCGCTGTTCGAAGCTGATCGCAGGCAACTGATTAACTGTGGCTTTGACGGATACATCGTGCCGGAAGATTTCAAGCGGTGGCACCAGCTTTTTTCCAAGATATTGAATAGCAACCGTAAGCACAGTTGCGAACTGGCCATCCGGCGCGTGGACGGCTCGGTCTTTCCTGCCCATCTTGACTGCATGCGCATGGAGGATGGCAACGGCGAGAACACGGTGCGTGTCGCGATTTCCGACATCACAGAGCAAAAGCGGGCGGAAGCAGAATTGCGCGTGTCGGAGGAAAAATTCCGGGCCATATTCGAGGGCACACGCGATGGCATTGTGCTGATCGATGATAACGGCATGATCGTTGACTGCAATCAGGAATTCGTGCGGCAAGCCGGCATGCCATCCGGGCAGCTCAAACAAATGCGGATATGGGAATTCCGACCCGCCGACAAAGTCGAATTGGCCAGGGGCATATTTCAGGAAGCACTGAAATCAGGTTTGGCCGGGGTGGCTGAGTTCAAATACAAAAAACCGGACGGCAGGGTTATTCAGGTCGAAGCTCGGGGAACCTGCCTCCTCATCGGCGGCCAAACTTACCTGAAATGCATCGTACGCGACATCACCGATCGCAAGAATGTGGAGACTGAACTCAGGGAATACCAGCGCTTGTTGCGTGAACTGGCGGCGCAAGGCGCAACCTCGCGAGAAGCTGAACTCAAACATATCGCCCGCGAAGTGCATGATGAACTGGGACAACTGCTTACCGCGTTGCGCATGGATATATCCTTGCTGCGCATTCAGTTTGGCGACGATGATCCGGCGCTGATGATCATGATTAAAGATATGCTGGTGCTGGTGGATAAAGCGATTCAAGGCGTGCGCGACGTGACTGCGAATTTGCATCCGCCCGCGCTCGATATGGGTATTGTGCCCGCCATTACATGGCTTGCCGAAGACTTTACCAGCCGTACCGGGGTGGCCTGTGACTTGCAGTTCGTCGATGACCAGCCTAGACTTGACGATACCCGTACCTTGACGCTGTTTCGCATCGTGCAGGAATCCTTGACCAATATCGCACGGTATGCGCAAGCCACGCATGTTGTGATTACAATCAAGTCGAGTCGTGAAGATATCACGATCGAGGTGCGTGACGACGGCAAGGGATTCGACACGCACGCGATTCCGACTAAACAGTCGTTCGGCCTGATGGGCATGAAGGAACGTGCGCTTGCCGTATCTGGCAAGGTTGAAGTGGCCAGTTCGCCTGGAGCAGGCACGGTCGTTTTGGTTGATATTCCACTGTTTCAAACAAACCCGGGGAGAAGAGTTAATGATTAGCCTGTTGATTGCCGACGATCACGCCATTGTGCGTGAAGGAATTAATAAAATACTTGCGCTAACCTCTGATATCAAGGTGAAAGCGGAGGCCGTCGATGGTCTTGATGTCATGCAACGGCTCAAAACGCGTGCCGATTTTGATTTGTTGCTGCTGGATCTGACCATGCCGGGTGTCAGCGGCATTGATTTGATCACACAGATCAAGACCGCTTATCCGCGCCTGCCCATGCTGGTGTTCAGTATGCACAACGAGTCGCAGGTCGCCTCGCGTGCGATCAAGGCCGGTGCATCCGGTTTCATTTCCAAAGACAGCGACCCGGAAGTGTTGCTGGAAGCCATACGGCGTGTGGCCGGCGGCGGCAAGTATATCGATCCGGTTATGGCTGAACAACTGGCATTTGATGTGTTGCTTCCCGAGCAGCGTGCGCCGCATTCCCTGCTTTCCGAGCGTGAGTTTGAGGTATTCGGACTGCTGGTTAACGGCAAACGGGTCAATGAAATTGCCGAGCAGCTTCATATCAGCAACAAGACCGTGAGCACGCACAAGCTGAACCTGATGGTAAAAATGAAACTCAACAGCACAGCGGATCTGGTTCACTATGCGGTTGCACATAATCTGTTCCCGATAGGCGCGTAACGGTCTGGACGCAAGTTCCCGGCTGACTCAAGGCCAGCTGGGGGTGAGCGGGTGAAGCACACGGCCCTTTATTACCCCGCTTCCGATGCGCAGCAGCGGGAAGCGGGAGTGAGCTACCCCTGAGGCTGCGATCTTCGTCAAAATCCCCCCTGGTGCGAGGGGTGCACCTCACGCTGACATCGCTTGCAAAACCATCCCTGCATCGTTTTTCATCACACCCCATCCTTTCGATAGGAAATTTCCTATTGATATCGACCTTTTTACCATATAAAAATCAGTATCAACCGATGGTGATGACTGATTGCTCTGTGCATAATCAATCGTGCTGGAAATGTGCGTGTCTGCTGACCAGCAAGCAAATTTTTATCTATGACGTTGCTAATCAGGGCAGGTTACAACGCTTCATATATTCAGGTATTTAGGAGAATGGAATGTTGAAAAAATATAAACAATCCAGCACGGCGCTGTTTTTGTTCAAGGTCATGCGCGAGATGGACAAAATGAGCTCTGAATTGCATGAGCACCGTTATTACCTTGAGCAAAATGTAGCGCAGAGAACTGAGCATTTGACAAAACGCATCGAGGTGCTGGAAGCCTGCAATGCAACCTTGAGCAGCAGACTGGCCTTGTCTCAAAAAACGCTAGCCGCACTGCAACATATCCAGACCCTGAAGAAACCCGAGCCACATGACGGCGGTGCGAAGTTTCACATTGTGAACACGCGGATCAGTTCCGCACTGCGAAAACACAACTAAACCGATGCGAGTTACAACAAGCATGCGGGCAAATATTAAAAATCTGCTATTTATTCAATGAGTCACTAAGCCTAAGGAGAGCGATCATGAATTTAGTCAAATGGAACCCCTTCAATGAACTGGAAGATGTCAGCAACCGCCTGAACAGCCTTTTCGGGAGACTGCCTGCCAGAACTGAATCAGGCCAGTTGGCATTGGCAGACTGGACTCCTTCAGTCGATATCAGCGAGACGGATGCAGCCTATCTGATCAAGGCTGAAATCCCTGAAGTCGGCAAAGAAAATGTCAAGGTCACCCTGCAGAACGGCATGCTTACCATTGCCGGTGAGCGTAAGCAGGAAAAGGAAGAAAAAAACAAGAAATTCCACCGTATCGAGCGTTCTTTCGGCAGCTTTACGCGCAGCTTCAGGGTGCCGGAGGATGCCGATTCAACCACGGTGACCGCAGAATTCAAGGACGGCGTGCTCAACGTCACACTGCCCAAGTCGGAAAAAGCACAGAGCAAATCCATTGATGTAAAGATCGCATAGCGTACGCCTCTTTCCAGCAGTGGGAAGAGAAAACAAGCAGGTGGCAGCAGGCAATTTATTGATTTTTTTAAATGTAAGGGGGTAGTCATGGCAACAGGTACGGTTAAATGGTTCAATGATGAAAAGGGCTTCGGGTTTATTACGCCCGATGAGGGTGGAGATGATCTGTTTGCACACTTTTCGGCGATCAACGTCAATGGTTTCAAGTCTCTAAAGGAAGGCCAAAAAATCAGTTTTGAAGTGGCTATGGGCCCAAAGGGGAAACAGGCCTCCAATATACAAATCGTTCATTGATTTTATCTGGGTCTTTATCTGATCTTGATGCTTCGATGGTTTGTTGAAGCATCAAGTCAGGATGCGAGAACCCGACCATGATTGAACAACGCAGAATTGAACGCAACTTTGTCCCTCAGCAGGTGGTGGGGGCTATACATGTTTTGCGCGAAAAAAAGGAACAAGCGGAACGCGCCAATCATGACAAGAGTCGTTTTCTGGCCGTAGCCAGTCATGACTTGCGGCAACCGATACATGCCTTAGGGTTATATGTCGCGGAACTGCGCCGCAAAATTTCAGGGGAAGAGCAGCAACATCTGGTTGGACAGGTTGAGCGCTCGGTGGATGCAATTTCCGCACTCATCAATGACTTACTCGATATATCCAGGCTGGATGCAGGACTGGTTGTGCCGCAAAAGCAGGCCTGTGATGTTTCAGTGTTACTTGAGCGGATCACGACCAGCTTTCAGATGCAGGCTCAAGCCAGAAATATTCGCCTGGTAGTGCGCCCGTATCACGGGCGGGTGATCAGTGATCCGGTACTGCTGGAACGCATTGTGATGAATCTGGTGAGTAACGCGCTGCGGTACACTCACCCAAATGGCATCGTGCTGGTAGCCTGCAGGAAGCGCGGCGATGATTTGCTGATCGAAGTGCGCGACAATGGCATCGGCATAGATCAGGCCAGTCAGGCCAACATCTTCGGCGAATACGTTCAGTTAAACCCGCACAAGCCGGATGCACAACAAGGCATGGGACTGGGATTAGCCATCGTCGATCGCCTGATCAGATTGCTTGACCACAAAATAGCGCTGCGCTCAGCCTCCAATATGGGTTCCACGTTCGCGCTGCGGCTAACCAGAACGTCAGAGTCTGCTGATTCCGTCGCCGAAATGGCTGGCATGGGGTTTGACAGCTTG
Source organism: Gallionella sp. UBA4121 (assembly GCA_002381565.1). GTDB lineage: Bacteria > Pseudomonadota > Gammaproteobacteria > Burkholderiales > Gallionellaceae > Gallionella. Next base: position 29,546 of record DFWZ01000004.1, read on the forward strand.
CCGCTGGCGGGGAAAAAGCTGTTGATAGTGGATGGCGATGAGCAGGTCAGGGGCAGCACGACGGCGTTGCTCAGTGCATGGGGATGCAACGTGACAGCAGTGCATACGTTCGAAGCCGTGCAAAAAATGCTCAGCGAAGGTGCAAACTGGGATATGGTTATCAGCGACTATCAGGTGGGTAGCAAAGAGACGGGGCTGGATGTTATCGACACAGTGCGACTGTCTCTCGACACGCCCACCCCATGCATCCTGATCAGCGGTGATACCCGTAGCGATATAGTAAGCATGGTACAGAAAGCCGGACATCATTTTTTGAGCAAACCCGTTAAACCTGCCAAGTTAAGATCCCTGATGCAGTTTTTGCTGGAAGAGCAGCGGGAACTGATGGCAGTTAATGATTGACAGTCAGGCTGAATTTTGCCAATCTCCAGCCATGTCGCAAACCACCAGAAAATTTATCGCCGTGCTTTTAGCCCTGTGGCTGCCGCTTTTTAGCGGCAGTGCGCTGGCGGCCACGATCTCCATGCAGTATGGCTCATGCCATGAGACTGGCATGGGAGTAATGCAGATGGCGGATATTCACCACCATGATGATCACCAGCATGGTGTTCAGAATAAGCAGCCCTGCAATAACTGCGGCATCTGCCATCTGGCGTACAGCGGCTATCTGGGTGTACAGGAAGTCAATGTATTGGACTCGCTGCACCTGGCTTTTTCGGGCACGCCCTACCTGCTTTCGTTTCATTCCATCTCTTCCATTCCGCTTCTTCCTCCGCCCCTCGATCTCGCCTGACGCGGGAGTAGTACGTCTGCCGGTTTGATAGCCGTTAATGCTCCCCCTTGGTTATTTGGCGGCCATAGTGGCTGTCCGATTGATATCGCACGAGGATTTTTAACATGAAGCTATCAACGATTTACCCTCTGCTGTTCGGCATGTGGTTAATTCCGGCAGCGGCGGCGCCGTTGGGCAGCGATGTCGCAAGCCTGCTGAATTACGCAAGTGAACACAATCCTGAGCTGGCGGCGATGCGCCATGAAGCCGATGCCGCCGCGCAACGCGAGCAACCCGCAGGCGCATTGCCCGACCCTGTGCTGCGTGCAGAACTGATGGACATCACCAATCAGGGCACGAACAGGGGGGTGAGTTTGCTGCCCACGCAGGTAGGCAGCACGCGTTACCGGCTGATGCAGAGTGTGCCGTGGTTCGGCAAGCTTGATTTGAAGCGGGAGGTGGCCGAGGCGGGAGCCGACCAGGCGCAGGGACGAACCGCCACAACCTGGGCTGCGTTGTCGGCTAAGATCAAGTCCGCTTATGCACAGTATTATTACGTATCCGGCAGTCAAAAAATCACCCGCGAACTGCTTGACCTGTTGGTGCAGATGGAGAAAGTAGCGCAGGTGCGTTATGCCAACGGTCTGGCGGCACAGCAGGATGCAGTGCGCGCGCAGGTTGAACAAACGGTTATGAAAACCGAACTGGTCGCGCTGGATAATACCCGGCGCCAAATTGAGGCTCAGCTGAATGCGCTGTTGTCGCGTCCGGCCATTTTGCCACTTGCCGTTCCAGAACGATTGCGCAGCATTCCGACAGCGGCCAGTCTGGAAAACTATACGGCACTGGAGAGTCGCATTCGTGAACACAATCCGGATTTGTTTGTGGACGAGGCAGGCGTCAGCGCGGCAGAAAAAAATCGTGCTCTTGTATACAAAAACCGCTATCCGGATTTTGCAGTGGGTATTTCTCCGACCCAGTTCGGCTCAGTGGTGCGCCAGTGGGATGTGATGGTCGAACTCAATGTTCCGTTGCAGCAGGAGACACGCCGTTCACAGGAGCGTGAATCGGAGGCGATGCTGGCGGCGGCGCGCGCACGCAAGGAAGCGACCGGCAACCGCGTGCTGTCTGCGCTGGCCGAAAACCTGTCCGGCCTGGATGCTGCGCTGCGCACCGAACAGTTAGGCGCCAGTGGCCTGCTGCCTCAGGCGAAAGTTACCTTTGAATCCGCATTGAGCGGCTATCAGAACGGAAAAGTGGATTTTGCGACTTTGCTGGATGCGGCCAGGCAGATTCTCAAAGCCCGGCTGGAGGTACTCAAGGCAGAGACAGACGCGCAGATGCGCCTGGCCCAAATCGAACAACTGCTGGGAGCAGAATTATGAAAAAAATAAACGTGATGCTGATTGGGGTTCTGCTCTTGCTGGCGACGATGGGCGGGTACTGGTGGGGAAGTCACAGGATTCAGGATCGAGAATCGAGGATCGCGAGTAAAGAACCAAAAGCGGCGACGCAGACCGCCCGAAAAATTCTGTATTACCGCAACCCCATGGGCTTGCAGGATACTTCGCCGGTTGCCAGGAAGGATGCGATGGGGATGGACTATGTTCCGGTGTATGAAGGAGGGGATGATGCGTCGATCACGTCGACAGGACAGGTAAGAATCAGTGTCGGAAAGGTGCAGAAGCTGGGGGTGAAAACCGAGCAGGCAAAGATGCGCGTACTGGATAAAACCGTGCGTGCATCGGGCCGTGTGGAAGCCGACGAGCGACATATCTACAGCATCACGCCCAAGTTTGAGGGCTGGATAGAAAAACTGTACGTCAATACCACCGGAGAATCGGTGAGCAAGGGACAACCGCTGTTCGATGTGTATAGCCCGGAATTGATTTCCGCACAGCGTGAATATGCGATCGCGGCGCAAGGCGTTGCTTCATTGAAAGATGCGGATAACAAACGGAGCATGCAGCAGCTTGCCGATGCCAGCCTGCTGCGCCTGAAGAACTGGGATATTTCAGGGCAGCAGGTGCAGGGCCTGGCCAAGTCTGAAGCGACCCGGCGTAGCCTGACCTTTGATGCGCCGGTGAACGGTATTGTGCTGGAGAAGAAAGCCGTGCAGGGAATGCGCTTCATGCCGGGGGAGACCTTGTATCAGATTGCCGATTTGTCTGTTGTCTGGGTGGTCGCGGACGTCTTTGAACAGGACATCGGTCTGGTGCAGGTTGGCAGCAAGGCGCAAATCAGACTGGATGCCTATCCTGATAAACGTATCGAGGGTGTGGTGAGTTTTGTATATCCGACGCTCAATGCCGCCACGCGCACCGTGCCGGTGCGCGTGGAAATAGCTAATCCCAAAGGTCTGCTCAAACCTGCCATGTTTGCTCAGGTGGAAATTCCCGCGATCAGCAAGGGTGAAGTATTGACCGTGCCCACTTCCGCCGTGATTGACAGCGGCACACGTCAGATCGTACTGGTACAACTGGCAGAGGGACGTTTCGAGCCGCGCACCGTCAGGCTGGGCAGTCGCAGCGAGGATTATGTGGAAGTGCTGAGTGGGATTGCCGACGGCGAGCAGGTTGTGGTGGCGGCCAATTTCCTGATCGATGCGGAGAGCAATCTCAAGGCAGCGCTGGGCGACTTCGGACACGCAAAGGGCGGGGCGGCACCCGCAGCGATGGGCAGCGAACAACCGTCCGCATCCGTGACGGCGCCTGTAAACAACAAAACTGCCGGGGTCGGGCATCAGGGGCTGGGCATCCTGAACGGGGTCAATGCAAACGGCACGGTCAGCATCACCTTTGAGGCGATTAAAACACTGAACATGCAGGGCATGACCATGGATTTTCAACTGGCCAATGCTTCACTGGCGACAGGCATAAAGCCTGGCAGCGCAATCAGCTTTGAGCTCGTCGAACGCAAGCCGGACGAATGGCTGATTACCCGGCTGCAGGCCCGCAGGCAGCACGAGGGACACTGACATGTTAAACGCCATCATAGACTGGTCGGCGCGCAATCGCGCTCTGGTGCTGCTCGCCACCTTGTTTGTCATTCTGGCGGGCATTTACGCAGTGGTCAAAACCCCGCTGGATGCGCTGCCAGACTTGTCGGACGTGCAGGTGATCGTCTTTACCGAGTATCCCGGACAGGCGCCGCAAGTGGTGGAAGATCAGGTCACTTATCCGCTCACTACGTCGATGATCTCGGTGCCGAAATCGAAGGTGGTGCGGGGCTTCTCGGTGTTCGGCGCCTCCTTCGTATATGTCATTTTCGAGGATGGCACCGATCTTTATTGGGCGCGCTCGCGGGTGCTGGAATACCTCAACGCTGCCGCCGGCAAGCTGCCCGGCGGCGTTACGCCGCGAATCGGCCCGGATGCGACCGGTGTAGGTTGGGTGTACGAATACGCCCTCATCGGTGTGAACAAGACGCTGGCCGAACTGCGCACCATCCAGGACTGGTATCTGCGTTACCAGTTGACCGGTGCACATGGGGTGTCTGAAGTCGCGTCAGTCGGCGGCTTTGTGCAGCAGTACCAGGTGACAGTGAATCCGGTGAAGTTGCGCGCTTACGGCATTGCCCTCAATAAAGTGTCGCACGTGATCCGGGAGTCCAATCGCGATGTCGGCGGACGCGCGCTGGAAATGAGTGAAACCGAGTACATGGTGCGCGGCAGGGGTTACCTGCGCGGCGTGGGTGACATCGAGAATCTGGTGGTCAAGGCGGAAAACGGCACGCCGGTGCTGATCCGCGACATCGCACGTGTCGAGTTGGTGCCGGACGAGCGGCGCGGTCTCACCGAGCTGAATGGCGAAGGCGAAGTGGTATCCGGAATTGTGATGGCGCGCTATGGAGAGAACGCGCTGGAGGTGATCCGCAACATCAAGGCCAAGATCGCCGAGATTGCTCCCGGCTTGCCGGATGGCGTTCGTATCCAGGCTGTCTATGACCGTTCCGATCTGATCCACCGTGCCATCGAAACCCTGAAAAGCACGCTGTTTGAGGAAAGTATCATCGTCGCACTGGTGTGTATCGTGTTCCTGATGCATGTGAGGAGCGCGCTGGTGGCGATCGTGATGTTGCCGATCGGCGTGCTGATCGCCTTCATTGCCATGCGCGCACTGGGGCTGACGTCCAACATCATGAGCCTGGGGGGAATTGCGATCGCCGTCGGTGCGATGGTTGACGCGGCCATCGTGATGATCGAGAACGCACACAAACACCTGGAGCGGCTACAGGCGGGCGAGTTGCGCTTTGAAGCGATACTGGCGGCGTGCAAGGAAGTCGGCCCGGCACTGTTTTTCTCGCTGCTGATCATTACCTTTTCATTCCTGCCGGTATTCACGCTGGAAGCGCAGGAAGGGCGGATGTTCGCGCCGTTAGCCTATACCAAGACCTTCTCGATGGCCGGCGCGGCGTTGTTGTCCGTCACGCTGGTGCCGGTGCTGATGGGGCTGTTCATACGCGGCAAGCTGATGCCTGAGCACAAAAATCCGCTGAACCGTTTTTTGATACGGGTTTATCGCCCGATCATCGCGGCGGTCATGCACTGGAAGAAAACCACCATCGTGGCAGCCCTGGTGCTATTCGGGCTGAGCCTCTATCCGGCAATGCGGCTGGGCAGCGAATTCATGCCGACCCTCAATGAGGGCACGCTGCTCTATATGCCTGCGTCCCTGCCTGGCATGTCCATCACCAAGGCGGCACAACTGCTGCAAACCCAGGACAAGATCATCAAGAGCTTTCCCGAAGTCGATTCGGTGTATGGCAAGGCGGGGCGTGCAGAAACCGCGCTCGATCCGGCGCCGCCGGAAATGTTCGAGACGGTGATCAATCTCAAGCCTGAAGAACAATGGCGGCCTGGCATGACCACCGACAAGCTGATCGCCGAAATGGACAAGGCGTTGCAGTTTCCCGGCGTTGCCAATTCGTGGACCATGCCGATCAAGGCGCGCCTCGACATGCTGGCGACCGGCATCCGCACGCCGATCGGCATCAAGGTGTTCGGTAATGATCTGGAAGGGATAGAACGTGTGGCCCGGGACATCGAAGCCGTAATCAGGCAGGTTCCGGGCACCACCAGTGCCTTTGCCGAGCGAATTACCGGCGGCTATTACCTCGATATCACACCTGATCGCGCAGCGCTTGCGCGCTATGGGCTGGCGGTCGGCGAACTGCAGGATGTCATCTCAACCGCACTCGGCGGCGAAATGGTGACCACCACGGTGGAAGGGCGCGAACGCTTCGGCGTCATCGTCCGCTACCCGCGCGAGTTGCGCAGCGATCCGCAACTGATCGCACGGGAAGTGCTGGTGCCGACTCAGGATGGCGCGATGATCCCGTTAGGTCAGCTGGCACGGGTGGAAATCACCAAGGGCGCACCCGCCATCCGCACCGAAAACGCGCTGCTCTCCGCCTATATTTTTGTGGACATCAGAGACCGCGACATCGGTTCGTATGTGAAGGAAGCACGTCAGGCGGTATCGGCAAAGGTGAAGTTTCCGCCCGGCTATTATGCAACCTGGAGCGGGCAGTTCGAATACATGGAGCGCGCCGAAGCCCGGATGAAGATCGTCATCCCGATCACCTTGCTGATTATCTTCCTGTTGCTTTACCTGAATTTCAGGCGCATCACTGAAACATTGATCGTGATGCTGTCCGTGCCGTTTGCCACGGTGGGCGGGGTATGGCTGCTATGGTTGCTGGGCTACAATCTGTCGGTCGCGACGACGGTCGGCTTCATCGCGCTGGCGGGTGTGGCGGCGGAAACCGGCGTGGTGATGCTGATCTACCTGGAACAGGCCTGGCAAGCGGTGCAGATGCGCTGTGCGGAAGGAGGCACAAGGCCTGCACTGAGTGACCTGCATGCCGCAATCATGCAAGGCGCGGCAGAGCGCGTGCGACCCAAAATGATGACCGTGGTGGCGATCATGGCGGGGCTGCTGCCTATCCTGTGGAGCACCGGTACCGGCTCGGAAGTGATGCGCCGCATCGCGGCCCCGATGGTCGGCGGCATGATTTCATCGGCCATGCTGACGCTGCTGGTGATACCGGTGCTCTTCGCATTGATAAAGGGGCGCGGACTCACGGTTCGTGTCTGAAAGTTTTTATTTTAATCAATATATTGCGATATACTTGCGCAACTGTTCTGAGGAAAATTGCGGGTAGGAGAGAGCCATGCTTGATGAATTTATTCACAAACCGCGCATCGCATATTTTTCGATGGAAATCGCGCTGCGCAATGAAATCCAGACCTACGCAGGAGGCCTGGGGATACTGGCAGGCGATACGCTGCGCTCGGCAACAGACCTCGGCCTGCCCATGGTGGCCGTCAGTCTGATCAGTCGCGCCGGCTATTTCCGTCAGGAGCTTGATGCCGAGGGCAAACAAACGGAACAGCCCGCGACCTGGGATCCGCTGCGCTGGGCGCTGCCGCTCGATGCCAAGATCGCCGTGCACATCGATGGCCGCACGGTCTGGATACGCGCATGGCTATACATACTCGAAGGTCACATGGGCGGTCGCCAGCCGGTGTTGCTGCTCGATACCGATCTGGATGAGAACGAAGGCGCCGACCGGGAAATCACCCATTATTTATACGGCGGTGACAACGTCTACAGGCTAAGGCAGGAAATCGTGCTGGGTCTGGGTGGCGCTCGCCTTTTGCAGGCGCTCGGTTTCACGATAAGTCATTACCACATGAACGAAGGGCACTCCGCCTTGCTGGGACTGGATCTGATGCGGCGTTATGCCTACCTGGCCGAGGATCTGAGGCCGGGTGAGTCGAACTACGATTTTCACCGGGTTCGCGAGATGTGCAGCTTCACCACCCACACCCCGATCGAGGCGGGGCATGACCGGTTTCCCTACGATCTGATCCGGGGCGTGCTCGACAACGGCTTCGACATCGAAACCATCAGGCGTCTGGCAGGCGAGGACAGCCTGAACATGACGCGCCTGGCGCTGAACCTGAGCGAATACGTCAACGGTGTCGCCAGACGACATGCCGAGGTGTCAAATGCGATGTTCCCCGGCTATCGTGTGCACGCGATCAGCAACGGCGTGCATCCTTATACCTGGGCAGCAGAAGCATTTCGCCAGATTTATGACCATCACGCGCCGGGCTGGTGTCACGAGCCCCAGTTGCTGATGCGCGCCGACTGCTGCATTCCCGATGATGCGATCTGGCAGGCGCATGTCCAGACAAAGCAGCGGCTGATCGAAAAGGTGCAAGCGCTGACCGGTGTGGTATTGCAGCCTGACGTGCCGATTTTCGGTTTCGCTCGTCGCATGACGGCCTACAAGCGCCCAGATTTTCTGTTCTCCGATCCTGAGCGCTTGCAGAGCATCGCGCGCAAATTTCCATTCCAGATCGTGCTCGCCGGCAAGGCGCATCCCCGTGATGAAAGCGGCAAGCTTCTGATCGAGCAGCTGCATGAATATGCCCGGCACCTTGCCGGTACGATAACGGTCGTCTATCTTCCCGATTACGACATGGCGCTGGCTCAAACGCTGACTGCGGGAGCGGACATCTGGCTCAACACGCCGTTGCCGCCGCTGGAAGCGTCCGGCACCAGCGGCATGAAAGCCGCGTTCAACGGCGTGCCGAGTTTATCAATACTCGACGGATGGTGGATCGAGGGCTGCATCGAGGGCGTGACCGGTTGGGCGATCGGGGACGAGACGGGATTGGCTGACAGCAGCATGCTTTATGACAAGCTGGAAAACGTGGTGCTGCCGCTGTATTACGCGCGTGGCGACGGCGGGTGGGTCAGGCTGATGAAGGGTGCGATCAGCAAGAACGCATCTTATTTCAACAGTCACCGCATGATGCGCCGCTATGCGACGGAGGCGTATGGACGATGAGAGGCCACAGCCTGCAAAATATGTCTGAATAGCAGCCGCGCCGCTCAGTACCCGTCGAGTCCTGCCGTCATTACGCTACAATACCAGCCGACCCAGTTCACGGAAGAAAACCTGATGCAAATCGACCCATCCCGGCACTCAATCGAGGATAACTACAAGTTACTGAGCAATCTGGTGGTTCCTCGGCCGATCGCCTGGGTCACCAGCCTGAGCCCGTGCGGCGTGATCAATCTCGCGCCTTTCAGCTTTTTCAACGCGGTGGGCTCCAACCCGTTATACGTCATCATCAGCATCGGCCTCAATGATGCCGGCGAGGCCAAGGATACGGCGAAAAACATTCTGGCCAGCGGCGAGTTTGTCGTGAATCTGGTTACCGAGGACTTGTTCGACGCCATGAATATCTCGGCGGCGGACTTCCCGTCCGGGCAGAGCGAACTGGCTGCAGCGCATTTGCATGCGGCGCCCTCCGTTCACATCAAAGCGCCCCGGGTGGCAGAGGCACAGGCCAGTCTCGAGTGCAAACTGTTCAGCTCGCAGCCACTTGGCGCAAATACGCTGTTTATCGGCGAAGTGGTGATGTTTCATGTGGCCGATCATCTGATTGATTCGGATTTGCACATCAACAATTTTGCACCCGTAGGGCGGTTAGGTTCGCCGTCTGTCTACTGCCGCACTGCCGACCGGTTTGACGTTGCGCGCATTAGTTACGCGCAATGGCTGAATAATAATCAGTAAAATCATATAGCTGATGAAGTCACGATGGCACGCCGCAAGCACCACAATGTTTACGTAATCGAACTGTCCAAAGACGTGCTGTACGAGGGCAAGTTCAGGAAGTGCAACCCCGGTTACATCACAGGAAAACCCTGTGTTTATGTCGGCATGACGGGACTGGATCCTGACGTGCGGTTCGATAAACACAAGGCCGGCATTCAGTCCAACAGGTACGTTCAGCAATACGGACTGCGCTTGCTGCCCGACCTCTACGAAGGGTTTAACCCGATGGGCTATGGCGAGGCGTGCGACACGGAAGTGGAGATCGGGATCGATTTACGCAGTGCCGGCTTCGGGGTCTGGCAGGCGTAGGCAGCGTGCTTACTGGTTTTCCGGCAACACGACGTATCGCGCCTTGAGTGATTGATAGAGCGCATCACGGACGTCGCCATCGTTCAGTTCGGCCATTTCCAGAATCTCGACCAGATGCTCGTTGTCCTCGCGACCATCCCATATTTTAATGTAACTCCCGGCCTTGTAGCCGTGATCCTGGCGGAACATGTTCAGCACATTTTTTCCGATGTACTGCCTGAACAGCGATGTCCAGTCCATTCCGCAGTCTGACAGCACGGATTCGAATAACGCAAGGTTGGTGCGTCTGGCAGCTGCCAAGCCGACCTGCAAGTCCAGCTTCTCGAGCAGGCTCAGTTGAGCGAGCAAATAATATTGGTTGTCGAATTGAACCGATTTTTGGCGGAGATTGAGTTCGGAGATCATGTCCAGCTTGGCGAGCGCGATGTTGCCATGCTTGTTCTGAATGGCAGCAGACAGCATGAAATGCCAGATATCGACCAGTTCCATGCGCAACTGCGCCATGTCACATTCCTGCTTTTTCCACCACTTCCAGCCGTGATGCTCGATCGCCTCGACGCCTTCGACCTGAATGGCGCGATGCCAGTTGTTGTTGGCTGATACCCAGTCAGGATTGACCTTGTTGTTCATGCCATCCTGCATTTCCAGCATGGCGGTGAGTTGTGATTCGGTTAGCGTCATTATTTATGTCTGTATTGAGAGGAGGGCGCATTCTACCAATATGGGCGGGGTGTATCTATGCTGCAATGCACCGATGTCGCAGAACGAAGCGGCGAGGCCGGCCCGATGATGACCATTCCGTCAGTTAATCCAGTGTCAGAAGCAGGGAAATCTCAGCCATTAATGACACCTTTTCTGATAAAAAATCTGAAAACGCTGATGGTACAGCTGTGATTGATCCGTGCATAATGGCCGGGAAAACCATCATGTGCAGTCAGGGATGCGAAAGGAAATGACATGAACACGGCACTCGCTAGACTCTTGTTGCTACCCGCATCTCACAGCTCAAATAATCACCATCTTCTTACAGCGCTGCCTGCGAAAATATTCAAGCGTATCGCCCCATATCTAGCGCGATTCTCAGTCCGCTGCCATCGTGTTCCTGTACGACATCACGGAGAATGGTTCATCGGCCGAAATCACCGGGGTAGGCAATGAGGTGCGGCATTACGCCCGAGCCTGAACTACCCTGATGCCGCAAACAGCGCTCTGCCAATGCATCACGGAATAAGTAAAAGGGAGACTACAATGAATGCCAGTGATGAGATTCAAGATGAAGCTAATATCCAGCAGGTAGTGTATGCCATTAAAATATTCAAAAATAGCATTGCCTGTTATCTTAATATAGATGGCGAGACCATGAACGAATGGTTTAATGTCAACGAAGTCAAAACTTTTAAAAGCAAAGTTGATGTTGATAAATATATTATTTTTAATTATCCATCATGCCAAACAAAAGATGGGCTACGTGTTTATGCATGTCCTACTTTTCCTCCTGACTTGGGGAAAAAAACCAGCATATACAATGCTGTTGATTCACCTTTAACGCCTAAAGCATGTATGGAAAGTAATGAGGGAAGTGTGAATTACTGGATTGATGCAATTTGCAATGAAATCTGAAACGATTATTTAAAGGGACTACCCGGCCATTGGCCAAAGCTGGCGAACTGTTCTCCCTTTTGGAACTGGAAAGCGGCGCTAAACCGCTTTACTATCCAGTCCGACGAGCGGATGCCGCAACCGTTTTCCTGTTAGATTCCGGAATCGTAATAGGCGTGCATTGAATCCGGATCATATTCCTGTTGCAGTGATAATTCCTCGGAAGTTATACCCTCAGTGATTACTTCACTGCTTCTCATATCGGGACACAATAAAAACAGCACAGTACTTACGGTTACGTACGTGGCATACTTTGTCAGCAACAGGTTTCCCATGATCTTCTCCTGATAAAATTTAATACGGAGTACCCATGAAATACACAGCAAATATTGTGCCACCGACTGCGGCGTTAAGTGATTCAGCCATGCTGACTTGAATAAATTTCTTGGCGTGCTATTGGAAGAATGGCCCTTTCGAGCTGATAGATGTATCTGTTTCGCCATGAATATCAAGATAAGTCGCCAGCAATATTTTTACAAATATTGATGATTTAAAGCGTTTATCGCACTCATATAGTGCCAATTAATCCTTAAATGCACCACAATACAACGATTTAAAGATGGCACAATTGAACAAGTGAAGCTCTATCGGCTGCTTTTCTCAGCTCTGAACTTCTGTCTCTGGAACGTTCACTTGTTGAACATTGGCTAAAGGGAATGAAATGTCATATGCACGCCTGGTTTTCCTGACGTCGCTGGCCATGATCGCATTTGCGGGCAATTCGCTGCTGTGTCGCATCGCTTTCAAACACACCGGCATCGACGCTGCGAGTTTTACGACAATCCGACTGATCTCCGGAGCGGTAATGCTCAGCCTGATCGCGGGCATAAGTCGCGGCACACACACCGGCCGTGGCAACTGGCTATCGGCATTTGCGTTATTTGCTTATGCGGCAGGGTTTTCCGTCGCGTATGTGAGCCTGCCCGCAGCTACGGGCGCACTACTGCTTTTTGGCGCTGTCCAGGCAACGATGATCGGCTATGGCATTTGGGCGGGGGAGCGTCTGTCAAGACCACAGCTCGCAGGTCTTGCATTGGCATTTGGCGGGCTGGTCAGTCTGTTGCTGCCCGGCCTTTCTGCACCGCCCCTGTCAGGCGCTTTATTGATGTTGAGCGCCGGGGTTGCATGGGGCGTCTATTCCCTGCGCGGGAGGGGGGCGGGTGATCCCACCCGGGTTACGGCTGGGAATTTCCTGCGCGCAGCGACCATCGCGGCAGCATTGAGCCTGTTGATGCACGATGGCGCGTCTCCGGATAGCGCCGGATTCTGGTATGCGGTTTCATCTGGTGCGCTGGCTTCCGGAATAGGCTACGCCATCTGGTACACCGCATTGCCCGCGTTGAAAGCCGCAAATGCCGCCACGGTGCAACTCAGTGTCCCGGTCATTGCCGCCCTGGGCGGCATCGTTTTCCTTGGCGAGCCCGTGAACCTGCGCCTGGTGTTGGCGTCTGTCGCCATACTCGGTGGAATTGCGCTGGTAATTTGGGAGAAAAAAAATGCAACTTGTCGGGCGACAATTGCGCCAGCCGACTCCGATTAACCGCGCCGCTGAGTTTTGTACGCTTTCCGAAAGGATGAATGACTCATCGGATGATACGCAGTTTGTCATTATGAAATCAACCTCTGAGCAGAGGCGATCTTTGTAATTTATGTCAAATATGAAGCCGCAAACCGTTCCCGGTTGGCCTGCCATCTAATACGCATAATGTATAAAATGACTCACGCATCTTATTGATTTTACTTAAAAATTCCCTTACGTAAAAAGCACATCCAGCCTGCGAAACTATTCCGAGTTTTGCCATATTCATGATTTTCTCCTGTCCTGTCAAATTAATCATTACCACCCACCCCAATTTTCTTCCGACTCTTGACGCTTCCTTCTTGGCTTAACAGGAGGCAAATCCCGCTGCCGCTTGATCTGTGGCCCACGCGTGCCAAACACATACTGATACGGGTAAAAAACCTCCCAATAGCCGTTGTCCAGCTGGCGACCGGCGAGCCGACCCTCAACCAACATCATGCGCACTCGACGCGCGCTAATGCTCCAATCACGCGCAACAGAAGCCACCGGCACCACCGATCGACCAAAACCAAGCAAACCATTTTCAATAGCTTTAGCCCCTACAGGCGGCATCCAAATAACTTGCTGAGGCAGGCGCTTAGGCTTACCGAGCTTGGCGCTTAGTCCATCCTGGGCGCTGGCACCTATTTCAGGAATATCGACCATTTGTTTATCGTGTTCATCTTTCATCGTCGTGCACCTCCTATGCGTTGTGGTTGTGCCTCAAGAGGCAGGGCTTTTTCAGCAGGTTTACGGCTGAGGTCAGGGAAGGGCAGCACCGTCGATGCGGTTTTCTGAATAGCTGAACGAGTATGCATCTGCCGCCATAGCCGAGCCTGTGCGAACACATATTCGACGTTTTCTAGCCAAACCACATCGAACGAACGACCAGCAGGACTAAACAGCTCATGATTGCGCATCGTCCAGCCTTCCCACGTCACGCCAGGCAGAGCATAGCCGCGCAATATCCGCAGCATCCGGTAAGCCATCCACGGAATGCGAGCGCCGCCCGTTTCCCAGTTCTGCACCGTGCGCGGGGTCACGTCCAGCGCTTTAGCGGCCTCCTTGCGGGTCATGCCAGCTTGTTTACGCAAATCTGCAAAGTCCATCGGGCTGATCCAGCGCCGTGCGCTTTTACGGCAGCTCATGATTGCGCCCCTTTAACCAGCTCAATGCACATCGCCGACACCTCGTTCAGGCGGTTCATAGCCTCGATCACTTCAGGCTCATCCACTTCGTGGCTGTCTTCAAGTGAAGAGGTTTGGCAGTACACCGCAAACGCCAGGTGATTTAACTGTTCAGCCGTCAAGGTCAAAGTCAAAAGCGGTTTTTCAGAAGGGCGGTTGTCGCCTTCGGCTCGAACGACCGGCGCGGCCTGCCCAAAATTCCGACCAGAAAGCCCCGGCTGTTGCGCCGGCTGGCCAGAATATTTGGGAGCTTGACAGTGCTGAACATGCAAGCTGGAACGGTTTCGACCTGAAACCGTAAATATCGGCACTCTGTAAGCCATACGCGGCAAGGGTTTAGAAGGGGTTGTACTCTGTGGGGTACTTTGTCCGTGTATTACAGATGACACGGACACTAAGGCTGTTTTTTCCAAAAGCTGGAAGAGTTTCCCCCATTTTTGAAAAAATCGCATCGCTGCAAGCCAACAACCATGCGGGTTTGCGGGGCGAGTGTCACCCATGAGACTTTGTACGGGTATTACAGATGACCCGTATCTATTTTCCGCGCCATCCTGCCGCCGGACGCAAGAGCGTCCGATCGGCATGCAGACACGCAAAATAGGGGCTATGTCAAACGCAAAACCATACCGCAAACCATTCCGGATCGCCCCTAGATCAAATACGCATAATGTATATTATGTAAAATCAAATTATTATCAGGAGGTCAAATGATCGCTCTTGTTACTTGTCTGGGGAAGTAAATAAGGATTCATTTCGGAAGTAATTGTGGATACATACATGCCAGTGCCCAATCAGACAGAACTAAAAAACAGTTTAAATGATACGGCTATGTCTTTGGATATACGAGTAAATTTTAGGTAGATCGAGCTTGGTCGACCATAGATGAAGTTTTATCATGCCAGGCTGACTGGTACATATCAGCCAATGTGAATCATAACGGCGGTCACGTTCAAAAACTCTACTAGGAGTTTGCTCATGTTTGCGCTGAACTATATGCTTAAATTGAACTATCGATCGCATCAGGAACTCGATATACGCAGAACGGCATTCGTCGGCAAGGATATGATTAATTATCTGGTAGATACAGAAACTCGGTGTGTCGTGTTGCACGACAAAGTTACAAAGATATGGATGAAGCTCTTTTAGTTTTGATAACAGCTTTTTATACGCACGTTCATCTGCAGCGGCTTCCACCATAAATGAATCGTAGTGGCCACATAATTTAATGTATGCCGTAGCTAACACGCTCCTCGCATCATTATCTGGCACAGCATCGCTATGTTGTGTATACCCATTGGATGAGTAATAGCTATTTAACTGTGATATTTGGCCAGCGGGCTTTAAATATTTATTCCTGAGATGCCGCTTAATTGATTTATAAATTGCCCTAAAAGAATATGGTTCAAGTTTTGAATCATTGAAATTATCTGACGGCTTTAAAATATCGAACATTCCTAGGGCCTGCTTATCAGCCTTGGTGTTCTGACACCGAAATTCTAGAGTTTTGAAGGTTTCATTACGTGCGATGCCACTTTTTGACAGCCCCCCCATATTTTTGCCAAACTCATCAGACCATCTTGCTGGTGTCATAAGTTGCTCGCGTTCATAGCTACGCCAGTGGTTAGTGACTAGCTTATTGTAATATTTGTGAATTCCATAAAGATAAGACTTGCTACCATCAATTGGCCCTATATCTACCCGAGATAATCTTTTTTCAAAAATACACGCCCTGCTTTGTTTGCGTTTTAGAAAATCCGCAATTTCAGCAATTTTATTTACCAGCTCATTTTCTACGCGGTGACCGCTGATGATATGAATATGCCCACATTCTGTGCATTCGTACGGATTCCTGACAGTCAATCTGCTGAATTCATAAGGAAGAACGGCATTGCATTTCATACAGCATGTTTTCAGTTTATCTCCGTGAATTGGGCATTTGTTAAACATTTTATGTTGATGAAACGGACTGTGGTAACCGGCTTCAAGGCATGATGGGCAAAATCTGAATTCATTCCTCCAATAGCTCTCATAGTATGTGTACGACTCAATCACTGAAAATGTCAGTTGTTCATCCGACAATCCAAGCACCTCTTTTAGCAATGAGGGATCAATGCAGTTATTAAAAATACTGGAATTCAATAACGCGCGGTTTCCATTTAACAAGGAGATTCTGAAACTGGATGGCGATTTATAGCAAAAGACCTGATTTAAATCGGTGATGCCGATATGATTTAGCAGCATGAACTTGCTTAATAATGATCGTAATGACTCAAAGGGATAAACCCATTCTGGTCGCCAGCAGTAGCCAGCATCATGCATGAATAGCCTCCTTTTCATCCATCTCGTGCATTTCAGCGCCTGCCGCCAAATATCCACTTTCGCTTATCAGTTTCTTCCATATAGTTGTGGTGCCCTTGAATTCAGGGGTGTCCGCCTCGTGATATTTTCGGAAAAAGTTTTCGATGGCCGTGCAAAAGTATTGCATTGGAATGTCTTCACTTATTATCAGGGCATGTTCAACACGGCTGCTATCAAAGCATTCTTTAATACGTGCGGCTTCATTTGAAAGTCGCCAGCCAGCCTCAAAGGCATCTGGAAAAAAGAATCTTGAATAACTGCATTTGCTCTTTTCTGGGTACTCGGTTTGTTCGTCATATGCCTGGAGTGCGGCTCTGATCGCATCTAAATTTGTTAAGCCGTGAAAAAAATGCTCACGAAGCATGAATCGTCCGATTATTTGCCCTTTTTTTGCCAATCGGAGGGATGACCTCATGTTAAGTAGTTCAGGTTGACCTACCAGAACGAACAACGGTGAATATCCCGCTTTGACAATGTCATTATGAAAGTCAGCCAAATACTCGTAATAGATAAGATCCATCTTTTGGGATTCATCAAGGATAATTACCAGATGGCCATCATCTATATCGGTTTTTTCGATGATATATTCAACAAGCCTTGCCCTTCTTCTGCTTGCACTACCTGATGAAGGGAGCTTGTGCTTGATTTGTAAAAGCATATCTTCATAAAATCGATTTTCATTCGGTCTCTGATGCTTTTTACATTCAAATGAGCATACTGAGACTGCCCTGCCTAATTGATCAGGAAGATTGTTGGTTATGTATTCAATGGCACTTGATTTCCCATATCTTTGCAGACCAACAACGATACCACCAGGACTGCGGTTATTGATCCATTCCATAATTGCATCCATAAGTGTAAGAATCGACGCAGTCGGAATCCTGTATTTTCCTGTTAATGCTGGATGATGACTTATATTCGAAAGAGCTTTAAAATGCTTCATTTGTTCATCCCTTTAAGCCTCGACAGTCTATCTAAAATATTTACTGGCATCCCTTCATCTGGAGTGGGTATTTGAGATGTTTTTGCCGTTGCTTTTGCGACAACTTTAGGCGGCGGCATAGCGACACCAGCTTTATGGGCTTCAGCAAAATCTTTTGCTGATTTTTTACTGCCGGGTGTTTTTTGCTGCAAAAATTCCATGTAAACCATAACTGGATCATCATGATCCAGATAATCGATAATTTTCCGTTTCTTTAGCGCAGTAATGGTCTTACGCATTTTCAGGGTATGAGGAGTAACGCCCCATTTTCCGTTGGCAACAAGAATCCCAAGCTCCGACCCATCTGGAAGATAGGCCACCATGGTTCGCAGATCATCCGTATTAACAAAACAACTCAGCTTTTGTCCAATCAGGTGTGGGCTGCAAGATAAGACATCGTTCCGATAGCGCACATCCAAAAATTGTATGTATGGCCTCCTCCCCTCCTCCACCTTTCCCTTAACGGTCACTGAAATTCGATAATCCAGCCGGTTAACCATAAAGCGCTCAGAAGTATCAATACGATTGATAAGCGCATAATCCTGGCTGGCGTAATAGGTCAGCATTTCGAGTGGCGTTTTGTATCCAATGCCGCTATGTGGTGTTGCGTTATAGTTTGCAATTAGCACTTCCAGCAACTCAAGTACGTGATCAAACTTTATACGATGCTCTTTCGCCGCTTTTTCAGGGTTCACTCTTCTAGTGTCCGATGGGTCGTAACCGGTAGTAGATGGAAGTCGGTGAAATCCATTGTCCTCAAGAGTGTGATGCCATCTTTCCAAAATTCCTCGCCGCTCGGGGGTTTTAACGGGCCCTGCATTAATCTGACAACGAATAGTATCTTTAAGAGTTTTTTTCGTGGCTTCGGCTAGATTTGCATTTGCATTGTCATAAGCAATCTCGTTCCACCGAGCCCAGGCATACTGCTCAATGGTTCCTGACGGAAACCCAGCTCCATTTTTATAATCCAACCCAGTTATTGAAAATCTCCTTGGCTTCCATGGGATAATTGATCTTTTAAATGCCTGTAGCACATCGTACTGGCTGTACTCTGTAGCCATTGAAATGGTGTAGCCAAGAATTGCTCTTGAAAAACTATCGATGACGGTTAATAACCACAGGCGTTCAACCACCTCATAATTGACATCACCGTAGATTGTTGGGATTTCAACGACCATAAACAGATCAAGTTTATGCCCGTCGAACTCAACTCGCTGGTACGGGCGCGTAACGCCCTCTTTTGATGGGCCGCTTCCAACAGTGTTAAGTGTTTTTGCTGTGTCCCCCCCATGCCGAGCTTTAACCGCCTCACTGAAATGCAGGTTAAAGAGATTTCTCAGGTAATAACCTAACCCACGCAAACCATGATATTCGGTGTTAAAGGGATATTGGTCGCTGCCGATCCCTGCAGCTCTGCACGCATCAATAAAAATTTTCTGAATCGATTTAACTGGGATTTTCGATTCATGAACTTTTCCATCTCTGGCACGCTTCAAAAATACATCGTCAACTTTTTCCTTAATCAGTGGATATCGATTAAATAACTTATTAAGCATTCCGGAGTATCCTGATTTTTTGAGGTTCTTCTGCAATTCTGTAGTGCGCAGGTAATATTTTTGCCTCAAATAAGGTATCAAAGCACGAAATCCAAATATCTTCCCGTCGGGGTGAATCTTTAAGCACGTCCTGACCAACTTGACTGTCTGTGTCCTGCTAACTCCAGTCTTCTTCGTTATGATTTTATGAGCCGCCCCGCTCATATAAAGGCTGACAGCATCCTCTCGCTTTTGGTATAGATTTTTGTCTTTTTCGTTTAGCGCTTCTGGATCTACCGATGGCCAGCATGCGGTATCCTTTATCTCAGATGGAAGCGAGTCCCTGCTAAAAATAATTATCGTATGATCCATGCTCATCTCCTGATGCTTACCAGCATATTCTTACTGTAGCGCTGAATATCCAAAGGTGCGTGCAGTACACCTGAATGGATGAGTGTGAAAATAGTGGATAAAACTTGCTGTTCGCTACTGCCGACAAATTTTTCTACCAACTCAATAAATTTGATTTGCCCATGACTAACAACGATATCCGTGACTGAGCGCTGCAACTTCAGGTGCCGCTCGGAAATTTTATGCGGGATAAAGCCGATGAACTCTTTGCAGCTTTCGATTTGCTGTTTGAATTTCTTTAAATCCAGTTCGGTGACTACACGATGAACAAAATTATTTCGCTCGCACCATGATTTCTGGATTTGAATCTGCTTTTTTGAACGATCAGAATCAACATCTTCGGATACTTTAATCTCTCTGTATTCTTCCGTATGGTCTGCAAAAAGCACCCACATATCGATAAAAGAACTCCCCTTCTCGCCGACCAATGTCAGCATTCGAACTGGCTGCTCGCAGAAATAGACAACATTCGGATCTGATTCAAGCAGCAACCAGTGTTCCCATTCCACATTGCTATAGAGCTTTACATCGCGCCCCAGTTTGGGGCTGTATACTTCCCAGTATTCACTCCCATAGCCGCCACGAGTCTGTTCCCAACAAGGGAGAGTATGGCGGATCGAATATTCGATTCCATTTTTAATAATGGTGTTCATGTCATTTCTCTCATATCAAATCATGTAAAGCCAGTTGTCTGATAAATTGCATCAGTCATTTTTTGGGTACACATTCACCTTCGGAATCCCGAATTTCTGAAAATGTGGTTTGTGCTCTTGACTTAGTGGGATGAAATGAAGAAAATGCTAGCGCCAACCAGCTGTGTAAATATTTTTCATTACATCGCGACCGAAGCCGAGTGAGCGTGAGCGAGCTCGGTTTTTTGTTTTTTACATGATGCCTCCTGCTTTTACTTATTTAAATTACCAAGCTTCAATTACTTTCTTAATTCCTTCGGCATTTCCCGTGAGGCCTGTTTCCCTGCACTTGCTCGACATTCAGCAAGCCATGCCGCAACATCAGAGGTCAACGCATATCGCCCGCGACGACCTTCAATAAAAAATACAGGCAGTAACAAGGTTTTTCTACTTAGCGATTGTTTCATTGCGGCCATAGAGCTAAACCCGAGGGTATGGCTGAGTGTCTTTCCGCCAATTACCTCACCATAACGCTCTGAAAGCTCCTTTTGCAGTTTTATTTCCACCTCATTATTCATGTTCTCTCCAAGTAACTATACTTTGCGCATTGTTTCGTAATATTCCACTTGTGCGAAGCCCGGTCTGATAATATATTTTCGTTACTCATTTATGCAGATGCTTGCAAAACCATATGGAAATTAAAGCCCCAGCCGGCCGCCCAAAACGAAGCGACGTTGACCGATATCAGGCAATGGCATGGTTTAACTCCATTGCCAGTGTGCTGGACGATTGGTCGCCTACTTCTTTGGAACGGATCATCCAACCGGAAAATATAAGTAAGAACATTGATGGGAAGTGGACTAGCAGTCGCGCATGGGATAAATATAAGATTGGAACTTGCCTACCGTCAGACACAATTCTGAAGAATGAAAAGTCTAGCGCCGTAATAGCCGCTGGAAAACACGTTGCAATATCTGCTGATGTGTACCGGCACCCTTTATGGATGGTGATGCGTACGCCCATCATGTCATTTGACGAGGTGATGCGGCTTATTCTGACGCTCCCCCGTCCGGTTTCACACTTTTACATGGATTTGATTGATGACTTAAAGAATATCGATGAATCTTCTTTTTCGTCAAACATTAGTTTAGCAATATGGATTGAGCGTAACGATTATTACAGTGCACTTGATCATTTGGCGGCACAATTGATGTTGCTTCATCTCGATATTTTCCGGCATATCGAATCTCTTCGAATATCAAGTGCTTACAATATTGAAAAGACCTTGGGCCCTATTGCAATATCGCCTTGGTTCGGACCATTTCATGAGGAAATGTTCGACTGGCTGGAAAAGAACATATGGGGAGATTTATTTGATAATTTTTATGACTGTGCGGAAAATTATGGCAGGCGTGGAGATGATTTGGCCAAGGGTTGGAGGAGGACAAAACCTCAATGGCTTATTCGGAAGGCTGAAGAAGATGAAGAATAATCTTTTTTCCTACAGGATGCTGTAGGTTCTTAAAACATGAGTTGAATTCCGTTGTGCATCCCAGTTCCGCATCAGCAAGCCAAAAGACGTTTCAGATGTTGGGTTTTTCGACCTTTGCAGGCTGTGGCGGTTGCTGAAATGGCTGTTGTCTCGAATTTCTGGGATGTCTGCTTCCAAGTTTATCGATCCGTCACTTTCGTCCCATTTTCGTCGAGCACGACTGTCAACTAAAGCGTGAAGAGCGAGTCAAACACTTACTCCTTCCACACCTCAGCTGTCAGCGGTAATTCGTTAAGTTCAGCGCGAGCCTCACGCCAGGTCGGGTAATGCTCCTCAAGAACTGCGATGAAACGATCACTATGCGTCGGCTCAATCAAATGGGCCATTTCATGGACGATGACGTACTCCAGCAAATCCTTGGGTTTTTTCACCAGCTCCGTATTTAGGCGAATGCTTCCCGCTGCGTGATTGCAGCTTCCCCACTTGGTTTTCATCCGTTGCAAAAAATAGCCGGTTACTTTCACCTTTAGCTTCCGCTCCCATTTGGCGATCAGAGGCGGCACGACATCATGAAGCAGAGATTTGTGCCACTCGTGTATCACCTCTGCGCGCTTTTCGGCATCGCAGCCAGGACGCACGGACAGCGTGATGCGCTTGTGGTCGAGCAAAACGAACGGTTTGGCATCGTGGTATTTCACCGTCAACAGGTAACGCCGACCCCAGAGATGGTGACTTTCACGTTCGACGAACTGACGCGGTGTTTCCCGCGCCTGGTTATCCAGTTTTTTCTGCTGCGCCCGTATCCAGCTCAGTTTCGAGATCGCATAAGCGCGGGCGACCTCCAGACGTGTTCCGCTTGGTGCCACGAGAGTCACCCGGCCTTCCGGTGGATGGACGGAGAGGTGGACGTTCTTGATGGCCTTCTGCGTTACCAGAATTGAAATTTCGCCAAGTTGTATCGTTTCGTTCATCAATAGCCTGGCTGATTCTTGATAATCTCGAAAATTGCCTTCGTCGCTTCACGGTCACGCGCCATGACGGGAAACAATGCGTTCATCACTTGAATGCCACGGGGACCGTCGATGTCGCCCTTCCATCCCGCCGGCGCGTGCTCGCGCATCGCCTGGTCGAGTTCGAGTGCGAGCTCCGCTTTTACGTCATCATCTGCCGGGCACTGAAAGGTCGTAGAAGGAATGCTGGCGAGGTTGTTAAAGAGCACGATGGCTTCCGGTTTGCCGTGAATAACAGCAGGCACACCTGGGCCGGGTTCCTTCCGCGCCATACGTTTCACAAGTTCTTCGGCCTTCTTCAGAAATGCCTCATAGGCAGCGGCGTCAGTTCGGCTTTGCTTGATTAGGTCCTCCAGCAGCTTCGACATCTCCGCATAAAACCTCGGATCGGTCAGCTGGTCGCGGATGATCGTCTTACGGACGTTGTTGATGATACCCTCGGCGATGGCGTTCTTCGAGAGTTTGCCCTTCTCGTTCAGCTTTCGGGCAATGGCATCATGAATGCCGGTCTCGATGATCAGTTCCGTGAGCGAGAGCGAATTGAGATTGCCCACATCCGCCGCTGGATCGGCCTGGACATAGGTGTTGAGCAGGCGCCGCATATCGGCCTCGAAGGGCTTGATGTCCAGCTCCTCGCCCGAGTGCTTCTTGATGGCGGCGCGAGTGTCGCCGTAAAACTCCACCTCCTTCTGCAACGCAGCGGCCTCCGCATCGGAGTATCCCGCTTCGGTTAGGTCTTGCGCGATGTCGGCATAAGCACGCACGAAGCTGGCCACGGACTTGTAAAACGTGATGCGCAATGGCTCCGTGTCCGTCAGCGCCTGAGGATTGGCCGCGTCGCCGCAGAAGTAATGGAGGAATTGCTCCATCTCACGCGGTAGCGACACCGGCTCGCACAGGTAGCGGAGCGCCTCGCGGGCGGCATCGAGTTGTTTCTTGCCTTCTTTGAGCCAGTCCTTCAGCTGAACGTTGTTGGTGCCACCGTTGCCCTGATCAATGTCCAGCTCGTCGGAGCTATAGACCGCGATGGCCTCCTGCACGTCATCAAACAGCTTCTTGAAGTCCACGATGTGGCCGTAGTCCTTGTCGTCACCGTCGAGCCGGTTGGTGCGGCAGATGGCCTGGAAGAGGTTGTGATCGTGCAGCTCGTTATCGAGATAGATGTAGGAGCAGCTCGGCGCGTCGAAGCCGGTCAGGAGCTTGCTCACCACGATCAGCAACTTCATGTTGGCGGGTTCTTCGATGAAGCGGCGCTTGGCTTCGTCCTCGTAGGCTTTGGTTGTCTGGCCGCTCTTCAGGACGTGCTTCGTGTAGGTGTCGAACTTGTAGCGTTCGTCGCTGTTGGCCGGTTCGCGTGAGATGGCGTTGTGGTTCGGCTCGAACGAGGTGATGACGCCGCAATACTCGCCGAAGGGTTTGTTCTGGAAGATGCGGTAATAGTGGCAGGCGTCGTAGATGTTCGCGGCCACGAGAATGGCGGTGCCCCGGTCGTCGTTCAGGCGCGGCTTCGTGTCGAAATCGTGGATGATGCTGGCGGCAATGCGTGCCTTGCGCTCTTCGGCGCTCATCAGCTCCTTCATCGTGGCCCAGCGTTTGCGGATGATGGCTTTCTGAAAATTGTTCAGCGTCTTGGTCTTCCGCGCAAAGTAGTCCTCGATATCTTTCGGTGAGGTGAGGCGCTGAGGCACGTCGCGAGCCTCGTATTTCAAATCGAGCACCACCTTGTCGGCCACAGCCTCGTGGAACTTGTAGGTGTGGATGTAGGTGCCGAAAATATCCTGCGTCCTCAGTTTGGCCGCGTCCTTCTTGAGCAGCGGCGTGCCGGTGAAGCCGATGAAGAGCGCGTTCTCCAGCCAGCGCTTCATCTGTTTGTTCATGTCGCCGCCCTGAGTGCGGTGGCATTCATCCACGAACACGTAGAAGCGGCCATGCACATGCGGAGGCTCGCCTTTGAGGTCCTCGGGATCAAACTTGTGGATGAGCGCGCACAGCAGCCGGGGCGCGGTGGCGCCCAGCTTGGCGACAAACTCCGCCCGGTTCAGGATGCGGGGCGATGGCGAGTTCTCGCCGATGACACCGGCGTTCTTCATCACGCCCTCGATTTGCTTGTCCAGTTCGTCGCGGTCGGTAACAACGAGAATGCGAGCCTCGGGATCGTGTTCCAGCAGCCATTTGGCGAGCAGCACCATGAGGATGCTCTTGCCGCTGCCCTGCGTGTGCCAGATCACGCCGCCCTCGCGCTTGCGGATGCGTTCCTGCGCTGCCTTCACGCCCGCGAACTGATGCGGACGCGGCACTTTCTTGATGCCGTTATCGAAGATGATGAAGTTGCGGATCAGATCGAGCAGGCGGGATTTCTCGCACATCTCGCCGAGCGGACGGTCCAGCAAGGCGCCGGCGGTGAGCGCGGCGGTGAGCGCCGATTTCCACTCCACGAAGAACTCCTCCTTGGTGGTCACGGTGCCGTAGCGCAGCCCTTGCGAATCGCTGCCCGCGAAGACCAATTGCACTGTGGCAAAGAAGCTCTTGTTGAAAATCTCCTCCTGATTGGTGATCAGCTGGCGCACGCCATCCCCGATCTCGACCGAACTGCGCTTTAACTCGATGACGCCGACAGCGATGCCATTGAGGTAAATCACCAGGTCGGGACGCCGCTCATAGCCGCCGCGCAAGGTAACTTCCTCGGCGAGGGCAAAGTCGTTCATCGAAGGGTGCTCCCAATCCACCAGATGCACCTGATCGTTCGGTTGTCCGGCGGCGATCTGCACCGACACGCCGTAACGCAGCAGTTGGTAGGTGCGCAGGTTGGCCTGATACAGCGTGATGCCGGTGGCGTCCACAGCGGCCATCAGCTTTTGCAGCGCGGCGGAAATGTGTGCCTCGGAGTAGCCGCGCCGCTTCAGGTTCGCCCGGAGTAAATTTGCCTCGACGCAGCGGTTGGCTATTCCTTCGCTTGGGCGCTTGCTCCACTCGCCAAGGTAATCGTAGCCGAGACAATCGGGCCGGGCCTTGTCCGTGAACAGGGCGATGACGCGGTTCTGTGTTTTGCGTTCGGAGCGAGGTTGTTCAGACATGGTGGCTGTTTTCATCGTTATTGTGGTCACACTATTTCTTCTCATACATTCATCAATCGGGGCTTCCCAATCAGTTGCTCCTGTATCTGGTGGTTGCATTCCGACTGATCAATGCAATTCATCACAATTCTTCGTACACATCCAAGTCTAAGATTTCACCTTCACTTCGCATCCATGTCTCACCTGTCGCTGGGATTGCAGCTTGAGACGGTGCCATTGCCAATACTTTTCTTAACTCAATCTTCAGAATTTCTTTTCGTCCCAAGAAGAACGCCATGAATTCCTTAAACTCATATCCTACTTCGGGTGGGAAATAATTGACCCGAACAAAGGCTTCCCGCTCGGCATCATTCATCTTTTCGAGCCAAGTCGGCAGCGGAGTCGCGTTCTTACTGATATTCCTACGGTCATTGAGCAGTTGCAGGTTGGATACACAATCACGCATTGAATACCAGTCTTGCCATTGATCTGTTGAGATACCCATTTCAGCCAGATTCTTATCCGTAAATCCAGAATAAGGATGGATGTGATCCTGATGAAATACCGTGTCCGTGTAACGCAATTGCGGATATAGCAGTGTAAGCACGAAGAATGATGCCGGCCCTTTTGTATGCGAAAGGAATCGATCCAGATCGACCTCTGTTACGGCCAGCGTCTTTTGTTGCGGCAACTCGATTCTAAGTATTTCATCAAATGTGAGACTGGAGTATCGCCCCTTGTGAGTGACCCGCCCGCCATCTGACTTTACCTCGATTCGGAAAGCATTCCGCAAAGTGCTGATAAGCTGATCTTGTGAGCTTCCAAAAATCCCATTCAGCAATGCGTGAAGTAGATATTTCCGCAACGCATCCTTTGATGTGTCAGTACGATCACCGCCTTTATAGATGTAATAGGCAATGATTACCGTCGCATTTTGTGAGGTCAATAATTCGCCGCTAAATCCAAATTCCACCAACATATCCACCGTCTGCTTGACGGCTTCGGCGATCAAAGGCCATTCATCCCGAATTTTCTGGACATTCTCGGATTGAAATGAATTTACCTTATAGACAACAGGAGCGTCGCTTAGCACCAGGCAGCAGCGCATCAGGAACTCGTTTCCAAAATTAAACTTATCACCCTTGGCATTGATAGTTTTCAGCAGATCCTCAATCCTCTCCCGCCCGTTGTCCCATGTCGCCACGATGGTCGAGAACAGTAGGTCGGTCTTGCTTAGCACAGTCCCACCGCTGTTAACCCTGACGAATATTTTCAAGATATCTTCAAGATCATCTTTGGCAACCTCGAAGTAATTGATCAACTCATCGGTGTGCAGCCGCCGGTGCAGTATTTCGAGAGCACGCCTAACCAATCGTTTTTTCTCGATCAAGGCATTCCGCTGCAATTCAGTAGTACAACGAGAACCGAATCCTTCAATAATCCGGTCGAATTCAGGATCATCATGCCAGGTAAGAACATCACCCACCTTTATCCAGAACATGGGTTCATCACGAAGGAAGCGGCCTTCCTCGTCATTCACTCGGCGGGAAGCATTGGTTGCAAAGCTCTCGTCGGTCAGGAAGCGGAACTCGAAATTGAGCTCCTCCAACTCCTCAATGCGATCTTCTGAGTTGATGATGTAGGGCAAGGACAGCAGGTTAAGATAAAGGATCGTCTTTTCGTAAGCTGCATTATTCGTTCGACGTTTATAAGGGGCCTTCTCGGTGTGAGTCCCCATCAGTCCAATGAACATCGAACTCAGTCGCTGCTGACCATCTAGTACGCCAATAATCTCTGCGTGTGTGAAGGCACTATTCTTGCGTTTGTTATAGGGATCACGCTCGTCATATTCCGCCAGAAATTCATAAAAAACATAGCTGGCAGCCTTTTTCCGATGCAACTTCCAAAATAGAAATGTACCGAATGGATAGTTCCGCATCAAAGAATCGAAAAGAACCTCGATCTGGTGCTTGCCCCACACAAACTTCCTTTGTAGAGCGGGAAGGAAAATCTTTTTTTGCTCTATCTCTGCGATTACCTTTGCAATCGTGTTTTTCTTGTAGCTCATACGAGTCGAATCCTCCCGGTCAGCAGTTCCTGCATCATGGCCTGCTTGAGGGCGCGGGTCTTGTCGCGCCGCTGCTCCAGCGCCGCCAGCTCCGCGTCCATGTCTGAAAGCACGGCGGCGATGGCGGTTTGTTCGGCTTTAGTGTCGGGAAGACGAACCTTATACGCGGCAAGCTGTGTTTTTCCGATTTCAAGGAAAGTGCTGCCTCCACAAAGGCTGATGAACCCCTGTTTCTGAGTTCCAAGAAGGTAGTAGAGGAAGTCCACATCTGTCGTCGCAAACGGGATGAGGTTCTTGAAGCCCTGATTTGTCGAGACCGGAACTGCGTTGATGGCGCACTCGCCGATTGTGGCCCGCGATGTCATGACGACTGAATGCGCCGGAATCATTTCAGCCGAACTCGCTTTGAGTCCAAGCTGGGTAATCATTCGCGCGGTCTCGCCAAGGTATTTGTGTCTGTTGAGCGCCGTGATGTCCGTGGGTGTGCACCAAGGAATATCCCCATCCCAGAAGCGAGGTTCTCCGGTGCTTGGCGTGCCGCCGCTGCGAATGTCAGCGAGAGCGTCCAACCGCTTCACCTCCCACTCACCGTGGAAGCCGGGGAGGCGGGTTTGGCCGGTGAGGAGTTGCTGCATGGCGGCCTGTTTGAGGTCGCGCTTCTTGGCGATAAGCTGATCCAGCCCGCCCAGCAGCCCATCCACATCGCTCAACGCCGTGGCGATAACGCGTTGTTCGGCTCTGTCGAGCGGAAGCCCAAGCGGCATCCTGTCAACGATAGTGATGTAGATGTGCTTAATCGTTGAGCCACCAGCATCCTCCACCATTCGCTTTTGGTAGGGCGGACTTTCCAGCAGCAACTTCAAGAATTGCGGCTCAACTCGTTCATTGGGGCGAATAACCGCCACAGATTGATTGATGCAAATTGTCTCGTTGCCTACGAGTGCGAGCCTTCCCAGAGTACCGTCTTTTGTCAGCAATACGTCATTCTGTCGCGGCTTGCTCTTCGCGGTGAGAAGCGTACGGTAAGCCGTTTCGGATGTCTTTCGGGCGGTTTCAAGTTGTAGGCGTCCGTCGTTGATGTCCGCTGCTGTTATCATGAAGACGCCATCGTGGACCGTTGGCATCGGATTGGTGAATCCGTATGAGATGAACGAGAAAAATTCCGAGAGCTTTGCACATACCCACTCCTCCGGAATGACGCCGACCTCGGTCCGCTTATAGCCGGGCTTCACTTCCATACCGCACCCATCTTTTTGAGGTGTTCATCCACGCGGGCGGAAAGCAGTACCACCTCATCGATGAGCTGTGGCAGCGGCGTGTCATAGCGTTCTGCGAGCTGGCGGATGCGCCCAGTGAGGGTTTGCGAGACGCGGTCCAGCTCGCCCTGCACGGCGGCGGCGAGGGTGTCCAGCCATTTGTCGTCCACCACCAGCGTCTTGATGTCATCCTCGGTGAGCGTGGGATATTTGGCGTCGAGTTTGGCTTCGAGGTCTTCCTGCGCGGCTTTGAGTTTGGCCTTGGCGTCAGTTTGCTGGTCGAGCAGCGCAGAGTATGCTTCGAGGGCCTGACGCTCTTCTGCATAGTCCGGGTCTTTGCCAATTTCCTTGAGCCGGGCCTTCAGGGCTTTGGCGGTGATTTTCTGCTTCTCTCCCTCGCCTTCGATGACTTCAGCCAGCAGCCCTTCCTCGCCGCTTTGTTCCTCGCGTTTTTCATCAAGCTGCTGCTCGATGCCGGCGAGTTCGACCTCACAGGCGGCGATGGCATCGCGCTCGGCGACGAAGTAGCGGGCGATGAGAATGTCAGCAGGCACGAGGTCGGACTTGAAGCGGCGTTTGCCCTTCTTGAAGTCTTCCTTCTCGGGCCAGACGAGTTTGCCTTCCTTGTTTTTGACCTGACGGATTTCGCGGGGCAAGGCGCCCGCCTTCCACCCGGCATCGGCGATGAGGTAACAATCGTCCTGCATGGTCTCGGCCCAGTAGTCCATGAGGTGCTGATAGACATCGTAGGCGTCGAGCAGCGGCGCGGTCTTGAAGGTGGCGAGCAGGTTCTCGGCGATGGATTCGATGAGCGGCTTGGGATGGCCGTCTTTGGCGAGGTTCTTTAGCAGCGGGACGGAGGCCGTTTGCCATTTGGTGAAGAGCTTTGTGGCAGATTCGTGAAACGCGGTGAACTCGGTATGGCGGAAGATGGCGGGCTTCACCTCAGCGATGGTGAGATTCAGCGCGGCGTAGCCGGGGCGGGTGGATTTCCCGAACACGGCGACGCGCAGGCCGGGCATGATCTTCCAGTAGCTGCCAAGCGCATCCAGATCTCGCTCGGGGATGCCGCCGCGCAGGTGGCCGTCGATGTCCTGCAAATCCTCTGGCTCGGTGCTGTCGATGTAGCGCGGGAGGTTGAGGTTGAAGTCGTTCTTCGCGTCGGCGATTTCCGCGACCGGCACCATGCGGGCGTAGCGCGGGTCGCTTTCATCCTGCCGGGTGAAGGTGTCAACGATCTTGTGGAGGTCTTGCTCGCGCAGCCGGTTTTTTGGGCCATCCTTCTTGAAGCCCTTGGAGGCATCAATCATGAAGATGCCTTTGCGTGCGGTGGCGTTTTCCTTGTCCAGCACAAGGATGCAGGCCGGGATGCCGGTGCCGAAAAAGAGATTGGCTGGCAGACCGATGATGGCCTTGAGGTAGCCGGAGCGGACGAGTTGCTGGCGAATGATGCCTTCCGCATTGCCCCGAAACAGGACACCGTGCGGGAGAATGCAGGCACCTTTGCCGGTGCTGTTCATGGAGCGGATGATGTGCAGGAGGTAGGCGTAGTCCCCCTGCTTCTTTGGCGGAACGCCCCAAGTGAAGCGCTGGTAGTTGTCGCCACTGCCACCTTCACCCAAAGTGAGGCCGGTGGACCAGGTCTTGTCCGAGAAGGGAGGATTGGCGACGACGTAGTCGTAAGTGCGAAGCTGCTCGCCGTCCTTGAACTTGGGATCAAAGAGGGTGTTTCCCGAGAGCACGTTGGCCGTCGTGAAGTCGTGCAGGATCATGTTCATGCGGGCGAGACCGGCGGTGGTCACGTCCTTCTCCTGGCCTTCAAGGGTGATGTGTTTGCCCGCCTCGGCGGCGACTTTCAGCAGCAGCGAACCGGAGCCGCAGGTGGGGTCGTAGGCGGTAGTTTTTGCGATGGAGTTGGCCGGCGTGATACCGATGACCTTGGCCATGATGCGGCTGACTTCGGACGGGGTGTAGAACTGACCCTTGCTCTTGCCGCTCTGGCTGGCGAAGTGCCGCATGAGGTACTCATAGGCGTCGCCCAGGATGTCGTCGTTCTCGGCGCGGTTCTTCGAGAAATCGAGCGCGGGGTTCTCGAAGATGGCGATGAGATTGCCGAGCTTCTCGACCTTCTGGGCGCCATCGCCGAGCTTGTTCGAGTCGTTGAAGTCGGGGAAGTCGCTGCGGGCGAGGCGGGAGTTGGCGTCGATGAGCGGCTGGATGACCTGGGTGTTGATCTTGTCGCCGATGTCG
>DFWZ01000004.1:60877-66995 GCA_002381565.1 Gallionella sp. UBA4121
TTGATGAACAGCATGAACAGGACATAGTCCTTGTACTGGCTGGCATCCATGCCGCCGCGCAGTTCGTCGCAAGAAGCCCAGAGGGAGGAATAGAGATCGGATTTCTTGATTGCCATGAGATTTATTTTGTTGTTCGTGGTGCCGAAAAGTTACAAAAGCGAAACTGCTGCAAACTAGGGTTGCAATTGTAATGCGAATGTTCGGTAATGTCTGGCTAGTTAAAATGAATTGAAAGCGGATACACAGCAGGCCGCACATCCATAATATCGCCAGCGTCCGGTTAGGCCGAATACTGGTCATAACGGCTGACTACGATGAAGGCCTTTTCTTTGAATTAGCCTGACCGTCCCGTATTCGGCCTAAGCAGCCTTTCGAAAGCTCGCAAAAAGTTAGTCGACTGAGGGTCGGCTTTCTGTTTTCATGAGAACAATAGTCATTGTCGCTCAGCAGCCTTTAGCCAATCAGTAATACCATTTACCCCTAATGATAAAAACGTGTCTTGAACGGACACCACGCGTTGCAGCATCGCCCCATGATCGGACTCTTCTCTCTCCTCTGCGTCAGCGAAAAGACGAGTCATTAGCTGTGTGAGGCGATTTTCGTGATCGTAAAAATACGGCTTGGCACGCCTGACATAGGCCAGATAAATCTCGGTTGCTGCTAACGCGTGTTCCGGATCGCGCTGTGCAGTGGCGTTAAGCCATTCATCAAACCCGAACAGGCGGTGATGTTTGTTCTCACTATCGCTTTCAAACACGGTGAAGCAGAGGCGGATCAGTTCTACCGGGATAGAAATTGGTGGCGTGTTATCGCGGAAAATATGATCTATTTGCTGCGCGACTGCCGCAGCATGAGGGCTAGCGGCATTCAACCCGGTCTCGATACCGGTGAGGCACTGCTCACGATGTTGTTTGATATTTTCAGGGTGAGTCCAAACGCTGGCGGCCCCCTGCCAGGCCTCAGTGGCATCAAGCGCTTTCAGGTCTTCAAGCAAAACTACAAAATCGATTTGCTCCGTCAGGGCCGCCAAAGCCGAAATACGCCCCCACGTTTCCTGGTCTTTACCATTGCCTTCATTATGAATGCGCGCCAGGAAAGGCGACACTGTTTCAAAATGCTTATAATAAGCATAATAAAGGCATGGCTCGGCGATTTGCCATAGACCAGCGGCATCTTGCATGGCGAGATGAAATAAATCCCAGCCAAGATCAAGGTTCAAGCTTTGTAAATATGGTAAACGCCACAGGATCAAGGAGCGAATCGCGGGGTGTTCGTTACCGGCAAAACGGCGCAGTGTAGCCACTAACAACTCGGGGAATGGAACACAGCGTTCCAGAAGTTTATTGACCAGAATCATCAAGGCTTCGGTAACGTGACCACTCATCATATTGATGCCTATTGTGGGCAAATTAACTGAATCCCCCTTGATGGAACTTTCCTCTCTAAGATTCGCAAATCCTATTGCCAAAAACACCAGTCGCGCAGCATTTTGCGTGTCCTGGATGACATAGGCGCAAGCTTGCAGGGCATTTGATGCAGAGCGGTTCAGCTGCCAGTGGCTAGGATGACTTTCCAGTTCGTCAAAAATATAGCGCGCCAACGCAGAAGCGTCGGGTTCATCTAGCGGCGTCCATTCGGCATTGGCTTGTAGGTTGCCATAACGGTGCTTCAGATAATTGGCGACGCCGTCCATGATGTCATCACGGAAGCCTTTAGAAATATCGGTCCAATGAACGGACATCAATTGCAAGAATCGAGATGGGTGGCGTGATGCTGCTTCGCGCAGTTGACCGCCGACAAATTCCTCGCCGCCGAACATGAAGTCATCGAAATCTCTTTTGTATCCAGAGTAGTGCGCCAGCAAACGCAGTACACCGCTATCAGTGGTATCAAGAAACACCTCGAATGAGAACGGTGCGGAAACCATTCCGCCACGCATACCTATGGATGGCTGACGGACTAACACTCCATCAGTTTTTTTGTGTGCATCCAGCAGTGCCTGCGTTTCGGAAGAACGCATATGACACGGAATGATGGATATAAATTCCGCCCGGGCTTTCAATATCCAGGAACGGTAGTTCTCATCTGATATTTTTTCTTCTCGTATTGCCAAGATCGCACGCATCACGGCATCTTGTGCGGAACCGTCGAGGTAGATGAACGACGCTTGCATTAACGTACCTAACTCGTAAGAAAGGTCGGACTCAAGAAATCCCTTGTTACACAACATGCGTCCGATCAAGTCAAGATTGGCCTCGGGGAACGTTGTACACGCGCGAATAGCGAAGTAGCGCAATGCACCTTCGGGGTTGAAGCACAGACGTTCGCGGTTGCTTTTCCACCAGTCCGAATGTGTTTTTGCGTGGTTAAGGATGGCTGCTTCCATAGCATCCAGCAGAATCCGTTCACTGTCTATGTGAGGATGGTCAGTCTGTATGTGAGCATCGTTATATGAAGTTTGGCTCAGGTATTCGCTATGGTAGCCCATGCAGGTATTGTCATAGCGCGATGACTTGATTAGGCTCCACTGCTCAATAGATTTCAGCGCCAAGTCCAGCAATGTGGTGGATTGCCACATGCGCTGGAGTAGGAAGTTGCCGTTGCTGTTTCCAAACTCATGGGATTGGCAATGCAGCTTGTTATCGAACCGAAATCCGATCACGTCCTCTTCGGTGATGTCACCTGCTATATAGCGCCATAGCAAGTTGTCATTCACCGCACCTGCTGCCACGCAGCGCGCGACAGCACGCCCCAACGAACCGAAATCTGATCGTGACATGCTGAGCAATCGCTCCAGCAAGGGGGCCACCAGAACTAAATTTTCTGTTTTCATCTCGGATAGATAGAACCCAAAATGCTCAGCTAATTTGTTGCTATCTACCCAATCCAGCGATAGAACCTCCGACCAAAACTTCAATACTCCATCTGCATCCTCATTTTTCCACAGTGTCACCCGATGCACATGCGCTGTGAGCCCATCGGCATCCCGTGCATCTCTCAAAACTGGTACTAGATGCCGAAACCAAAAGTGATGCCACTCAATCAGCGTCGCTTGATAGTAAATCACCTGAAATACCTCGCGATGCTTATCGCGCAAATCGCAGATCAGACGCCAGTCATCGTCCTGTGGTATCTGCTCAGAAAGTGACTCAGCAACCAAGCGGCGAATGTGGAAGGCTGTGCTACCCGTCAATACTGTTCGCAGTTGCATTCTGAACTCACGGCGCTCTCCCATCGCCAACTGCGCGACGAAACTGCGGATGCTTGGACGTACAAAGGGTACAGGCGGCAAGCCTTGGATGAACTCGTTGAGCGTGACACCACTACGCACAGCCCCGCTGATCACCAGCACATCCAGCAGGGTCTGATGCCCAAACGTCAATTTCCCATCATGGGTTTTTTGCAACACGTTGAGGCTGCACAAAACGCGTTGAATATCTTGCGAGGCAGTAACGCGCTGATGCGGCACCGCCAAGCTGCGTGACTTCAGCATTTCAGTGGCGATGGCTTCAATCGCTTGCATCGCCGTTTCTCCCAGCGCAGTGTCGGCACGCACGATAGTGTCGAGGTAGCGCTGTGCCAACGCTTGACTGGTCACCACGTTGAAGCTGCCATCGCGCTGAGCCAGATCGACAAACAATGCCAGCTCACGCGGATTTCGGATCAGCTCGCGGGTGACGTCATCAATGGTCGTCGTGTCGATACTAAGCTTGTTAAGTAGCGGTGCAATTTCGGCATCCCAGTCCAAGGGCTGGCACTTCAATTCAACATCCCATTGCCGTTCCGCAATGCGGCGATCGTAATGCCGGTCAAAGTCGCGGCAGGCTGTCACCACGGTGATATTGGGAATCAATAGCAGACGGTCGATTTGCGCCAGGAAGTACGTCAGCACGCTATGCTCTCGGGCGATGGATAATACATCAAGAGAGTCGATGACCACGACCACCCGCGCCTCTTCAGCCATACGGGCAGCCTTTTCCACCCACTGCTCAGGTAAGCCTTGCGCTTGGCGGTCTTGAGCCGTGGCCAAATCAGCGAATTCGCGTGACTGGATAAAGAGTGGAGCCAAGTCTGTGCGGGTTTGTGCGCGTTGCTCCAATGCATCTTGCAAATCCAGCATCACACAGGTTTTGCCAGAACCCGGCAGCCCCGTGAGCAAGATAGCGTGTTTCCCGGCGTCAATGGCTGCGAGTAGCTCATTCACCGTCGAACTGAAAATGCGTTGCCTCGCGATGTCCCGATGCCACGACCTGCCGATGGATGAAGTGCTGGCAAACGATGCTCTCACCTCCGCAATGTTCATGACCGGAACCAGCATTGCGCCCGCTTGATGCAGAACAGCCTTGAGATCATCTTTGCTCAGACGATGCTGGGTGGAGGCGGATATATTACCGCCCTCCATGCGTCCTCCAAGATGGTCGAGGCGAGTCCAGAGAGCGTTAAAAGCGACTTTTGGGTTGCAAGCCATATAACGCAAACGCTCTTGCAGTAAAGTCACCATGCGATCCAGCTCTGGGCTTGTTTCAAATTTGGTACGGCGCAGGAAGTCGTAACTTGAGAGATTGGAAGTCTGAGAGACAAGACGCGCCGTCAAATCGGCATCTATTTCTTGCAGCCCTTTACCCAAGCTTGCGCAATAGCTGACTTCATCAGTTTGCGTGCTGCTGTGTTCACGCAGTTTGGCGAGCACGCCGAACGGGTTGCGCGAATAGAAGCGAACTTCAGCTTGCTGGTTATTGGCTAACAAACTGGACGCCTTGTCCAACTCATCCGCGAGGTCTGCTATCGACCATGCTTTGAAATCGATTTGATTCTTTTTGCACTGGCAGCAAATCAGCGTGCCGTCAGTTTTTCCGATCACCACATCGTCAACCGAATACGCTGTCGCATCAATTTCGACCCATTGAAAATCTGGATCGGTTAAAACGGTCAATGCCCAGTCGAATGCAACTAATGTTTGATAGCCATCACCCCGGTTGGAGCGAATACCTGCGATGCTCATTTAACCTCCCCCCCTTGAACTTTCTGATTCTCGTGACCTCGGTCAGAAGGTTTGCTTCTGGGATTGTTGCACAAGGAGCGGTTGTCGTGTTCGCAATCAATTTTCTGATAAAGCATTCGCTGCTTTATCCTAATGTATGTCACCTGTTGCTATGGGTCGAAAATGATTGTTTGAAAAACGTGGAACCGGACATTCCGGCAAACTGAACTGACAGCCTTTTCAAATCATCGTCGGCGTCCGCTTTGGCCGATTACCCGACGACCCATTTTCGGCCTATTCGGACCGTAGCAGGCAATCAAATGCAGTTGACTATGAATGCCTGCTTTGTGGCATGCTATCAATCGGACGCTACAACCGGTGTCTGCCAATTCCGGTCGTTCAACATGCCGTTGAAATTTGTGTTTCGAGCATACCTTAATTACCCCAGCAGATCCCGATGAACTAATTTTTATCTACGTGTGCCACCGAACAGTACCGCAGTGGCTATGCGCATATTGTGAAATCTCATGGCAGGCAATATTTTTTGTACGCCTTGGATGTTCTTACGTGATCGGCGTATCCCGATCCCAACCATCGAGGAGAATTATCATGGATATGAATATAGCATGGGTATGGATACACATTATTGCAGCGGTGGCCTTTACAGGCATCTGCGTAATTTCTGATCCGCTTAAAAGTTCAGGATCTGAAAGTAAATAAGCAGCGATGTGGAACCCGGTGCCGTTATTCAGTTGTAGCTTGTTGCTATATTGAATGATATGGCCGGGTTCCACATAAATTGCCGGTGGCGTGATGTAATCCTGGCTGGTGTGATGGCGGGCATCGTATCAACGCTAAAGTCGTTCCATTTTTTCATGATGTCTCACACCTCATACTGTTGACCGCTAAACTGCTTTCCATGGCAGCCTTTGCCTTTACTGCTGCAGTAAAGGCAAAGGCTCTCAGAGTTTTGTATTTAATAACCAGTCAAGTATTTTAAGCATGAGGAACAAGCATGACAAAACAGGTAATCATATTGTGACGCTTGGTGATGTGATGTTGTCGCTGGCCGGTGAGATGATGCCGCTTTCTGGCGCACTGGAAGATGCACTTGCCGTACGTCGTGATCAATCATGA
>DFWZ01000010.1 GCA_002381565.1 Gallionella sp. UBA4121
CTGCAGGCCGAGCGCGAGCAGGGCATCACCATCGACGTGGCTTACCGCTATTTCGCAACGCCTAAACGCAAGTTCATTATCGGCGACACGCCGGGGCATGAGCAATATACGCGCAACATGGTGACGGCGGCCTCCACCGCCAACCTGGTGGTCATCCTCGTCGATGCGCGCCGGGGTGTGCTGGTACAGACGCGCCGCCATACCTATCTTGCCAGTCTGGTCGGCATCCCGCATATCGTGCTGGCGGTCAACAAGATGGATATGGTGGGTTATTCAGAAGCGCGCTACAACGAAATCTGCACCGAGTATCTGGCCTTCGCCGCGCAGCTCGGTTTGCATAATGTCAGCTGCGTGCCGTTGTCCGCACTGGTCGGCGACATGCTGGTCGATCGCGGCGACAACCTGAACTGGTATCAGGGGCCCACGCTGATGGAGTTTTTGGAGAACGTCGAGATCGATCATGACGTGAACACTTCCGATTTTCGATATCCGGTGCAATGGGTATGCCGCCCGCAGACCGGTGAACATCACGATTTCAGGGGTTTCATGGGGCGTATCGAAGCGGGAGAAGTGTCGGTGGGCGACGAGATCACCGTATTGCCGTCTGGCCGAACCAGCCGGGTCCGCGAAATCCTCACGTACGATGGCAGCTTGCAAACGGCCTATGCGCCGCAATCCATCAACATCAGGCTGGCGGACGAAATCGACATTTCGCGCGGCGACATGTTCGTCAAGGCGGACTATCTGCCGACGGTTGCGAAGGAGTTCGAGGCGATGCTGTGCTGGTTGTCTGAAACGCCGCTGGACAGACATCGCAAATATCTCGTCAAACACACCACGAGAACGGCGAAATGCCTGTTCGCAAGCGTTGATTACCGCGTGGATGTAAACACGCTGGAACAACACGTCAACCCGGTGGTGAACATGAACGACATCGTGCATGTGGCGATGAAGGTGCAGCAACCGCTGGTGGTAGATGGTTATAAGCGCAACCGGGCGAGCGGCAGCTTTATCGTGATCGACGAGGCGACCAACAATACCGTCGCGGCGGGCATGATTGCGTAGGCGTCATCCCCGCGCAGGCGGGGATCCGGACGAATGGAAAATGTCCCGCGAAGCGGGACGATATCTGTTAGAACTGCTCGTTCTCGCCGAGATAGCGCCATTGACCTGCTGGCAGAAGACCTAACTTTACCTTGCCGATGCGGATGCGTTTGAGGCCGGTGACGGTCAGTCCCACCAGCTCGCACATGCGGCGTATCTGGCGTTTCTTGCCCTCGCGCAGCACGAAGCGCAGCTGGTCTTCATTCTGCCAGGAAACCTTGGCGGGCTTTAAGTATTCGCCGTCCAGCTTCAGTCCCTGGCAGAGCAGCGCCAATCCGCTGGATTCGAGCTTACCCTGCACGCGCACCAGGTATTCCTTGTCCACTGTGGAGTCTTCGCCTATCAATCGTTTGGCGATGCGACCATCCTGGGTGAGTACCAGCAAACCCTGTGAGTCGATATCCAGGCGTCCGGCCGGAGCCAGACCGATGAACTGACTGCGATGAAACTTGATGGGTGACGGATCATCCGCCCAGTGCGTGGCCTCATCCAGCAAGGCGGACGCCGGTTTGTAGCCGTGTTCCGCCTGTCCCGACACATAGCCGACCGGCTTGTTCATCAGGATGGTCACGCGCTGCTGCTGAACGGTTTGCGCGGCAGTGCGCAGGGTAATCTGCTGGTTAGGATAGACCTTTGTGCCCAAGAGGCTGACGGTTTCGCCATCGACATCGACCCAGCCTTTTTCGATATAGCCGTCAGCCTCGCGGCGTGAGCACAGGCCGAGTTCGGACATGCGTTTAGAGAGACGTACTTTTTCCATATGAATTTATTGCGGCGATTGAGTCAAGGCGCGATTTAAGCACAAAGCGGCGTGCCCTGAGAAATAAAACTTAAATAAAAATGAAAAAGTGAGGCACGAGGCCGCGTTGCTGAATATCAGCAAAAATATTAGCGGCTGAACAGTGTCGTGGCACCGTGTTCGATGGTTAGCCCGATTTCGTCCTGGGTCAGCGGGCCTGAGTGTCGACCTGCCAGCTGGCCGGTGGGTGAATACAGGAAGCTCGTTGGCAACCCTGCTATGCCGCCGAAGTCACCGGCGATATCCTCGTTGCCGAGTACGATGGGATAGGGAATCGTCAGATTTTTCACCACGTCCATGACGTCTGTACGATTTTTATACATCACCGCCACACCGATTACCTGCAAGTCCTTATGCTGTTTTTGCAACGAGATGAGTTTCGGCATTTCCTGAATGCATGAGGGGCACCAGGGAGCCCAGAAGTTGACCAGCACCCATTTCCCGTGCAGGCCGGACAAGGTATAGCGCACGCCCCCGGTATCCTTGAGCGACCACTCATCTGCACGGGTGCCGAGCGAGAGTGTCAGCAGGAGAGTGGCGAGCAGTGCTCCCTTGCACAGGGCGTCGTATCTGATGTTCACAGGCGCAAGCTTCCGGAAAAATTAGAATGATTGTCTCACACCCAGGGTCAGTGTGTACTGCGGCACGAGTTGCAGCGAATTGACTGACTGATAGATCGGCAG
>DFWZ01000016.1 GCA_002381565.1 Gallionella sp. UBA4121
GGTGCCGCATCGATCTGGTCGTAAGCCTTGGCCTCGCCACCAAACTTCTTGGACAATACCATCGTGATCGCTGCAGTCAGCGTAGTCTTGCCATGATCAACGTGTCCAATCGTACCTACGTTGACGTGCGGCTTTGTTCGTTCAAATTTGGTTTTTGCCATGACTTTTCCTTATCAATGTCAAACGTTAACAATAATTACTATATTTGGTGCCCATGGCGAGAATCGGACTCGCGACCTCTCCCTTACCAAGGGAGTGCTCTACCACTGAGCCACATGGGCGGAATTCAAACTGGAGCGGGTGAAGGGAATCGAACCCTCGTCGTAAGTTTGGAAAACTTCTGCTCTACCATTGAGCTACACCCGCAAGCCTTTCCATCAAACAACGCCTTTAAAGCATGCTACTAGATGCTAGATTTAAACCTGAATCTGGTGGAGGGGGAAGGATTCGAACCTTCGTACTCTGAGAGGGCAGATTTACAGTCTGCTGCCTTTAACCACTCGGCCACCCCTCCAAATTGAACGCGTAATTATGCCGATCGTTGACCTGCCTGTCAATACATTTTTAATTTATTTGCTTCTATACAACGCCGATTGCGCGTGCGCTTGCAGACCTTCACCAAAAGCAAGTGTGGAGGCGATTTGTCCCAAGGTATGTGCGCCTGCCTGCGACACCTGGATCAGGCTGCTGCGCTTCTGAAAGTCATACACGCCCAGGGGTGAGGAAAAACGCGCGGTCCCGGAGGTCGGCAGCACATGATTCGGCCCCGCACAGTAGTCACCCAACGCCTCGGAAGTATATCGGCCCATAAAGATGGCGCCGGCGTGTTTCAATTTCGGCAGCCAGACTTGCGGATCTGCAACCGACATCTCCAGATGCTCTGGTGCGATGCGATTGCTGATGACGCAGGCTTCATCGAGGCTGTCCACGTGAATCAACGCGCCGCGGTTTTGCAGTGCAGTCCTGATGATTTCACGGCGCGGCATTTGTTCGAGCAGGCGGTCAGCGCTCATCGCCACAGCCTTTATAAAATCGGCATCCGGCGAGACCAAAATGGCCTGCGCCAGTTCATCATGCTCTGCCTGCGAAAACAGATCCATCGCAATCCAGTCAGGGTCGGTCATTCCATCGCAAATCACCAGGATTTCTGACGGCCCCGCGATCATGTCTATCCCGCACACGCCGAATACTCTGCGTTTCGCGGCAGCCACATAGGCATTGCCAGGACCTACAATCTTGTCGACCTTCGGGATGGTCGCAGTGCCATAGGCCAGGGCGCCGACCGCCTGTGCGCCGCCGATGGTGAACACGCGATCCACTCCGGCCAGATATGCGGCCGCCAGCACCAGCTGATTTTTAACACCGTCCGGGGTCGGCACCACCATGATCAATTCTGCAACGCCCGCCACCTTGGCCGGCAGCGCATTCATCAAAACGGATGAAGGATAGGCCGCCTTGCCGCCCGGCACATATAAACCCACCCGATCCAGCGGCGTCACCTGCTGACCCAGCAAGGTCCCGTCTAAATCGACATAGCTCCACGACGCCTGCACTTGCTTCTGATGATAGGCGGTCACGCGAAGCGCTGCCGCCTCCAGCGCCGCGCGCTGATCAGCCGGTAAACCTTCAAATGCGGCGCGCAATTCTGCACGCGGCAATTCCATCTGCGCTGCGCCCGCTATCTCCAGCCGATCAAACCGGGCCGTGTATTCCAGTACCGCATCATCCCCGCGTGTGCGCACGTCGGCAAGTATCGCAGCGACAGTCGCCTCCAGCGCCTCATCTGCCGTGGCCTCATAGGCCAGCAAGGCATCCAGTTCTGCGTTGAAATTGGCGGCGCTACTCGATAATTGTCTGATTTTCATTTTGTTAACCAAATTTATTACACTTTTCGTATTCTAAAGGACAACTGCATAACATTAAAAGTCAATACAGTATTCATTGCCCAGCGAATTGCAGCTTTCCGGCATCAAATTCGCTTTGAAGAAATTTCGCTTGCGAGACATTGCAGTCATTGGCGAAGCTGTTTGCGAAGGGCTGGTTTATGGCGCGAAGCGGAACTTGAATCGTATGGGAAGTTAATAAAACCGCACTTATTACAACGCTACCAATTGAAATTGACACACCAGGAAGCATTCAGCAATGAAAAAATATGCGCGCCCCTTTATATTTGAGCAACAGAATAAAAAAACACCACCGATCCCTTAGAGCGGTGGTGCTGATACAGACACATAAAATCTATAAAGGCACAATTTTGATTAATTTATTCCCCACCAGAATCTTTTGGTGTTTCTGAAGCACTTGCCGGCATCGGTACAGATTTAATCGTAGAGCTCATTTTTTGCAGACCAGTAGCGATTGAACCCATGTCGCCAACCTGCCCAGAAATTGATGCCACGACACGCGACGTGCAGAAATTGGCACATCGACACACTTCACGAAGTGCAGCTTCAGGTCAATGCGTGATTAAGATAGCGTTGCTCGCATACATTCCGGCGCGAGTTAATGGGTATGCAGTTTTTCCTGTAACCACACTTTGATCAGCGACTGATAGGGCACATCTCGAGAGTTAGCTGCGGCTTTAATGGAGTCCAGAAGATGCTGGGGCAACCGCAATGAGATCGTTTTAGTCGTTGGCTTTAAATTTGGCAGCACAACGCGCCGGGCTTTCGTCCAATCCAAATATTCTGTGGAATCGTGTGTTTCCCAAAAGGCCTGCTCGTCAGCCTCATTGGCAAACTTTGGAACTGCTTTAAGTGGCTTGTTCATAAATCGCTCGCTCCTTCCTGCGCATGTCTCTGGCCGAAATCACGCGAATCTTCTCGCCAGCATGACGCAAGGTGAAAGTGATATGCAACGTTCGCCCTTCGTCTGTCTTGCCCAACGCGTGGAAGCGTGCCTCGACCTCACTGTGTTGCGTGTCAGCAATCAGCATGAGCGGCTCGTTGAAGAATACCTGCTCAGATTCAGCCGTTGAAACGCCATGTTTATCGTTTTTGCGCAGATTCCCGTCATCCCAATCGAATCCGGAAATTTTGGCAAGATCAATCATGCGCGTATATTATTAACATACACAGAAAAAGGCAACCTAAGCAGCGCACTTAAGTTACTTTTATTTATTTTTCAATAGCTTGCGAGAAGGCATCCAGCATGGGCTGAATGGCCGCTCGTTTTAGCTTCAATGCGGCCTGATTCACGACCAGGCGCGAAGAAACATCGCTGATGTGTTCGACCGCCTTCAGATGATTTGCCTTCAGGGTATTGCCGCTGCTGACCAGATCGACAATTGCATCGGACAATCCCACCAGCGGTGCTAACTCCATCGAACCGTATAATTTGATCAGGTCAATATGCACGCCCTTGGCGGCAAAATGCTCGCGCGCCGCCTTGACGTACTTGGTCGCCACGCGCAAACGCGCACCCTGCTTGACCGCAGACTCATAATCGAAATCATTGTGCACCGCCACCATCATCCGGCAACGTGCGATATTGAGATCCAGCGGCTGATACAAACCTTCCCCGCCGTGCTCATTGAGCACATCCTTGCCCGCTACGCCGATGTCGGCCGCCCCGTATTGCACGTAAGTGGGCACATCGGAGGCGCGCACGATAATCAGCCGAACATCCGCCCGATTCGTATCGAGAATCAGCTTGCGGGAAGTCTCAGGGTCTTCCAATGCCACAATGCCTGCCGCCGCCAGCAAAGGCAGGGTTTCTTCAAAAATGCGGCCTTTTGATAGCGCAATCGTAATCATGGTGTGGTATTCACAGTCAATTCAATAATAGTGAGAAGGAGCAACGTACAAATTGATAATTGACAATTGTCAATTGACTCTTCGTATCTTTGCGCCCAGCGCCGACAGCTTGGCTTCGAT
Source organism: Gallionella sp. UBA4121 (assembly GCA_002381565.1). GTDB lineage: Bacteria > Pseudomonadota > Gammaproteobacteria > Burkholderiales > Gallionellaceae > Gallionella. The sequence goes on from DFWZ01000016.1 coordinate 3,876, forward strand.
GTGCTCGTAGCCGCGGTCCAGATGATAAATGCGATCCACAATGGTTTCACCCTGCGCCACCATGCCTGCAATCACAAGCGATGCTGAAGCGCGCAAGTCGGTCGCCATCACAGTGGCCCCGTCGAGCCGACGGCAACCCTGGATCACCGCAGTATTCCCCTCAATTTCAATCTGTGCGCCCAGACGCTGCAACTCCTGCACATGCATGAAACGGTTTTCGAAAATCGTCTCAACCACGATGGAGCTACCCTCGGCAATCGCATTCAGGGCCATGAACTGCGCCTGCATATCGGTCGGGAAAGCGGGGTAAGGCGCCGTTCGCACGTTGACGGCGCGAGGTCGCCCCGTCATTTCAAGAGTGATGCGATCACCGGCCACATCGATCTTCGCGCCGGCCTCGCGCAGTTTATCCAGCACACTGTCGAGTATATCTGCACGCGCGGAGGTCAACGTAATGCGTCCGCCCGTTGCAGCGGCCGCCACCAGAAACGTTCCGCTCTCAATCCGGTCCGGCATCACGGCATGACTCGCGCCATGCAACTCAGGCACACCCTCGATGGTGATTTTATCGCTGCCGGCACCGTCGATTTTTGCACCCATTGCGATCAGACAGTTGGCCAGATCGACCACTTCAGGTTCACGTGCGGCGTTTTCCAGAACCGTAATGCCATCTGCCAGCACCGCCGCCATCATCAGGTTTTCGGTGCCGGTCACGCTGATCAGATCGAAACAAATATGTGCGCCACGCAGGCGGCGGGCTGTCGCATGTATATAGCCATGTTCGATGTGGATTTCTGCACCCATCGCGATCAGACCCTTGATATGCAAGTCCACGGGTCTGGATCCGATGGCGCACCCGCCCGGCAGCGAGACACGCGCCTCACCGAACCGTGTCAGCAAAGGACCCAGCACCAGAATCGCCGCCCGCATGGTTTTCACCATATCATAAGGCGCCACCAGCTTGTCTAGCTGCGCCGCACTAAAAGTTGCAGTCTGCACGCCCTGGTCGATTCGAACGCCCATTTGCTCCAGCAACCTGACCATGGTCGTCACGTCATGCATATCCGGCAGGTTGCTCAGATGCAACGAATCCGCCGTCAGCAAGCTGGCGCACATGATAGGCAACGCTGCATTCTTGGCACCGGAAATCCGCACCTCACCGTCCAGGCGATAGCCGCCTTGTATTGCTAGTTTTTGCATAAATTTAAAGCGAGTAGCGAATGGTGAGCGGTGAGTGGTTTGACTTCTTACCACTTCCTGCTCACCACTTGCTACTTACCGCTCTTCTCCCACTCTTCCGGGGTGTA
>DFWZ01000040.1 GCA_002381565.1 Gallionella sp. UBA4121
TTCTCCCACTCTTCCGGGGTGTAGGTTTTCATGGACAGCGCATGGATTTCTCCTCGCATGCGTTCACCCAGCGTCTGATAGACCAGTTGATGGCGCCCAATGCGGCTCTTACCGGCAAATTCGGCGCTGACCACAATCGCTTCAAAATGCTGGCCATCTCCTGTAACACTAAGATATTCGGTCGCCATGCCTTGCGCGATGCCTTGTTGAATACTTTCCGGGGTAACCATTGCTATCCTGTCTAAAAATTACTTACTACAAACACCTGCTAAGGCGTGAGCTGCGCACCGATTAGCTCGGCAACATCTCGGCCACGCCATACAGATTCGCCAGACTCGTCAGATCGGCGGGCAAATTTTCGACACGCAAGCTGCGCTTCTGAGCCTGCGCCGCTCTTGACCATCCCAACAACATGCTGACCGCCGATGAATCGACAGCTTCAACCTTGGCAAAATCCACCAGCAAGTCGTCGCTTGCAAGGTGCTGCAAGCCCGTTTCATACAGGGCCGGCACAGTAGACATGGTCAGCCGGCCGGAGAGCACCAGGCGGTCGCCTTCGCGCACAATCACTTTACTTCCGCCTTTTTCAACGTTCCATTGTCAGCGCCAGCATTCATATCAGCCAAAGATTTAATCAGCGAGTCGATGCCGGACTGTTCGATCTGGCTGGAAAAAGTGCCCCGGTAACTGGTAACCATGCTCACACCTTCGATGACCACATCGAAAACCTTCCATCCGTCAGCCGCTTTTTTCATCTGATAATCCACTGCGGTCGGCTGACCACCCACCTTGATGATCTGGGTCTTGACGGTGGTTTCCGTATCGGTCGCCGCCAGTTTTAACGGTTTCACCTCGATAGTCTGATCCTTATACATGGTAAACGCCTTGGTATAAGTCCGTACCAGCATGTTGCGGAATTCAGCCACCAGCGCTTTTTTCTGTTCCGGCGTCGCCTGCCTCCAATACTTACCCGCAGCCAATTGCGTCATGCGAGTAAAATCGAAATTAGGCAATATTTTGGCATCTACCAGCGCCAGTATTTTTTTCTGGTTGCCCGATTGAATGTCTTTGTCCTGCTTGACGATCGTGATGACATCCTGCGCGGTATCTTTGATCAGCACATCGGGTGCGATTATTTCCGCCTGTGCAATCCCTGCCATTAAAAACAAACTTACAACCAAAAATAACTTCTTCATTACAACTCCTTATTTAGCGGGTTCTGCTGCTTTGCTATACATGAATTTACTGATCAAGTCTTCCAGCACCATTGCCGATTGCGTCTGTTTCACCTGATCGCCATTTTTCAGCATTTCTGTATCGCCGCCCGGCATCAGGCCGATGTACTGTTCACCCAGCAGACCCGAGGTCAGAATATTGGCAAAAGTATCCTTTGGAAACTGATAACGTTTGTCCAGGCTCATCACCACGTGTGCCTCATAGCGTTCCGTATCAAGGGATATCTTGGTCACTCGGCCAACCAGCACACCGGCACTTCTGATTGACGCCTTGGGCTTCAGGCCACCGATATTGGAAAAATAGGCATTCACCGTATAGGTCTCGGAGACATTGTAAGTTCCGAGATTCCCGACCTTCATCGCCAACATCACCAGCGCTGCGACACCCGCCACCACAAACATGCCCACCCACAAATCCAACGTAGTACGTTCCATTACTCAAGCCCCTCTAAACATGATTGCAGTCAACACAAAATCCAACATCAAAATCGCCAGCGACGAAGTGACCACCGTGCGCGTAGTAGCCCCGGACACCCCCTCTGCGGTGGGCGGCGCATCAAACCCTTCGAATAACGCGATCAGAGTCACCACCGTACCGAACACCAGACTCTTGATGACGCCGTTCAATATGTCCTCACGAAAATCCACCGCTGCCTGCATCTGCGACCAGAATGAACCTTCGTCCACACCGATCTGCACGACACCCACCAGATAGCCGCCGAATATACCCACCGCACTGAACAGGGCCGCCAGGAGCGGCATGGAAATGACCCCTGCCCAGAACCTCGGCGCCACGATGCGCGCAATCGGATTCACCGCCATCATCTCCATTGCCGAAATCTGCTCAGTTGCTTTCATCAGTCCGATTTCCGCAGTCATCGCCGATCCTGCGCGACTGGCAAACAACAGCGCTGCCATCACAGGCCCCAGTTCACGCACCAGCCCCAGTGCTACCATCACGCCCAGCGCCGACTCCGAGCCATAACGCTTGAGCGTCTCATAACCCTGCAAACCCAGCACCATGCCGACAAACAGGCCTGCGACAATGATGATGATGAGCGACATCACGCCGGTTGAAAAAAGTTCCTTGATGATCAGATGGAAGCGCCGGAAGCTGTTCCCTGAATAGAGTATGGTCAGGAAAAAGAAACGCGCCGCCACGCCTACACGCCACACTGCGCTGACGACATGGCTTCCGATTGCTCTTATAGTACTAATTAATGCCATGAAATCAGGCCCGCAAATTTAAGTCTTGGCGATAATCAACGCCGGGGTAATGAAATGGCACAGGACCATCCATCTCGCCATGCACAAACTGGTGCACAAAATCCTTGTCCGACGCACGAAGCTCATCCGGGGTCCCTTCAGCTACGATCACTCCATTCGCCATAAAGTAGACATAATCCACAATTTTCAGCGACTCCTGAATGTCGTGTGTGACGATGATCGAAGTAGCGCCCAGCGCATCGTTCAGGCGGCGAATCAGATCGCCGATCACCGTCATAGAAATCGGATCCAGCCCTGCAAACGGCTCATCATACATGATGAGCATCGGGTCGAGCGCAACGGTACGTGCCAAAGCCACGCGCCGCGCCATCCCGCCTGACAATTCAGTCGGCATCATATCTTGTGCGCCGCGCAAGCCCACCGCGTTCAGCTTCATCATGACCAGGCTGCGAATGATGTCCTCGGGCAAATCGGTGTGCTCACGCATCTGAAACGCCACGTTGTCATACACCGACATATCAGTGAACAACGCACCAAACTGGAACAGCATGCCCATCTTGCGACGCATCGCATACAGGCCATCCTGATCCAGTTCGTGCATCACCTGCCCGTCTATTTTTACGTAGCCACGGGTCGGCTTCAACGCGCCGCCGACATGACGCAGCAGCGTCGTCTTGCCGCAACCGGAGAGACCCATGATGGCAACCAGCTTACCCTTAGGAAAAGTCATGTTGATCCCCTGCAGCACGGGTCGCTTATCGTAGGTAAAGTTAAGGTCGCGAATTTCGACCAGAGCGTTCGGAGGCAAAATTGGATTCCAAAAATACAAGTCGTGCATTCTAAACGATTGCGCCGTCTATGCTCAACCCTTACCTCATTTTTGAAATGCGGCATCACCACGTCACCTGAACACCAGCTACGAATTCGCAAACAGCTCCTGCAAGCTCACATCGGTGCTTTTCTCAAGCGTTGCCGCACAAGTGGCAAGCCATTGTTTCAATGGATCACTGCCCTGCTCTGCCAACAACACGCTGGGATCGAGCACAAACAGATGCAACAACTCCGTCGCGCGGACGTGACTGACATCCTTCATCATCAGCCAGCCCTGATCCTCAGCCTTGCGCACCAGATTTGCGCTGCCCAGGCGTTCCATGATCTGCTCCAGCATGTAAAAATCCAAATGCAGCATCTTCGACAACGCCGGTATGGTCATCACTACGCCCTGCTGCATACCGCGCGACATGATTTGCAATACCCGCAAGGCGTCCAGCATTTGCACGGCTGCCGGCAGATATTGCGCCTGGGGCGTACGCCAATGAGGCAGGGAAGCGGCAACCACGGCACCCAACAATATCGTCAACCAGGACAGATAAACCCACATCAGAAAAATCGGCACACTGGCGAATGCGCCGTAAACCAGTTTGTAAGCAGGAAAGTGGCTGATGTAAAGCCCGAACACGCGGTTCATCGTTTCAAACAGCACCGATGCCACCAACCCGCCGATCAGTGCGTGGCTGAGCGGCACATAGCGATTGGGCACCAGCCGGAACAGCATCGCAAACGCCAGAGTGGTGAACATCACGGGTAAAACCTTCAACACGCCCACACCGAAGATTGGAATGTGTTTGGCGTAGCCCATCGACAGCCCGACCAGCCAGGAGGTAAGCGACAGACTCGCACCCACCAGCACCGGAGCCAGTGTCAGTACCGCCCAGTAAACGATCAGCCGTTTGAGCATGGTGCGTGGCCGGGTGACCCGCCAGATGGTATTGAAGGCCTGATCGATCGTCAGCATCATCAACATCGCCGTCACAGCCAGAAACACCACACCTGCTGCGCCAAGACGCCCGGCACTCTCCGCAAACTGCTCCGTATAGTGCGTAATGACGTTGCCGGCCGTTGCCGGCATCAGATTTTCCAGCAGAAAAATTTTGATCTGGCTGGAAAAATCCTCAAATACCGGGAAAGCCGAAAATAGCGTCAGCGCGATAGTAATGAGCGGAACCAGCGACAGCAAAGTTGTAAAAGTCAGGCTGGCTGCGATCTGGACGCAGCGATCCTGCGCAAAACGCGTCATGACGAAGCGTATGAATGACTGAAAATCCTGGCTTTGCATGCTGGTGTCGATTCTTTAATACGTGAGCAGCAAGGACGCCACCCTCATTAATAAACAAGCCATTCGGCCCCTTCCCAACCCTCCCCCGCACCCGCAAGGGGCATCACCGTCAGTTTACGCTGCCGCAGCAGCGACCTTGACGCGACAAGCGAGGGAAGGTGCAAACGAAACGCTGCGCGAGTTTCTCGTTATAATCCTGCGCATGATAACCGACAAAGAAATTCTGGTGCTGTATTACAGCCAGCACGGCGCAACCCGGCAAATGGCGCAACTCATCGCGCGCGGCGTGGAACAAGTAGCGGGGGTACGCGCCAGACTGCGTACCGTACCTAAAATCTCCAGCGTATGCGAGGCGACTGAGCCCGCCATTCCCGACAGCGGCGCACCTTACGCCGAACTCTTCGATCTCGAAGAATGCATCGGTCTGGCATTAGGCAGTCCGACCCGCTTTGGCAATATGACAGCCTCAATGAAATACTTCTGGGATGGTACAGCAGGACTGTGGATGAAGCATGCACTGGTCGGCAAACCCGCAGCTCTCTTTACCTCCAGCAGCAGCATGCACGGCGGACAGGAGTCCACGCTGCTCTCCATGATGTTACCGCTGCTGCATCACGGCATGCTCATCACAGGCATTCCTTATTCCGAACCGGAACTGGCCAGCACCCTGAGCGGCGGCACGCCCTACGGGGCAAGCCATGTTGCAGGATTGACCAGCGACCTGGCTATATCCGACACAGAGAAGAAACTCTGCATGGCACTGGGTCGCCGCCTGGCAATCACCGCGTTAAAGCTGGCGGCGTGAGCATTCAAAAAACGGACGGGCTGCCGCGCCGTGACAGACGCCACGCATAAATATTTGCGTAACCCCGTCTATTTATGGATAATGCCCGGCCTAGCTTATAACCCGTATGCGCACACCCGCCGCATCAAACCACCCGCAAGGAAGAAAAATGAAAGCCAACATCCACCCTGATTACCATGAAATTACCGTAACTTGCAGTTGCGGCAATACCTTCAAGACCAACTCATCGATGGCCAAAACCACGCTGAACGTCGAAGTTTGTTCTGAATGCCATCCGTTCTATACCGGCACACAGAAAATCGTCGACACCGCTGGCCGTATTGACAAATTCCGTCAAAAATACGCAACCAAGGCTGCCGCGTAAAAATCCGCGAGGGAACCCTTCGCAGAGCGACACATCGAAGGGCAGCGTTTGCTGCCCTTTGTTATTGGCGGTGAAAACACCTTTTGCAAAACAGGAATGTCCATGCGCTTTCTGATACCTGGCTTGATGCTTACACTGCTCGCAGGCTGCGCGCAAAATCCCGTCACCGGCTCGAATGATTTCGTGATGATGTCGGAAAGCCAGGAGATAGCGGTCGGCCGCCAGAACGACGAGCAGGTCAAGAAACAGTATCGCGTTTACGGCTCAAAAGCCTTGCAGGACTACGTCAATAGCGTCGGACAACGCATTGCAAGAAACAGTCACCGCCCCAACCTGCAATATCACTTCACCGTACTGGACACACCGGATATCAACGCCTTTGCGCTGCCCGGCGGCTATATCTACATCACGCGCGGCATCCTGGCCTATCTGAATTCCGAGGCCGAACTGGCGGCCGTGCTGGGCCATGAAATCGGTCACGTCACGGCACGCCACGGGGTACGCCAGCAGAGCGCAGCACAAGCCGCCAATATTGGCATAACCATCGCCTCCATTTTCGTGCCGGAAATGAATTCGCCAGTGGCGGGCAATCTGATTAATCTCGGCGGCGGCGCCCTGCTGTCCGGTTACGGACGCGAACATGAACTGGAGGCGGACCGTCTGGGCGCACAGTATCTGGCACGCACGGATTATGATCCGCAAGCCATCATCACGGTCATCAGCGTGTTGAAAAACCAGGAGCTGGAGGATGCACGCCTGGCCAAACAGGAAGGCCGCGAACCGCGCCGCTATCATGGCTTGTTTGCCACCCATCCGGACAACGACACCCGCCTGCATCAGGCGGTTGACGAGGCGGAAAAAAATACCTCTGCACACGCACATTTCGAAGGCCGCCGTGAATTTCTTGCCGCCACGGAAGGTCTGGTGTTCAACGACAACAGTGAACAGGGGGTCGTGCGTTACAACGCTTTTTACCACGGCGAACTTGGCATTGCCGTGCAATTCCCGGATAACTGGCAGGTGCACAATCTGCCGACTGCGCTGGTTGCCGTCAGCCCGCAGGGTGAAGTGCAACTGCAAATGAAGCTGGACGAATCGCCCAGCGGCACACCTGGTGAATATGCGCGCCGACTGGCAGGCCGTAGTGCGCAAATCACAACGCTTAGCGTAAATGGCTTACCCGCCGCCTTGTTCGACCAGCCCGATGCGGCGGGTGGCGTTGTTTTTCACAACGGTCAGGCTTTCATTCTGCTGGCTAAAGGAAAAACACCTGACATTCTCGCTGCCCATCGAGCGGAAATCATCTCCACCGTCAGAAGCTTCCATGCCATCACTGCGGCTGAACGCCGACTGGTCAAACCGCTCACCCTGCATGTCATCACAGCCAGAGCAGGCGATACATTTTCAGCCCTTGCAAAAGACTCACCGCTGGGCCAGTCGGCAGAAGACTACCTGCGGCTGATCAATGCCCGCTACCCCAGCGGCGAACCACAAGCCGGGCAGCTGATCAAGCTGGTCAGATAAACTACATCAATTGACAATTGATAATTAACTTTAGCCTATGTACTTTATAAAACCCACCGACCCGCACCCGATCACACCCGCCAAGGCCGTGATGCTCGGCTTGCTTTGCCTAGTCTGGCTGGGCACGGGCCTGATCGGGCACGACCCCTGGAAACCGGACGATGCATACAGCTTCGGCATCGTCTATTCATTGTTACAGAGCAATGACTGGCTGACTCCCGCTATTGCGGGCGAGCCCTTCATGGCAAACCCGCCTCTGTTCTATTGGACAGCCGCAATATTCGCCAAACTTTTCGCATCCGTTTTGCCGCTGCACGATGCTGCGCGGCTTGCCAGCGGCTTTTACAGCGGTTTGACGCTGTTGTTTCTGGGCTTGGCCGGTCGCAAACTGTATGGCGAAAATCGCGGTTGGGCCACAGCAATCATCCTGATCGGCTGCCTCGGCATGCTGGTGCGTGCGCACCAGCTCATCACCGACCTGGCCCTGCTTGCCGGTTTCGCAATGATGCTCTATGGTTTTGCGCACAGCCAGGAGCGCGTACTGCGCGCTGGCATCTGGATAGGCACAGGCTGCGGCATCGGTTTCATGGCCAAAGGTTTTATAGCGCCGGTGGTGTTCCTGCTGATCGCAGCCATATTGCCCGCATTGTTCCAGAATTGGCGCACTCGCAATTATACCTTCAGCATCGGCATTGCCAGCCTTTTCGCCCTGCCCTGGCTCACCGCCTGGCCGTACCTGCTGTATCAGCACTCACCGAAACTATTCCATGACTGGGCGTGGTCGCACAACCTCGGCAACTGGCTGGATTATATAAAAAAGGGGCCTGGCATGGATGCCCTCTACTACCTGAAAAATCTGCCCTGGCTGGCCTGGCCCGCCTTGCCGCTGGCAGCCTGGGCTGTATGGCGCGAACGCAGGCGCCTGGCTCAACGTGACGATTTGCAATTGCCCCTCATCAGTTTCATGGTGATGTTTATCGTCTTAAGCCTGGTACCCAACATCAGAGAAGTGTTCGCCCTGCCCATGCTGCTGCCGGTGGTTCTGCTGGCCACCGCCTCCCTGTCCATGTTAAAACGCGGTGCTGCCAACGCACTGGACTCGTTCGGACTGATGACCTTCGCACTGATAGCCCTGCTGATGTGGTGGGGATGGGCGGGACTGTTGCTGGATAACCACGCCAAGATCACGCTGTGGCTGAAGGATTATCAGCCCGGTTTCGAACCCGCGTTCCATACCGCGCCTTTCGTCATTGCCCTCACGGCCACATTTCTCTGGCTGATACTGGTATGGCGTGTGGGTCGATCGATGCGCCGCGCCGTGGTGAACTGGAGTTCAGGCATCACGCTGATCTGGATACTCGCAATGACGCTGTGGCTGCCCTGGCTGGACAGCGGCAAAAGCTACCGCAACATGATAGTCTCACTCAAAGCTGCCATGCCCGCACAATACAACTGTGTTGCACGCAACACCACCCTGGGCGACAGCCAGCGCGCCATGCTGCACTACTTCGGCGACATCATCACCCGCCGGGATCCGGCGCGCATCTGCGAGTTGCGCCTGATCCAGGGCGAGAAGATTTCCAGACCCTTGATGGATGAAAGCCAGTATAAAAAAATCTGGGAAGGCAGCCGCAAGACCGACAAAAATGAGCAATATCGGCTGTATCAGCGTGTCGAATAAGAGGTAGAAAATGATAGTGGTAGCTGCAATATACAAATTTGTGAAACTGAATGATTGTGCAGCAATGCGCGAACCGTTGCTGGCGCGATGCGATGCGCTGGGCATAACGGGCACGCTGCTGCTCGCAACTGAGGGCATCAACGGCACAATCGCGGGTACACGCGCCGGCATCGACCAGATATTGAGCTATTTACGCTGCGACCCGCGCCTGGCGGATCTGGAGCACAAGGAATCCACTGCCGACCTGCCGCCGTTTTACCGCATGAAGGTCAAGCTGAAAAATGAGATCGTGACCATGGGCGTGCCCGGCATTGATCCTACCGAACAGGTTGGGCTATACGTCAACCCTGAAGACTGGAACGCGCTGATCAGCGACCCCGATGTATTGCTGATCGACACGCGTAACGATTACGAGGTGGAGGTGGGCACCTTCCGTGGCGCTGTCGATCCGCGCATCACCACCTTCCGCGAATTCCCAGAGTACGTTAAAAAACACATCGATCCGCAGAAGAAGCCTCGCATCGCGATGTTCTGCACCGGCGGAATACGCTGCGAAAAAGCCTCGGCCTATATGCTGCAACAGGGATTTCCCGAGGTCTATCACCTGCAGGGCGGAATACTGAAATATCTGGAAAACGTGCCCGAGGAAGAAAGCCTGTGGCAAGGCGAATGCTTCGTGTTCGACCAGCGCGTAGCGGTAGGACATGGACTGGCGCCCGGCCATTATGAACTGTGTTATGGCTGTTCTCGCCCGATCACGGCGGATGCAAAAAATTCCGCCAAATATCAGGCGGGTATTTCCTGCCCGAATTGTTTTGATTCCCTTACCCCGGAAAAACGCGCTGCCGCGATGGAGCGACAAAAACAGGTCACGCTGTCCGTCCGGCGCGGCGAGGCACACATAGGCCGTCGACGGAAGGCAAAGGCTGCATAGCAGATCCGCCCGGCTGCGGCACGATCAATGTGCTGCCGTGAGGCGATACCACAACCACAGCCCTGCCCCGACAATCACCAGCCAACCCGTGATACGCACCAGAGTCGCAATGCCCGCATCCCAGTCAAGCACACCCCAGCGGCTGAAGATTTCAGTCCAGTCGTGCTCCCCGTTGCCGACCAGCGGCAAAACCCGGGCGCGCGCATCTGCCATATAGACGGCGATATTGAACAAATTCTCGCCCAGCCAGAGCACGCAAAAGGCAAAAGACAATGCCGCGCGCTGACGAAAAAAGGAAACACCGGCAGCCAGCGGAAACAACAACTGTCCCAGCGTGCCGCCATAGACGGTCAGCCGGTCACTCAACAGGCCGAACAGCGGATGTCCCGCTTCATGAAACGCCAGGTTGGCACTGTCCAGCAGAAACACCCAATGCCCATCGGTATGCGCCAGCCATACAATCAGCAGCGCGGCAACGACATAGCCTGACAATCCCCAGGCTGTAACCGGTGTCCACTCTTCATCAACCGAAAAGCGCCCGTAAAAATCCATGCCGGGTCAGAGTGTTTTGATCTGCATGCCGCGCTGCATTGCAGCCTGCTGCACGGCTGAGACAACTTCTTCGCAGGGTGCATGATCACGGCCTTCGGGAAAACGTGCCAGCACGGCCTTGGAAAACTCACTGATGGTATGAAGATGGCCGACCTGATCTTTTGACAACGGGCGCGCCGCCTGAAAAAACAGCATTCCGCTGCGGCGGGTAACGGCAAGCAGGTAGAAATCGAAGCCATGTGAGGTAACATGTTTATCCCGCACCTCAAAAAATTTCGTCTCGCTGTCTGGCGCCGTTTCGCCCGATGACCCGATACGGCTTACCACTTCCTCGATAAACGGTTGTGCCAGATTCAGGTGCGGCGCGAGCGTCATGTGGTATTGCCCCGGGCGCTCGATGACCAGCGGATTTTCCAGCGGCGGCGTCTTGCCGGGGCGGAAAAAAATCAGGTACAGAATGCTCAGCGTAATAAGGGTGGTGAATTCAATCATGGCAGGATTAAGGATTAAGGATTGAGAATTGAGGGTTCAGACCGCAAGTGCCTTGCCCGCACGTTGGCTGCGCCGTTGTTGCGTGCAGGACTCATCGCGCACTCCCCGGTATTTTCGGTGTCGAGCACACCACATCCGCGTTCTGCGCGCGATGCCGCAGCGCATGGTCTATCAGCACCAGCGCCAGCATCGCCTCCGCAATCGGTGTGGCGCGTATCCCGACGCAGGGGTCGTGGCGACCGTGCGTTTCCACCATCACCGGCTCGCCCTGCAAGTTGATGGAGCGGCGTGGGATGCGGATGCTGGACGTAGGCTTGATCGCCAGGTGAGCGACAATGTCCTGCCCTGTGGAAATGCCGCCCAGGATGCCGCCGGCGTTGTTGGAGAGGAACCCCTCAGGCGTCATCTCGTCGCCATGCTCGCTGCCCTTTTGCGTCACACAACCGAAGCCCGCCCCTATTTCCACACCTTTTGCGGCATTGATGCCCATCAGGGCGTAGGCAATTTCCGCATCCAGCCTGTCATACACCGGCTCGCCCCAGCCCACCGGCACGTTTTCTGCCACCACCGTCAGCTTCGCGCCTATGGAGTCGCCGGATTTGCGCAGCGCATCCATGTAATCTTCCAGAGGCGCCACCAGACTGGCATCGGCCGCAAAGAACGGATTGTCATTCACCCCAATCCAGCTCTTGAACGGCATGTCGATGTCACCCAGTTGCGAAATAAAGCCGCGTATCACCACGCCGTAGCGTTCAGACAGCCACTTCTTGGCAATTGCGCCGGCCGCCACACGCACCGCTGTTTCACGTGCCGAGGAGCGACCGCCACCGCGATGGTCGCGGAAACCGTATTTCTGCGTGTAGGTGTAATCGGCGTGCCCCGGACGGAACGTCTCGCTGATATTGCCGTAATCACGGCTGCGCTGATCTTCGTTGCGGATCAGCAGTGCAATCGGCGTGCCTGTGGTCTTGCCCTCGAACACGCCTGAGAGAATTTCCACCGTGTCCGATTCGCGGCGCTGCGTAACGTGGCGCGACGTGCCGGGCTTACGCCGGTCCAGATCATGTTGGATATCAGCCTCGGTCAATGCCAGTCCGGGCGGGCATCCATCCACCACGCAGCCGATCGCAGCGCCATGCGATTCGCCAAACGAAGTCACTGTAAAAATGGTACCGAATGTATTTCCTGACATGGCGTATCTCGCAAAAATAGTCCGTGGAGTTTAACATAGAGGCGCATTCCACAAAAAGCCGTTGTTCCCTGCACCAAAACTTGTGAAAAGGTTTTACAAATGAAAACCATCCTGATGAGCACCGCCGGCGATGCGAGCGTCCTGCAACTGCACGAAATCGCCAAACCAGACCTGCCTTCCGCGCATCATCTGCGCGTCAAACTCGCCGCCGCAGGCATAAACCCGCTTGATACCAAACTGCGCGCAAAAGCGCTGTACCACCCTGACAAGCTGCCCGCAATACTCGGCTGTGATGGCGCCGGGATAGTCGATGAAGTTGGCAGTGAGGTTACGCGCTTCAAGGCGGGTGATGCGGTGTATTTCTGTAACGGCGGAATCGGCGACGAGCCGGGAAACTACGCCGAATACACCACGTTGCACGAGGAATATTGCGCCGCCAGCCCGGCCAACATCGACCTGCACGATGCGGCTGCCCTGCCTCTGGCCTACATCACCGCCCGGGAAGCACTGGTCGAGCGCGCCAACCTGCAGGCAGGACAAACGATACTCATCCACGCCGCAGCAGGTGGGGTGGGACACCTCGCCGTGCAGCTGGCCCACCATCTGGGTGCGCGTATTGCCATCACGGTGAGCGATACCAAAAAAGCCGGTCTGGTACATTCCCTCGGTGCAACTAAAATCATCAATTACAAGGAGCAGGACTTCGTACAGGAAACCCTGAACTGGACGGATGGGCTGGGCGCAGATGTGGTGTTCGATACAGTAGGAGGCGATACGTTTCTGCGTTCGCTGCAAGCCGCACGCGTCGGCGGCAAAGTCGTCACCTTGCTTTCCACGCCGCTGTCGCTGGCCGACACACAACTGGCAAGAGTGCGCAACCTGTCGCTGTGCTATGAAATGATGCTCACCCCGCAACTGATGAATCTGCACGATGCACGCGTCCGGCAGCGCAAAATCCTCGAAGACGCTGCAAAGCGGGTTGAGGCGGGCGAACTCGGCGTGCTGGTCACGCACCGCATGCCTCTGGCACAGGCATGCGACGCGCACCGCCTGATCGAGGCCGGCGGCGTGACGGGCAAAATCATTCTGACGATGGAATAAAACAAAAAACAATTGTCCACGAAAGACACGAAGAGCACGAAATAGACCTTAAAAATTTTGAGCCGCAGATTGCATAAACAAACTCTGTTATTCAATTTGTTACAAATTTTTTAGCCCACCAAAAAAGTTTGGCCACACTATCTTGATTACCCTTCGTTTTATCTTGTGTAATCTGTTCAATTTGTAGACACGTTTTTGAAGCTTTTTATATTTTTCGTGACTTTCGTGTCTTTCGTGGACGAAAATGGGTTTAAAAATGTACCTAATCGACACACACTGTCATCTGGATGCCGCCGAATTCGGCGGGCAGCAGGCCGCGCTCTTGCGGTCCGCACAGACGGCAGGTGTCGGCCGCATCGTCATTCCTTCTGTGGAACGCGCCAATTTCGCCGCCGTTCGCACGCTCTGCGAACAACACCCGGACTGCTCGCCCGCTTACGGCATACATCCTATGTATGCAGACGCTGCAACGCCCGAAGATATGAACGTTTTACGTGACTATCTGCGTGAACATCGGCCTGTCGCGGTCGGCGAAATCGGCCTGGATTTTTTCATCGAGCATTACGATCAGGCACGGCAGGAACACTATTTTCTTGAACAACTCAGGCTGGCGCGCAAATTCGACCTGCCGGTGCTGCTGCATATTCGCCGCGCACAGGACACCGTGCTAGGGCACCTGCGAAAAATCAGGGTGCGCGGCATCGCCCATGCCTTCAGCGGCAGTCGCCAGCAAGCTGACGAATTCATCAAACTGGGATTCAAGCTGGGTTTTGGCGGTGCCGCAACTTACCCGCGCGCCACGCGCCTGCGTGAATTAGCCGCAACCCTGCCGCTTGAGAGCATCGTGCTGGAAACCGATGCACCTGATATGCCACCTGAATTCGTGGCGCGCGGCCAGCCGAACAAGCCTGAATATCTGCCGCGCATCGCGCAGACGCTGGCCCAATTGCGCGGCATGTCTCCGGAGGAACTTGCTCAGGCTACGACGCAAAACGCCCTGAATGCTCTGCCAAAATTAACAAACCGGCCCGATTCCCGCCTGTTAAAAAAACCAAGTATTGACTAAGCAATCAAGA
Organism: Gallionella sp. UBA4121; assembly: GCA_002381565.1. Taxonomy (GTDB): domain Bacteria; phylum Pseudomonadota; class Gammaproteobacteria; order Burkholderiales; family Gallionellaceae; genus Gallionella. Next base: position 14,300 of record DFWZ01000040.1, read on the forward strand.
GACAATAGCAAAGCCACTACTTATGCGCGGGAACGACGACACCGCTATAATCCCGCCATGAAAAATACCACTCCACCCCAGTTTGAACGCACCGAAATCCTGATAGGTATTGAAGGCATCGCCCGGCTCGCCAGCCGCCACGTATTTGTCGCCGGCATGGGCGGCGTAGGTTCTTACTGCACCGAGGCGCTGGCTCGCGCCGGCATCGGCCGCCTGACACTGCTCGACCACGACGTGGTGGCGATCAGCAACATCAACCGCCAATTGCCAGCCCTGCTGTCCACTGTCGGACAGTCCAAGGCCGAACTGATGAAGGCTCGCATCGCGGACATCAATCCCGATTGTGTCGTCACGCTGATACGCACTTTTTTGGGTCCCGAAAATGTCCATGAGCTGGTGCCGCATGACTGCGATTTCGTGATCGATTGCATCGACTCGATGAACTGCAAAGTCGCGCTGCTCGCCCACAGCGTGTCGCTGGGATTGAACGTCGCCTCGAGCATGGGTGCCGGCAACAAGCTCGATCCCTCGCGCATCCGTGTCGCCGACATCAGCGAGACCAGCGTCTGTCCGCTGGCGCGCGAGATGCGCAAGCACTTGCGCGATTTGGGTATCAAACAAGGCGTGTTGACAGTCTATACCGATGAGAATCCCAGACCGCCGCTGCCCCCCCAACCCGTCGACAGAGGCCGTCCGCGCTCAGTAAACGGCACCATCAGCTACATGCCGCCACTGTTCGGCTACATGCTGGCCGGGGCTGTGATCAACAAGCTGCTGGCAGAATAGCCGGTAGCAGGCCGGCAACTGGCGGGGCGCAAGGATTAACTTTCCCTGTTGCGCATATGGTCTGCGACCTTGGCGAATGCATCCGACAGCTCATGGCGCAGCGCCTCATCTTCAACCACCTCGCCCAGCGCCTGATTCATGCACATCATCCACTGGTCGCGCTCGGCATTGCCAATGGCAAAGGGCAGATGACGCCGGCGCAGCATGGGGTGACCATATTGCTCGATAAACAGCTGCGGCCCGCCCATCCAGCCGGACAGAAACTTGAACAGCTTGTCGTTCGCGCCCTGCAGATCGTCCGCATGCAACTTTCGGATGCCATAAGCCTCCGGCAGCTCATCCATTAATTCATAAAAACGACGCACCAGCGCCCGTACTTTTTCCGCCCCGCCGATACGCTGATAGTGTGTTTGTTGTTCCGTTTGCATATTTACCATTCCCTGAATGAAAAACCCAGTCCTATTGTCGTCTGGCGGTAGTTGTAGTCGATCAGGCTCTCGCCATAACCGCTGGTAATCTGTGCGTGCATGCGCGCCGCCGTACCCAATGCGACAGGCATAGACCAGTCGAGCTGCATGAAACCCAGGTTTTGATTGGTGTTCAGATTGTTGCGCAGCAGCAGCGCGACCGACTGCGATTTATTGTCCGGCTCCCAGCGCACCACCACATCGCCATGTCCCATATAGTGGGTAATGTCGGGATTATCATCTTTAAAGGAACTTTCCGGAACACGCCACCAGCCGCGCCCCAGCAGCGAAATATTGTCCCATTCCCAGCCGCCTTGCGCATACACGCGGTTCCAGCTGCGCGACTCAGGTTTCGAGCGACCATTCGACTGGTGAAGAAACCCTAAATTGAACAGTCTCAATCCGGTTTCATTGCCCGTGGCAAAGGTAGCGATCACCTCGGGTTCATAATTTGTTTCACGGAATGGCGATGAATTGCGCGTGTTGAAAACCTGCCAATTGGACTGCTGGGTATACCCCCCCCACAGACGAAAGGTTTTAAATCCCAATGCATCAATGTCATTTTTCGTATACATGCTCGTCTTGAAACTCAACAGGTACTTGGCTTCCAGCGAGTCCAGGTCATACGGCGTCAATACAGCATTACCGATCCCCGGGGAACTTGGCTGCCTGTTCAGGCTGTCGGTTTTTCGAAATATCAGATAATTTTGTTTGTGCAGTTGCAACCGGTCCAGACTGCTCTGATCGCGGGGAGGACGATTATCAAGATTCCACAGCCGGGTCAGATAGGTGCGTCTGGAAACTGAGTTATCCCTTTTTACCACGCTTTCTGTCGCAGTTGCAGCGGGCTCGTCTGACTCGTCTGACTCGGGCTGTACCCGCACAGCAACAGGCACCGTGGCAACCGTGGCTGTCGCGTTATCGAAACATTTGAGGCGTTCGACATCGTTGCCCGGGAAATTTTTCGCACACTGCGCGAACGCATCAGCGCCGGCGCTGGCCACCGGTACGACACCTGAAAACAACGCGAACAGCAGCGCACAGCATAACTTATTGAAATTACAATTATTTCTCATAACATTTACAAAAGAGGAAAATGTGCCAGCACCCGGTAATTCACCTCACCGTCCTGCTGCTGCGATTGTACCAAGGCAAACTCTTTAATCCGCCAGCATACCGGTTGCATTGCCGGCAGCGGATCATCCCGAAAGCTGACATTGCGCAACAGTGTGACATGCGGTTTGTATTCATGTTGATTGAAGCGGAAGCGATGCCGGATTAAATGGCGTTCCAGTTCGCTTACCAGCTGCACAAGCCGGGGCGGCACGAGGCTAGGTGCGGCATACAGAATATGGTTGTGCCCCCAGTAGCGCGCCTCATCGAAACACAGGTCAAACCTTCCCGAACTGACTTCACGCGCCGCCAATTGCAACGCTTCCAGACGCGCCACCTCAACCTCCCCTATAAACACCAGAGTGGCATGCAACGTTTCGGTGCGCATCACACGCCCCAGGTCTTTCAGCTTCGTCTGCCAGGCGGCAAGCGCACGGCGTTCAGAGACGCTGGGCCAAAGCGCCAGGAAAATGCGCGCGGTATCGGGAAATTGGTTCGTCATAAGTTCGATATTTTATCCTCAATCAGTTCATGGTCGAGCAGAACGCTGCAATCAGGTAAAATACGCGCCAGATAAATAAAACCCTGAAAACCAATTCGTTGATGAAAAAATTTTCAGGGCAAAGGAACATCATGACCGTGCGTTTGCGTGAAATCCCCTATAACTACACCTCGTTCTCCGATCGCGAGATCGTGCTGCGCCTGCTGGGTTCCGAGGCATGGGACATCATCAACACCTTGCGCACCGAGCGCCGCACGGGTCGTTCTGCGCAAATGCTCTACGAGGTACTGGGCGATATCTGGGTGGTGTCGCGCAACCCGTATTTGCAGGATGATCTGCTGGGCAACAAGAAACGGCGCGGCGCGCTGATCGATGCGCTGCATCACAGGTTGAATGCAATTGAAGCGCGCCGCCAGGACAACAGGATAGTCGGTCGCCTGCTGGAACTGGCGCGCGGTGCAGTCGATCAGTTTTCCGATGAATTCGAAACGACCCTGCAACTGCGCAAACGCGCCATGCGCGAATTGAGCCGCATAACGCGCCGCGACAACATCCAGTTCGACGGACTGGCACGCGTCTCGCATGTGACGGACGCGACCGACTGGCGCGTGGAATATCCGTTCGTCGTGCTGCATCCCGACACCGAAGAGGAAATCGCAGCGCTGGTGCGTGCCTGCATCGCACTCAAACTGACCATCGTGCCGCGCGGCGGCGGCACCGGCTACACCGGCGGCGCCGTGCTGCTGGACAAGTTCTCGGCGGTCATCAACACCGAGAAGCTTGATGCCATCTCCAATATAGAGCGCATCGTGCTGCCCGGCCTCTCCGAATCCTACGCCACCATCCATTGCGGGGCCGGGGTCGTGACACGCCGCGTAATGGAAGCGGCAGACAACGACGGACTGGTTTTTGCGGTTGATCCCACATCGGCAGACGCCTCCTGCATCGGCGGCAATGTTTCCATGAATGCGGGCGGCAAGAAGGCTGTGCTGTGGGGCACCGCGCTGGACAACCTGGCTTCCTGGCGCATGGTCACCCCTGACGGGCTGTGGATGACAGTCGAGCGGCTGAACCACAACCTGGGCAAGATCCACGATGCCGCCAGCGCTGTATTTCGCATCAGCCGTTTTGAGGCGGACGGCAAGACGCCTCATGGTGAGCCTGAAATCCTGACCATAGACGGCAGCGCGTTCAGGAAAGCCGGGCTCGGCAAGGATGTCACGGACAAATTCCTGTCGGGTCTGCCCGGCATTCAGAAAGAGGGCTGCGACGGCATCATCACCTCGGCGCGATTTATCCTGCATCGCGCCCATGCCCACACCCGCACCGTGTGTCTGGAGTTTTTCGGCCAGGTCAGGGAGGCCGTACCAGCGATCATCGAGATCACCGAATTGCTGAGCAGCGCTCGTCCGTCGAACTTCCCGGCACCCGTATTTCTGGCGGGGCTGGAACATCTGGATGAGCGCTATCTCAAGGCGGTGGGCTATGCGACAAAATCCCGTCGCGGCACCCGGCCCAAGATGGTGCTGGTGGCCGATGTAGTAAGCGATGACGCCGATGCAGCGGCTTCCGCCGCCTCGGAAATCGTGCGTCTGGCCAATCTGCGTCATGGCGAAGGATTCATCGCCGTGTCCAGTGACGCCCGCAAAAAATTCTGGCTGGACAGAGCCCGCACCGCCGCCATCGCCAAGCACACCAACGCCTTCAAGATCAACGAGGACGTGGTCATACCGCTGCCGCGCATGGGCGATTACTGCGACGGCATCGAACGCATCAACATCGAACTGTCGTTACACAACAAGCTGGATTTACTCAGTGCGCTTGATGAATTTTTTGCCGGCGAGTTGCCGCTGTATTACCAGGATGACAAGCAACTGGGAGATGCAGAACTGCTGGGCAGTCGCGTTCAGGATGCCAAAAAACTGCTGACGGACGTGCGCACGCGCTGGGAATGGTTGCGAGACAATCTGGACAGACCTAGTTCTGAGTCGTTAGACGTTAGTTCAAAGTTAAACCCTCAAACCACAACTAGCGACTATCAACTAGCGACTAGCGACTGCACTGTCTTTGAGGCCCTGCAAAACCACACCATCCGCGCATCATGGAAGCAGGAACTGCGCGAGAAATTGCGCCACATCTTCAGCGGCGGCACCTATCAGCCGGTGCTGGACCGGTGCACTGCGATTCATCAACAAGTGCTCAAAGGCAGGGTGTTTGTAGCCCTCCACATGCATGCGGGCGACGGCAACGTGCACACCAACATTCCGGTGAACTCGGACAACTACGAGATGCTGCAACAGGCCTACCGGGCAGTGGATCGCATCATGCAGCTGGCGAAGGACTTGGGCGGCGTGATTTCCGGCGAGCATGGCATCGGCATTACCAAGTTCGATTACCTCGAAGAAAAGGAGATCGCGCCGTTCATCGCATATAAACAGCGGATTGATCCGCAAGGACACTTCAACAAGGGAAAACTGCTGCCGGGCAGCAACCTCGACCGCGCGTACACACCCAGCTTCAATCTGATGGAACTGGAGAGCCTGATTCTGGAAAAGAGCGAACTGGGCGAGATTGCCGATTCGATCAAGGACTGCCTGCGTTGCGGCAAGTGCAAACCGGTGTGTACGACCCACGTGCCGCGCGCCAACCTGCTGTATTCGCCGCGCAACAAGATACTCGCCACGTCCCTGTTGATCGAAGCCTTCCTTTACGAAGAACAGACGCGGCGCGGCGTTTCCATCCAGCATTTCGACGAATTCAACGATGTGGCCGACCACTGCACGGTATGCCACAAGTGCCTGAGCCCCTGTCCTGTGAACATCGATTTCGGCGATGTCTCGATGGCGATGCGCAACTTCCTGCGCAAGCAGGGCAAGAAGAAATTCAACCCGATTGCCGCCACCTCGATGCTGTACCTGAATACCACCGACCCGCTCACCATCAAACTGATGCGCAAAGTCATGATCGAATGGTCGTACAAGGCCCAGCGCATTGCGCACAAAATCGGCAAGCACCTGGGGCTGTTCAAAAAACAGATCGCCCACCCGCCGGCGACCGTGGGCAAGCCTTCGATCCAGTCACAGGTGATCCACTTCATCAACAAACCGATGCCGGGTAACTTGCCCAAGAAAACCTCGCGCGCGCTGCTCGACATCGAAGACAGCAGCGTGATACCGATCATCCGCAACCCGCAACTGCCCAGTGAAGAATCCGAAGCGGTATTTTACTTCCCCGGCTGCGGCTCCGAGCGCCTGTTCGGTCAGGTGGGTCTGGCCACGCAAGCCATGCTGTATGAAACCGGTGCGATTACTGTATTGCCGCCAGGCTACCTGTGCTGCGGTTACCCGCAGAATGCATCGGGCCAGGGCGACCGTGCCTCCCAGATCACCATGGACAATCGCGTGCTGTTTCATCGCGTCGCCAACACCCTTAATTATCTGGACATCAAGACGGTCATCGTGTCGTGCGGAACCTGCATGGATCAGTTGCAGAAATACCAGTTCGACAAGATTTTCCCCGGTTGCCGCCTGCTCGACATACACGAATACCTGTTGGAAAAGAGCGTTACCCTAGGCAAGGGCAACGCTCTTGCGGCGAAGGATGGCAGTACGCTGGCGAATGTGCAGGGTACGCGTTATATGTATCATGAACCTTGCCACTCTCCGATGAAGACCTATCAGCCGCAAATGGTTGTCGACACGCTGATGAGTGCCTCTGTCCCCTTCAACGACCGATGCTGCGGTGAGTCAGGTACGTTCGGCGTTTCACTGCCGCAAATCGCCACGCAAGTTCGCTTCCGCAAGGAAGAGGAAATGCGCCGTGGAGCGGACGCGCTGCGCTCCGATGGCTTTGACGGTGAAATCAAGATCCTTACCTCTTGCCCTGCCTGCCAGCAAGGACTTTCCCGCTACAATGACGACAGCGGCACAACCGCCGACTACATCGTGGTGGAAATGGCCAAGCATCTGCTGGGAGCAAACTGGATGGCTGAATATGTAGAAAAAGCGAACAACGGAGGTATCGAAAGAGTGCTTTTATAGGATTCAGGGTGCAGGAGTCGGGATTCGGAAAAATCAAAAGCGGCCTTGAGGTTTTTCCTGCATCATGCATCCTGACTCCCGATTCCTGACTCCTGAACTTTATGCTGACTCTGCCTCTTGAACCGACTGATGATCGCGCCAACCCGGTTTTCAAGGATGCGGCGAGCTGCCAAGCGTGGCTGGGGCAACTGCAACTGACCAATTTGCAACTGGCGCACAGTAAACTGCTAGCCCAGATCAAGGAATTGAACCGCTACCCGATGCGCGGTGTGGAGCGCTTCAACACCCTTGAGTTATTGAGGGAAACCGTCGGTTTCGTACAAGAGGATTTCGCCAAAAAACTGATCGGCAAACCGCTGCCGTTAAATGAGAGTGAACTGACGGTATTACTGTCTATCGTCCAGCTTTGGCAGGCAATGGTTGAGGGCTATCAGCGCGGCTTGCAGGCCTACATCTCGGGCGAGAAACAGCTTTCCAAACACGGCGCACTGTTGTGCCAGCGCTGCCTGTTGTACAGCGGCCTGGAAATTTTTGAGCACCTGCGCACAGGATATGAATTCAGTCCCCGGCTGTGGCGCCAGCTGCATGAACTGTACGCCTACGCCGAACAACAGCAACTGCATCAGATCGAAGTGTCCGACCCGCCAGGCGGGCACTCAACGAGCTGCACCGGCAGTTACGTCAAGACGCTGCTGTGCTGTTATGCCAACCCCGCCCAAATGACACGCTGGCAATTACAACAAATGAACCACTGGCTCTCAACCTGGAGCGATAGCGTCACTGTAGCCTGCAACTACAGCATCAGCAAGAATGATGCCGCGCCGCTCGCCGCCGACCTGTCGGGCACTCAGGGATTACAACGGGTGGAAGAGCTGCCTCACAACGAGTGGGTGCGTTATCTGGCGATGGTTCCGTTAAGCAAACAGTTACGCATTAAAATCATATTGTTGCAGCAGGGAAAAACGCCGCAACAAGTGGGGCTGGGCGATCAGCTTGACAGCCATGCCTGCCTTGAGCTCATCATTTTGTTGCATCAGTGCTGGTGCGAAGACAAACACAAACGTCTGAACAGTCGGCGGTCAGCATCCATGATGGCTGCGCTTAGCTACAGGCCGGACGGTATCTATGCACATTTATCCGGCAAGTCTTTAAAACAAGACAACCTGAATAGCCTGGCGCTCAAACAAATCGAAACGCTGGGACATGCACTGTCTGTCGAGCAGAAACAGATGGGAACAGGTTATCCGCTGGAAAACTGGCTGATGGAAAACGAGAACATCATGGGTGTGCGCCTGACCCGCACCGACACGACGGGTGGCCGGCTCAGGCCCAGACAGTTGATCGCGCTGCGCCCCGGTAATGTACAATCTTTCATGCTGGGAACAACGGCCTGGGCAAACGTTACGCAAAAAGGCCGACTGCAAATTGGTGTCAAGTATCTGCCAGGCCAGCCTCTGCCTGTACGTGTCAGCGCATCCGGCATCAATCCCGCGAAAGTTGAAGCGCCGGCTTTTTTATTGCCCGCCTTGCCATCGCTCAGGACGCCTGCCAGCCTGATCATTCCGCGCGACTGGTTTAAGCCAGCACGTGTAATCGAAGTACGGCATCCGGACGGAAAAGTCCTGGATGTTCGACTGGGCTTCAGCGTGGAACGCGGTCTGGATTATGAGCGTGTCAGCTTCACGATTCTGAACCCTGAATCCTGAATTACGCCGCGACGAGTTTTTCAGGAAACACCAGCGAAAAGGTGCTGCCTGCTCCTTCTCCGCTCACAATTTCCAGTTTGGCATGATGGCGCAGCGCGATGTGTTTGACGATGGCCAGGCCCAATCCGGTGCCGCCAGTTTCACGCGAACGGCTGCGGTCCACCCGGTAAAACCGTTCGGTCAGGCGCGGGATATGCTGCGCTTCGATGCCGATTCCGCTGTCTTGCACCGAGAATACCGGCAGCCCGGCACGCATGGCCCAGCGCAGTTTGATCGTTCCACCGTCCGGGGTATAGCGGACCGCGTTGCTGACCAGATTGGAGAATGCACTGCGCAACTCCTCGCGATTGCCGGATAACTTCGCAGGGCCTGTCATTTCCAGGCTGTGCTGATGCCTTCCGCCGCTCAACATTTCCCCATCCCGATAAACTTCGCCCAGCAACACTTGCATATCAACTACTTCCGTCCGCAATGGACTCTGATCGTTTTCCAGACGCGACAAAGTCAGCAAATCGGACACCAGATGATCCATGCGGCGTGTCTGTTCGGCCATCAGATGCAAGGCACGCTGTATCTTGTCATGGGATAAATCGGGCATATCCTGCAAGTTTTCAACGAAGCCGTTCACCACCGTCAGCGGCGTGCGCATCTCATGCGACACATTCGCAACAAAGTCGCGGCGCATGGTTTCGATGCGCTCGAGCTGAGTAATATCCCGGCTGATCAGAAGGTGCTTATTACCACCGTATGGGACCAGCTTGATGGATAACACCATATCGTCATGGCGCGCCGCCTTCATCACCAGCGGCTCGCTGTAATTACCGGCATGCAGATATTCGATGAACTCCGGCTGGCGCACCAGGTATGTGATGTCCTGCATGATGTCGCGCTGTGCATTGAGCCCGAAGTGCTGTTCAGCGAGCGGATTACACCACTCGATGCGGTTTGCTTCATTAAGGCTCGCCACCCCCTCGGGCAACGCGGCGGTGGCTTGCTCGATATGCTGTAACTCGGCGGCCAGCTCCTGCCTGGTCAGATTGTGCCGCTTGACCATTTTGTAGAGCAGCGAAAATACCTCATCCCAGATGCCGCCGCCGTCAGGAATATTTTCCAGACGCGCATCATTCAGCCATTGCCCCAGTTTGTACAATTGCCGCGCGCGGTAGGCCATCACTGCCAGCAACACCAGCAGCATGAACGACAAGGCAAGCGTGGTCGTGAATACAACCCACAACAGCAGCGCGATCACCGCGCCATATAGTACGGGCAGACTCACTCGTATCCAGAAATCCTGCAAGGCATTCACTCTCTGACAATCAAATTAAGTATTGGGCCAGGACAAAAAATCTTTGCCTGAGCACTACTTATAACTGGTGGAAAAACGATAACCACTGCCGCGTACAGTCTGGATCAGACTATCCAGACCGCTGGCTTCCAGCGACGCACGCAAACGGCGGATGTGCACATCTACCGTGCGCTCTTCGACGAACACTTGCGTGCCCCAAACCTGATCCAGCAATTGCGTGCGACTATACACGCGCTCCGCATGCGTCATAAAAAAATGCAGCAGGCGAAATTCCGTCGGCCCCAAATCAATGGATTGCCCCTGCGCCGAAACGCGATGTGACGCCGGGGACAGTTCCAGGCCGCCTGCTGAGACTTTATCTTCTGACAAGGTAGGAATGTGGCGACGCATCACGGCGCGTATCCTGGCCATCAACTCACGCGGCGAGAACGGCTTGGTGATGTAATCATCCGCACCGGATTCCAGCCCCAGCACCTTGTCGCGCTCATCGCCCCGTGCTGTCAGCATGATGATCGGAATATCCTTGGTTTGCGCTTCGCTGCGCAGCTGTCTTGCAAGAACCACACCGCTGGTGGAGGGCAACATCCAGTCCAGCAAAATGAGGTCGGGCGCATGATCGCGTATCTGCTGCCATGCCGTTTCTGCATCATCCGCACGCAATGCCACAAATCCGGCCTGCGTGACATTAAAAACCAGCAATTCCTGAATAGCCGGCTCGTCTTCCACAATCAGAATCTTCGCGCTCATTGTTACTCCTTGGGTTGAGGATGCCAGAGTATGAAGAATTTATGACAGGATGATGACACAAATCATGTTTTTACATGCGAAGCGTGACGGCGACGCAACAGGTTCGGCAACAGGGACCCTGCCAGCATTCCCGCCACACTCAACAACAGACCAACCAATTGCGGCGGCCAGATATCGCCGGTATATAATTTTTCCATCAGCAGCCAGGAAATCAGGCCCAGCGCAATGGATAACAGTGCGCCCTGATTATTGGCGCGTTTCCAGTAAAGTCCGAACGCGAGCGGCACAAACGCACCAACCAGCGTAATCTTGTAGGCGTTCTCCACCATTTTGAAGATGCTCGCATTGGAATTCAGTGCGAACCACAGCACGATGCTACCGAATGTCACCACGATGATGCGCATGGTGCGCAGCATCTGGCTGTCACTCATGTGCTTCAATGCGAAGTGTTTGAGGATATTCTCGGTAAACATCACCGAGGGCGCCAGCAAGGTGGCGGAAGCCGTGCTCATGATCGCCGAGAGCAGCGCGCCAAAAAAGAACACCTGTGCTACCAGCGGCGTGTGCTGCAAAATCAGGTTGGGCAGCACCATCTGGGAGTCGGTGGCGATCATATCGCCGAACACCACTGGATCGATCAGGGTCGCCGCGTAGGCCAGAAACATCGGCACAAAAGCAAAGCCGAAATACAGCACGCCGCCCAGCACCGTACCCTTCACAGCCGTCTTCTCATCCTTTGCAGAAGTCATGCGCTGAAACACGTCCTGTTGCGGGATGGAACCCAGCATCATGGTCAGGGCCGCGCCGACAAAGGGGATCCAGACTTGATAGCCTCCCTGCGGCAGGAGTTGCAGTTTTCCGGAGTCCTGCGCATGACCGATGACATGACTCACGCCGCCCGCGTCATTGCTGACCAACACGGCGATGACAAGCATGCCCGCCATAATGACGGTCATCTGCACGAAATCCAGCAGCGCCACCGACCACATCCCGCCGAACATCGTATAGGCCAGCACGATGGCAGTGCCTATCACCATACCCGTGGGCTGAGGAATCGCGCCACCGCTCACCAGGTTGAACACCAGCCCCAGTGCCGTCACTTGCGCCGACACCCAGCCCAGGTATGAAATCATGATGCAGATGGTCATGATCAGCTCCACCGTGCGGTTATAGCGCGCCCGGTAATAGTCGCCGATGGTGAGCAGGTTCATGCGGTACAGCCGTTTGGCGAAAAAAAGTCCGGCTATGATCAGACACAGGCTGGCGCCGAACGGGTCGGCGACCACGCCGCTTAAGCCGTCTTTGACAAAGGTCGCGGAAATCCCCAGCACCGTTTCCGCGCCAAACCAGGTGGCAAACACCGTCGCGGTAACGATGGGCAAAGGCAGATTGCGCCCCGCCACCACAAAGTCGCGGGCGTTATGCACCCGTGTCGAGGCATAGACGCCGATACCGACAGACAGCAACAGATAGAGAACGACAAACCCGATCAGCATAGTGGCAAGTGGTAATTGGTAAGTGGTGCGGATTTTAACGAAAAAGGCCATCTTACGATGGCCTTTTTCTATTCTTTACCGGCAGCAAGCCGACATAGAAAATATTGCTTACAGTTCTTTAGCGTGATCAGCCAAATACTTAGCAACACCTTCAGTTGATGCATTCATACCCGCCTTGCCTTTTTTCCAGCCAGCCGGGCAAACTTCGCCGTGCGCTTCGTGGAATTGCAGTGCATCGACCATGCGTAGCATTTCGTCGATATCGCGACCCAGCGGCAGATCATTCACCACCTGATGACGCACCACACCTGCTTTGTCGATCAGGAACGAGCCACGGAAAGCCACGCCATCGCTATGTTCTACATCATACGCCTTGCAGATTTCATGCTTGATATCGGCAACCAGCGGATAGCCAACCTGGCCGATACCACCATTATTGACTGGTGTATTTTTCCAGGCCAGATGGGTGAACTGTGAATCGATCGACACACCAATCACTTCTACGCCACGGCTCTTGAAGTCAGACAAACGGTGATCGAAAGCGATCAGCTCAGAAGGACAAACAAATGTAAAATCAAGAGGGTAGAAAAACACTACTGCTGCTTTTCCGGCGATATGCTGTTTCAGGTTGAACGATCCGTTTATTTCGTTGTTGCCCATTACTGCTGTTGCGGTAAAGTCAGGTGCCGGTTTACCTACGAGAACTGCCATGTTTATCTCCTGAGGGTTGGTTATATTGGGTGACACAATTTAGGCCATTCGCCCCGTTACGTCAACCTTGTGTAGCTTGTGGGATTTAATTTTCGGTGGCCGCAAACTGAATGCTGTGCAACTGCGCATAAATGCCATTTCTCGCCAGCAATTCGGCATGTGAGCCGATCTCTGCGATTTCGCCTTTTTGCAAGACGACGATACGGTCGGCTTTTTCTATTGTTGACAGTCGATGCGCAATGACCAGCGTGGTGCGCCCCTGCATCAGCGTTTCCAGCGCCGCCTGCACATACCGTTCGGATTCGGAATCCAGCGCGGAAGTCGCCTCATCGAGGATTAGCACTGGCGCATCCTTGAGAATCGCGCGGGCAATCGCGATGCGCTGACGCTGCCCACCTGACAGTTTCACGCCGCGCTCGCCGACCAGCGTGTTCAGGCCTTCCGGCCATTCGCGGATAAATTCCATCGCGTGTGCGGCGGTTGCGGCGGCGATGATCTCCGCCTGGCTGACCACACGCATCTGTCCGTAGGCGATGTTCGCCGAAATCGTATCGTTGAACAGCACCACTTCCTGGCTCACCAGCGCGATGTTGGCGCGCAGGCTGGCGAGGGTCAGGTCGATGAGATTATGTCCATCCAGCCTGATTTCTCCGCCTGTTGCCGTATAAAATCGCGGCACCAGATTCACCAGTGTGGTCTTGCCACTGCCGGATGCACCGACAAAGGCGACGTTCTCGCCGGCGCGAATATCAAGCTGAATATTTTTCAGCACCGGGCGCGCATCCGCAGCATAGGTAAACTGCACGTCATCGAAGTGCAACTCGCCGCGCACCCGACCTATCGCAACCCTGCCTTCATCCTTTTCACCCAGCGTATCGAGCAGTTCGAACACGCTCTCCGCCGCCGCGAGCCCCCGTTGCAGATATTCGCTCACACCGGTCAGGCGCTTCAACGGCGCGGTCAACATCAGCATCGCCATGATGAACGAGACAAAGCCGCCTACCGTGACTTCATCGGCATTGGATTGCAAGGTTGCCAGATAGACCACGACCGCCAGGGCGACTGCCGCGACCATCTGCACGATGGGCACGTTAGCCGCTGAGGCTGACGCCTGTTTCATCGCATGGCGGCGCACCCAGTTGGCCTGCTCATTGAAGCGGTCACGTTCGTATTGCTGGCCACCGAACAGCTTGACCACCTTGTGTGCGGACACGCTTTCTTCGATCACTTGCGTCAGATCGCCCATTGCCTGCTGGGAATCACGGCTGCTGTGGCGCATGCGACGACTGATGGTGCTGATGATCAGCGCGATGACAGGTGCCATCAGCAGGGTCAGCAGCGTCAGTTTCCAGTTGAGATAAAACAGCCAGCCCAGCAAGCCGATCATGACGATGGTGTCGCGCACCGAAATAGTCACCACCACCGTCGCCGCATTGGTGACCTGGGTCACATCGAAAGTCAGCTTGGATATCAGCGTGCCCGTGGCATGGTCATCGTAGAAGCCGGTTGGCAGGCACAGCAGCTTGGCGAACATCTCATTGCGCAAGTCCATCACCAGCTTGTTGCCGACCCAGCTGATTGCCAGCGTTCCGACAAACGTGGCAATGCCGCGCACCAGAAAAATCAGGACGATGACCACCGGCACGATGCGCATCATCGCCTGATCCTTGTGGACAAATGTGCCATCCAGCATCGGTTTCATCAAGGCGGGCACCAGCGGTTCGGTGGAGGCCACCACAATCATGCCGAGCAGTGAAATTGCAAAGATGCGCCAATAGGGTTTGACGTAATTCAGAAGGCGGAAATAGAGCTGTGTACTGGATAAATTCATAGTGCGCACGTCAACGTAAAATTCGCATAGCGAATCGTTTGCCCCTTACCTCGCTTGCGGGGGAAGGTTGGGAGGGGGGAAACGGGCATGCCTGTACCATAATCGGTGCAAGTGTCGCGAATTTTATCATCAATGCGTCACACTTCCCCATGCCCGTTATCAGAAAAGCACATCAACGGCACTGCTGGACAGCCCATGCTGCCGCTGCTAATCTGCATGCGCTTTCATTCCCATTGTTGACCATGTTGCAAGAACTGCGTCTATTCCTCACCGCCGTCCAATTCTTCACGCGCATCCCGGTGCCCGCGTGGGTCGGCCATTCCGCGCAGCAACTATCCCAGGCGGCGCGCTATTTTCCGCTGACCGGCATAGTCGTAGGCCTGCTTTCCGCCGCGCTGCTGATGATCGCCGCGCAAGTATTGCCACTGCCTCTGGCGGTGGGACTCTCCATGACGGCGAGCATTCTCATCACCGGCGCATTCCACGAAGACGGCCTCTCCGACTTTGCCGACGGGCTGGGCGGCGGTTACACGCGTGACAAGGCGCTGGCAATCATGAAGGACAGCCACATCGGCGTTTATGGCACCATCTCGCTGATACTGGTGCTGCTGTTGAAATACCAGTCCCTGCTGGCTATTTGCGGCGCTCACTCGCTGCTGTTCGCCGCCTCAGCACTGATCGCGGCACATGCCTTCAGTCGCCTGATGGCAGCCAGCCTGATGCTGACCCAGAACTACATACGCGACGACGACAGCGCGCGCGCAAAACCCGTCGCACAACAGATCAGCCGCACCAGTTTTATCATCGCGCTGCTTACCGGCATCGCCCCCTTGGCAATCCTGTTTGCCGCAGGCGCACACCCATCCGGCATTCTCACCGGCGCTGCTGGCGCATTGCTGATGCGCGCCTATATTGCCTGGAGGCTGCAAAAACGCCTGGGCGGCTACACCGGCGACTGCCTGGGCGCGGTGCAGCAACTCACCGAACTTGCGTTCTATCTGGGCTTGCTGGCAACGCTATGACAGGAACGCTTTACCTGATCCGCCACACACGGCCCGACATCGCACCCGGCATCTGTTACGGACAGCTCGACATCGGTCCGGCTGAAAGTTTTGTGGAGGAAGCAAACGCCATCCTGAACTGGCTCCCCTCGCTGGACCTGATCATCACCTCACCCTTGCTGCGCACCCGAAGACTGGCCGAACACCTGGCGCAACAGTGTGAAGTGCGGGTAGACGCACGCCTGATGGAAAAAAATTTCGGCACATGGGAAGGCCGTGCGTGGAACAATATTGCCCGCTGCGAGATCGACGCCTGGGCCGCCGACATCATGGATTACGCGCCATCGGGCGGTGAATCTGCACAACAGGTGATGCGGCGCGTACAGTCATTTTTACTCGATCTGGCGCAACTGCCGCAGCACAACATCGCACTGGTCGCACACGGCGGCACCATCCGCGCGATGCTGGCGCAACTAGCCGGCGTGCCGCTGACCGATACGCTGAACTGGAAGATCGATTATGGTGCGGTAATAGCCGTCAGGGTTTCCCGGGATTAGCCCGGAGGCAAAGCGGGTGCGGTACGCAATGAGCGCTTCACTAAATAAAATTCAGTCGGTCCTGGCACCGCATGCATGCGCACTCGGCAAGCATTTCCGATGATGCTTGCCATGTAGGGAAATCAAGCGCTTAATTCAGCCTGCGTCACGTGCAGTCAATACCACGGTAACCCCTTGTTTGTCTTTATAACGCGACCTGTTCAGGCCAGCGCTTTTCATTTCAATGAAGGAGAAATCATGATCAAATTTATTCTGGTTTTTTTCCTGGCTATTATGCCGACCCTTACCTTCGCCCAGTCCGCTCCGGATACCCGGTCCTGTTCGGAGAATGATACGCAAAGCTTGCTGTCCGCTTTTATGTCTTACACGGACTTGCGCATCAGCTCCGTTCAACGGAGTCTCGAAATCCTGGCCTCCACGACAGAGGCGAGATCAGGCAAATGGGGGAATATGAAAGGCCTGCTGAGCGGATACCAGACATCGGATGACGGACTCGTTGTCTGGTATGTCCGTCCCGATGGAACATACTACACGGTCGACAAAGGGCTCATGAATGTAAGTTTGAGCGACAGAAACTATTTCCCGGCTCTGATGGCGGGTCAGAAGATCACAGGCGCTCTGGTTATCAGCAAAAGCACCGGACAGCGTTCCGCTGTGATCGCAATTCCCATAATGAAGAATGGCAAGGTTGTCGGCGCTATCGGCGCATCAGTTTTTCTTGACAGGCTCGCCGAGCAGATCAGTTCCGTCCTCGCTCTTCGGACAGATGCTACCTTTTTTGCCCTGGCTCCGAGCGGCCAGACCACGCTTCACCGAAAGACGGAACGCCACTTCCTGGATCCCCGGGAATTGGGTAGCGGGACACTCAAAAAAGCCGTGAACGAGATGTTTGCCGGGACTTCCGGAGAAGTCACCTACGAGTTTGACAATGCCACGAAGAAGGCGATATACATGACCTCCCCTGTTACGCAGTGGAAGTTTGCGATAACGTTCAGCGCCGTTCCGAAAAATTAGCCGGGGCAGCCCGGCGGCTGGTATTACCAATTTTTGTGAGCGGGGTTACCCCCGCTCCAACTTTAAATCTTCCCCGATACTGCCGCCTCGCTAAACGTCGCCATGCCGTTATGCAGCGCGCAGGCCAGTCGCAACAGCGGCACGGCAACTGCGGCGCCACTGCCTTCGCCCAGTCGCATGCCCAGTTGCAACAACGGCTGCGCGTCCAGTTCAGCCAGCACGCGCTGATGACCCGGTTCCGCTGAAGCATGACCGAACAGCAGCCAGTCACGCACGCCGGGATTGATGCGCACGGCGATCAGGGCTGCAACCGTGCTGATGAATCCATCCACCAGTACGGGAATGCCATGCTGTGCAGCCGTCAGATAAGCGCCCGTCAATGCTGCAATTTCGAAGCCGCCGACACAACGCAGGATTTCAAGAGCCCCCTCTCCCTCAATCGCGTCACCCGATGGAGAGGGCACCAGGCCGTGCAGTTCCAGTGCGCGGCCGATCACAAGCGCCTTGTGTGCCACACCGTGACTATCCAGCCCGGTGCCGGGACCCGAGAGCAATTGCGGAGATTCCCGCAACAGTGCACAGGCAAGAGCCGAGGCCGATGTGGTGTTGGCGATACCCATTTCCCCGCCGATATAAAGCTGCACGGACGCCTCTCTGGCGCGCAATACGCTGTCAGCTCCTGCCTGAAATGCCTCAGTCAGCTGGGTTCCGGTCATCGCAGGCTCGATTGCGAAATTCGCACTCGATGGTGCGATGACCGCACGAACCACGCCAGGCCACTCACCCGGATCATTGACCGTGCCCAGATTCACCACTTCCAGCTGGGCGTCAAGCGTCTTCGCCAGCACGCTGATCGCAGCGCCGCCGCGCGCGAAATTCTTCACCATCTCGCCGGTCACCGCCTGCGGAAAGGCCGACACCCCCTCGGCAGCGATACCGTGATCGGCAGCGAATATGCTGATCTGCACTCGCGCAAGTTGCGGCTGCTCTGCGCCTTGCATGGCAGCCAGCTGCACCGCGACAGTTTCAAGCCGCCCCAACGCGCCAGGCGGCTTGGTGAGCTGCCCTTGCCTTGATAACGCCAATTCGCGTGCAGTTTCATTCAATGCAGCACAAGGCTGCGAAAACCAATTCTTTTCCATAACGACTCCTGATTTACCTTCATTCGCTACAAGCTACAGGCTACAAGCTGCCTTTCACCACCAACGGCAGCCCCGCCACCGTTAAAATCACACGCTCGCAGATTATCCCCAGCTGCTGATGCAGCCTTCCCGCTTCATCGCAATAACGCCTGGATAACTCTCCCAGCGGCGTAACGCCCATGTTAGTCTCGTTGCTCACCAGAATGATTTGCCCTGGCAAATCTGGCAACACCCGCAACAATGCCGACACTTCCCATGGCAGCCGTGCCTCATCGGTATCGCACAGCAATTGCGTCAGCCACAGCGTCAGGCAGTCTACCAGCACACACCGCCCGACCGCTGCCTCACGCTGCAACACTGCCGCCAGATCCTGCCCCGCCTCGACCAGTTGCCAGTTCGCAGGCCTGCGCGCCTGATGATGAAGGATGCGCTGCCGCATTTCCTCGTCGCGCACCTCGGCGGTCGCGACATACACCACCGCAAGCCCTGATTCCTCTGCATGCCGTTCAGCCAGACGGCTCTTGCCGGAACGCACACCGCCCAATATCAGTTCACGCATTGTTCTCTCCCAAACCAAACAACGAACGCAGATCTACCCCATCCAGATATTGTTCCACCGCATCGGCCAGCCGGTCGATATCGGCCTCGCGGCGCGCATGATAATCGGGCGAGGCAACGTCCGTCAGTCCTGCCCAGCGCAGCAGCGCATCGGTCGCCAGCGTTGATTCGAACAGGCCATGCAGATAAGTGGCTAGAATTTGCCCATCCCCGGAAATCGCGCCATCGGGGATGAGTATGCCATCGCTCTCGATTTGCAGTGCAGGGCTCTTCAGTGCCGCGCCTAAGGTAATCCCGGCATGTATCTCATAGCCTGCCACGGGTGCGGCTTCCAGACTCAGCGTGCCGCGCACATTACGCAGCTGTTTTTCGCGCTCCAGCGTCGTGCTCAACGCCAGCCAACCCAGCCCGGCACTGCTGCCGGCTTCCCCTTCGATTCCCAGCGGATCGTGGATTTCCTGCCCCAGCATTTGCATACCGCCACAGATGCCGATGAGCTTGCCGCCGTAACGCAAATGGCGTTGTATCGCATCAATCCAACCGGCACGCCGCAGACTGGCCAGATCGCTGCGAACCGACTTGCTCCCCGGCAGGATGATCAGGTCGGCAGGCGGGATCGCGTCGCCCATCGCAACATAGCTGAATTCGATCTGCGGATGCAGGCGCAGCGGGTCGAAATCGGTGTGATTGCTGATGTGCGGCAGCGCCGGGACGATGACGCGCAGCTTGTTTTCGCTCCCTATCCCGCTGGCGTGAGAGGACTGGGGGGAGGATTGTTGAACAGGCACTGCATCTTCCGCTTCCAGATGCAGTCCATGCAAATATGGGATCACGCCGATCACAGGTTTCCCGGTACGCAGCTCCAGCCAGTCGAGTCCAGACTGCAATAACGCGATGTCGCCGCGAAATCGATTGATCACAAAACCCACCACTCTCGCCTGTTCGCTCTCACTCAGCAAGGCCAGCGTGCCGACCAGATGCGCGAACACCCCGCCTTTGTCGATGTCGGCGATCAGGATCACTGGGCAATCCACCGCCTCGGCAAAACCCATGTTGGCGATATCGCCTTCGCGCAGATTGATTTCGGCGGGACTGCCCGCCCCTTCCACCACGATTGTTGAATATTGATCACTGAGGCGCCGGTGCGACTCCAGAACCGCCGCACGGGCGCATCTCTTGTAGGCGTGATATTCCAGCGCTTCCATGTTAGCGACAGCACGCCCGTGTATGATGACCTGTGCGCCGGTATCGCTGTTTGGCTTCAACAGCACCGGGTTCATATCGGTGTGAGGGGCAAGTCTGGCTGCCTGCGCCTGAACCGCCTGAGCGCGCCCTATCTCGCCGCCATCTGATGTGACCGCACTGTTCAGCGCCATGTTCTGCGGCTTGAACGGGACAACCGCAATCCCCTGGCGCACCAGCCAGCGGCACAGCGCTGCGACCAGGGTGCTTTTGCCGGCATCCGAGGTCGTACCCTGCACCATCACCGTGATTGTTTTCATCCTAACAACCTTTTTTCATCCACGAAAATCACGAAAGTCACGAAAAAAAACAATTTTTTAAACAGGTTTTGCAACTCTTCATCTGTGTGATTACGCTGATAGTTACATGCCTTAAAATCTGTTCGTGTTTTTTGCGGGCATCCGCGAAGCGGATTGCCTGCCAAAACCGTTTCGTGTATTTCGTGGACATATGTTTTTTTAGTTTCATCGCCTGATTCCGTTTAATGCGGCATCCAGCCGCGCCCACTGTTCTTCACCGAGCGGCAAACCAAAACGCAGGCTGGCGGGCGCATCGAACAGGCGCGTCAGAATGCCCTGTCGCGCCAACTGACTGTGTACGCTTGCCGCATCGTTGCACCTTACCCATTGAAACAGTCTGTTGCCGCCAGCAGGCGCAAAACCATACCGGGTCAGCATGCCGGACAGGCGGATTCCTGCCGAGTGCAAAATCTTGCGGGTGTTTTCCTGCCATGCGGTGTCGCGAAGGGCGAGCTTCGCCACGTAACGCGAAGGGGTCGCGATCGGCCAGGGGCCGAGCAGCTCGGCCAGCATCTGCAAGATATTTTCCGGCGCCAGCACAAAGCCCGCACGGGCGCCTGCCAGACCAAAAAATTTTCCTACCGAGCACAGCACGATCAGCCCATCGCGCGGACAGAACGATGCAAGACTGTGTTCTGGCGTGGCATCCATGAAGGCTTCATCCACCACCAGAAGTCCCCCGCCTGCTGCCAGGCGCTCATGCAACGCCAGCAACTCACTGATGCTATAAAGTCTGCCGGTCGGGTTGTTCGGATTAATGATGACCACCACCTCCGCCGTACTTTGCAGAATCTCTTCATCGGACACACGGAATACCTGATGACCGTGCTGTCGCCAGGCGTATTCATGTTCCGCATAAGCTGTTTGAGCAAGTGCCACGGTGCAATGCTTGCGCAGTCCTGGCAAGGCCCCAATCGCCGCCTGTGAACCTGCGACTGGGAGCAGTTGCGTCGTACCATAAAAGCTGCACGCAGCCTCAATCAGACCGTCATCGTCCTGCGGCAGATGCTGCCATATTCTGGCCGGCATTGCAGGCACAGGCCAGCCGTCAGGATTGATGCCAGTGGACAGATCCAGCCAGCGGTTCTCAGCAATGCCGTAGCGCAGCGCCGCAGCACGCACTCTGCCGCCGTGTTCAAGCGCCATGTCTGAATCCCTCGATCAGCAAAGCGCCCATGCATATCGCCAACAGCCAGAGGTAGAGTGTGTGCTGCACCAGGCGCACCGCGCGTACTATGTCTGCCCGGCCTGCAGGTTTGCCTGAGCCCAGCTGCGGGCGCTGTTCCAGTTTGCCGTGATAGATCGCAGCGCCGCCCAGCATCACCTGCAATGCCCCTGCCCCTGCCGCCATCACATGACCTGCGTTCGGGCTCTCCCAACCGGCTGCCTGTTGCCGCCAGCAAGCCGCAGCACTGCCGGCATTTCCCAGCAGGGTATAGCTCAACGCGGTCAGGCGCGCCGGAATGTAATTCAATACATCATCGAGTCTTGCCGCCGCCCAGCCGAATTCGTTGTAGCGCGCATTGCGATAGCCCCACATCGCGTCCAGCGTGTTGCTCAACCGGTACAACAGCACGCCCGGCGCGCCTGCCACCACGAACCAGAACAGCGCGGCAAAGATCGCATCGTTACCGTTTTCCAGCACCGATTCCACGGTGGCGCCGGCCACACCCGCCTCGTCCAATTGCGTGGTGTCGCGGCTGACCATCATGCTCACAGCCTGTCTCGCGGCGGGCATGTCCTCAGCAGAAAAAGCATTTGATACGCGCTCTGCATGTTCAGCGAGACTACGCGGCGCGATCGAAAAATACAGCACAAGAATAGAAAACAGCGTGCCGAACACAGCAACACGCTGCAACAGATATGCAAAAAACACCAACGGAATCAAAACAATAAAAACGGCAAGCAAGCCGCTCAGATGATTTGCGCGATAGACCAGCCTTTCAACCGTGCAGGCCAGATGACCGAACCCCGCCAGAGGATGAAAGCTGCGCGGCTCGCCCAACAGACGATCGAGCAATACCGCCGCCATCACCATCAGCGGCACAGTCAGATCAGGTGCCGGCATCCGTGCATCCCCAACTATTCTCGAACAGCATTTCACCCAGCGGTTGCGGCGCACGCCAGCCTTCGAGCTGCAACATCGGTGCCGCGTAAAACTCCTCGACCTGACCCAGACACAGTATCGCGACGGGTTTGCCGCCGGCAGGAATGCCCAGCAATGCTGCCAACGCCTGCGGGTCGAACAACGATACCCAGCCCATCCCCAGTCCTTCTGCACGTGCCGCCAGCCACATGTTCTGGATCGCGCAGGCCACAGACGCCAGATCCATCTCCGGCAAAGTTCGCCTGCCAAAAATATGCGACTCGCGCTGATCCATCAACGCTGCCACCCACAGCTCTGCGCAATCCGTAATCCCTTCCACTTTAAGCCGCATGAATTGTGCATCGCGACTGCCCAGTGCATCTGCCGTTAAATGCCGTTCGGCATCCACCAGCGCGTGGATCTGACAGCGCAATGCGGAATCAGTAATCCGGATAAACCGCCAGGGCTGCATCAGCCCCACGCTGGGTGCCTGGTGCGCGGCTTGCAGCACGCGCTGCAAAATCTCCTCAGGGATAGGATCGCTGCGAAAATGGCGCATGTCGCGCCGCTCCCTTATCACGCGGTAAATGGCTGCACGATCAGTGTCTGAATAGCGATGCGGCAGACTCATGGCAGGAACAACCGCGCTGCCGCCATCGGATCGGACGGGAAATAAAAATGGGTGTAGGAAGCCGTCAGGCGCAGCTTTTGGTACACCGCCTCGCTTGTCGTATTGCCATTGGGACACGCGCCCCGCGCCACGGGCATAAGGCTCGTCTCTACCCTGGAATAATGAAAAGTATGTCCACGCAGCGTGCCTTCCTGCAATGAGACGCTTTGCAACGCGAGTGCACACAATTGATTCTGCATCACGGCATTCCCGTCCATCAGTCCCAGCAGATGCGCTGATTGACCCTGCGCATCGGTAAGCGTCTGCAAAGCGTACAACATGCCGCCACATTCCGCGAGTATCGGCTTGTGCCCGGCGTGATGGGCGCGAATGGCGGCAAGCATGGCCGTGTTTGCCGCCAGCCTGGGCAGGTGTAACTCCGGGTAACCGCCGGGCAGATACAAACTGTCTGCCTCCGGCAAGACGCTATCATCGAGGGGAGAAAAGAAACACAGCTCTGCGCCTAACGCCTCCAGCACATCGAGGTTGGCGCGATACAGGAATGAAAAAGCCGCGTCCCTCGCCACGGCAATTTTCACCCCTTCCAGTTCACGCGCCACGCTCATAGTTTCTGAGGGTGCGGCAAATTCAACGGCCGGCGGCAAACTGGTGTCGCACTGCGCTTCCCACAACCTGGCCGCATGTGCAATGCGCTGTTCTATATCGGGCAACTCGGCCGCCTGCAACAGACCCAGATGCCGCTCGGGCAAGCTGATCTGTGCACTACTTGGCAACGCGCCGCAAAATCTCAACGACTTCGGCAATCGTTCTGTGAGCATCTGTGTATGACGCACACTGCCAACGCGGTTTGCGATCACACCATAGAACGGCAGTTCGGTATCGAGCTGTGACAGTCCGCAAGCCATCGCGGCAAAAGTTTGCGCCATCGCACTGGCGTCGATCACAGCCAGTATGGGTACGCCGAACTGGCGGGCAAGATCAGCACTGGATGGATTTCCATCGAACAGTCCCATCACGCCTTCGATCAGAATAAGGTCAGCCTCACCGGCTCCCCTGTAGAGCATGGCACGGCAATCCGCCTCACCGCCCATCCACAGATCGAGCTGATAGACCGGATTGCCGGATGCCACCTCCAGGATAGTCGGATCTATAAAATCCGGCCCGGTCTTGAAGACGCGCACAGACCGACCCTGGCTGCGATGGAAGGCGGCCATCGCGGCGGTGACCGTGGTTTTTCCCTGCCCGGAGGCGGGCGCGCTGATCAGCAGTGCGGTACACGCAACCATGCTTAAAGGTCTATGCCAGGCTGGGCGCGGATACCTGCGCGGTACGCGTGTTTGATATCCTGAATTTCACTCACCGTATCGGCCATAGCCAGCAGACACTCAGGCGCTGCCCGCCCCGTGATCACCACATGCTGCGTCGGTGGGCGCGCAGCCAGATCGGCACAAACCTGCTTTTCATCCAGATAGCCGTATGTCAGCAAGTATGTCAGTTCATCGAGTACCACCAGATGCAGCGATTCGTCACGCAACATACCTTGCGCCACGGTCCATCCGCGACGGGCGGTCGCGATATCCGCATCGCGGTTTTGCGTATCCCAGGTAAATCCATCGCCCAGCACATGCCATTGCACGCCTGGCTGATTGCCTAAAAATTTTTCTTCACCCGTGTCGCGGCGACTTTTCAGAAATTGCGCCACGCCCGCCTTGTAACCATAACCCAGCGTGCGCGCCACCATGCCGAACGCGGAACTTGATTTGCCCTTGCCATTTCCGGTCAGCACCAGCAAAAGCCCCTTGTCCTGATCGGCTTTGGCGATCGAGGCATCAATCACGGCCTTCTTGCGCGCCATGCGGCGGCTGTGTTGTTCGCTGTTATCCGGCATGGTTTACCCGATTGGCCCTTAGCGTGAACAGCACATACAGCATCACGGCAGGAACCAGATATATCGCTGCGCCGCTGACATAAGGCACATAATATTGAGCAACGCGAGCGGCATACTCGCCCATATTCATGTCAGGGTAGCGGCCGGAAAACAGGTAGAACGCGCCGTTGGAAATGAAAAATGCCACGCTCACCGCCGCTGCCGAGACAGCTGAAAATATGCCAAGGCTGCGCAGCGTATCCTGATGCAGGCGCGCATAGTAGCGGCCTGAAAACCACAGTACGGCGTAAGTCGGGATCAGAAACCAGTAAGCTGACGTCACGCAGTAATCACTTACACCCATATGAGTGATCGCGACATAATCGAGCAGAGCGGCTTCCAGCAGCAAGGCGCCGAACAACAGCGGACTGGCGACCAGAAATCCTGCCAGCAAAAACACGGCAAGCGAGGCGTCCGGTAAATGCAAGCTGCTTCCGAAATGATGCATGCGCGTCGCGGACATCAAAATGACCAGCACTGCGCATAGTACGAGGGATTTGTTCTGTGACGTATTCATTGTGTAACTCCTGTTGAAAATGGAACACGCGCACCTTATCACAACGCGTGTTCCCATAACAATTACTGCTGGTAGCTTAAACCCACGAACAGTGTGCGGCCCGGGGTGTTATAGCCATACACCTCGGAATAACTGCGATTGAACAGGTTACCCACGCGCGCCGACAGATTCAAATTCTTGTCGATCTGGTAACGCGCGGTCAGGTTTAACAGTTGGTAGCCGGGCAAAGTGTTTACGCCATCCTGACGTGCGCCGCTGTAACGCACTTCGGCTCCCAGATTGAGCACTCCAAAATCCTGATTCACACCGAAGTTACCGAACTCTTTGGCGCGCCTGACTAAAACCAGGCCCGTGTTCGCATCACGTGGATTCTGGAACGTTGCACTGGCCCTCAAGTGCGCATTGCCGAAATCACCCGCATAGCTTAATTCCTGACCGTTTATTTTCGCCTGATTGATATTGTAAGGAAGATAAAGTGGTGCCGCACCATAAACAATTAAATTACCGATTTTGTTATCAAAATAAACCACGTCCACACGCTGTCCGTTCGCAGCATAGTGCAACCCGGCCTCTCTGTTTACCGAGTGCTCAGGCATCAAGCTAGGATTACCAAATCCGGGGTAATATAATTCATTAAAGGTCGGTGCCCTGAAGGCATTGCTGACGCTGGCCGTTGCGCGCCAGCTATCCGCGAAGGACAGCCCGTAACCCAGCAGGCCGGTATTGGCCGTACCGAAATCGGAGTAGTTATCCTGACGCAAATTCAGTTGCAGTTGTTGAGCCCCGAATTCACCCACATAACCGCCCAGCACGCTGTTCACATTGCGGGAAGTTTTGGGGTAAGGCGTAGTAGAAGTCACTGCCTGCTTCAGATTTTCCACAGACAAACTCAGATGCTGATTATCAGCAAGCTTGAGATTATTTTGCCAGGCAATCTGGTTGCTGCGTGTCCGATAACTCGAAGTTTGCACACCATTCGTGTAATAGTGACTGTCATCAACACCTTGTGACAGGCGCACCTGACTGTGCCACATCGAACTGATCTGGTCATCGGATGCCAGTGACAATTTGTCGATATTATCGACAATATTATTGACGTCTGTGACTGCCAAATTGTAATTATTGTCGTACGAACTATTGCCGCGCGTGCTGAACACCGAAGCGGTCAGTGCATGGTCGGCGTTAAGCGTCTGTTTTATTTGTGCATCGAGCGTGCTGTTGTCATAGCCGTTGTTGTTGGGATTGGCACCCGTCATGAGCAGCGGATTCATCGCCGATACGCCATCTGTCTTGACACGGCCTGCATTGACGCTGAACGAGGTGTCATTAACGCTGCCTGAAAATCCCGCAGACATGCGCTGCGTGCCCTGATTGCCCACACCCATGCTGGCGTTAAAAGCAGGGACACCATGACCATGCCTGGTGAACAGCTGAATCACGCCGCCGATGGCCTCCGAACCGTACAGGCTGCTGACGTTGCCGCGCACCACTTCGATGCGCTCGATACTATCTAACATCAGGTGTTCTATGGCGGTCGTGCCCATCGTCGCAGAATCAATACGCACGCCGTCCAGCAGCACCAATACTTGATTTGGGTTGGTGCCGCGCATATAGATACCGGATGAGGAGCCCATCCCGCCGTTCTGCGTGATTTCCAGCCCCGGCACGGAACGCAGCAGTGTCACAACATCCGGCGCGCCGGATTTCTTGATATCCTGTTCGTTCAACACCGTGGTATCCGCGATGGATTTATCCAGCGCCTGCGGCATACGCGCGGCGGTGACGACAATTTCTTCCATACCGGAAGTGTCCGCAGATGCTGCAACAGGGAATGCGATCGCACCGAACAGTGCGAGGGTGATGATTTTTTGATTCATGATTACTTCCTGAGTAAATTCCGAGCGACCCCGCTGGAATGTTATTAATCAGGAAATACTGCGAGTGAAATGACTTTTGCGAAGATATCTGCACGGCTCGTGCAGATATCTTCCCGATGCGCCGCCCGCAGCATCTCCCGTACTTATGCTTTCAGGCCGGTATCCGGGCTCGCAAGTCTTGATTTACCGCCTTCCCATGATTGCTCACAGTGGCATGATGGCAAATCCACACTCGCTTACCGTTGCGGGGGCAGCTCAGGCTTTGTTGAATTATTCTGGAAAGTCCGCAAAGCGAACCTGTTCCAACCCAACGCACCTGCTTCCCGTTTAACTTGACTGCATGACAGTCTTAGCACCTCAAAGCGGCGCGCACTTTACCACGACTCTCGACCTCGCACAAAACGACGATTTACAAAATACTTGCACAAGCCTGTCTTAGCATTTGACTTTCCAGCACTTTTCAAACTATATTACCCGCATGGAAAATGAACTGAACGCACTGGAGAGCAAGCTCGCGCAACTGATACAAGTCAGCAGCCAATTGCGCCGTGAAAACCACCAGTTACGCCAGGAGTTGGCACAGGCATTAAACCTCAACCGGCTATGCAATGACAAAATAGACAGCGCAAAGTCCCGCCTGGAAAAGCTGCTGCCAACCTTAACCGAAAAACAATCATGAGCAACCCAAAAAACACGCTGGAAGTTACAATTCTCGATCGTGAACTACGGGTCGCCTGCCCGGAGGAAGAACAGCAGGCCTTGCTCGATGCGGTCGCCTATCTCAATAAAAAAATGACCGAGATTCGTGATGCCGGAAAGATCGGCAACGTCGAGCGTATCGCCATCATGGCCGCACTCAACATCGCCAATGAGTTACTTTCCATGAAAGTTGGACGCGGGGTTGACCTCGCCGACTTAACGCGTAGAATGGGATCCATGCAAACGGCAATCGATCAGGCACTCGCCGAACAAGACACGCTGTTCTAGTCGTGACTGGCCTACCAAATTCGAGTTGTCCCCTGCGGTGTTCGTCAGACTCATATATTCTTTGAACCAAGTAACTTTACAGGTCGCGACTCATACGCCGTTGTTGTGAATGTCCCTTGCGGATGATCCTGATGCGGCAGGGAAGTGACCCTCTTGAACCTTCAGGTTCAAGATGCTGGGTCAACGGCACAGGCGGGGGCTTTATTTTCAGTGCGACCTTTTGGTCGCACTTTTTATTTGCATGTCGCCTGGCTATCAAACATACGGCCTAACGATGTTCTGTCCATTTAAAAAAAGGGCCTGCATTTCTGTAGGCCCTTTTTTTATTTGGTGGCTCCCCCGCCCTTCTAGCAGGTGCGCAGCGCAGCACAGCACTGGACTTGCTTAACGGACACTTGATAACCGACAGATGAATAAACCGCCAAGATTCCACCCGCTTTTGGCGCCAGCCCGCATGGGCTGTCTGCGAACCTGACGTGAGCTTTCAAGAAATAATCGTATCGTTCAGACTGCGATCTCTGAAAGACTGATTTTGAATTTCATGCTGGTGCGCCATAGGCGATGAATCTGGGCACTGGCGCGAGGTCATTTCATTGCATTAGCGTCAACTTTTAGTTTCGCGGATTTGGTAACCGTTTTTTTTGTAAGCGCTTGAATACTTAGCAGCCTAGATTCACCCAAGGAGGTTAGTTTCCAATAAACTTTTCTGTCTGCCACAGCTCGTCGTTTAACGCCAGGTGCCATTTGACCTAGTGCACGCAACTGAATTTTGATTTGGTCAATAACCATGAAAGGAACAATAATTGAATTGTACAACACATTATTTTTTGATTCTAAAGACTGAATTGCATGATAAAAGCACAGCTTCAGCTTTTCTAGAAACTCTTCGTCCGAACACTCTCCAATAAGAGCTGGCCCTACATATTTGAGAATCTTATCCCAACTCACAGACACAGAAATCTTTTCTAGAGACTTCTTCTCTCCTAATTTAAAAGAGATATCAGTCGAATATATATCTGTTCCATGTGCAATTCCTTCTGCTATCTTTGGCATCGCGTCTTTGCCTATGCTAGCGATCTCAACAAGTAACTCAGCATTTCTTGCACGAAGATTTGCTAGTTCAATTAACAGACTTTCATCAGTCGCGTACCTTCCAGGAACCCATCCATCTGACGGATGAGTCTTTCTAAGATTGATGAGACTTCGTGACACTTGCCCACCCAGCTCCTCGGCTGTTATCCAGTACTTGCAATGATGTGCGTTTTCAACCTTTTTCTGGAAACTGATAAGCTTCTTTTTTCCTTCATCTGTTGACTCAGATTTTGCAGTTAAAATTTTACCGGGCTCTCGATGAAAAAACGCCATAAGCGGCTTCCCCTTTAACAACGCGTAGTCGTATTCTTTCTCTGTATATCCAATTCCATCTGAGGCAACCGAGCCGTACCTCCCTCCCACAACCAAACAATAGTAATCTGAGTCGTCAATGATTCCTTTTATAATCTCCCAAGCATCTTCATTTGTCGCCGGAAAAAGCTCCATACCTGATGGTATGCAGTCTAATTCAAGAAGCGCTTTAATAATTTCTGCTCTCTCTTCTTTCAAATCTGCGTAAGTTGACGATATAAATACTTGGTGTCTACGTTCCATTTGGCCCCCTCTGAAAACCCCCCGTCCAAGTAACACGGAGGGCTATAAATACATACGCGCAAGTGTAACAGCAATGTCAAAAAACAACGGGCAGGTTTTTTGATCCGCAAATGTTCTATAACAAAATAAAAAAGCACCTACATTTCTGTAAGTGCCTGTTTATTTGGTGGGTCGTCACGGACTTGAACCGTGGACCAAAGGATTATGAGTCCTCTGCTCTAACCAACTGAGCTAACGACCCGTAAACTGTTAACCTTCGCTGTCGAGGAAACTCTTGAGCTTCTCGGAGCGCGAGGGGTGGCGCAACTTGCGCAGCGCCTTGGCTTCGATCTGACGGATGCGTTCGCGCGTCACATCGAACTGCTTGCCCACTTCTTCGAGCGTGTGATCGGTGTTCATCTCGATACCGAAGCGCATGCGCAACACTTTCGCTTCGCGCTGCGTCAGGCTGTCCAGTATATCCGACGTTGCACTGCGCAGGCTCTCGTAAACGGCCGCATCGACCGGCAC
This sequence comes from Gallionella sp. UBA4121, assembly GCA_002381565.1. GTDB lineage: Bacteria > Pseudomonadota > Gammaproteobacteria > Burkholderiales > Gallionellaceae > Gallionella. The sequence continues at coordinate 45,000 of DFWZ01000040.1, forward strand.
GGTAGTATTCGAGTCCTCGATAAAGTCGCCCAGATGCGAATCGTCGTCATCACCCACCGGCGTTTCCATCGAGATCGGTTCCTTGGCGATCTTGAGGATTTTGTGGATTTTGTCTTCCGACATTTCCATCTTGGCGGCCAGCGTTGCGGCGTCCGCTTCCTGCCCGGTTTCCTGCAAAATCTGACGCGAGATGCGATTCATCTTGTTGATGGTCTCGATCATGTGCACCGGAATACGGATGGTGCGCGCCTGATCGGCGATGGAACGCGTGATTGCCTGACGTATCCACCAGGTCGCATAGGTCGAAAACTTGTAACCGCGACGGTATTCGAATTTGTCGACTGCCTTCATCAGGCCGATATTGCCTTCCTGAATCAAATCGAGAAACTGCAAACCGCGGTTGGTATATTTTTTGGCGATGGAAATAACCAGACGCAGGTTGGCCTCGATCATGTCGCGCTTGGCGCGGTGTGAGCGGGCTTCGCCATTGGTCATGCGACGGTTGATTTCCTTCAGATCAGTGATCGGCAGGCCCACGCGCTTCTGCATGTTTACCAGGTTTTGTTGCTTCTCGATGATCGCGTGCTGGTAGCGCAACAGCAGTTCGCTGTAAGGTTTGTTGGACTTTATTTCCTGCGCCAGCCAGTCCATATCGACTTCGTGGCCGATAAAACTCTTGATAAAATGCGGACGTGGCATTTTGCTCTTCGTCACGCAGATATCCTGGATGCCGCGTTCGTTGTTGCGTATTTCTTCAACCAGGCCGCGCATGGTATTGCACAGTGCATCCACCTGCTTGGCGGTAAAGCGGAAAGCCATCAGCTCTTCGGTGATGCCCGCCTGATAGGTATTGTACTGAGCACTGAGATAGCCGTGCTTTTCAAAGGCCTTGCCCATCTTGTTGAACAGATCCGCAATCACGGCAAACCGTGCCAGCGCGTCGGCTTTCAGTTGTGCCAGATCTGCGGCAGCGGCGGCAGCCGTCGCGGCGGCAACGGCTTCTTCATCCTCATCGCTTTCTTCTTCATCCGATTCTGCTTCATCCGACGATTCTTCGCCTTCTTCCTCGCCGTCCTGATCTTGCTCCTCGCCCTCGTTCAGCCCGGACTCGTCCTCAAGCTCAACTTCCACGAAGCCGTCGATCAGTTCATTTACGCGAATTTCATCGGTTTCGATCTTCGCCGCCAGCGCCAGAATTTCCGCGATGGTCACAGGACAGGCCGAAATCGCCTGAATCATGTTCCGCTGACCTTCTTCGATACGCTTGGCGATCTCGATTTCTTTTTCGCGTGTCAGCAAATCGACCGTACCCATTTCGCGCATGTACATGCGCACAGGATCCGTGGTGCGGCCGAATTCAGAATCTACCGTTGATAAAGCCGCCTCAGCCTCTTCGGCAGCATCGTCATCCGCCGCCGTAGGCGCGGAATCGGTCATGATCAGCGCTTCCGCATCGGGTGCAACATCACACACACGAATGCCCATGTCATTGATCATGCTGGCCACGCTCTCGATCTGCTCGACTTCGAGCATATCCGGCAAATGGTCGTTGATCTCGGCGTAGGTCAGGTAGCCACGCTCCTTGCCCAGCACGATCAGCGCTTTCAGACTGGTGCGGCGCGCATCGATATCCTGCTGCAATTCAGCCAATGGCAGCGCGACGGTGTCTTCCGCTTTTTTATCCAGTTTTTTCTTGCTTTTTTTAATCGTTGCCATAGTCATGTTTCCAATTGCGTAAGACCTACGTTAGGGTCGCAGAAAAGCGCACCATTATACCCGAATACACCAACTTTTTCTTAACCTTTGTGGACCGACGGGCAGCACCAAACAATCCGGTTTAACACTGAACATCCAGTCCGTCAGCGTTTCAGCAAATGCAAGTACTGCTCACGTTCCTCTGCGCTCAGACCGGACAAGCCGCTTTGCGCCGACTTCCCCTGCAAAGCCTGGAATTGCTCGCGGCGCTGTCCATCATCAAGCCGGCTGATGAGCCCTGCGAATTCAGCCGCCACATCGAAAGACTCCCCCCAGGCCAGCATGTCAGCCTCGGCCTGAGATAACGCCCTGGCGTAACTTGTTCCCTCAAACATCTGCATCAGTGCAGGACTGCTCATCGCAAACCCGGCTTCACGCAGCGCCGACAAAACGGCACCAATCGCATCGGCATCCGCGCCTTCTCCATGCCAGCCTGCCGGCATCTGTGCGCCCAACTCAGGCTGCGCAATCAGACATTGCAACAGCAAACGCTGTACCGGAAATGGGGTGCGTGTGGCTTTTTTCAAGGAGGGCCGTGGCGCATGCGCAATAGGCTTGATCTCAAACAACGCCTCCAGTTCCGCCTGACTGACCCCGGCAACTGCCGCCACTTCCTTGCGCAACAGCAAGGCAGTCACAGGGGAGGCAATCGCGGACAACAGGGGGCGGGCGCGGTGCAGCAACTGATTGCGTCCCTCCTGGCTCTTCAAATCCAGTTCGCTGCTGATCTCTCGCAACAGATATCCGGATAAAGGCATCGCCTCCGCCACTTGACGCTCAAAAACCGCCTTGCCGAATTCACGAATAAAACTGTCCGGGTCATGCTCGGCGGGCAGAAACAGAAAACTGATGAGCTTGCCGTCCTGCAAATAAGGCAATGCGTTTTCCAGTGCCCGCCATGCCGCCTTCTGACCCGCTTTGTCCCCGTCGAAACAGAATACGATCTGGTCCGAGAGGCGCAGTAATTTCTGTATGTGATACGGCGTGGTGGCCGTACCCAATGTAGCCACGGCGTAATCGACACCATGCTGAGCCAGCGCCACCACATCCATGTACCCTTCCACAACCAGCACCCTCTGCCCCGCACGTATGGCTTTTTGCGCCTGAAACAGGCCATACAGCTCGTGACCTTTTTCAAACAGCGGCGTTTCCGGAGAATTGAGATATTTGGGCTCGCCTTTGTCCAACACGCGCCCGCCAAAGCCGATGACCTGAGCGCGCACATTGATGATGGGAAACATGATCCGGTCGCGAAACCGGTCGTAGCGCTTGTCCGCTTCGCCGCTGATCACCAGGCCGGTCTCATTCAGTGTGTCAGCCCGATAGTCAGGAAAGGCAGCGGACAGATTCTGCCAGCCTTCCGGCGCATAGCCGATGGCAAATTTCGCGGCAATCTCGCCGCTCAAGCCGCGCCCCTTGAGGTAGTCAATTGCCCGGACAGACAGCTTCAGCTGCTCACGGTAATACCGCGTAGCGGTTTGCATCACTTCATACAAATCGGGCGCGATTTTATGAAAACTTTCACCCGCACGCTGCTCTTGCGGGACGTCCATTCCCACACTCTGCGCCAAGTCTTCGACAGCCTCGACAAAGCCCAGACCCAGGTGCTCCATGACGAAACTTATCGCCGTCCCATGCACACCACAACCGAAGCAATGGTAAAACTGCTTGGCCTGACTGACTGTAAATGAGGGGGATTTTTCGTTGTGGAACGGACAGCAGGCGACGTAATTGCCGCCAGCTTTTTTGAGCGGCACATAGCGCTCAATAACGTCCACGATGTCCAGGCGATTAAGCAGATCCTGAATGAAACTTTTTGGAATCATGCCAGATGCGCCTTTTCATCTAAACCGACGGACGGACTGAACCTGCTTTTCAACTGGCCAGCGGCCATATGCATGAGGCCCTGCGGAGCCTGAAAACTAGCTGGACAGGCGCGCCTTTATCATCGCTGAGACACGCCCCATGTCGGCAAGACCGGCCAACTTAGGCTTGAGGTACCCCATTACTTTACCCATATCCTGGGGGCCTGCTGCACCAACCGCTGCAACAGCCTCATCTACAGCAGCAATAACTTCGGATTCGCTCAGCTGTTGCGGCATATATTCCGCCAGCACGCTCATCTCAAACTTTTCGACATCCGCCAAATCCTGACGTGCAGCCGCCTCGTACTGGCTGATGGAGTCACGCCGCTGCTTGTTCATCTTTTCGATGATAGCTATAACGTCCGCATCCGACAGTTCGATGCGCTCATCCACCTCGCGCTGCTTGATAGCCGCGAGCAACAGACGAATAGCCGAAAGACGCGCCGTATCCTTGGCGCGCATCGCGGCTTTCATATCATCGGTAATTTGTTGCTTAAGATTCATATCACCTGCCACGCGAGCGTGGACCGGCTTAATAAAGCTTGGGTGGCAAAGTCTGGCTGCGCAAACGCTTGTAGTGACGCTTGACGGCCGCAGCCAGCTTGCGCTTACGTTCAGCCGTTGGCTTCTCGTAAAATTCGCGGGCACGCAAGTCGGTCAGCAGACCTGTTTTTTCTACAGAACGCTTGAAACGACGCATTGCGACTTCAAACGGCTCATTCTCTTTAACACGTACGGTTGTCATCTACGAACTACCTTCTACCAAAAAATCGAGGGCGCGATTCTAGCAAAATCAACCTCGCCTCACAACTTATATTTCAACACGGCGTATAAATAAACTTCGCCTCAACTTATAAAACGGTGATTCTGGCAAACTTTCGCTTGCCAACCTGCGCCACGACCACCCTGCCCGCCACGACCACATCCGCCTTATCGTTCACGCGCTCACCGTCCAGTTTGACTGCCCCCTGGGCAATCATGCGCATCGCCTCCGAAGTGCTGCCCACCAGATCGGCGGATTTAAGCAACTGCGGCACAGTGATACTGCCATCCGCCGCCGCCACATTCATTTCCGGCATATCGTCCGGCAACACGCCGCGACGGAAACGCGCCTCGAATTCCTCCAGCGCCGTTTCGGCATCCCGCTGCGTATGGAAACGTGCGACGATTTCCTGCGCAAGCAATACCTTAATGTCGCGCGGATTACGGCCGCCCTCCACCTCGCGGCGCCAGTTCGCGATTTCGTTCAATGACCGGAACGACAACAATTCAAGATATCGCCACATCAAACCATCCGAAATAGACATCAACTTACCGAACATATCCTGCGGCGCATCGGTGATACCCACGTAATTACCCAGCGATTTGGACATCTTGTTGACACCGTCCAGACCTTCCAAAAGCGGCATAGTCAATATGCATTGCGCAGGCTGCCCGTAATGCCGTTGCATCTCGCGGCCCATCAGCAGGTTAAACTTCTGATCCGTGCCGCCAAGCTCGATATCCGCCTTCAGCGCCACAGAATCATAGCCTTGTACCAGCGGGTAGATAAACTCGTGTATCGCTATCGGCTGACTGCTCTTGTAGCGTTTGGAAAAATCGTCGCGCTCCAGCATTTGCGCCACCGTATGGGTCGCCGCCAGACGTATCAAGTCCACCGCAGTAAATTTATCCATCCAGGCGGAATTGAATACCACTTCGGTCTTTTCCGGATTCAGCACCTTGAAAACCTGATCGCGGTAAGACTGAGCATTTTCAATCACTTGCTCACGCGACAACGGCGGACGCGTGGCATTCTTGCCAGTCGGATCGCCTATCATGCCGGTAAAGTCACCGATCAAAAACAGCGCGTGATGCCCCATATCCTGCAGCTGGCGCATTTTATTGAGCAAAACAGTATGGCCGATATGCAAATCAGGGGCGGTAGGATCAAAACCCGCCTTGATGCGCAATGGCCTGCCCAGCGCCAATTTCTGCTTCAACTCCGCCTCTATCAGAAGCTCGTCTGCGCCACGTTTTATCGTTTCTAGTGCTTGTATCATTTCATTCATATCATTAATCACTTCATGTTCAGGAAATTTACCGCCATTCATCCGGATTTTCGCGCCGCCTGTCGACCAGGCGGCCACCAATCAAATTCTTTCCTGCCAATCGTCAGTTTAACCTTTAAGTAATACCCTGTTTCTGTTAAAGTTCGCGCCAATTAGATATTATTATAGCCGCCACCAACATCAGGCAGCTTCCGGAGACACGAATGTTAACGCAAAACATGCTCAGTCAAGACCGCAAAAACAAACTGCGCTGGTTTGTCACATTATCCACCATGCCTTTGCTGGGCGTCCTGACAGCCTTCGGACTTGTACCCTCCAGCAATCTTGGATTGAACAACGACAAAATCTTTGTCGAGCAACTTGCATTACCAGGCACGGCACCCATCGCTGCCAACACAACCACCTTCTGGCATACCGAGCGTATTCAACCTGGCGATACCGTCGCAGAATTGATGCAGCGGCTGAACATTAAAGATACCGCTGCCAGCAACTACTTGCGCAACAATGCTGACGCCAAACCATTTCGCAAATTGTCTGTGGGCCGTGAAGTGCAGGCCGAAACGGATGCAGCAGGAACACTGGTTTCGCTGAGTTACCTGAGCGAACAGGGCACGCAAATCGTCATCAAGAAACAAGGCGACACCTTCAGCTCCACCTCCGTTGCCGCTCAACTGGAAAAACGCCTGTTCGTGCGCACAGGCGAAATCAAGACCAGCCTGTACACTGCCACGGATGCCGCCGGCATGCCGGAAGCCGCCGCCAATCAGTTGACCCAGATTTTCAATGGCGACATCGATTTTCATCACGATTTGAAGCGCGGCGACAAATTCACCGCCGTATATGAGATGACCTACAGCAACGGCGCACTGGTCAAGACAGGCCAGATCCAGGCTGCCGAATTCATCAACCAGGGCCATGTGTACCGCGCTGTGCTGTTCCAATCTGACGCCACACATAGCGATTACTACACCCCGGAAGGCAGGAGCCTGAAGAAGGCCTTTTTGCGTTCGCCTATCGCTTTTTCACGCGTCAGCTCCGGCTTCACCATGGCACGTTTCCACCCGATACTGAACAAGTGGCGCGCGCACAAGGGCGTGGATTTTGCCGCCCCGATCGGCACACCCGCCAAAGCCACCGCAGATGGCATAGTCGCCTTCGATGGCACACAAAGCGGCTATGGCAATGTCGTCATCATCAACCATCAGGGCAATCTGTCCACCGTTTATGGGCATCTGTCTCATTTTGCAAAAGGACTGCACAAAGGTGAGCGCATCAGACAAGGCGATGTAATCGGCTATGTCGGCATGACAGGCATGTCCACCGGCCCGCATCTGCACTATGAATTCAGGGTCAACGGACAGCAGCACGACCCGATGAGTGTTGCGCTTCCCAATGCGTTGCCTATCAATGGCGCCAACAGAGTCGCATTCAAATCGCTGACCGATAAATTTATAGCGAGCCTCGTCCAGTTGCGCAACACCAACCTCGCCAAACTTGACTGATTGGACAATCAGCTATACATCGGACTGATGTCGGGAACCAGCCTGGACGGCATCGATGCCGCCCTGGTTGCTTTTAGCAAGACCGGCACTGAACTCATCAGCAAGTTTTTTCTGCCCTTTGACGACACGCTGAAACTGACCATCCTGGATCTCCACCAGCCATCCCACAATGAGTTACACAAAACGCAGCTGACCGGCAATCAACTGGCCAGGCAGTACGCCATTGCAGTTGACTCGCTGCTCAAACAGGTCAGTTATTTACCCGGACAAATACAGGCCATCGGCTGTCACGGCCAGACCATCCGCCACTGCCCTGAACACGGCTATACGCTGCAAATCGGCAATGCCGCGCTTCTTGCCGAATTGACCGGCATCACTGTGGTCAACGATTTTCGCAGCCGTGATATTGCGGCCGGCGGACAAGGCGCACCGCTGGTTCCCGCCTTCCACGACAAAATACTGCGCCATCCGGACATCCACCGGGTAATCGTCAACATCGGCGGAATCAGCAACCTGACCAATCTGCCCCCTGGCAATGCTACCTCCGGCTTTGACTGCGGCCCAGGCAATCTGCTGATGGACGCCTGGTGCATGGAACACCTGGGACTGCCCTTTGATGCCGATGGTGCGTGGGCCGCAACCGGGAATGTATTGCCCAAACTCCTTGATCGCCTGCTGGCCGAACCGTTCTTCGCACTGCCGCCGCCCAAGAGCAGCGGGCGCGACCTGTTCAACATGGCATGGTTACAAAGCCATCTGCATGGGGAAGAGTTACCCGAAGATGTGCAAGCGACCTTGCTTGCGCTGACCTGTACAACAATCGCCGAGGCGATCATCGCGCAATGTCGCGGTGCACGCGAGATATACCTGTGCGGTGGTGGCGCACACAACAGCGCCTTGCGCCGCATGCTTGCAGGGAAGCTGCCCGAATGCAGCGTACAGGCTACCGATGTACTGGGCGTGGATGGCGATTATCTGGAAGCAATCGCCTTCGCCTGGCTGGCACAGCAAAACAGACTAAATCTCCCCGCCAACCTGCCGCGGGTCACGGGAGCTGCACACCCCTGCATACTGGGCGCAACTTATTCCGCATAAAATCTGTCGCAGAAAAAAAGCGCGATGGCTTAGCCATCGCGCTTTTTTGTTGATTGCGAAACTTGCCGCTTAAACCGAGAACGACGAACCGCAGCCACATGTCGTGGTCGCATTCGGATTCTTGATAACAAACTGTGAACCTTCCAGACCTTCCGTGTAGTCGATTTCCGCACCGGCCAGATACTGGTAGCTCATCGGGTCGATCAGCAATTGCACGCCATTCTTGTCCAGCACAGTGTCATCTTCGTTGGTAACTTCATCGAAAGTAAAACCGTACTGAAAACCGGAACAACCTCCACCGCTGACGAATACGCGCAGCTTGAGCTCGGCATTGCCTTCTTCCTCGATCAGCTGTTTCACCTTGAGCGCTGCATTATCGGTAAACACCAGCAGGTCTGGTGATGCAGCTACAGCCATTTCAGTCATTGCATTCATAATTTTTCCTTAAATAATTAGGCATTACTTGTTTTAAACGCCACCACTTTATCCTGGTCAGCAGTATTAATGTTAATCAGACGCCCTTCAAGAATTGCGCCCACCTGTATTTCCAGAATTTTGTAATGCACATCGCCTGTGACCCTGGCCTTGGCATGAAGTTCCAAATACTCACTTGCTGTCACTGCACCACAGATTACACCATTAACAACCAGATGCGTGACACTTACGTCGCCATTCACACTACCCTGCTCACTCAATACCAGCGTACTCGGCTTGCCCGGTATGGCGGTTACGTTACCATTGACCTCGCCATCAATGCGCATCCCGCCGCTGAAATTAACACTCCCCTCAATGACAGATCCCGCACCAATCAGCGTATCAATCCGGTTTTGTGGCTTGCTGTGCTTCTTGTTGAACAAACTATTCTCCCGGATTAACTAAGATCGACGCTCTGCCGCACTCTTGGCTCGCGAACCCCATGTTCGAACAATCGAACCTGAATGTTTTGCAATTGTACATCCGCAGGAAATCGAAGGCTTTGCTCCAGACGCTTATAATACTTGAAATTCAGCAGGAATTGGTCATGTCCGGACTCATCGGATGGGAATAGCTGTGTCATTTTCCGTCCATTTTGCACGACCGTAGCAACGAGTTGATAGCTGCCAGTGAATTCCTTGACGCGCTGACCACTCTGCACCAACAACATGCGCACCCGGTATTCGCCGGGAATCTTGTCGCGCAGCAGGCTCATGCGATGAATCGCCAACTCGCCTTCCTTGCCATTTTCAGCCGTCAGATTCTGGAAGAAATTCAAATCTTCCTGCAAACGCGCATTGTCGTCGTTCAGACTTTTCATCTGGCGCGCCATCTCCTGACTGCGGCCCTGCTCGATCTGAATTTGCTGCTCAAATTGCGCAACTTTCCTGCCCAGCTGTGTGTTCTGCTCTGTCAGCACGGCCAGCCTTGCGTGCAAACCACTCAATTCCTGCTGTATCTCACCTCGGTGAAAACCGGCAAACTCCAACCCGCTGTTGTAAGCGAACCAGACCAGACCCAGCGCCGCCAGCATAAACGGCAACATCATGCTCCAGCGCAAATACCAGGCAATATGCGGCCGCACTGACAAACGCGGGGCCGCAATGCCAAACCTGCGTTTTGCACGCCGCCACACCTTAATGGCAACCTCCTGCGACTCCGAACTGCCGCACAATATCGTTCATGAACATCTTTCCCGGTACAAGATATGTCGATCAAGGCAGCAAAGGAACAATATTCAGCGCAGTATTATCAGCAAAATCAAACATGATATTCATATTCTGCACCGCCTGCCCTGCCGCACCCTTCACCAGATTGTCGATCACCGACAACACGACCACAGTATCGCTGCCTTGCGGCCTGTGCACGGCGATGCGGCATTGATTCGAACCGCGCACCGAACGTGTTTCAGGATGACTGCCGGCCGGCATCACATCAACGAAGGGTTCATTCCTGTAGCGCTGCTCGAACAAGGATTGCAGATCCACCTCCCGAGTCAGCCTGCCGTAAAGGGTTGCATGAATGCCCCGTATCATCGGGGTGAGATGCGGCACAAAGGTCAGCCCGACTTCATTGCCCGCCACCCCCGCCAGCCCCTGTCTGATTTCAGGGAGGTGGCGATGACCTGCCACGCCATAGGCTTTGAAGCTATCGCCGGCCTCGGCAAACAGCGCTGGAATTTCTGCCTTTCGACCTGCACCTGATACGCCTGATTTGGCATCGGCGATCAGACTGCCCATATCGATCACACCGGCTTCAAGCAAGGGAATAAAACCCAGCTGAACGGCCGTTGGATAACAACCCGGATTGGCAATCAACCGAGCTGATTTGATTTTTTCGCGATTGATTTCAGGCAGGCCGTACACAGCCTCGGCAACCAGATCAGGACAGGCATGAGTCATGCCATACCATTTTTCCCACGAGGCGATGTCCTGCAAACGGAAGTCCGCAGCCAGATCAATGACCCTCACCCCTGCATCGATCAACGCGCGCGCCTGCTGCATCGCGATGCCGTTGGGCGTTGCGAAAAACACCAGATCGCACTGTGTAAGAAATGCCTCATCCGGATGAACAAACAGCAAATCAACCAGACCGCGCAGACTGGGGAACATTTGATCAACGCGCGTACCCGCATCGGCACGTGAAGTAATCACTTGCAAGTTCACCTGAGGATGCAGCGCCAACAGGCGCAACAGTTCAACCCCCGTATAACCCGTTCCGCCGACTATGCCAACTTTAATCATCTGTAGCCCCTTATTAAACTCCTGGCATGATACAACAAAAACAAAAAACCGCCCGAAGGCGGTTTTTTGATCCAACCAAACGATTAACGCTTGGAGAATTGTTTCCTGCGGCGAGCTTTGCGCAGACCGACTTTCTTACGCTCGACTTCACGTGCATCGCGTGTAACCAGACCGGCTGCCTTCAGAACAGGCTTGAAATCTGCGTTGTAGTCGATCAGGGCGCGTGTAATGCCGTGGCGTACTGCACCCGCCTGGCCGTTTTCACCGCCACCTGCAACGTTCACCATGATATCGAACTGACCCAGCGTTTCAGTCAGTGTCAACGGCTGACGCACAATCATGCGGCCGGTTTCACGTGAAAAGTAAATATCCAAAGGCTTGTCGTTTACTACGATATCGCCCTTGCCTGCCTTGATGAACACACGCGCCACCGCACTCTTGCGACGACCCGTTCCGTAGTTATAAGTTACGCTCATGATTAAGCCTTCAACAAGTTAATGAGTGTCGGTTGCTGCGCTTCATGTGGGTGGGCAGAACCTGCATACACCTTCATTTTGCGCAACATCGCGTAGCCCAACGGGCCTTTAGGCAACATGCCCTTGACGGCTTTTTCCAGAACGCGGGCAGGATGACGGCCTTGCATCTTGGTGAAGTTAGTCGTATACAGGCCGCCAGGGTAACCTGTGTGGCGATGGTACAGCTTGGCTTCAGCTTTGTTACCTGTTACTCGCAACTTATCCGCATTGATGACTACGACGAAATCGCCCGTATCCACGTGTGGGGTGTAAATTGCTTTATGCTTGCCGCGCAGACGCGAAGCAATTTGTGCTGCCAGACGGCCTAGCACTTGATCTGCAGCATCAACCAGAAGCCATTCGTGCTGGACTTCGTGTGCTTTTGCGGAAAATGTTTTCATAGCCACTATTCCTAAAATTCTATATTGAAACCTCGAAGGGCGCGAATTCTAGTTCATCCGATCAGGCTCTGTCAAACGATATTTATATTTCCTGCCACGGTCAAACCACACACCCGATTCGTTCCCACACAGCCTTTGAAGAATCAGGCCACGCACATCCTGTTTACCATGCAAATTGTATTAAGATAGCTGCCTGTTATTAATAGCTGAAGACCCTGTCATGTCCTGGTTCGCAACCAACCTTATAAGCACGTTCCTGCTGCCCCCGCTAAGCTTACTGCTTATACTCCTGCTCGGCCTCCTGCTGCTTTATCGCCGCCCCAGGCTGGCACGCGGGCTGATCATTGCCTCGTTCGCGCTGCTTTGGCTGGCGTCCACGCCTTTTTTTGCCGAAGGCGCATTGCATCTGCTGGAGGAGCAACCGTTAAACGCGCAGATGAGGCAGCCACAAAGCGACGCTGCCATCGTGATCCTGGGTGGCGGCAGCTACTTCCGTGCGCCGGAATATGCAGATCAGGACACAGTCAGTGACGAAACGCTGGTGCGCTTGCGCTACGGCGCAAGATTACAGCGCGAATTGCAGTTACCTGTTCTGGTAACGGGCGGCAAGCCGCTTGGCAATACCGTCTCCGAAGCCGGGCAAATGCGCATCGTGCTGGAACAGGATTTTGGGGTGCCGGTACGCTGGACCGAAGACGCCTCAGACAACACCCTTGAAAATGCGCGCAACTCCTACCAGACCTTGCAAAAATCCGGCATCAGAAAAATATATCTGGTCACGCACGCCTGGCACATGATGCGTTCGGCGGCCGTATTTCGCCGCGCCGGATTTGAGGTGATCGAAGCACCTACCGCTTTTACTACACGCTACCAGACTGACCTGCTGGCCTTCGTGCCGCGCGCCGAAGCCTTGCGCGACAGCAAAATATTTGCCCATGAAGCCATCGGCATACTCTGGTATCAGGCAAAATCAATTACTCGCTCTAAAAAAACACTTCAATCCACAGATTACACAGATTTACGCAGATTAATAACTGACAACATGTTACCAAACGGTATGCAACAATCATTTTCGGGGTTTAATCTGTGCTAATCCATATAATCTGCGGATAAAAAGCTTTTACTAGGTTTAAGGACACAAGGAGATATTATGAAAGCACGCGTCAAATGGGTAGAAAATGTCGCATTTTTAGGCGAAACTGAAAGCAATCACGCGGTACTGATGGATGGAGCGCCGGCAGTGGGTGGCCGCAATCTGGGTCCCCGCCCTATGGAAATGCTGCTGCTGGGCGCGGGCGGCTGCACCAGCTTCGACGTAATCAGCATCCTGAAAAAAAGTCGTCAGGCCGTTACCGACTGTTATGTAGAACTGGAAGCGGCGCGGGCAGATACTGACCCCAAGGTATTTACCAAGATTCACATGCACTTTGTTGTCAAGGGGCGCGACATCAAACCGGAGGTAGTAGAAAAGGCCATCAAGCTATCCGCCGAAAAATATTGCTCCGCCTCCATCATGCTGGGCGCTACCGCTGTCGTGACACATGATTTTGAAGTCATACAGGAACCAAGCTAAAAAACGTTGCGCGCGGAGGTGAGATGCTCATCAATCAGCCGCGCAACGTCTGGCGCAAGCCTGACGACAAGGTCGTGCTTGCCGCCGTGCAGCACGTGCAGGCTGCTATGGGGAAGCAGCTTCTGCAAATACGTGCCCACTGCCAACATTGCCGCTGCGGGGCAGCCCCCGCTTAAGGCTTCTCGCCCCACCTCGGCAGCAAGGTGTTTTCCACGCCGAGATGATCGAGTATGCGCGCAACCACGAAATCCACCATATCCTGCACGCTTGCAGGCGCATAGTAGAAGCCCGGATTCGGCGGCATGATGACCGCTCCCGCCCGGGCCAGCGTGAGCATGTTTTCCAGATGAATCACCGAAAAAGGCATTTCACGCGGCGCCAGAATCAGTGTGCGCCGCTCTTTCAACATCACATCCGCTGCGCGGGCGATCAAGTCGTCGCTGATGCCCGCGGCGACCTTGGCCAGCGTCCCCATGGTACAGGGACAGATCACCATCGCATCCCCCGGGTTCGAACCAGAGGCCATAGGCGCATACCAGTCATCGCGTCCGAACACATGCAGCTCGCCATTGAACTGGCCCAGACGCTCGCCCAACATGCGCTCGGCATCCTGCGGACGATTTGGCAGCACCATGTCCATTTCCTGGTGGGCGACGATCTGCGCCGCCTGTGAATACACCAGATGCACGCGTTGTCCGCTTTGCAGCAGACACTCGAGCAGACGCATCCCGTATGGCATGCCTGATGCGCCGGTGAAAGCTAGAGTGATGGTTTTCACGAAATGCCGTTCTTTCAATTTATTTGGTTTGTAGCATTATCCATGAAACGTGCGGCAACAAGGCCATTTACCGTGCCGAATACCAGTGCTGCGGTCGCAAAGACCGGAATGAGGTAGGCGATACCTGCATGCGGAATCAGCCACAGATACACCACCGCCATTTGTCCGGTGATATGCGCGAAGGCGGCGTAAATGCTGTGGCTGACCGGGCCGAACCAGCGGATGGGCAAATGTTGCGCAAGTGCCAGCACCAGCAGACTGAGCAGCGAACCGGACAGACTGAGAAAAAATCCTGGCGTCAAAAAATTGCCGAACAACAGACTGCCTGCGAACACCCTGAGCAATGACACCCACGCTGCGGCACGCCAGCCATATCGGGCCAGCACAATCAGGGTGACGATGTTGGCAAGTCCCGGCTTCACACCGGGCAGGGGCGATGGAATAGCGCCTTCCAGAATGGTGAGGCCCAGCGCTACCGCCGCCATGCGTGCGATATGATGGTCTTCGGCTGTGGCATTTAACAGGATCGTGGATTCAGGATTTGTATTCCCTGCATCCTGCATCCTGCATCCTGCATCCTGCACTTTAGTAGTTGAGGCTGTCATAACGCTTGTGGCTGCCGACCAATTCGACGCTTACCTGATTGGGCAGGCACAGCGCGATTTCTCCGGCCTGTTTCAGCCAGCCCTGACGCACACAGTACTGACGCGGACCGGGGTCGGATGCGATGCGCACTTTGCGATTTTCAATGGCGATCAGGCTGATGCCCAGCGGACCGGGAACCTCAATGCGCAGGTCACGGGACAACGGAACTTCGCGAAACAGCTTGCCGCCGCTGCGTATGACAGCCTTGTCGGCCAATTCGCCACGCCACAACGTTAAAGTGAGAAGTACCACGCAAACACTGCCCAGGCACAACGTCAGCCAGTCTCCCGGTTTGATGTGACGAAGCACTGTCATGGCGGCGTGATCACCAGCATGCCTTGCACGTCAGGACAACTCGCGGTGACGCAGCAACACCTGTTGCTGCGACTGAAAATATCGGCTGAGTTTTTCGGCAATATACACCGAGCGGTGCTGCCCCCCTGTACACCCTATCGCGATGGTCAGATAGCTGCGATTGTCCATGATGAAGTGAGGGAGCCAGCGCTCCACAAAACCGCAAATATCACTGTACATGTGCTGTGCCGCGGGAGTGCCTTCCAGAAACTCGACCACGGGCGCATCCCGCCCGGTGAGCGGGCGCAGTTGCGGCTCGTAATACGGATTGGGCAGACAGCGCACATCAAAGACGAAATCCGCATCCAGCGGAATACCCTGCTTGAAGCCGAATGACTCGAACAACAGCGTCAGCCGCACCCCGTCTAGCGTGATGAACTGCTTGATCCAGGCTCTGAGCGCACTGGTTTTAAGCTCACTGGTATCCATATGATGCCCGATGTTGCTGATCTCTGTTAGCAGCTCCCTCTCGTACTGCACGCATTCCGGCAGGGTACGCACACCATCGCTCAAGGGATGCATGCGGCGCGTTTCGGAAAAGCGCTTGACCAGCGTGTCGGTCTTGGCATCCAGGAACAGCACGTGCATCGTCAAGTCTTTTTGCTTTAGCTGCAACAGGATATCCGGCAATCGCTGCACGCTGTTGGCGCTGCGCACATCGATGCTGACCGCAATATTGTCATATCCGGAAGCCAGCAGATAATCCACCAGACCGGTCATGAGCTCGGCCGGCAAATTGTCCACGCAGTAAAAGCCACTGTCTTCCAGCACCTTGAGTGCGACACTTTTACCCGAACCTGACAGTCCGCTCAGCAAGAATAGTTGCATAGCAGGGTTTAAACTCGCGCAAGCGCTCGTTTGTTCCCGCTCCCTTCGGAAGAGGATATGGGAGAGGGACACGGGCATGTTCGGTTCATCAAGCGAAATCTCTTTGTCATGGCCGTTATTCTCCCGCCAGCAATTGGTCGTGCCGACTGACGAATTCCTGCATGGTGTTGATGCCGCGCTGCTGCAACACAAAATTACGTGCCGCAGCTTCCACCAGCACCGCGAGGTTGCGCCCTGCCACCACGGGAATATTCACCGTATTTATTTTCACGCCAAGAATCTCCTGATGCGTTGCCACCAGGGGCAGTCGCTCCATTTTTGAGAGATCCCCATCTTGCGTTCGATGCAGATGCACGATGAGTTTCAGACTCTTTTTGCGCCGCACGGCCGTTTCGCCAAACATGGTGCGAATATTCAACATCCCCAGTCCGCGCACCTCGAGAAAGTCACGCAACAGATCCGGGCAGCGCCCTTCCAGCGTATCCGGCGCGATGCGATGCAATTCGACGACATCATCCGCAACCAGCCCGCTGCCGCGCGTGACGAGTTCCAGTCCAAGCTCGCTTTTGCCGACCGCACTCTCTCCGGTAATCATCACGCCGACCCCCAGCACATCGAGAAAAACACCGTGGCGCGTAGTGGCCTCAGCCAGCTCCTTTGCAAGATAGTGGCGTATCAGCCACATCAGATGAACGCTGGTCTTGGAAGACGCGAATAACGGAATGCCGGAACGATTGGCAAAAGCAATCAGTTCCGGCGGAATACTGGCAGAACCCGCCACAATCAGACAGGCAGTGCCGTTTTGTTCAACTTGTTCAAACACCTTTTCACGCTCATTCATGCTCAGGTTGCGCAGATAATCGAGTTCGGTTTCACTCAACACCTGCACCCAGCTTGGATGAATACGGCTAAGATGGCTGACCATCTCCCGGTTGGAGGCTTCCACCGCGTCGCTGTCTATAATGCGATCAATGCCATCGTTTCCAGCCACGCGTTTGAGCTCCAGCCGCGCCTGCTTATCTTCAAACAGCTGCCGGATATTTACCTGACTCATGCCGCACTGTTCCATTCACAGAACAACTGGTGCATGCCGGCACCATCTTCACATGCCAGCAGTTTTTCGCGGAAGTCGGGATCGCTGAACATCTGCGCTAGCTCACCCAATATTTGCAGGTGCAGGTCAGTGGCAAGCTCTGGCACCAGCAACACAAAAATCAGTGTGACAGGCTGTCCATCCGGGGCATCGAACGGAATCGGGTGAGCCGTCTTGACAAACGCCGCTGTCGCGTCGCGCAGCTTCGGAATCCGTCCATGCGGAATCGCTACCCCCTGCCCCAGGCCAGTCGAACCCAACTTCTCGCGAGCAAACAGGCTGTCAAAAACCTGGCTGCGGGCTATTTGCATCTGGTTCTCGAACAGTAAGCCCACGCGCTCGAACACGCGCTTTTTGCTGGTTGATTCGGTATCCAACAAAACATTGTCGGGTGCCAGAATTTTGCTGATTAAGTTCATCGTCATAATGCCTTGGACAATGGGCGGCAATTCTGCCGCCCTTGGGGGTTATTCTTCTACTTCAACCTGGCTACCGGTTTCATCATGGCGCCTGGCAGACAGCTTTTCCTTATGTTTGATCACCTGACGATCCAGCTTATCCACCAGCGCATCGATTGCTGCATACAGATTTTCATCCTCGCATTCAACGAACACATTTTTGCCGCTGATGTGTACCGTAGCCTCGGCCTTTTGTTTCAACTTCTCAACCGAAAGTATGATGTTCACGTCCATGACATTGTCAAAATGACGCTTGATTTTGCCAAACTTCTCGGTCGCATATTCGCGAATAGCCGGAGTGATTTCCAGGTGGTGTCCGGTTATATGGAGATTCATTTTATGCTCCTTAGTATTTTAAAGTGATTTACGGAGATTCACCGGGGGGATATGCAACGCTTCCCGGTACTTTGCTATGGTGCGTCGGGCGACTACAATGCCCTGCTGCGCCAAGATTTCTGACATGCGTCCGTCAGTCAGTGGCTTGCATGCATCTTCACCGCTGACTAATTGTTTAATCAGTTCGCGTATTGAGGCAGAAGAACAGACACCGCCACTTTCCGTGACCAAACCGCTGCCAAAGAAATATTTAAATTCATAGATTCCACGCGGTGTGCGCATAAATTTTTGCGTAGTGCCGCGCGAAACAGTTGACTCATGAAGCTCCAGCGCATCGGCTATTTCGCGCAACACCAGGGGACGCATGGCGATTTCGCCATGTTCCAGAAATGCAACCTGTCGCTCGACGATGGCCTGCGCTACCCGCAGGATGGTTTCAAAGCGTTGCCGCAGGCTTTTGACCAGCCAGCTCGCTTCCTGCAATTGCGCGGCCAGTGGTGAACCCGACTTGTCATCACGCTGTTGCAGGATATTTGCATAAAGCTGATTGACGCGCAGACGAGGGATCGCGTCCGAATTAAGCCTTGCGCGCCATTTGTCCTTGTGTTTTTCAACGATGACGTCAGGAACAACATAATCGGCAACGCTCCGATCGAAGGTATCGCCGGGTTTTGGGTTCAGATTGACGATCAGACTCTGCGCGGCACGCAGGCTATCATCCGAGCAGCGCAGCAGTTTTTTGATCCTGGCAAAATCATGCGCGGCCACCAGATCGAGATGCTGAGTCACAAGAACAATGGCCAGATCGCGTTGTGGTGTATCTTCAGGCAACGCCTTGAGTTGCAGCGCCAGGCACTCACTCAGATTGCGTGCACCCAAACCAGGTTGATCGAGATATTGCAATTGCACAAGAGCCGTTTCAAGGTCATCCAGCGTGATGGACAGCTCCGTCGGCAACAACTCAGCCAACTCGGCCAGATCCTGAGCCATATAGCCATTTTCGTCCAGCGCATCGATCAACATGCCTATAATCAGCCGGTCACGCCGGTCAAACTGGCTGACTGACAACTGGCTATGCAGATACTCCCGCATGCTGGCCTGGAGTGCGGCCTGTTCGGGGTACGCCTCGTTTTCATCATCGGCGCCGTGTGACACGGCACTGGTATTCCATTCCATCAATTCAGCCACGCTATCGTCAGCGGTGCTGTCATCACTGTGAACATCCTCGCCGCGGTTCTGGTCAATTCGGTCATGCTCGACGCTGCTGCGCGACTCGCCGGGATTGAATGCAACTTCGTCGCTCAATTCCAGCATGGGGTTTTCATCGAGCATGCGCGCGACTTCCTGTTGCATATCCTGGGTGGAGAGCTGAAGCAGTCGAATTGACTGTTGCAACTGAGGCGTGAGCGTCAGCTGCTGGGACATGCGAAGTTGTAGGGAGGCTTTCATTGTTATTCCTGGAAACGCTTGTCTGGCACCACCTCAAAGCTTGAAGTTTTCACCCAGATAGACTTTCCTCACGCCTTCATTGTAGATGATTTCATCCGGTTTGCCCTCCGCCATCACGGCGCCGGCGTTAATGATGTAAGCACGATCACAAATACCCAGCGTTTCGCGCACATTATGATCGGTAATCAGCACGCCGATATTGCGCTCCTTGAGAAAGCTGATGATTTTCTGGATATCCAGCACAGCAATCGGATCAACGCCTGCAAACGGCTCATCCAGCAAGATAAAACGTGGGTTCGTGGCAAGTGCGCGGGCGATTTCCACCCGGCGGCGCTCCCCGCCTGACAGGCTGATCGCCGGATTATTGCGAATGGCGTGAATATGCAGATCTTGCAACAACTCTTCCAGGCGACGCTCGATTTCCTCATCAGACAAATCCTGTAATTCAAGCACCGCCTGAATATTTTGCGCCACGGTCATGCGGCGAAAAATCGAGGCCTCCTGAGGCAGATAACCCAAACCAAGGCGCGCGCGCCTGTGGATAGGCATGCGTGTAATATCTTGATTATCGATTGTTATTTTACCGCCATCGGCAGCAACCAGGCCGACGATCATGTAAAACGAGGTCGTCTTTCCCGCCCCGTTCGGCCCCAGCAGCCCCACCACTTCACCGCTTTTGACCGACAGCGATGCGTCATGCACCACGGTACGCAAGCCGTATTTCTTTTTCAGGCCAACCGCGCGCAATTCGCTCATTTCGGCTCCTCTGCCGAAACAGGTGATGCCGCCACCCCGCTGGCTGGCTTAGGCTTCGGATACAACACCGCGTGCACCCGTTTTGGCGCACCACTGTCAGCTACCCCGCCTTTATCATCCGCCTGAAAAATTTCAGTTTTCGAGTTATAGGTAACGTGCTCGCCGCGCACTTCGTCCTGGGAACGCTTGACCCGCGCCTTCACGTAAAAATCCACCGTATCAATCCGCGTGTCATATTCGATACGCTCTCCGTAGCCTTCCACATATTCATCCAGCCCTTCGCGCTTCTGCCTGTAGCTGGCGGGGTGTCCATAAGCCGTTCCATGTTTGAAACCCGCCTTGTCCTGCGTCACGACCAGCTTGTCCCCGCGTATCACCATGGTACCCTGAGTCAATACCACCTTCCCTGTAAAGGTGCTGATCTGTTTCGCATCATCAACTTCAGCCTGATCCGCATCGATATCGATAGGTTTGTCGTGATCCGCCTTCTCGGCATAGCTTGCCGGGATGCACAGCAGCAGGAAAATCAACAGCAGTAGTCTATTTTGCATTGGGGAAATGTTCACTTCTGACTTGAGAGAGCAGTTTCAGGATGCGTGTTTTATTGTTCATTTCCATACCGATGGCATGCACTGTGTTATAGGCATCGGACATAATGACAGGTTTGTCCGTATTGGCCCAATCCTGATTCGGCAACACGCGCAGATACTCCGTGCGCAAGGCCATGGCTGACTGAGTGCCGACCGGCTCACGAGTCACAACCACATCATCATGGAAAATCACCTCATCGCCACGACTCGAAACATTGCCGCGTACCCCTTTAACGTGAACAGGCGGATGCACCGCACTCAGCATCGTCAATCGCGGCAACTCAAGTTCGGTCGTGTCATGGTCCGGATAATGCCGCAACTGCCGGGCAGACAGAAGAACACCCGGCACGCCCTGCAAATTCATTTTAACAGCAGAAAAATTATCCATAATGCCATCCGGATCGTGACGCTGGTTATTGACGATGGCGGCCACTTCCTGCTGCACCTGCATGTCCAGCCAGTAGACGAATGCCAGCAGCGCCAGCAGGGGTAACAGCGGCAGCCAATAACGCGATCGTGACGCTATCCTCATGCCAAATAGGGTGCCAGCTGAGCATCCAGCGTGCCGTGCGCCGACATGATCAACTCACACGCCTCGCGCACTGCACCATGCCCTCCGCTGCGTTTCGTCACGTAATGGGAGTGCTCGCGCACCAGTTGCGGCGATTCCGGTACGCTGATCGCAAGCCCCACATGACGCATCACACACAGGTCGACAACATCATCACCCATGTAAGCGGCGGCATCACGCGGCAGGTCCAGTTTATTGAGCAGATCAACGATCGCGTCGAGCTTGCGCTCGGCACCCTGATAAACATGGGTAATACCCAGATTTTGTGCACGTATCTCGACGCAGCGCGAAGTGCGCCCGGTGATGATCGCCACCTCGACGCCACTGGCGCACAACATTTTTATGCCATGCCCATCCAGCGAGTTAAAGCGCTTGAACTCCTCTCCGGAATCGGACAGATACAACCCCCCATCCGTCATCACGCCATCCACATCAAAAGCGACCAAACGTACCAGTTTTGCACGGCTTAAAAACATGTGAATCTCCAGAAAATAGTAAGTAGTGAGCAGAGCTTGGCAAGGAGCAACACTTTAAATAACTTTTGCATGCAACAGGTCGTGCATGTTCAATGC
>DFWZ01000053.1:0-12141 GCA_002381565.1 Gallionella sp. UBA4121
CAGGTGCTGCTGAGTCAGAACGGTAACGCACGTATGGAACCTGCATCTCTGACCAAACTGATGACGGCCTACCTCACGTTTTCCGCGCTGAAACAGGGCAGCATCAAGCTGGATCAAAGCCTCACCGTGCCGGTTGATGCGCCTCGCAATACCAGCGGCGAATCACGCATGCTGCTCAAACCCGGACAAACGGTGACCGTTGATGAACTGTTACATGGCCTGATTGTGCAATCCGGCAACGATGCTGCGAACACGCTTGCCGCCAAAATCGGCGGCACGGAGGCCGACTTTGTCCTCATGATGAACAAGGAAGCACTGCGTCTGGGCATGAAAAACACCCATTTTTCCAATCCGGTTGGCATGCCCGATGCGCAGCATTACAGCAGCGCCTACGATCTGGCCATTCTGGCCGCAGCCGTGGTGCGCGACTTTCCGGAATACTATCCGCTGTTCGGCCTGCGCGATTACACTTTCAACAATGTCACGCAAGCCAATCGCAACCGTCTGTTATGGCTGGACCCTTATGCCGATGGCATGAAGACCGGGCACACCGAGACCGCCGGGTTCTGCCTGGTAGGCTCCGCCAAGCGCGACAAACGCCGCCTGATCTCGGTGGTGCTGGGTGCCGACTCCGACAGCGGGCGAGCATCCGGCAGCCAGAGACTGCTCAACTATGGCTTCCAGTCTTTTGATGCCGTGCGCCTCTATCAAAACAGCCAGCCTGTCACCCGAGTGCGCGTCTGGAAAGGCACGGAAAGCCACCTTGAACTGGGTTTCCGGCAGGATTTGTATCTGAGCATACCCAAGGACCAGTTTGCGCAACTCAAGGCCAGCGTCGAAACCCATCAGCCCATCATCGCACCGATCACGTCCGGTCAGCAAATAGGTATACTCAAACTCACGCTGGCGGGTAAACCCTACGCGGAATTTCCGCTGATCGCGCTGGACAGCGTGACTCTGGCCAACGTATTCTCACGAGGCTGGGACAGCATACGGCTGCTGGTACAGAAATACAGCCCCTTATAAGCGCACATGGGAGTCTTATGACGATCTATCTGAACGGGCAGTACATGCCGATAGAGGAAGCCAAGATTTCCGTGCTGGATCGCGGCTTCATCTTCGGCGACGGGGTGTACGAAGTTATTCCGGTGTATTCGCGTCGTGCATTTCGCCTGGGAGAACACCTGCAGCGCCTGCAACACAGCTTGGATGGCATCAGGATTGCCAATCCGCACAGCGTCGCCGGATGGATAGAGATTGTCACAGAAGTTATCGCCAGGAACGAAGCTGAAGACCAATACCTGTACTTGCACATCACGCGCGGCGCAGCCCCTCGCGATCACGCCTTTCCCAATCCACCCGTGCCGCCCACTGTCTTCGTGATGAGCAATCCTCTGCCTGCGCCTTCGGCCTCGTCCCTGACCTGCGGCGTGAGTGCGGTCACGGCACAGGATAACCGCTGGCTGCGCTGCGACATCAAGGCCATTTCACTGCTGCCCAACGTGCTGCTGCGCCAGATGGCTGTGGACGCGGCTTGCGCGGAAACCATCCTGATACGCGATAACGATTTCCTGACCGAAGGTGCGGCAAGCAACATTTTCGTGGTCAAAAGCGGCACGCTGCTGGCGCCACCGAAAGACAATCTGATGTTGCCCGGCATCACCTATGACGTGATACTGGAAATTGCCGAAGCGAGCAAAATTCCATATCAGGTGCGCAGAATTACCGTTGCGGAAGTGTTCGATGCCGACGAACTGCTGCTGACATCGTCCACCCGCGAGGTGATGGCCATCACCCATCTCGACGGGAAACCGGTAGGCGCAGCCTGCCCAGGTCCGATGTTCAATAAAATTTATCAGCTATATCAAGAATTCAAACGTGACGTGATGCGTGCAAAATGAATAAACCACCCGAAATGCCAATTATTCCAGAGAGCCAAAGCCTGGTCGAATATCCTTCCGACTTTCCGCTCAAAATCTTCGGATCACAGCACCCTGACTTTGCCCAGTCCGTACTGGAGGTGGTCACCAAACACGCGCCGGATTTTGTCGCCGCCAGTATGGAGATGCGCGCCAGCAAAACCGCGAAATATATCAGTCTGACCTGCACCATACGCGCCACCTCGCGCGCTCAGCTAGACGCGCTTTATCGGGAACTGTGCGATCACCCGCTGGTCAAGATGGTGCTATGAAAAAACAGGATTCAGGATTGAGGAGTAAGGATGCAGGGGCTGACATTGAGGGTCAGACTATACCCCCTGCACTCAGTTCTCGATCCTCAGTCCTCCTTCCCGCCTTTCAGATCCCGCATCCTGTCGTCCACACCCTGGGTCTGGTTGAATATCAGCCGACCTGGGAGGCGATGAAGCGATTCACCGATGAACGCACACCGGATACACGCGATGAGATCTGGCTGGTGCAGCATCCGCCCACCTATACGCAGGGACTGGCGGGCCTGCCCGAACACCTGCTGGGCCAGACCGACATCCCGGTGATCAAGATCGATCGCGGCGGACAGATCACCTATCACGGCCCCGGTCAGATCGTAGCCTACCTGTTGCTCGATCTGCGCCGCTGGAGGTTGAACGTGCGCGAACTGGTGAATCTGATGGAGCAGGCGGTGATAGACTTGCTGGGCGAATATGGCGTAGCAGCGCAAGGCCGCGTGGATGCCCCCGGCGTCTATGTCAATGAAGCGAAAATCGCCTCGTTAGGCCTGAAAATCAGGCACGGCTGCTGTTATCACGGCCTGGCGCTCAACGTGGACATGAACCTCGCCCCGTACAACCTCATCAACCCCTGCGGCTACAAGGGCCTGCGCGTCACACAATGCGTCGAACAGGGCATCGCCGCCAGCTTTAATGAACTGCAGGCAGAACTGACGCAGAATCTGATCCACGGACTACAGCAACACTATCAAAGAAAGCAGACGCATGAATGAAAGCAAACAAACCGGCGCTGCCAAGACGGCACGCAATCCGATCAAGATCGTGCCCTTGCTGCAACGCCTGCGCAAGCCGGAATGGATACGCGTCAAGGCCGCCACCGGCACCGGCTACAACGATGTAAAAAAATTGCTGCGCGAACACAATCTGGTCACGGTGTGCGAAGAAGCTTCCTGCCCGAACATCGGCGAGTGTTTCAGCAAGGGCACGGCCACCTTCATGATCCTGGGCGACGTATGCACGAGGCGTTGCCCGTTCTGCGACGTGGCGCACGGCAAGCCGCTGCCGCCAGATAGCGACGAGCCCGCCAACCTTGCGCGCTCCATCGGCCTGCTTAAACTCAAGTACGTGGTCATCACCAGCGTGGATCGCGATGACCTGCGCGACGGGGGTGCTGCGCACTTTACCGATTGCCTGACGGCGATCCGCGCAAGCTCACCGGCCACTCGCCTTGAAATCCTGATCCCGGATTTCAGAGGCCGTCTGAACGAAGCGCTGGATGCACTGGCCGGCAGCTTGCCAGATGTGCTCAACCACAATCTGGAAACCGTGCCTCGCCTGTACAAACTGGCGCGCCCGGGTGCGGATTATGCGCACTCGCTCAAACTGCTCGGAGATTTCAAGACGCGCTTCCCCGGCATTCCGACCAAATCAGGTGTGATGCTGGGTCTGGGAGAGACCGACGAAGAGGTGCTGGAAGTGATGACGGATCTGCGCGCGCATGGCGTGGACATGCTGACGATAGGCCAGTATTTGCAACCATCGGATGGACATCTGCCGGTACTGCGCTACGTCCCGCCGGAGACTTTTGCGATGTTCGAGCGTGAAGCCAAAACAATGGGTTTTTCCCACGCCGCCTGCGGCCCCATGGTGCGCAGCAGCTATTATGCAGATGAACAGGCGCATCAGGCAGGCGTTAATGTTAATTCCATCGATAAACGCAACTGAACATCGATAAATACAACTGTACATCGCTAATTGCAACTGAACATCGATAATTATTAATTTACATCGCTATTAACCAATCAAAGCGCTGAATAATGAAATCAGGAAGTAACTCATACTTGATCTGACAATGACTGTCTGTTTTTCGGCCAGGGCCGTCAGTCAATGAGTGCTGAATGAATGAACGAGCGATTCCAACTCTTCAGCTGACCTTCAGCGCACTGAACTCGCAAACGGCCAGCAGCAGTCCAGTGATCGAGATGAGGTTAGGCCGAAAGTGGTGCGCGCTGCTTTTGTCACTCTTGCTTACTATTTTCGGCGGTAGCATCGAGAAACGCTAGTTCGTCACCTGGATCATCTTTGTCGGTGATCATCATGTTCAACGTGAACGAGTTGTATACGTGAAATTTAGGCAGCCAGCTCTTAACTTGTCCGTCTAGGAACCAATGGTGTGCGATACCGGGGAACATATCGGGATCAACCGGATGCTTCGCATTGGGGTTGTGGAACATAGAAAGTCCTTCGGCCCAGGTCTCGGTCACAGTACCCTGCTTAACTTCATGAAAGAAGGGGGCAGGCATTGCGGCGTTTGGATCGTGGCGATGTTTTACGCCTGACCGGAAAATTCGCTGATTCGGGAAGCCAAAGCCTGCAAGCTTCCCCATGCGATTGAACTTCGAAATCGTCCCGGACGACGAGAACAACACTGCACTGACGTTCTCGGCTCCTGGCTGTAAGAAGTAGCCCGACGGAATTACCTTGCCCTGGTACTCATGTGTTTCGATCTTCAGTGGAGTGATTATCAGCTGACCACTATCGTCAAAGATGAATTCGTGGGTGACACCGTAGAGGTATTCAAGGAGCGCTGGCGACGTCCATGTCATCGACTGGTCCTCGTGGAAATCAGCAACTGCAAAGACCAAAGGATGCCCCTTAACGTGTTCTAGATCCCAATACTTAGTCTTCCGGTTGAGCTTGGAGTACAACGCGCTGCCGAATCGAATGGGTGCGCGCGTCTTCAAAAGCTCCCTGATCTCTTCTGGCGTACGCATTCTAGGCATGCCGTTCTTTGGTGACTCAAGCTGTGGATCATTCGGAGATGGGCCAACAATGACGGCTTCGATGAACACCTTGTCTCTCCCATCGCTAACCTCAAAGTCAGGAGCCTCATGTTCCTTGTTTACGAAGAGGCCAAGTTCCAGCAGCGCCGCGTAGAGATACAGCTCCCAAATCCGTGAGTCGAATGCGGTGGTCTGAAACTGTTCTACGAAGTTACCATCAACGTCAACGTAGTGGCGCATCATTTCTGACATGATCGCCCGGGCCGGCACCCAATGAACTCGCGAGCCCAGCATGTGAAAGGCAGGGTGCTGTTGGTCGACCGGCAGCTTCGTACTGAACAAATCGACACCGGCTTTGTCGGTCTTCTCGTCGCCTTGGCAAAATTCCGTTTCGCCACTCGCGATGAGCTTCTTGAACGACGCGAACAGTGCGTGACGCGCGTTTGTTTTAGTCATGCTGCAATTCACATCGATGCATCGGAATCGACCCTTGGCATCTCGACCAAGCATCACAAAGCCAAAGTCTCGGTCATATCGATCTTTTATCAGGACACCGATTAACCTCTCAGCCCTGTCCGCAAAGAACTCCAGTTCGATTCCTACCGCATCAGCAATCGGTGATCGTGTCCAAGCGACAAATGCGTTATATCGCTCGGCCGTTATCTGAACTACGCCACTCTCATCTAGTAACGCGACTACCCGCTCCGCTTTCGTGCCCCGGCGTTTTGCCTCACCCATATGTCCTCTGCCTGTAGTTAAACTTCATTTCGAACAACTAAGTGTCAGTATATATCGTCGTTATGAGGATGCTAGGAATATGACCGTGAGTTCGTCACTTGTACCCCGTCGGATTGAGTTCGCGCAGCCTGCGTCAAATCAAATGAGGCATGGGTGGCAAGCCATGCATGAAGGCGTCGTTTTTCCACTCGCTGTCCATGGCAGTGATGCGATGAATAAACGCGTTGCTCACGCCATCGGAATAGTCGATCAAGCCCCGCAGCAGATCGAAGGCTTGGGTTTGGGCTGTACTCCACGCCTTTTTGCGTGCTAATAACTCCGGTAGCCGATGCGCCTCGACAAAGTCCTGATATTTCCCGATCAAGCCTACTGTTACATCAGCGAGCTGGATGCCGGGGGCGGCCTTGGAGTCGGAGAACCGATAGTTGATGCTTGCCGCACGTTGCTTAAACCCATCGGCGTTCAGACTTTTTTCGACTTGAATTTCGCGGTCGAAGACATGCGTGGAATTCTTGAACAGCAAGACGGGCATCGTAAAGAATGAGCTGAAGCTGTCGATAAGCACATCTGGAACGTCATCGGCGAGGAAGGCGAGCTCGGTCAAGACTTGGGCCTTTATGACTAGTTCTTTGAGCATGTGGTTCGGCAAGTTGGTAGCCGTTGGATTGTGGAGATTGAGAAAAGCTGCTATATCCGCGACGAAGTCGCTGACCTTGCCACGCTGAATATCAGGGTAGCCATGGTGCTTCATTAGGGACAGGAACGCTGGCTTGTCCATAAGGACGATCCGATATAGCTCGTTCTTCATCTCCCTTCGAGCTGTGCAAAAGGCGTCAAAGCGCTTACTAGCCAAGATCGAATCGACGATATCTACGATGGACCAATAGACGATGTTGATGCTTGAGTAGTGGATCGCTAGTTGGTGTTCGGTCAGCCAGGTCAAGAACAGCACCATCTTGCGCGACGCCAGAACCGCCTCGAAATCTCCTCTGGCAACGTGCTTGAACTTAATTTCCGGCGCATTGGACTGCATGCCCAGAGCGTTGCGCAGCGACGAAATCTCCGGCAGTGCTTGCCCCTCTTGGAGTGCGATTCCGCCGAGAACAAAGTTTTTGTGCTCGGCAACGTTGGTTCCGTCGTTCGTCAGCAGGAACTTGCGAATGTTATTAGTCTCGTCGTAATAGAAGGCGAATTTGTCATCGGCCCGGCGAATCCTGTGGGCTTGAATCATCATGGCGCGCCTGTCCGACCAATCGAATG
This sequence comes from Gallionella sp. UBA4121, assembly GCA_002381565.1. Taxonomy (GTDB): domain Bacteria; phylum Pseudomonadota; class Gammaproteobacteria; order Burkholderiales; family Gallionellaceae; genus Gallionella. The sequence goes on from DFWZ01000053.1 coordinate 6,949, forward strand.
CCATCTGGCTCTCCTGCTGACTCAGTTGGCCTGCGACTCGGTTCCCGTCGCGAGGGCGTCGATACCAGACAGGTCGTTGAGTTGATCATAGTGGAAGTTCATAAACGTGGTCTCGTTCCGAATCCATTGGCCTAATGCAGGACACTGCCATTTTAAATCAGTGTCGACAAACTATACACACCAGCTGATCGTCAGAGCGCTCCTTAATGACGGCACCGAAAACAAGACAGTCATTGTAAGATTAAGTCTGAGCCACCACATGACAATCAGCCGCCATCACGTCAGCCATTTAAAGCCTTAACCACCTCAGCCAACTCCACCCTACGTAAAATCACGATTTCCGGTGGTTGAGATATTTTTTGTGCTTCGATCACCACAGCAAACCGTATCAGCTCGCCTGATTCATATTCAAACCGAAGAAAACATGCGCGTCTTTTACGTATCACTTTATCGGCATTGCTGCAGCTTGTCACTGGATCAATCACGCCATCCTCATCAACCAGCCTTGGCAATGGAAATACCGGCGCGGAAGACCCAGGGGCGAGCATCACCTTGGCAAATACCGGCATTTTGAATTCCGCTTTTAGCAAACGTTCCATCGCCATTTTAATGCCGCACGTAACAAAGCTGGGCAGTTTTAGTTTACCTGGTTCATACCCGCGCTCGACACCGGCATGAACAATATCCGTCTCGCGCCCTTGTCCGCTGTGCCCACCTTCTCCGAACGCGACTTGCTCGATAGAACCGTCTGCATGTTTCATAAACACGCCGGATGTGCCGACATTATCCAGTTTTTCAAGCCAAATTGATTTGTGGCTCAAGTCAGGAAATTTGGCGGCGCCAAATATCTTGCGCGTGGCACCGCTCTTCTTCGCATCCGGATCATAATCGGAAACAGTCGGCTTACCGGCATCGCTTTTTCTTGTCCACTGCCCAGCACCGTTGCCACCGCCGTCCCCCGCCGTCTTTGTGGTCGCCCGCTGCGCTTTGAAGGCATCTACCTCATACGAGAGAGTTTCAAACGGAAATCGGTGTGAACAGGAATTTATGCGGTACACGACGAACGTTGAATTCGGCTCTCCGGCGAACGACAGCCACCGGCCGCTGACTTGCAAAGTAGTGTGCCCCGTAAAAGGGAAGCCCGTATAGGGATAGGCTGTGCGCTTTTGGCTAGTCGCTGTTATACATGATGCGCAGATGCCGGCTGCCGATCGCCAAGCTTCTCTACTTAAGGCGATGCGACCAATATCCGACGCTGACGCACCGGATATTCTGCTCGCCAGTTTAATATGCAAGTGCTTGGTGGCTGGATCGAACGATTTTTCGCTCCACAGCATTTCTTCTCGCAACGGCCCGGTAAAAAGCTTGTGCAGCAGGTTGCTCGATGAGCCGAAGTAGAAACGGATGAGCTCCATGCACGGCACGATCAGACGGTTTCCGCCTGTCATGGACACGCAGACGCAGTACGATTGAGTCGCACCGCGATGCCAGCGATGCTCGTTCAACGGCAACAGAAAACTAGCCAAGATGTTTTGAAGGCGGCTGGATTCTCTTGCGATGATGAGCTTGAGATAGCCGCCTCGTCTGGCGAAATTGCAATTCGTCGCGCCAATATTCGTCTGGTTGTTGAGTTCACAAAGGCCGAGGCCGATGCGCTTGCGAGTGATGAAATGGCGACCAAAGCTAGCAAATCTGCGCTGGCGAAAGTCAGAAAATTAACAGAGGAAAGCAAGGAGCAAAACATGCAAATAAACCCAGTGCTAAGCAACCCAGAACAATATTCGCAACTTTGGAAGAAAGAATCCGAGCATCTTGAGTCGCATGGCATTTATGAATTGCTATCAAAAATAACACCCATGGGGAATATTCTTGAATTCGGCTGCGGTATTGGGAAGGGGACACACCACTTATCGATTAATCGCAATATTTTGTCCTTAGATAGCAACGAAACTTTAATTAATGAGGCCAACAGGTATCTTGATAGCATTGGGGCAAGCCGAACAATATATAAGTGCGATTTTTTTGAACTTACTGCAGACGACAAAAAAATTATTAAGGAGTTTTTGCCAGCGGTGATTGTTGGGTGGTTTATCGGCTCTCATGGCGAGGATATATTCAAACACGCGCAAGAGGAGCCAAACGCAATAACAAAGTCAAAGTTATACCGAGAAAAAATAGAAGATATCATCGTGTCACCTGATGTGTGTTTAGCATCTGTTGAGTATATTCACTTAGTAAATCGCGGCGGTCGAGTCGTTGGCTTTACTGAAGCTCAGTGCTTCAATGAAACTAAAAAAGACTACGATTCTTATGTTTTTAGGAGCATCGGGTTCGAGGTCGTTGAAGTAAAGAATATTGACTGGCCTAGAGAAGGTAGCGAATTTATATACGGTCAAGCCCACAACCCGAACTTGGCTAAAGGAGAAACTGTTCCCACAATTACCTCCATACTTGCAAAAAGAATCAAGTAACTCATCATTCAACACGTACTGGCGTATTGAATGATGAGCAACCTAACGTAAAAAGGAAAAGAATGTCTGACGAAACATTAAGCCCTAAGCAGATGGATGAAGCCATTGAAAGAGCCGAGGCTGACACGCAAGCAGCTTTAGCGCACCGAGCAAGATGTAACGAACAATATGCGGCATCAGTTGAGCGAGTGTGTGCGATTACAAATCAAGACGTAATCGCCGCATTTAACTCGCTTGGTGGAGTTGCCAATCAAGTTCAGGCTTTACGAGGCGAACTTGAAAAAAGGATGGCTTCAGATGCTGCCGTCATTGCGATCAATAATGCACTCGCAGATGGAGTGCTGGCTATGGATGCTCTCGGTTCAGTGCGCAAACCGTAGGAAAGGATAGTATAGTATTGTCAAGCCAGTTGCACAAAGGCATGTTTATTACAACTCATTTGCCTATAACGATGTACTGTAGTTGCAAATTGCGATGTAAAAATCACGTTTTTAACGTGTTCAGTTGCATTTAGCGATGTAAATTACAGTTAATTCCATCGCTGATCGCGGCTGAGATGTGGCGATCCCTCGTTACAGGAAGCTCAGCTTTGCGTTCAGGGATTTAGTCAGACTACAGCTGGCGAGGTGTGGTGCCCGTGTGTTGGCACAACGAAGACCGGGCACTCGGATTTACGAAGAACCGCCTCGCTCACACAGCCTGCCATAAGCCGGTGTATTGCACCTCGTCCATGAGAACCTAAAACAATCATATCCACATCGAGCTTGGATGCCTCCTTCAGAATGCATTCCACCGTTGCACCCTGAACAAGAAGGGCGGTTGTCTCCAAACCAGCCTTACGCAATCGCTCTGCGAATGCCTGGAGCTGGCGATGTTCGCTGTGAAACATTTCCGAACGAAAGTCCCGGATATATTTTGGACCAATTTTGAATCCAACAAAGTCTGGTTCAGGTTCCGCGACATGAAGCAGCCACAGCCTCGCTGAAAGTGCAAGGGCGACATCTTCGACCGTTTTCATAAACTTTTCTGTGGCTTCAGAAAAGTCCACACTCACTAAAATCTTCATATCCCCTCTCGATCAGTTGCGTACCAAGCAGGCTATAAATGTCATGTACCTGTATCAAGTTGAATGACCAATCAACGGTTCTGGCAGGTTTTGACGATACATGTTTTAATCAAGGTAGCGATATAGGCGAATACTGATTTTTCTATCAGTAAAATACGGGTGGTTTTGGATATTTCCTTAAAATACGACTGTCGGCAAGCAGCCCTCACCCATAACTGCTATCGTTAAAAGTCTTCGCATACCCGCTCTCAACCGCCGGGGGAACAGGCTTATCAATCAGTTACTCCCGTTTGCTGGTCAAACTGACGATGAGCACACCCGCCAGCACCAGCGCCGAACCTGCGATTTGCAGCATCGACACGTTCTCATGCAAAAACAGATACGCCATATAGATCGTGCTGACAGGCCCGATCGAACCGATCAGCGATGCACTGCCTGAACCGACGCGGCGTATCGCGTAGGACAGTAAAAACACCGGCAGCACTGTCGAGAAAATCGCCATGGCAATCGACAACTCGTACACACGAACTGGCAAATTGAGCGCACTCATCGGGCGCATAACGACAAATTGCAGCAAGCTGGCCGCACTTGCTACCATCATCGCGTAGGCGGTGAAACGGGTCGTGCCGATGCGCCTCACCGCATGCCCCACACCCACCAGATAAGACGAGTACGACAGTGTGCTCAAAAACACCAGCAGAGAGCCAAACACGACACTCCCGTCCTGCTTTACGCCGACATCATGCAGAAATACCAGCGCAATTCCTGCATAGCTCAAGGCCATCGCGGCGATTACTTTTTTGCCGATAGCGCGCCGGTAGATCAATGCCGAGAGGATCACAGTCATGGTCGGATAAAGGAACAGAATCAGGCGTTCCAAGCCTGCCGAGATGAATTGCAGGCCGAGAAAATCAAGCAGACTGGACAGGTAGTAGCCGATCAAACCCAGCCCCAGCACCAGCAGCCGGTCATGCAAATTCAATGGCTCTGGGTGTTGGCGCCTGATCCACAGGGCTACGCCGATGAAAAACAGCACAGAGAACGCCATGCGCAGCGCCAGCAGCGTGATCGCATCCACGCCATCGAGATAGGCCAGCTTGACCAGGATCGCCTTGCCTGAAAAGCCCACCGCCGCGAGCAGTGCAAAAATGACGCCAGTGAGCGCATCCCGATTTACCAAGCTGTTTGTCTTCATGTTCTGTCTGTTCAGTATCAGCGTTGCCATGATTATCCATGCAAAATCACTGCATCTTGCAGCAGTATCCTCAAAAAAAACACACTGCTGCAAGCCACTCCGAAGACATTTTGAATTTTGAGCGCCTTTAAACTCCAAAAAATTGTTCGGCGCATTTTTTGGCTTGACCGGCCCGGGTAGGGGCGGATAGTCTGTCGAAGGTTTCTGGATAGTTATTTCAGACCTTTCAATCACTGGGAAATAAAAATTAAGGATATTATTTTAACTGTAATGGCAGTCGCCAGCCTGGCTTGCACATCTAGCGCATTTTCCGGTGACGACGGCTGGTATGTTATGGGTGCGCTTGGGCAAACCATCTCCAATCATGGCAAGTCGATACGCGACAATACGCTGGCAGCGATTGGCAGGACTGGATTTTCATCCAGTTTTAGCAAACCTGCCGTATACAATCTGGATGTTGG
>DFWZ01000053.1:12381-12623 GCA_002381565.1 Gallionella sp. UBA4121
AAGGTGGCTACATTGGTTCAAATAGCGCAACTTACAGCGCCTCTGGTGGCAACCTTGCCAGGCCGGTCAATGCATCAACTAAAATCAGCGGCTGGACTGTGGCTGCAGTGGCCATATTACCTCTGGCTGATCAATTCAGTTTGCTGGGCAAATGGGGGCTTGCAGGTATTCAAGAATCAGCCACCGTCACCGGTCTTGGCGCACCGACGTCGACTCACAGTACAGTTACCGACGTAACCTAT
>DFWZ01000057.1 GCA_002381565.1 Gallionella sp. UBA4121
GATCTGGCATTGCGCGACGTGGCAACCCGGCTGACTGACACCGTGCCGGAGATGGACGTGCATTATTTGCGCGGACGCGCCACCTGGAAAACCGTGGCGGATGGATGGGAAGTGAGCACCCGGCATTTATCCATGCGCCTGCACAACGGACTCAGGTTGCAGCCGACAGACTTTTACTTCCGTACAAATCCAGCCGGCAAATCACATCCCGCCAGCGGTGAGCTGCGCGCCAATGTGCTGCAACTGGAAAGTCTGGTCAGTCTGGCGAATTTCTTCCCGCTGGACGCGGGAATGCGCACTCAAATAGATGCCTATGCACCCCGTGGCCGAGTATCGAACCTGGACATGCAATGGCAGGGGGCACCGGAAAAACTGCTGGGCTACAAAATCAAGGGGCAGTTCGAGAATCTGGCCATGCAGCAGGTTGGCGCCCTGCCCGGATTTTCGGGTTTGACAGTGGCGGTGGATGGCAGCGAGACAAGTGGCAGCCTTAATATCAATACGCGCAATCTGACCCTGGATGCGCCCGGTGTAATGCGCGAACCGCTGTTGTTTAACACCCTGACCGGCCAGGCAAAATGGCAGCGTGAACATGGAGAACTGACTATCCGGGCGGATAACGTCGCCGTTGCCAACGATGACCTGGCAGGCAATCTGTACGGCAGTTTTCACACGCTAACGGGCACGCGTGGCGTGATGGATTTAACCGTCAATCTGACACGTGGCGACATCAGGCGTGCCGCCCGCTACACACCGCTGGTGGCACTTTCAAAAAATGACAACGACTGGCTCAATGGCGCACTGTTATCGGGGCACACCGAAGATTTCCACCTCCGCCTCAAGGGCAATCTGAGCGACTTTCCGCTGAACGGAACCCGTGACGCCTCTTTTGAGATCGGTGCACATGCGCGGGGTGTGTCCATGGAATTCGCCCATGACTGGCCAAAGATTGAAGACCTGTCCGGCGAATTTCTGATACACAACAACAGGATGGAAGTACATGCGCCCAGCGCCGGCATACTGGGTGCGCGCATACACAATTTGTCCATCATCCAGCCCGATATGTCGCGTGCCGATACGCCGCTGCAAATCAAGGGCGAAGCCGATGCCGCGAATAATAATTTCCTGCTGTTCATTCAGCAAAGTCCGGTGCGTGGCTACATCAACGGCTTTACCGACGGAATCAGCGCCAGCGGCAACGGGCACCTGGATCTGTCTGCGCAAATACCCTTGCTGCCGAACAAACCCGTGAAAGTTTCCGGCGCGTTGCGTGTGCAAAACAGCGATATCGATTTGGGTGCCGGTGTGCCCTGGTTGCGCAATACGCGCGGCGAATTATCGTTCACCGAATCCGGCATGAAGGCCAACGATGTAACGGCAGAAATACTGGGCGGACCGGCTCGGCTAAACGTGCAGACCGCCGAAGGCGGTGCGGTACGCGCCAGTCTGCAAGGTCGCACCAACCTCGACGTGTTGCGCAAGACGGAAACGAATCCGCTGCTGGCTTACCTGCATGGCGGTACTGCATGGGATGCAAACATCAGCGTAGTCAATAAAACCGCTCATCTGATACTGAACTCCAACCTGCATGGCATCAGCTCCAGCCTGCCGGCGCCGCTTGCCAAGAGCGCCAATGAAATCTGGCCGTTGCACATCGAAAAGAAAAATATTGCAGCCGGGCAGGACGTGATTACCGCACAGCTCGGAAAATTGCTGAGCGCACGTTTGATCAGCGTCGAAGAAAATGGTGTCAGCGCAATCAAGCGCGGGGTGGTCAATTTTGGCGGGCAGGATGCGATTGGCATCCCGGGGAAAAGAGGAGCTTCGACTGAGTCCAGGAACGGCTTGTGGCTGACAGGCAATCTGCCCGCTTTGTCGCTGCAAGGCTGGGGGGCGCTGGCCGGTGGTGCCGGACAGTCTTTGCCCATTGCCGGTGCAAACCTGCACATCGGCAAACTGACCGGCTTCGGCACGAGCTTCAATGACCTGCAAATCAACGCCGCAAAACGCGGCGACGGCCTTGCCGCGCAGCTGTCCAGCACACCGTTGAACGGTGAAGTAGTATGGCAACCGCAGGGCTATAACGGGGCCGGAAAGGTTACTGCCCATTTGCGCAACCTGTACTGGTCAGGCGAAGAGCCGGCAAACCCGCAGCCACCCGCAGTCAAACCTGTCGCTGCCGTGGCGCAACCGCGCCAGCTCCCCGCCGTGGAAATCACCATTGAGGACTTGCTGTTCAAGGACAAAAATATTGGTCGCTTCGAATTGGTTGGCTTTCCCGAGGGAAATGACTGGCGTCTGCGCCGCCTGCGCATCACCAACCCGGACGGAAATATGACCGGAGACGGTCTCTGGCGCAGCGAGCAGACGAGCATGCAGACCCGGGTCAACCTGTTGCTGGAAATTTCCAATGCCGGGAAAATTCTGGCCCGTTCCGGCTACCCCAATACCGTCAAGAACGGCAGCGGCAAACTGATCGTCAGCCTGAACTGGGATGGCCAACCCGATGAATTCAATTACGCCACCCTGGACGGCGCCCTCAAGCTCGATACCGGCAAGGGCCAGTTCCTCAAGATGGATCCGGGCTTTGGAAAACTGCTTGGCATCCTGAGTCTGCAAGCACTGCCCAAGCGCATCACGCTGGATTTTACCGATGTGTTCAGTTCGGGCTTTGAATTCGACAACATCAACGGCAATGCCACCATCAAACGCGGGATTATGCAGACGCAGGACTTGCACATAGACGGATCTTCGGCCAAAGTAACGATGAAGGGCATCGTCAATCTGAACGATGAGACGCAAAACATGCATGTGGTCATTTTACCGACGTTAGGTTCCAGCGTATCCATGCTGAGCGCGTTTGCAGCCGGGCCGGTGGTAGGCCTGGGTGCACTGATTGTCAGCAAGGTATTGGGCAATCCGCTCGATAAACTGATGTCTTTTGAATACAATGTCAGCGGAACATGGGCCGACCCGAACGTAGTCAAGGTTGGCGAGACGCCGGTCAAGCTGCTGCCTGCGCCAAAAGCTTCGGACACAACGAAAAAATAACGCAATCAGGAACACACTATGTCAGCCGCCACGCAAACCATCAACACCTCTCAGGCCAATACATTCAAGGCGGCCGCCATTCAGATGGCCTCCGGCCCGAATGTCTCAGGCAACCTGAGCGAGGCACGCCGCCTGATTGCCCAGGCTGCGGAACAGGGTGCAAAACTGGTGGTATTGCCGGAATTTTTCGCGATCATGGGCATGACAGAGCAGGACAAACTTGCAGTGAGCGAGAAGCCCGGCACCGGCCCTATTCAGGCGTTTTTGAGCGAAACTGCGCGCCAGTACAAGGTGTGGCTGGTCGGGGGTTCGATCCCGCTGGCCGCCAGCGTGCCGGACAAGGTGCTCAACAGTTGCCTGGTTTTCGACGATCAGGGCGTGCAAGTTGCACGATACGACAAGATACACCTGTTCAATTTATCCATGGGCAATGAAAGTTATGATGAAGCCAAAACCATAGAACCGGGCAACCAGGTCGTGGTGCTGGACAGCCCGTTCGGGCGCATCGGTCTTGCCATCTGCTACGACCTGCGCTTTCCGGAATTATTCCGGGCAATGAAAAATGTGGATATCATCGTGCTGCCCGCCGCATTCACCGAGACCACCGGCAAGATGCACTGGGAAATACTGGTGCGCGCACGCGCGATTGAAAACCTGGCCTATGTGATCGCTTCCGCCCAGGGCGGTTATCATGTCAACGGACGCGAAACGCACGGCAACAGCATGATCATCGGCCCCTGGGGGCGCGTATTGGACAGGCTGCCACGCGGCTCGGGCGTGGTGATCGCAGAAATAAATCCGTCCTATCAGGCGAGTCTGCGCGCAGGCCTGCCTGCGCTGGAACATCGAAAAATCAGTTGCTAGTCATTAGACGCTAGTCGTTAGTTGAAACTGCACAGCGACAAAAGCAACGAACGACTAACATCTGCCTTTCAACAACTTACGTCTAACGACTGATTTTGATTTAACTAATAACTAACGACTCACGTCTAACGGCTAAATATGACCCCATCTGCCTCCCCTGACACGCTGTTCGCCACCGCACAGAAAATTCTGCTTGCGCCCTACCTGATCGAAACGCTCCAGATCGAGCAGGTGTTCAACAGCATGCTGGCGCATCGCCTCGATTACGCCGACCTGTATTTTCAGTACAGCCGCGCCGAGAGCTGGTCTTTAGAAGAAGGCATCGTCAAATCCGGCAGTTTCAACATCGATCAGGGGGTCGGTGTGCGGGCGGTGAGCGGCGAAAAAACCGCATTTGCCTATTCCGACGATATCAGCCTGAATGCGCTGCAAAGCGCGGCCAACGCCACGCGCGCTATCGCAAGTTCCGGCGGCGTACAGACCGTGCCGATGCTCCACAAAGGCTCGCGACGCGACATCTATCTGCCGAATGACCCGATCGCAAGCATGAAAGATGCCGACAAGGTCGCCATGCTGGAGCGCATCGAGGGCTATGCGCGCGCACTCGATCCGCGCGTCGTGCAGGTCATGGCGGGACTGGCTGGTGAATACGAAGTGGTGATGGTGGCGCGCAGCGACGGCCTGATGAATGCGGACATCAGGCCATTGGTGCGCTTGTCGATAACCGTGATAATCGAGAGCAACGGCAAGAGGGAACAGGGGTCGGCGGGGGGTGGCGGACGCTTCAATTACGGGTATTTCGACGATGCGATGCTGCGCCACTATGCAGCCCTGGCGGTGCATCAGGCCGTGGTCAATCTGGATGCAAAACCTGCGCCTGCCGGCAACATGACCGTGGTGCTGGGCAACGGCTGGCCGGGAATTCTGCTGCATGAAGCGATCGGTCACGGACTGGAAGGCGACTTCAACCGCAAGGGCAGTTCGGCCTTCGCAGGCCGCGTCGGCGAACGCGTAGCCTCTGCTGGCGTGACCGTGGTGGATGACGGCACGCTGGCCGACCGGCGCGGTTCGATGCAGATGGACGACGAGGGCAATCCCACTCAGTGCACCACGCTGATTGAGAACGGCATCCTCAGAGGCTATTTGCAGGACACGCTCAACGCGCGCCTGATGGGCGTGCCTGTGACCGGCAATGCCCGGCGCGAATCCTACGCACACATCCCGATGCCGCGCATGACCAACACCTATATGCTGGGCGGCGACAAGGATCCTGCGGAGATCATTGCCTCGGTAAAGCATGGTTTATACGCGGTCAATTTCGCCGGCGGTCAGGTGGATATCACCAGCGGCAAATTCGTGTTTTCAACCGCCGAAGCCTACATGATCGAAGACGGCAAGATCACCTATCCGGTGAAAGGTGCGACGCTGATCGGCAACGGCCCTGACGTGCTGACCCGAATCTCGATGATAGGCAACGACATGGCGCTCGACCCGGGTGTCGGCACCTGCGGCAAGGAAGGCCAGAGCGTGCCGGTCGGGGTCGGCCAACCGACGGTCAGAATTGATGGCCTGACAGTAGGCGGCACGGTTTAACTCTCACCTCTTTTTTAGAATTGTATATCGGAGTCACAACTATGAATTCACCTGTTTCGCTGAGAGACATTCCACAGAGCAACATTTTTCGCAAAGGCGATGTCTTCGTGCTGTTCGGCGAACTGTTCGGCCGGGGCTACGCCAACGGCCTGATCAACGAGGCGAAGAAGGCTGGCATGACCATCATCGGCATTACCGTGGGTCGCCGCGATGAAAACAACGCCCTGCGTCCATTGAATGATGAAGAACTGGCTGTTGCCGAGTCCAATCTGGGCGGGCGTATCATCAACGTGCCGCTGATGGCGGGATTCGATCTGGATGCACCCGCAGGGGAGCCCACGCCGACCGATCTGCTGGCCGACATGACGCTGAAAAGCTGGCAGGATGACCGGCTGGATTGGCAATATATCGAGAAATGCCGCGAAGTCGGGGTTGCGCGGTTCAAGAGCTCAGTCGCTCGCGTGATGGCGGAACTCGACGGCATGATACCGGATGGCAGCAACGCCTTCTTCGCGCATACCATGGCGGGTGGTATCCCTAAGGTCAAAGTGTTCCTGGCGATCGCCAACCGCATCTACAAGGGGCGCGGCGAGCGCTTCATGTCGTCCCGCGCCCTACTAGACAGCGATCTTGGCAAATTAATTCTGATGAACTTCGACGAGGTCACGGCCAACACCTTCCAGTACCTGATAGACGGCAGCGCCCATATTCGCGCCAGACTGGAAAAGTCCGGAGGTCAGGTGCGCTACACCGCCTACGGCTACCACGGCACCGAGATTCTGATTGACGGCAAATACCAGTGGCAGACCTACAGCAACTACACGCAGGGCCGAGCCAAGATGCGCCTGGAAAATGTGGCCGAAGCCGCCTGGGCCACGGGCATCAAAGCCACCGTCTACAACTGCCCTGAGATACGCACCAACTCATCCGACATTTTCGCAGGCGTTGAACTCTCCCTGTTCCCGCTGCTCAAAGCGCTCAGGCAAGAGAATGGCGGCGCGTGGGCAGAAGCACAGTGGCAAACCTGTCGATCGTTATTACAGGAAGGCATTACGCTCGAAGCGCTGTTGCAGAAAATCGAAGCCTACAACACCAGCTCCGTGATGAGCGTGTTCCGGAATTTCGCGGCCTGGCCGATGGACAACTCGGAAGCCCTAGCAGACTTGATGATAGGCACATCCGATGAAATCATCCAGATGCACAAGGATCGCAAAGAGCTGGTTGTAGGTCACCTGAGCGCGCTGGTGCTCGAAGGCACCGGACCATTGATGTTCCACGAGACCTCCAGTCCGGCAGGACCTGTGCTTTGGCTCAATCACGACATCATCGCCAAACAGCTCAATCTGATGCACAGCAGCTAAAGCGGGAAAACAAAGGATAGTTGGTTGCACGATGATGATTAGAAAAATAGGGTTAGGCTTAGTCGCCGTTGCCATTTCATTCGGCACGGCATTCGCCGGTGATTTTGATCAGTGCCGCGACGAGTTTATCCATGGCAACCCTCCTGTCATCCAGCACCAGGAAACCCTGCGTCCGCGCGCCCTTTGTTTCAGCGCGTTTGCAGTGCTGCACTCAGGGATCAGTCACACGCCGATCTATGTCGCCGAACGGCTAAACAGAGGACTGTTGCAGGAAGCGAAAAATAATCAGAGAACGAATAAATTTTATGCAGATGCAAGACTGCCCAAGTCCGAGCGCGCCGAGCTTAGCGACTATCGCGGCTCAGGGTTTGATCGCGGCCACATGGCACCAGCCGGTGATATGGCAGGCATCGATGCGATGGCGCAGAGTTTTTCGCTGGCGAACATGGTGCCTCAGTATGCGATCAATAACCGTAAAACCTGGGCCAGCATCGAAAAGGCAACGCGCCGTTATGTGATGCGTGCAGCCGGTGATGTTTTCGTGATCACCGGCCCCGTGTTTGACGGCACGCCACCCACTATCGGGCCTGACCATGTTTGGGTGCCGCAGCACCTGTTCAAGCTGGTCTATGATCCATCCACGAATAAAGCCTGGGCGCACTGGCTGGATAACACAAATGAAGCGCGAGTCGGCCGCCCGATCAGTTATGAAGAGCTGGTGCGGCGGACGGGCATCAAATTCCTGCCCATCTAGCAGGGTTTATTTATTCCAACATTTACCACCTT
>DFWZ01000037.1:0-20653 GCA_002381565.1 Gallionella sp. UBA4121
TCAATATTCGGTCGGCGTCAACAGTGATATTGCTGTGTCTGTTTGCTGCGCTGGCCCTTTATACCAATGTGCCGACAAATCTCGAAAAGGCTGATGCGGTTGTGTTCAAAGACGATTTGAATCTTACCTTGTTGCAGCATCCAAAAACGTTCGCTGAGGAGATTAATGCCATTAAGATAATCCAGCATCGTGTATTCGCCAAAGCCCCGGTTGGTGCAGGAATACCTGATTTCGAGCCTCGCGAGCCTTCGGATTTAATGAAAAAACATGAAGGCTTGTGCTTTGATCGTAGCCGGACGCTGGACAAGGCGTTTGATTTTATTGGCCTTCCTGCGCGGCATGTTTATCTGTTGTATCGTGGTGATCGCGGATTTTTGGGCGCGCTGTTCCATTATGGGCAGGCCTCACATGCGATAACGGAGGTTAAAACCAGCAAAGGTTGGATGTTGGTTGATTCAAATACGGAGTGGATTGCGCTGACGCGCGATGGCCAGGTGGTGAATGCCGATGATGTCTGGAAACGAGCGGCTGAGTTTGATGCCATGCCTGTCTATTTAAAAGATTCCTGGTGGGCAATACGCGGGATGTACTCACGTAAAGGCCAGCTCTATCCGCCCTACATCTTGTTTCCTGATTTCAACTGGCAGGACTTCGTTGAATGGGCAGTGTGGGGGTAAGATTGCCACGTTGTCATTGCGAGGAGTGTCACGACGAAGCAATCCAGTGGAAGGAAGGTGTTTTTAACTGGATTGCAACGCAACTGGTGCAACTCGCAATGACAGACAAGCAGACACGTAGCGGCTAGAGTCTTCTAGGGTGCATTCCATCAGAGAGACTCAATTAGTGCGAACGATGTGGTTTGACGTAGATATCATGTTCCCAGATTTCAACTCGGTGAATTTTTTCTAATGGCTGATTGTGAGATGGAAAGACTGGATTGCCACAGCCCTGCGGGCTTCGCAATGACGTGTCATGCTGGTATAGGTATAAATGTGCATCTATACTTACATTATTCTGTACATTTGGAGTTTGCCATGAAACAAGCCACATTTACCGAAGTGCGCAACCACGCTAAGCAATATTTCGACATCGTTGCATCGGGTGAATCCGTGCGTGTGTTGCGAAATGGCAAGCACATCGCCGACATCGTCCCTATACCTGCCAATCTGCCATCATGGAAACGGCGCAAGGCGCAACCCCTGGTGTTGGATAGTATTTCTGTCTGTAGCATGATCCTCGAAGAACGCGAAGCCGGATTTTGATAGAGTAAACAGGATGCGTGTTTTTTTGACACCTCTGCGTTTGCTAAACGTTATGTCAGCGAAGATGGAACCGACGCCGTTTTGCAATGGTGTGACGAAGCGACAGAAATAGCCTTGTCTGGCATCGCACTTCCTGAGCTTATTTCGGCTTTTTGCCGATTGCAACGTGAAGGCAAGATCACCGAAACGCAATACAGGCAACTGAAGTATTCGCTGCTGGCTGACATTGAAGATGCTGCGATTTGTGACCTGTCACCCACTGTATTGGCGCAGGCGATTTCAAGTCTGGAAAAGAACATTTTGCGCGGTATTGACGCAATACATATTGGTAGTGTTATTGCGTTGAAAGTTGATGTTTTTATCTCAGCCGATAAACGCCAGCTTGATGCTGCTGCTTATATGGGTTTGCGAGTCGAGGCTGTCTAACGAAAAGTTCTGCGCCCATGTCCGCAAGGGTTGTCTTTGTCATAAAGGGGCTTTCTGATGTGTGGTTTGGTTGGCTTTCTGGGGGGCGTAGCTGGTGCGTCGGGAGATGATGCCGTGTTGCGAAGCATGGCGGATCAGCTTGTCCTGCGTGGGCCGGATGATGACGGGTATTGGAGCGACACCGGGCAGCGAATTGGTCTCGGGCATCGACGTTTGGCGATTGTAGATCTGTCACCTGCGGGCCATCAGCCGATGGCGTCGGCAAGCGGCCGGTATGTGATTGCGTTCAACGGGGAGATTTACAACCATCTGGATTTGAGACGAGAGCTGGAAAAAACTGGATTGCCGCGTCGTGACGCTCCTCGCAATGACGAGACTGCCAGGATTGATACGTCTGCTTTGCCGTCTCGAAATGATGATTTGAGTGGATTGCCGCGATTCACTCGCAATGACAAAGCAGATGTGTCTTCGCGAGGCCAAAACGGCCGTGGCGATCCAGTTGCGTGGCGCGGGCATTCGGATACAGAAACGTTACTGGCGGGAATTGAAGCATGGGGTCTGGAAGCGACACTAAAGAAGTCGATCGGCATGTTCGCGATTGCCTTGTGGGATCGTGAAGCAAATACGCTGACTCTGGCACGTGACCGTATGGGCGAGAAGCCGTTGTATTACGGTTGGCAAGGGAATGGCGAACAGCGGGTGTTTTTGTTTGGCTCGGAACTCAAGGCCATCAAGGCGCATCCTGCTTTTTCGGCAGAGATTGATCGGGGTGCATTGTGTTTATTGCTGCGGCACAACTATATTCCCGCCCCATATTCCATTTACCAGGGAATCGCCAAGCTGGAGCCCGGTTGTCTGTTGTCTGTATCATTGGCGCAGCCTGAACCCCGGATATGGAAGTATTGGGACATGGTTGATGTGGCGCGAGCGGGTGTGGCTCAGCCATTTTTCGGCACGGCAGATGAGGCTGTAGACGCACTAGATATGTTGGCCAGAGATGCGGTACGTCAGCAGATGATGGCGGATGTGCCTTTGGGTGCGTTTTTATCCGGCGGCATTGACTCCAGCACGGTGGTGGCCTTGATGCAATCCCAATCCTCGCACCCTGTCAAAACGTTCACGATTGGTTTTAACGAACAGGGCTATAACGAGGCAATTCATGCCAGGGCGGTAGCAAAGCATCTGGGAACTGAACATACCGAGCTGTATGTGACGCCTGGCCAGGCGATGGATGTCATACCGTGTTTACCCGCGCTATATTGTGAACCGTTCGCCGATTCATCGCAGATACCTACTTTTTTGGTAAGTCAGCTGGCCAGACAACATGTGACGGTGTCGCTGTCGGGCGATGCGGGAGATGAGTTGTTTTGCGGTTACAACCGATATTTGCTGACTCAACGCATGTGGAAAAAACTGTCTTCTGTACCCGCTCCACTGCGTTCCCTGGCTGCAAAAGCGATCACGACTTTGTCGCCTGATGCATGGGATAATCTGGCGCATCTGATTCCCGGTGCGAGCCGATGGAGTATGCTGGGTGACAAATTGCACAAGGGGGCGGCTGTGCTGTCCAGTCGCAGCGTAGATCAGTTGTATCTGGGTATGGTGTCGCACCTTGATCATCCGGCCGACTGGGTGAAAGGTGGGCATGAGCCGTCAACCCGCTTGACTGGCTTGCGGCCGGACCTGAATGGTTTTAACGAAGTTCAGCAAATGATGCTGCTGGATTCGATCAGCTATTTACCCGATGATATTCTGGTAAAGCTTGATCGTGCCGGGATGGGGGTGTCGCTGGAAGGGCGGGTGCCATTCCTCGATCATCGGGTCGTGGCTTTCGCATGGAGTTTGCCGCTGGAGTACAAGCTGCGAGAGGGGCAGTCTAAATGGCCGTTGCGTCAGGTGCTTTATCGTTATGTGCCGCGTGAGCTGATCGATCGTCCCAAGATGGGCTTTGCTGTCCCTCTGCATGACTGGCTGCGCGGCCCGTTGCGTAACTGGGCGGAAAGCTTACTGGACGAGGCGCGTTTGCAGCGTGAGGGATATTTTTATCCGGCACCGATCCGGCAAATTTGGGCTGAGCATTTGAGTGGCAAGCGAAACTGGATGGCACGGTTGTGGTGCGTATTGATGTTTCAGGCATGGCTGGAAGAACAATGAGAAGTATGTCCTTGCGACCGCGAACGTAGTGTGGCGGGAAGCATCCAAGTTTTGGATATGACTGGATTGCCACAGCCTTTAAGGCTTCGCAATGACAAGCTTTCTGGATTGCCACGTCGGCTGTGCCGCCTCGCAATGACACACCTGCCAACGTCATCGCGAGGCCCAGAGGGCCGTGGCGATCCATATGGTTGAATGAAGTAAGCTGTTGGATTGCTGCGTTGCATGTGCAACTCGCAATGATGGGGAAATTGTCATTGCGAGGAGTTTTGCGACGAAGCAATCCAGGTTTCGGATATGACTGGATTGCCACGACCCTTCGGGTCTCGCAATGACGAGGATGTTGAATCAGTTTTTCTGTTTGTGTTGATGGAGCACCCTTGATGAAAAAGCAGCCAGCCGTTTATATTCTGGCCAGTAAGCGCAATGGCACGCTGTATGTCGGGGTGACTTCCAATTTGGTTAAGCGGGTGTGGGAGCATAAAAACGACATAGTGGAGGGCTTTACTCGATGTTATGGTGTTCACATGTTGGTCTACTTCGAAATATTCGATACGATGGAAGCGGCCATTACGCGGGAAAAGCAGCTCAAAGCCGGATCACGGGCGAAGAAATTGCATCTGATTGAGTCAATTAATCCGGAGTGGCGAGATTTATATAGCAGTATTGTGTGATGTAGGTCTGTCGTTGCGAAGCCTGAAGCCTGTGGCAATCCAGTCTGGTGCAAAACCTGGATTGCCACGTCGGCTGCGCCTCCTCGCAATGACGGGAAAAATTGTCATGGCGAGGAGTTATACGACGAAGCCATCCAGGATTTGCAAAGTATGAATTGTCTTAGGGAGATGCTGATTTATTTTGTTTTGTCGTTCCCGTCCCCGATTAATTTATTCGGGGACAGGCTGCGGCGGGAAAACGAGGCCAAAGGCCGATGTTTCGAGGAACGGCCAGCCAGTCACACAAAGCGCTGGTTCCCCGCTTTTGCGGGGAAGAAGAATAAATCAGCATCTCCTTAGTGCTTTTTATCGTCGAATTGACGGCTAACAACAAATGGGCGAACTGCTTGTGGTGAGTTTATGAAAATCATGATCGTCCTCAATACCGCCTGGAATCTGGTCAATTTTCGTGCCGGGTTGATACGTGCACTGGTGGCTCATGGGTATGAGGTGGTAGCAGTTGCACCCTGCGATGACTATGCGCCGCGCCTCGCTGAACTGGGTTGCAGGTTCGTTGCATTGCCTATGGATAACAAGGGGACTCATCCGGGGCGTGATTTGCTGCTTTTTCTGCGATTTTTGAAATTGCTGAGACGTGAGCGCCCGGATGTGTATTTGGGGTACACGATTAAACCCAACGTATATGGCTCCTTGGCAGCTCATTTACTAGGTATTCCGGTGGTGAATAATATTGCAGGGCTGGGAACTGCATTTATTCGAGATAACTGGCTGACTCGATTGGTACGCCGTCTTTACAAGACGGCGCTGTCGCGATCACACCATGTGTTTTTCCAAAATGATGAAGATAAACTTTTGTTTATTGAGCAAGGTTTGGTTGCAGGGGAAAAAGCGAGCCGCTTGCCGGGGTCGGGGATAAATCTCGACACATTTTGTCATGAGCCGATGTCGCTGTCGGTAAATCGTCCCTTTCGTTTTCTGTTGGTTGCACGCTTATTGTGGGACAAAGGGGTGGGCGAGTATATCGAGGCGGCTCGGTTGGTTCATCTGAAATATCCGTCAGCAAAATTTCAACTGCTAGGCTTTTTGGATGTTCAAAATCACACAGCCATATCCAGTGCGCAGATGAATGAGTGGGTTAATGAGGGTGTGGTAGAGTATCTTGGCGTGGCAGATGATGTGAAGCCGTATCTGACTGCTGCAGATTGTGTGGTGTTGCCGTCCTATCGCGAAGGCGTGCCCCGCTCGTTATTGGAGGCCGCAGCCATGGGGCGACCGATCGTTACGACCGATGCAGTGGGTTGTCGTGATGCGGTTGAGGACGGGATGAATGGCCTGCTTTGTCGTGTGGCAGATGCAAGTGATCTGGCGGACAAACTGTTACAGATGATGGAAATGAGCGGCCCTGATCGGGCAAGAATGGGTCAGGCAGGGAGAAGAAAAATGGAGCTGGAATTCGACGAGAAGATCGTTATTGCTCGATATTTGCAGGTAGTTAAGAGTTTATCCCAGATAGTTCATTAGCACAAAATTGCGTCATACCGGCGAAGGCCGGTATCCAGATGATTAACAATTTCCCACGCAATAAGTTGTGACTTTGCACATGTTTGATCGTGCTTAGTCAATACTTAGTTGTTTTATCAGTGGGACAACATCATGGTTTTGCCTGCTACGCAGAGTATTTTTTATGACTGGATTCCGGCTTTCGCCGGAATGACGGCCTAATGGATTATTTTGGTTTATCATGAGTTTGTTATTAATCCGAACGAAACTAAATTCGCTGGAGTTGAGCAGATGTTGATCCTTCTATTCGGTATGTCAGTGGCTTTTAGTGCGTGCTATCTGCTGGTGCGCTTCAACAGCCTGCATGCGCATCTGTCCAGCGACCACAGCGACGCAGGCCCGCAAAAATTCCACTCGCAGCCAACGCCGCGCATCGGCGGGTTGGCGGTTGTGCTCGGTTTATTCACGGCCTATCTGTATGTCAGGGTGCGCAATCAGGATGTCGACGCAATAACTCAGTTCGGTTATTTGCTGCTTGCGGCGATTCCCGCATTCCTAGGCGGGCTGGTTGAGGATCTGACCAAGCGGGTGAGTGTTTCAAAACGGCTGGTTTTATCGATGGTATCTGCCGGAATCGGGGTGTGGCTGCTCGGCGCAGTAGTCAGTCATCTGAATTTTTTTATGCTGGACTGGCTGCTGCAATGGCCGGTTGTTGCAGTCTTATTTACACTTTTTGCCGTCGGCGGGGTGGTCAATGCGGTGAATATCATCGACGGATTCAACGGGATCGTCAGCGGATTCTCCGGCTTTATGTTGCTTGCCATCGCCTTTGTATCCTTTCAGTTGAACGATGTGTTTTTGTTGAATGCTTCGCTGGCAATGCTGGGTGCGCTGCTGGGTTTTCTGTTATGGAACTATCCTCACGGGAAAATTTTCCTGGGTGATGGCGGCTCCTATCTGGTTGGGTTCTGGCTGGCCGAACTGGCCGTGCTGATTGTGGCGCGTCATCCATCTGTCTCCCCCTGGTTTGCCGCCTTGTTGCTGGTTCACCCCGTTTGTGAAACGATGTTTTCCATTTATCGCAGAAAATTTCTGCAAGGCAAGTCCCCATGGCAACCCGATGGGCTGCATCTTCATACCCTGATTTACAGGCGATTGAACCATATACAGTGGGCCTCAAGCGACCCGCGTCATAAAGTGCATTGCAACTCGATGACTGCACCGTATTTCTGGCGGGCTAAATTTGCAACGGCCTTGCTGGCAGTTGTATTCTGGAATAATCACATCGGTCTGATCGTTTCAACACTGTTGTTCATTGTGTTTTATGTGTGGCTATACTGGCGCATTGTGCAATTTAAGACGCCTCGCTGGATGGTGAAACGTGACAGGCGCAAGTATCGGGCGGTTACTCGCGAAACCGTTTGCGTTCCCGGTGCGGAAGCAATGCGTGACAGGCGTCGTGTTTACAGGATGGGATTCTTGCGGTTAAGAGTGCCGCGCTGGCTGGGCAAGCGCAATCGTCGCTATACTCGGGTCAGAACGGACGATGTATTGCAGGTTGCCGCTTCAGCAGATCAAAGTGAAAGAAATTAACTTGAAAAGAGCCGAGGAAGCCAGCCAGGCAGTCTTCAGTACAGATGTAAGCTTCAAATGAAATCTGTCAGTCTGCATGTTTCTGAACGTGGTCATGCACAGTTCTGGGCGTTGATGGCGCTGATTGTTTACACGCCGCTTCCCTTGGCAAGTAATCGCCCCTGGGCGCTGGCATTGCTTGGGGTGTTGACGGGTTGCCTGTTGCTGTGGAGTATCTGGCGGCCGGGCGGGCATGCTGCTGATTCGGTGTGGCGAAGCGCAAAGGTTCCGTTGCTATTGCTCGGGCTGTGGATGCTGCTGTTGGCAGTGCAGCTCGTTCCGCTGCCGGACTCATGGATGGATGTGATGGGGCGGCGCGCAGTCTTCGATCAACAAGGCGGCGGGAGTATCTCGATAGATCCCTATTCGACCCGATTGTATCTGGCAAAGGCATGCATCCTGTCCGCCGCGTTCTGGCTGGTGGTGACGCTGGTCAATTCGCGTCGACGTATGGAATGGCTGGCCGCGGTCATCGTGTTCTCCGGGCTACTGCAGGCCTTGCTCGGCGTTGTTATGATGGCAAGCGGTGTGAATTTTCAATTGTTTTTTGTAACAATGGAGTCTGCACGCGCGCACGGTACATTCGTGTCACCCAATCAATATGCCGGCTATCTTGAGTTGACTCTGGCGGTGGGTATCGGACTGATGATCGCCAAACTGGATGGGCGTACATCGGTAAACTGGCGGCAACGGCTGCATGGCTGGCTTGCAGTGTTGTTAAGCGGCAAGGCGATGCTGAGGCTGGCTTTGATTATTATGGTGGTCGGGCTGGTGGCCAGTCGTTCGAGGGGCGGAAATTCTGCATTTTTTGCCAGTTTGCTGATCGTGGGTGTTTTTGCTGTGATGTTTTCCAAACACGCAGCGCGGACAACGGTCGTGTTTATCGCCAGTTTGATTGTGCTGGATGTGGTTGTTATCGGTGGCATGGTTGGCGTGGAAAAAGTAGTTCAGCGCATTGAGAATACTAATTTGCAAACGCAGTCGACAGACGCAAGGTTACGCGAAGCTCAGGCAAAAGATATTCGTTTGAGTGGTAATGCCCAGCCGTTACCGACGTATCATACCGAGCAGTCAGTTGAGGAAAGAGGTGAGGCAGTTATGCCTTCCTTGCAGATTAACCGCAACTTTCCATGGTTGGGCACAGGAGGTGGTACATTTCATCTGGCCTTCCCGCATTATCAGCCTGAGTCTGTACGGGGTTACTTTGATCATCCGCATAACGATTATGTTGAGTTTGCAAGCGAGGCCGGCTTGGCGGGATTTTTGTTGCTGGCATTGATGGTTATGCACAGTGTCTTCCAGTCTTTAAAACTGCTGGTACGTAGTCATGACCAGTTGACCATCGGCATGACTTTTGCCAGTTTGATGGGGAGTGTTTCGCTGTTGATCCATGGGGCCGTGGATTTTAATTTTCAGAATCCGGCGAATGCGATGCTGATTTTGATCTTGTTAAGTTTGCCGTATTTGCAAACAATGTTGAAACGCTGAATTTTTCAGGTACAATCAGATTACATATAATTATTCCGGGGGGAATCATGTCACACAAACTTTCAGGTATTTCGGTAGCCGTTATGTGTGCATTGCTGGCAGGCGTTGCGACTGCCGCAGATATGCAAACGGCCGATAAGCAAAATAGTAACACTGGCCAAAACAGTGCCCCCGGTGTAATTAACGCGGGTGGATTTGAAATCAAGCCAGCGTTGGGCCTGTCGATCGGTACAAATGATAACGTGGGATTATCCAGTGGTGCTGTCCCCAAGACCAGTTCCAGTTTTAGCATATTGAGACCAAGTCTGTTAATTGACATGCCAACCAACGGGCAGGTTTACAGCGCTACCTATTCCGGCGCTTATGCTAATTATACAAGCAGTAGTCAGGATAACTACAATGATCAGAATTACGGCCTGGCAGCTCAAAACGACTGGACTGCGCGCGTCAATTCTCTGGTTAATTTTGACTATAACATTGGACATAATGCCCGTAACGCACTGCCAACAGCAAACTTGAGCAAAGAACTTTGGCATACCACCGGGGTGAAGGGTAAGGTTCATTATGGTGCGGACGGCGCACAAGGTCAGTTTGAATTGGCCGCAGGACAGATTTCCAAGCGTTATGACACAAATAATGCCCTTGCCAATAATCTTGGCAATACTGCGTTGTATAACTATGATGCGACTCCAGTGACAGGTAGCTTCTTTTACAAGGTTGCGCCGGCAACGCAGATGATACTTCAGGCAGGAACTACCAATTATAGTTACCAGAATGCCGCGGCGAAAATATATGACAGCAAAGAGCAGCAGTATATGGTTGGTGTGAAGTGGGATGCGACTGCAAAAACCAGCGGCAACATCAGGTATGGTTCGGTAACTAAATCTTTTAATTCAGGCACATTTGCAACTGTTACGAGTCCGGCCTGGAATGCTGCTGTGACCTGGTCGCCGCGGACTTATTCGGTTGTGAATTTTGCGCTTACTCAAGCAACTGCTGAAGGCTACACAATGGGCAGTTCCGTGATCAGCCGGGATTCCATCGTTAATTGGACGCATGGATGGTCGAGTTACATTACGTCAATGTTGTCGTACGATGATGGTAATGACACTTTTCAGGGTGTAAACACGGTCAATAAACGCCAGACTTACGAGGCCAAGTTGTCCTACGCTGTCAATCGCTGGTTGAATGCAGGCGTTGACTTTCAGAATTGGAAACGTAATTCGAACATAGCTGGTCTCAATTACACTCAGTCAATTGCGATGATTGTTCTGGATGGTACCCTGTAGTTTTTGTTTATTGGCTCTTGCTGGGGGATGGATTTGTCTGCTGTAACTGATGGTACCCGTATGCCGAGTCTGCGACGCTGGCTGCAATTTTTTTTGTTTGGCCTGATGGTGTGGGTATCTGCGAGCCATGCTACTGACTTATCCGGTAATACAGCATCTGCTGAAAGCGAGAACAAGGGATATCGGTTGGGCGCGGGGGATGTGATCAATATCTCGGTTTACGGCGAGGATGATTTATCCCGACATAATTACCGGTTGCCTGACTCCGGTCTGATCACCTTTCCATTTGGCGAGGTCAGGGCATTAGGTGTGTCTCTCGTTGAATTGGAAAACAAAGTTGCTGACGGGTTGCGTGGCGGGTACCTTATTAATCCTCGCGTATCAGTCAGCATCGAGGCATACCGTCCGTTTTTCGTCAATGGTCAGGTCAACAGTGCCGGTGCGTATCCTTATCAGCCCGGTATGTCGGTGCGCAAGGCCGTGGCGCTTGCGGGCGGCTTAAAGGAGCGTGCTTCCGAGGGTAAAATTTTCGTGATGCGCGATACCGATTCAGAACATAAACAAACAAAAATCAGTATGGATGGTCCCGTCTTTCCGGGGGATACGATTACTGTTGAAGAAAGCTTTTTTTGATGCAAAAATTCGACAATGCGATGGAGGTTTCAGAGGGCGGGGAGGTGGCGGAAACGCTGGATCTGATGAGCTACTGGCGCATTATTCAGCGCCGGATGTTGGGGATATTTGGTCTTGCCCTGTTCGTCACCCTGCTTGTGACGGTTATTGTATTTATGATGACACCGGTTTACAGCTCTTCTGTGACAGTGTTAGTGGAGCAGAATAAGTCGAAACTGGCGTCCATGGATGCTGTCTATGGCAGTGCGGGACCGGATCAGAGCGGGTACTACCAGACTCAGGTAGAAATGCTCAAATCGCGAGCGCTGATGGAAGCGGTGGTTGACCGCCTCAAACTGACAACTAATCCCTTATTTAATGCTCCTGCCCAACCTTCTTTTTTGAGCGGGTTAATGTCTGGTTTGGGGATGACCATGTCTAAATCATTGGTTTCTGATGAGCATAAGGTGAGAGAAGCTGTGGCCCGGACACTCGCCGAGATGGTTGCCATAGAGCCATCCAGAACGAGTCAGATGATAAAGATATCTGTCATGTCTACAGATCGGGAGATGGCTGCAACTATTGCCAATTCGGTTGCCGACACCTATATCGACCTTGATCTTGAGGCGAAATTTAAAATGAACCAGAAGGCGACGAGCTGGATGAACGTACGTCTGGTTGCGTTGAAGGATAATCTGGATAAGTCCGAGCGCGATTTGCAGAGTTACCGTGAGCAGCACAACATCATCGACACCAAAGGGCTGGAATTGGGAGGGGCAACCAGCCAGCTCGGGGCGGCGCTGGGAAATCTGACTGCAGCCCGTCTGGCGCGGGCGCAGGCGCAAACCAATCTTGAACAGGTCAGGCGTGCAAAGGGGAATGAAATAGCGCTTCCGATTGTTCAGCGTAATCCGCTGGTTGCAAGTCTGATGGGGGCGGTTTCCGAGCATGAGCGCAAGGTATCCGAGCTGTCGAATCGCTATGGGCCTCAACACCCAAAATTGTTGCAGGCCCAGGCTGAATTGAAGCAAGCCAGGGAAAATCTGCGCATGCAGGTGGCCGATGTGGTAAACGGTTTCGAACGCGAATATGAAACGGCTCGTGCGAATGAAAGCGTGCTTGCCGGGGCAGTGGCTGAAGCCAAGCAGTCTATTCAGGGTTCCAATCGCAAGGAATTTGAACTGACGGCTCTGGAGCGCGATGTTAAGACAAACCGCGAGCTCTATGACATGTTCATGGGGCAGTTGAAGGGGGCAGCAGCCGTAAGCGATATGCAGACCGTGGTGGCCCGAGTTGTGGATCCCGCTATAGTCAGCGATACACCGGTCAGGCCCAAGAAGAAAATTGTGATAGGCTCTGCATTTGTATTGAGTCTGCTGTTGGGTGTAGCAGTAGCTTTTCTGCTGGAACGTCTGGATACCAGTGTCCGCTCTTCAGAGGATGCAGAGAGCAAACTGGGTTTGCCGCTGCTGGCGGCGATGCCGTTAATCGAGCTGTCGAAGGGTCAGGTTGCAGGCATGCATTATCGCGATGCGCCCAAGTCGCTGTTTGCCGAATCGGTCAAGACGATACGAACCGGAATTCTGTTGTCCGGTATCGATCACCCTAAAAAAACCCTGGTGGTTACTTCTTCGGTGCCCGGGGAAGGGAAGTCAACTGTGGCGATCAATCTGGCGCTTGCGCATGCGCAGACCAAACGCGTGTTACTGATAGACGCCGATATGCGCCGTCCATCGATCGCCAAAGTGCTTGGTCTGGATAACACGCATCCCGGATTGTCGATGCTGGCGCTGGGTATGGAAAAGCTGGAGAACTGTGTCTATAAGGTTGAAGGTACCACGCTGGAAGTGCTGACTGCGGGCAGCATCCCGCCTAATCCGCTCGAGTTGCTGATATCCGAGAAGTTCAGGGAGTTGCTGGCTGAACTTGGAGATGCCTATGACACGATCATCATCGACTCGCCTCCTGTACAACTGGTAAGCGACGCTGTGATTCTTGCCAGTATGGCAACGGGTGTGGTGTTCGTGCTGAAAGCCGATGCAACGCCATTCCAGCTGGCGCGACGTGCGATCCGTGCCTTGCAGCGTGGCGGAGCTTCGATTTTCGGCATCGTGCTCAATCAGGCTGATTTCAAGAACGAAGGATATTACGGCAGCTACGGTAAATACAATTACCACGGCTATTATGGCGATGATGCAGATAAGGCGGCTGCCAAAGCCTGATGTTCGGTATCAGATGATAGATTTGCACTGTCATTATCTGCCGGGCATCGATGACGGATCCGGATCGATGGCTGAATCGCTTGATCTGGCGCGCGCGTCAGTGGCCGATGGCATCACTCATGCGGCAATGACGCCCCATATTCATCCTGGGCGCTACGAAAACAGCCGCTCTTCAGTGGTAGCGGCAACCAATCAGTTCCGCGCTGCGCTTGCAAGTGCATCCATTCCGTTACAGATTTTTCCTGCCGGTGAAGTCCGGTTGACAGCCGAGATTCTTGATTTGCTGGAGCAGGATGAATTGCCTTTTTACGGCATGCTGGAGGGCTACCGCATCCTGTTGCTGGAATTCCCGTATGACCAGATACCGGTGGGTGCTGAAAAGCTGGCTCGCTGGTTGCTGGATCACAAGATACGTCCGCTGATTGCGCATCCTGAACGAAATAAATACGTTCTGAACAATGTCGAAAAAATCGCACCCTTTGTCGAAATGGGCTGTTTGTTGCAGCTCACTGCTGCCTCGGTAATCGGTGGATTCGGCCAGGCGGCGCAGGATAGTTCATCCCTGATGCTGGAGCGACGGTGGGTGTCGGCAATCGCAACTGATGCGCACAATTTACGGCATCGTGCACCTATGATGGCACCTGCAAGAAGTTATCTGATGGAGCGCTTTGGACAAGCTTATGCCAATGAGTTGACCTGCTTGATGCCATCCAGGATTTTGGGTGTAATGCAGCATGACCGGATTTCTGGGTATGTACAATGTTGAGGTCTGTATCGCTGATAAAGATCATGCTCACTTTGCTGATTTTGTCTGCGATGGTATATCTGACCAAGGTGGGGGTTGCTGACTTTTTGAGACTCGGGCCTTGTATCTATGTTGATGAGCTTGGCAATGGAGCTGTGCGCCTTGATCCGGCTGGACTGGACCATTCCAGAAAGATGCTCTTGTTGGCGCGTTCATGGGATGACAGTAATCCAGTCATTCCAGAATATCTGGGGCAGACCGATTTTATGCTTGCGCAGTTGGTAAGCTTTAGTCCTGCAATGCAGGTGAATTTCCTGCGTAATGCGATTGCGGATTTTGATTCGGCAATTGTTTCCCGGCCAAATTCTGCCTACCTGTGGGCGGCCAGGATGACTGCGGGGAGTTGGTTGTTGCAGATTAAAGCTCAGATAAATGAGCCAATCGATAAGTCTGAGCTGAAATACATAAGTATGGCGCTACGACGCGCGGCGGTGCTTGATCCATGGGGGGCATCTGTATTGCAGCAGATTGTAAATGTTGGAACCTTGCGCTACATGGAATTTTCTCCGCAAGATCGATTGATTATTGATGAGGCTGTAATGCGTGCGAAACAACTTGGAATTAAAATTTGATGGTAATTTCCTTTGGTTTTATGTAATATCATGCAGGCCTGTTCTGACCTTGATTTTATAGCCGTTTTTTTGTTTTACCCCTACGTGGAGGTTTATCATGTGCAAAAAAATTAGTTCGCTGTTTCTGGCGTCTGTTTTAATCTTTTCAGCCGGTTTCGCAGTTGCAGCGGTTCCCGCGTCCGTGACTGCTGCAATTGCCGCTGTTACAAGTGCCACTGACCCAGCTGCCAAGGCAGCTGCTGAGCAGGCTCTGGTTAATGCAGTGGCGACTGCGGTGGCAACCGCCAATTCACCGACTTCTGCTGCCGAGATAATTAATGCAGCAATTACTGGGGTTCCATCGGCAGCCGCGGCTATTACCTCTGCTGCTATCACGGCCGCACCACAGTTCACTTCAGCTATAACGACAGCAGCGGTTAAAGCAGCTGTGTCGGTTGCGACTGCAGCGCCAGGCGCAACAGAGGCATCAATCAGTGCAGCTGCTGCAGATGTGACATCGGCAGCAGTAACGGCAGCTGTTGCGGTAGAAACAGCTGCCCCGGGATCCACTGCGGCTTCGATTAACGCGGCGGTTGCATTAGTCACAAATGCGGCGGTAGCGGCAGCGCCGGCTTATACTGCTGCGATTATAGTGGCTGCCAATACTTCTGCCACTGCAGCAGGAGCACCTTCTCCTTCAGTCACGCCGCGCGCTCCTGCCACAACTAATTCTGTTGTCCCGGTCAGCATAGCTTAATAATCAATTGATTAAGAGAAGGGGGAGCTTGTGCTCCCCCTTTTTCATGTGCGTTGTCCTAATTTGTGATTGGGGTCTTTCTGGTGCTGCGACCGATTTTATTCTCTGGCCTGAATCGTGCTGCATTGTTGGTGTTGCTTCTGGTTTTTTCAGTAGTTGTGGCGGCGGAAATCGTTGACTTCTCGCCCGGATTGCTTCGTTATGTTGCAACGCGCTGGGGCAGCGGAGCGCCTGAGCGCCTGACCGACTGGCGTGATGAGCTGCGCCGGCATATCGCGAAGCAACATGCTTCTGCACCTTCAGCTTCTGAAATTATGGGCGATCTGGAGGATTTCAACTGGTACTGGAATAACGTCAGATACTATACGGATATGAGGCATTGGGGGATTGAGGACTACTGGTCGACACCGGTTGAAACGCTTGCCTCTGAAGGCGCCGATTGTGAGGATTATGCGATTGCCAAGTATTTCAGTCTGAAGGCGTTGGGCGTACCTGCTCAAAATCTCAGAATTACTTACGTACGCGCCTTGCGCTGGAATGTGGCGCATATGGTATTGGCGTATTATCCGACGCCGGATGCCGACCCGTATATTCTGGATAATTTGTCAAGAAGCGTTTCGCTGGCATCGGAGCGCACCGATCTGGTGCCGGTGTATAGCTTCAACGATGATGACTTGTGGGCGGCAGGCGCCATCACGGCAGGTGGAAAGGCCAGCCAGATCCGTCTTTGGCGAGGCTTGCTGGATAAGATGGATAAAGAGCGGCATATGTAACCGCAGGAGAATGGCATGACCTTGTTCAGACAATTATTTATCGGTACTTCCATCGCATTTCTGGTGCTGCTCGCGCTGGTGGAAAGTATTTATATCCTGAATGCCCGCCTGTACATGCAGGAACAGCTGGCCTCCCACGCTCAGGATGCGGCGACCTCGCTGGGGTTGGTGTTGCCGCCCGCGATGGCGGACAAGGACACGCTGCGCGCTGAAATCACTGTGAATGCGATATTCGATCGGGGCTATTACCGCTCCATCGTGGTGGTGAATGCCATGGGAGAGAAATTGATCGAAAAGGATCTGGCTCCCGCGCCTGCGGGTGTTCCGGAGTGGTTTACCCGGCTTTTTCCGATGAGTGCGCCGTCGGGTGAATCGCTGATAACCCGCGGCTGGCAACAGTTGGGTCGCGTCATTGTGACGAGTCATCCTAATTTTGCCTATAAACAGCTGTGGCATACCATGACAGAGGCCACCGCAGGCATGCTGCTGTTGTATGTATTATCATTGTTTGCAATACACTCATTCCTGTCCAGAATCTTGCACCCGCTCAAGGAAATCGAGCGTGTCGCGCATGCCATCAGTGAACGGGATTTTCAGCAGATCAGTATTTTGCCTAGTGCCCGTGAATTGCGCAGCGTGGTTAAGGCAATCAACTCCATGTCAGCAAAGCTTTACGCGATCATCGCGCACGAGGTGCGTCAGGCGACACGCTACCGTGACGAATCCCGGCGTGATCTGCTCACGGGCCTGGATAACCGGCGCGGATTTGAACAGCATGTGCATGCGCTGCTGGAAAATGGCGGAGATATGGTGTCCGGTGCCATGTATATGCTGCAACTTTCCGAATTTAACGCATTCAACATACGGCATGGTTACAAGGATGGAGATGCGTTGTTGAAAGAGGTTGCCGAAGGATTGAGCGGCGTTTGGCCAGGACGTGAGCTGTTGCGATGTCGCATCAATGGCGCAACGTTTGCAGTGATGGCATTCAATATCAGCCGGGATGAAGCGGTGTCTCTGGGTGATGATTTGTGTGCTGCATTGGGTGTGGTGGTTGGGGGGCTGCGCACGGATGCTGATTTGGCGTATGGCTGTGGCGGCGTTTATTTTGCAGGGCAAAAAGTGACGCTGAATGCATTGCTGGCACAGTGCGATCTGGAAATGCTGCAATCCGTGGCGAATGGCGTGGGTTTAAGCCTGCTGGAAAATCTGCATGACGATGAGCGTGTCAAGGGTTCCCAGTACTGGAAAGAGTTGATTCTCGATGCGATCGCGGCTGAACGTGTCATGCTGCTTGCTCAGCCTGTGATGAATTTCGGCGGGGTGCTGAGACTGCAATCTGAGGTGGTGGGGCGTCTGGTAAATGCTGAGGGCGAACTTGTGCTTGCCGAGCATTTTATACCGATGGCAAATCGCTACCAGTTGACACCGGCATTTGATCTCTCGGTGCTCAAACAGCTGTTCGGACGCATGGCGGCCGCCGGCGGTGATGAGCTGGTCGCCATCAACTTTTCGATTCATTCCATACACGATGCCGGGTTGCTGGCCTGGCTGGGTACTGCGATGCATGATTATCCTGCCGTTGCACGTCGTCTTGTATTTGAATTCACCGAATTTGGCATCGTGCAAGACAGGACGGGAATTGAGCATTTTGTCGCTGATGTCCGCAAGTTGGGCGCTCAGTTTGCGGTGGATAATTTTGGTTTGCACCATTCTGCATTCGAATACCTGCAACGGTTGAAACCCCTTTATGTGAAGCTGAGCCCGGCGTATATACGTAACTTGCATGACAATCTTGAGAATCAGTTTTTCATATCCTCGGTAGTCAATATCACCCGGTCTCTGGATATCCGTGTGTTTGCGCTGGGCGTGGAAGATACAGGCGTGCTCCCGTTGTTGCAGGAGCTGGGTGTGCAGGGCTATCAGGGCTATGTGAACGGTGAACTGACGGAATGGGTGTAGATTCAGGATTCAGGATTCAGGATTCAGGATTCAGGATTCAGGATTCAGGATTCAGGATTGGCTTTAGCCTGTTATAATTTTCCTGTTGATTTATATTGGACTTACCATGACCGTCATCCGCCAGCAGGATTTCATCGACAGCATCAAGGATGCGTTGCAGTTCATTTCGTACTATCACCCGGCTGATTTTATACATGCGCTGGCAGAGGCGTACCGGACTGAGCAATCGCCCGCGGCGAAGGATGCCATGGCGCAGATTCTGACCAATTCTCGTATGTGTGCGGCAGGTCATCGCCCGATTTGTCAGGATACCGGTATCGTCGTGGCATTTGTGAAGGTGGGTATGTCAGTTCGCTGGGAGGCTGAGCTTGATGTCGCCGGAATGGTCAACGCGGGTGTCCGCGCGGCCTATCTCAACCCGGATAATGTGCTGCGCGCCTCCATCGTTGCAGATCCCGCGGGTGCTCGCCAAAATACGCATGACAACACGCCTGCCGTGGTGCATGTCGAACTGGTTCAGGGCGACAAGGTTGAGGTGCGTATCGCAGCCAAGGGCGGCGGTTCGGAAAACAAGTCTGTGATGAAAATGTTGAATCCGGGCGATGATATTGTCGAATGGGTGCTGGGCAGCGTAGAGGGCATGGGGGCTGGCTGGTGCCCGCCGGGCATGCTGGGGATAGGCATAGGCGGAACGGCTGAAAAGGCAGTG
Source organism: Gallionella sp. UBA4121 (assembly GCA_002381565.1). Lineage (GTDB taxonomy): Bacteria > Pseudomonadota > Gammaproteobacteria > Burkholderiales > Gallionellaceae > Gallionella. The sequence goes on from DFWZ01000037.1 coordinate 18,817, forward strand.
CTGCTGGCCAAGGAAGCGTTGATGCAGACGATGGATATGCACGAGTTGAAGGCGCGTGGCGCAAAGACTCGCCTCGAGGAATTGCGCATCGAGCTGTACGACAAAATCAACGCGCTGGGCATCGGCGCGCAAGGCCTGGGCGGTCTGACTACGGTGATGGATGTAAAGATACTCGATTACCCCACTCATGCTGCCTCCAAGCCGGTCGCGATCATTCCGAATTGTGCGGCTACACGTCATATTCACTTTGAGCTGGATGGCAGTGGCCCGGCTGAATTTACCCCGCCGAAACTTTCAGATTATCCTGACGTGCATTGGCATCCGGCCGCAGACTCAAGGCGCGTGAATCTCGAAAATCTCACACGGGAGCAAATTGCAGAGTGGCAACCGGGTGAGACCGTGTTACTCTCCGGGAAGCTGCTGACCGGTCGTGATGCCGCACATAAACGCATCGTCGAAATGCTCGCGCGCGGAGAAAAATTACCGCAAGGCGTGGATTTTACCAACCGCTTCATTTATTATGTCGGGCCGGTTGATCCGGTGAGGGATGAGGTGGTTGGTCCCGCAGGACCCACGACAGCTACGCGCATGGACAAATTTACCGAAACCATGCTTGGCAAAACAGGATTGATGGGTATGGTGGGCAAGGCTGAGCGTGGCTCGTCGGCCATTGAATCGATCAGAAAGCATGGCGCGGTGTATCTGATCGCGGTAGGCGGCGCGGCTTATCTGGTGTCGCGTGCGATCCGCAGCGCGAAAGTGGTTGCCTTCGCCGATTTGGGCATGGAAGCGATCTACGAATTTGAAGTCGAGGATATGCCGGTGACTGTCGCCGTGGATACCAGAGGACGTTCGGTGCATAACATCGGGCCTGCAGAATGGAAGAAGCGCATCGGCATGATTCCGGTGCATGCAGTATAGAAAAGTTTTTAAAAGTGTTGCGTTAGCAACCTTTGTAATGAATTGGCGGGTCTCCCCGCATTGCAGGGTAGTGAATCTGGTCAGGTCCGGAAGGAAGCAGCCACAGCTAATTACTGCAAGTGCCGGGGGTAAGGCTCGCCTCCTTATGTTGTGCCATTGGAGTGCGTGATGAACAAGTTTATTTTCGGGTTTCTTGTGCTGTTCAGTGGCAATGTATTGGCGGTGGACGGAATGTCGGTCGAGGCAGGCAATGGCGATGCCACGGACACCACGCGGGTAGGTGCCATCTGGAACTTTGATCGTCAGTGGTTTACCGAGGGCAACTGGCAGGTTGCCGGTTTCTGGGAAGCCATGGCGGGCACATGGCGTGGGCACAGCAGTTTCGGCAATAATCAGACGATTACTGATCTGGGCATGACACCGGTGTTTCGCCTGGAGCAGAAGAACCCTACCTCGTTTGCTCCTTATCTTGAGGGCGCGATTGGCTTCCATCTTATTTCACCAACTTTTATCAATGCACAACGCCGTTTTGGCAGTTCGTTTCAGTTTGGCGATCATGTCGGCGCAGGTGTGCGTTTGGGCGAGCATCAGCAATTCGATCTGGGCTATCGCTTTCAGCATCTGTCCAATGGCGGAATCAAGAAGCCGAATCAGGGCATCAATCTGAATGAAGTGCATTTTATCTACCACTTTTAGCATGGCGTAACTTGTCAGATACCTCTGTTCTCGCACGTAAATGGCGGCCTAAAACCTTCGCGCAACTGGTGGGGCAGGAAAATGTCGTCAGGGCGCTTGGCAACGCGCTGACACAGAATCGCCTGCATCATGCCTATCTGTTTACCGGAACACGCGGGGTAGGCAAGACCACGATTGCGCGCATATTCGCCAAATCCCTGAATTGTCTGACAGGTATCAC
>DFWZ01000037.1:20831-39658 GCA_002381565.1 Gallionella sp. UBA4121
GTCCAATACCCAGGTTGATAACATGCGCGACCTGCTGGAGGGCGCGCTGTACGCGCCGACCAACGCTCGTTTCAAGGTGTATATCATCGACGAAGTGCACATGCTCTCCAAGTCTGCCTTCAATGCGATGTTGAAGACGCTGGAGGAGCCGCCCGCGCATGTGAAATTCATTCTGGCTACCACCGATCCGCAGAAAATTCCTGTCACCGTGCTGTCGCGCTGTTTGCAATTTAATTTGAAGCAATTGCCGCCAGCGCTGATCGCCTCTCATCTGCAGTATGTGCTGGAACAGGAGAAAATCGAGTTTGAAGCGGGGGCGTTGAGTCTGGTTGCGCGCGCAGCCCAGGGGAGCATGCGTGATGCGCTGAGCCTGATGGATCAGGCGATCGCTTTTTCCTTCGGGAAAATTGAAGAAGCCGCAATGCGCAGCATGTTGGGCGCAATTGATCAGGGTTACCTGTTCGATTTGTTGCTCGCCTTGCGACAGCAAAATGGTGCCGCACTGCTTGAAATTGCCGACAATATGGCGACGCGCAGCATCGCCTTTGAAGCGGCGTTGCAGGATATGGCTACCCTTTTGCATCGCATCGCGCTGGCGCAGACTGTTCCGCAGGCAATAGCAGACGATGAGCCGGAGCGTGTGCGCATGCTCGATCTGTCGCAAGCCTTTACAGCGGAAGAAGTGCAGTTGTTTTATCAGATAGCGATTCACGGGCGTGCTGAAATTGATCTGGCGCCCGATGAATACGCCGGTTTTACCATGACGCTGTTGCGCATGTTGGCGTTTGCGCCGTCCCGTGTGCCGGCTGCTCAGTTGGCAGCTCAGCCTGTCGCACAGCCTGTGCAAACACCTCGCCAGTCGGTTCCACTTCCTGCCAGGACACTGCCGGTCGAGACGCCGCCTGCTAACGTGCCCACTCATGCGCGAAAGACCGATGCTGCGCCAGACTGGGTTCAGTTGTCAGGCCAGTTGAATGTGCAAGCCATGGCGCAGCAGCTGGCCAAGCACTGCGTGCTGGACTCGTTATCCGATTCGCAAGTTGATCTGCGGCTGGCTCAGGAGCACAAGCATTTGCAGACCAAGATGGCGACTGATAACTTGCAGACCGCCTTGAGCGATTACTTTGGCAGACCGATAAAACTTTCCATCGTGTTGGGGAAAATAGCCGTGGCTACGCCTGCGAAAATAGAGCATCAGACTCAGCAAATCAGGCAAAATCTGGCGAGTGATTCGATTGCACAGGATGCCTTTGTCATGGATGCGCAAAGCGTGCTGGATGCCAGTCTGACACCAGATTCAATTAAACCAGTTTAATCAATAGGAGTAATCGTTATGATGAAGGGCGGATTGGGTGGTTTGATGAAACAAGCCCAGCAAATGCAGAAAAATATGCAGCAGGCACAGGCTGAATTGGCGACCATCGACGTTGAAGGTCAGGCGGCATCAGGGATGGTTAAAGTGACCATGAGCTGCTCACATGAAGTGCGTCGCGTGTCTCTCGATGACAGTATCTTGTCTGACAAGGAAATGCTGGAAGACTTGATCGTGCTGGCGCTGAACGATGCCGTCAAAAATGTGGCTGCAATAACGGAGCAGCGTATGAGTGGATTCGGTGCTGGTATGGGCTTGCCGCCCGGAATGAAGCTGCCTTTTTGATGACACATCTCGATGAGTTGATTTCTGCACTGCGCTGCTTGCCGGGCGTAGGGCCCAAATCCGCTCAGCGTATGGCTTATCATTTGTTGCAGCGTGATCGTGCGGGTGCTTTGCATCTGGCTGTGGCATTGCAACAGGCCGCCGCGAATATTCAGCATTGCTCGAGATGCAATAATTTTTCAGAGCAGGAAGTATGCGGTTTGTGTGCTTCCGACAAGCGCGATGAAAGTTTGTTGTGTGTGGTGGAAATGCCGGCAGACCTGCTGATGATCGAGCAAACGCAGTGTTATCGCGGCATGTATTACGTGCTGATGGGCAGGTTGTCGCCGCTGGACGGCATAGGCGCAAAGGAATTGCATCTGGATCGGCTGGCAAAACGCGTTCAACAACACCGCTGTGAAGTGATATTGGCGACTAATTTTACGGTTGAGGGGGACGCCACCGCGCATTATTTGGCGACCCTTTTGCAAACACAAGGTGTTAAAGTGTCACGTATCGCGCGGGGTTTGCCGGTCGGTGGTGAACTTGAGCAGGTGGACAGTGGTACTTTGGCGCAAGCCGTGTTAGAAAGACGTGAGTTGACAGTATGAATGAGCATGAAGAAGAGTTGGACAATGCGCCGATACAGGGCGAGAAATTGCAGAAGGTGATGGCACAGGCCGGGTTCGGCTCGCGCCGCGCCATGGAAGAATGGATAGCGGCGGGGCGCGTCAGTGTGAACGGCGAACCGGCTACTCTGGGGATGCGCGTGCAGCCAGGCGATCTGGTAAAAACAGAACGTCGTACGATTCGTGTAGGCGAGCGTGATCATGCCGCGCGCGTGCTGCTGTATCACAAACCGGAAGGTGAAATCGTCAGCCGGGATGATCCTGAAAAGCGCGCGAGCGTGTTCGACAAGTTACCCAAGCTGCGCGGACAGAAATGGATTGCCATCGGGCGGCTGGATTTCAACACCAGCGGTTTGCTGATTTTTACCACCTCGGGCGAACTGGCGAACCGGCTGATGCACCCGCGTTTCGAGGTTGAGCGCGAATATGCCGTGCGAGTGCAGGGCACCATGACGGATGAGCAAATCAATCAGGTATTAAAAGAAGGCGTCGAACTCGAAGATGGTTTGGCTACCTTTGACAAACTTGAAGATCAGGGGGGCGAGGGCTTTAATCACTGGTATCGCGTGATGTTGAAAGAAGGGCGCAATCGCATCGTGCGGCGTACTTTTGATGCGCTCGGATTGCCGGTCAGTCGGCTGATGCGCGTGCGTTTCGGTATAATCAACCTGCCGCCGCGATTAAAACGGGGTATGACAGCCGAACTTGGCGAGGGTGAGATGGCGCAGGTGCTGGAATGGGTCGGCCTCAATGGTAGCGAAGCCGAATCGGATGCTCCTCGTCCAACAGAACCGAAACACGGCGAGCCGCGTCGTCCGGTTCGCAATGTCAGGAACAGCGGTAATCGGACTGGTACTAATCGTAGTTTCAAGCGGTGAACGGCTGCTGGCGTTGAACAGTCAGCTATAACGAAATTATCGGTGTAACTAAAGCTGAATGGAAGATCGTAGTAATAAAACCATCATCTGCAGCGTACTTTTTTTGGATATTGTGGAATATTCGAAAAAGTCGGTGACAGGTCAAATTTCCCTGAAAGACAGGTTTAACACCTATCTTTCCGAGGCTATTCACGATGTGCCGATCACGGATCGTATAATTCTCGACACGGGTGATGGCGCTGCAGTCAATTTTCTGGGCGATGTCGAGGCCGCGTTAACCGCAGCGCTTCGACTGCGCGCGAGTCTGCTCAGTGAAGATCCTTATCTTGAGCCGCAACTGCTGGTACGCATCGGGATTAATTTAGGTCCGGTTCGCCTGGTGCGGGACATCAACGGACAGCCCAATATCGTGGGCGACGGCATTAACGTTGCGCAGCGAGTGATGGGTTTTGCCGATCCCAGCCAGATACTGGTATCGCGTTCCTATTACGATGCGGTGTCACGTTTATCCCATCAGTACACGGGTATGTTTCACCATCAGGGGTCACGTACTGACAAACATGTGCGTGAGCACGAAATTTATGCGATAGGTTACCCCGGCGATCAGACAACCAAGCGTATGCCGTCAAAGGGCGGCGCTGATAAGGGACCGGCTATCGGTTTGCTCGATCGCCTCAAGGCGATTAGCCGTGTCGCCAGGCCAGTTGCGTTGTTTGCAAGAATTAAGCAGGCAAGCGCCGGGAAACAGGTATTGTATGCCGCAACTGGTGTCGTAATACTGCTGGCAGGAGCATTGCTGCTCATGCCTCGCCAGCCCGATGAGGCACAGCCCATTGCTGAAACTCAGCCAATGGCCGAGAGCCAGCCCGTTGTTGAGACTATGCAGTCAGCCGGCACCCCGGCCGCTTCTGCAGTACCGGCCGCATCCCCGATCAAAACAACTTCGAGCAAGGCTGCTGCGGATAAAGTGTTTAAAACAGCTGAGGAAAAAACATCTCCCAAGGGAATTGTTCAAGACAAAAAGGTAATTGTTCAGGATAAACGCAAAGCAGACCAGACGAGCAAAAGTACGGTGATTAAATCTTCCGATAACCATGCTCAGGCTAAAACAGCTGAATCGACTGCCAACAAAGCTGCTTCGGACGGCGCTGAACCCAGTCAGGAGGCCTACATCTCGGTGAGTTGCAAGGAAGGGGTGCAGCTGTTTGTGGACGGTGCTCCAAAAGGAACAATGGGTTCCGGGGTCATGACGGTGACCACCAGGGCTGGCAAACACAAAGTTATTATTACCCATGCAAGTTTTGGAATTTATAGCGTGGATTTTGTGCTTGAAGCCGGGAAAACCAAGAGCTTGAAGCCGAAAGAGTGCAATTAGGTATGGGCAGAATCAACGCTAAAACTGTATTAACGGGAAGTTCGCGAAGAGGCAGCCCGTTCATCATCAGCGGTGGAATTCTGTTCCGTCATGGGTGGCTGCGATGATTAGTCAGTTAGGTCGCTATGAGGTGATTTCAGAGCTCGGTCAGGGTGCAATGGGCGTGGTTTACAAGGCAAAAGATCCCTTGATTGATCGCATTGTTGCTATCAAGACGATTAACCTTGGTCTGGCGCAGGAAGAGAAAGAGGAATACGAAGGACGCTTTTATCAGGAGGCCAGGGCTGCCGGCAGACTCAATCACCCGAATATCGTGACTATATACGACGTGGGCAAGAGCGGAGATATCGCCTATATTGCCATGGAGTTTTTGCAGGGATGTGAATTGCGTGATCTGCTGCGTGAGAGTGGCAACCTGCCTGTAGATCAGGTGCTCGATGTCGTGGCACAAGTGGCGCAGGGCCTGGCTTATGCACATGAACATGAAATTGTACACCGCGATATCAAACCGTCGAACATCATGGTCATTCGGGATGGGCATGTAAAAATAACCGATTTTGGTATTGCGCGCATGGCGTCATCGGCGGTTCGAACACAGACGGGGATGGTGCTGGGGTCGCCAAAATATATGTCGCCCGAGCAAGTGCTGGGCAAGGTGATTGACCAGCGTTCGGATATTTTTTCACTGGGGGTGATGCTGTATGAGATGCTCACCGGTGAGCCGCCATTTGCGGGTGAAAATGTCAATGCGATCATGTTTCAGACGCTCAATTCCACACCGGTGGCGCCCAGCACGCTCAATAGCAAGGTGCCCGATATGCTTAATTTTATCGTGGCCAAGGCGCTCGCTAAAGGGGTGGATGACCGCTATCAGAATGCGCAGGATTTTGCGAGGGATTTGCGCGCCTGCCGTGAAACGTTGCCGCGTTCCGATCGTCCCATGGTCACCGTGCCCAGCAGCGGCGAGAGAAAAAAACTGGATGGAATGATCATCACCGGACGCAGTCAGGTTGCAGATCAGGAAGAAAATGCATTAACCACGTTGGGATTGTCAACCAACTTTGATTCCAGCGAAGCAACCATGCGTCTGGCTGCTTTGACCACCAACCCCGAAGAGGTTGATGAATTGTCAAAAACGCTGAAGATAATGAGGCCACAGTTAATCAAGCAATCTGTGCCCAAGGCGCGTTCTGCCGTACCTCCGCGCACAGCATCAGTCGCTCCAACGAAAAAATCTGCCGGTAAATTTAAGATTTTGATTTTATTGATGGCAGTGCTGGCGCTGGCAGTCGCGATTTATATCAAATAAAATCCAGCGTATGCTGTTCGCAATTCAGTCGTCTAAAACTTACGTGCTGATGTTGCTTGCCATGCATCTAGCGGCGATAGTGTCTGTTAGTCTGACCAATCTGCCTGTTTGGGCACGCCTGTGCCTGGCGCTGTTGATCGCGGCTAGCCTGCTCCACCAGCTATATTGCCACGTTTGGGCCGGGGATGCCTGGCGCAGCTTCTTGCTGGATCAAAGACGTTTGGTGGTAAATACACTGGCAGGCGACGAGCTGAACGGACATATTTTGCCTCAAACAGTCGTTACCCCCTGCTGCGTTGTATTGTGTGCAAAGCTGGATGGCTATAAGTTGCCCGTCTGCCAGGTGGTTTTTCGCGATGCGATGCAGCATGGTGCATTCCGCGAGCTGCGTGTGCATCTGAAATTTGCTTAATGATTAGGTGGCGTCAGGATGGTGGGCAGCGGATTGTCCAGTGTTTCCGGATAGTCACGGCTGTAATGCAGGCCGCGACTCTCGTGGCGTGACAAGGCGCTTTGTACAATCAAGTCGGCGTTGGTGACCAGATTACGCAATTCGAGCAAGTCCGAACTGATATGGAAGTGTGCGTAGTATTCATCGATCTCATTTTGCAGCAACTGGACGCGGTGCCGGGCGCGCTGTAAGCGTTTATTGGTGCGCACGATACCCACGTAGTCCCACATGAAATGACGCAGTTCCGCCCAGTTGTGTGCGATGACAATATGTTCGTCGGCATCGGTTACCTGGCTGTCATCCCAGGCGGGCAGCGTGAGGGGTTCTTCGCGTGGCTGACTTAATATTTCCTTAGCTGCTGCATCGGCAAAGACCAGGCACTCGAGCAGCGAGTTGCTGGCCAGGCGGTTCGCGCCGTGCAGGCCGCTGTATGCAGTTTCTCCGACGGCGTACAGGTTCGCTACATCGGTGCGTGCGTGCAAGTCGGCCACCACGCCACCGCAGGTGTAATGCGCCGCCGGTACGACGGGAATCGGTTCTTTGCTTATGTTGATGCCCAATGTCAGGCAGCGGGCAAAAATATTCGGAAAGTGCGCTTGCAGAAACTCCACCGACTGATGTGAAATGTCCAGGTAGACGCAATCCAGACCGCCTTTTTTCATTTCATAGTCTATGGCTCTTGCCACAATGTCACGGGGGGCGAGTTCGGCGCGTTCATCGTGGGCGGACATAAAGCGTGTTCCATCCGGCAGTTTAAGTATGCCGCCTTCGCCGCGCACGGCCTCGCTGATCAGAAATGACTTGGCATGGGGGTGATACAAACAGGTAGGATGGAACTGTATGAATTCCATGTTGGCCACGCGACAGCCGGCACGCCATGCCATCGCGATACCATCGCCTGTCGAGGTGTCCGGATTGGTGGTGTACAGATACACCTTGCCGCTGCCGCCGGTGGCTAAAATGGTGTGTTGCGCGGCGATGGTGACCACTTCATCAGTTTTTGTGTCGAGCGCGTAGGCGCCATAGCAGCGATTGTCGGAAAGCCCCAGTTTCCTGCCGGTGATCAAATCCACCGACATGTATCCTTCCAGTACGGTGATATTGGGGTGCGCGAGCACCTTGCCGGACAGGGTTTCCTGGACTGCGAGGCCTGTGGCATCGGCGGCGTGAATGATGCGGCGCTTATCGTGCCCCCCTTCACGCGTCAGGTGATAACCTGTGTCGCTGGTGTTGTCCTTTGTGAAAGGCACGCCTTGAGAAATCAGCCAGTCGATGGCCTGTTTGCCATGTTCGACGACAAAGCGTGTGGCGGTCTCATCGCATAGCCCTGCGCCGGCAATCAAGGTGTCCTGAATGTGTGCCTGGGACGTATCTTCCCCGGACAAGACTGCGGCAATGCCGCCTTGCGCCCAGCTGCTTGCGCCATCCAGCAAGGCTTTTTTGGTGATCAGACCAACCTTTTGATGATCGGCCAGTTTGAGGGCCAGGGTCAGTCCCGCCAGGCCGCTGCCGATAATCAGTGTGTCAAATTGCAGCAATTAACTTCCCGTTATGCTCGTTACAATGGACGAACTATAGCATGTGTGAGCGGGGTGCTGTCAGTGACGAGATTCAGCATCCCGAGTCAAAAAAGCGCATGCCCGCTGACGATGGTGGCAGGTAGCGGTTATACTGCGCGTCATGACAAATTTTATGCAATCAAGTGGAATAATTTAAGGATGGGTGATCGGGAAGTTGATCAACAGTTGGTGGAACGTGTGCAGCGCGGGGATAAACACGCCTTTGATCTTTTGGTTGCGAAATATCAGCGGAAACTGGGTCGGCTGATTTCCCGTTTCGTGCGCGATACTGGCGAGGCGGAAGATGTGACGCAGGAAGCCTTTATCAAGGCCTATCGTGCCTTGCCGGGGTTTCGAGGCGACAGTGCGTTTTATACGTGGTTATATCGCATCGGTATCAATACCGCCAAGAATTACCTGCTGGCAAATAAGCGCCGTCCCCCCAGCAGTACGCCTTTTGATGCGGAAGAAGCGGAGTCATTTGAAGATGCCGGACTTTTACATGAAGTTAGTACGCCAGAAAATGAACTCATGAGCAAACAGGTTGTCAACGTGGTGCAATCGGCCTTACAGCTGTTGCCGGAAGATTTGCGCAGTGCTTTGACACTGCGTGAAATTGAAGGTTTGAGTTATGAAGAAATCGCCAGTGTGATGAACTGCCCTGTCGGCACGGTGCGATCAAGAATTTTCAGGGCGCGGGAAGCGGTAGCGGAGAAGCTGCGTCCGTTGTTGGAAACCAGTCAAGGTAATAGGTGGTAATGATGAAACATGAAATTTCAGCACTGATGGATGGCGAGTTGTTTGAGGATGAGGCGGATGTCCTGTTTGATCAGATTAAACGTGATAGCGGTGCGCATAACGATTGGGCGATGTACCACTTGATCGGTGATGTGCTGCGTCAGCCCGAATCTATTCATCGCGACATCAGTGTCCGTGTCAGTGAGCGTTTGCAGAACGAGGCGACTGTGCTGGCACCGCGTAGCCGTGCTTTGAAACAAAAGGCGAGGGTGTTTGCGCTGTCGGCTGCGGCATCGGTGCTGGCTGTCGGTGTGGTTGCCTGGATGTCATTGCAGATCAGTCCCGAAACCTCGCCGCAGTTGGCGATGCAGCAATCGAATATTCGTCCGGTCAATCTGCAAATTCAGCCCAAATCAAATGATTATCTGATGGCGCATCAGGAGTTTTCTCCCAGCAACGATATGAACGGCGGTGCCTCTTATGTCCGCACTGTGACCTATAGTCCGGAGGAAAAGCCTCAATGAAGGTATGGTCCGGATTCTGTGGCCTGCTGTTGACCGTGAATGTCTGCGCGGCCGATGGGCAGTCCAAGCTTGACTGGCTCAAAACTGCTGCATTTGCCGGCCACCAGAGCGATTACAGCGGTATTTTCGTCTATCAATATGGCAGTCATGTCGAAACATCAAGGATTGCCCATATCGTTGATACCGACGGCGAATATGAAAAACTGGAAAGCCTGGATGGTCCAAAACGTGAAATCATCCGTCATCATGGACAGGTCTGGTGTTATAGCCAGCATAAAATGGTGCAAGTGGAGAGCCAGAAGGGCAAGGGGCAGTTTCCTTTGTTGCTGCCTGATCAGCTATCCGCATTGAGTGCAAATTATCGGGTTAAAGAGGTGGGGCAAGACAGGGTGGCCGGATATGCAACACAGGTTGTTCTGTTTCAGCCCAAGGATAACTTGCGCTACACACACAAAATATGGGTGGACACGAATACGGGACTGTTGCTGAAATCTGCCGTGCTCAATGCCAGGAATCAGGTCGTTGAGCAATATGCTTTTACCGAATTAAAACTAGGAAAAGAGGCGGATCGTTCCTGGATTTATTCCAGCGATACAAAAAATTTGCCTGGAATGGCTCAGCAAAACTCTTCTTCGGATAAGCCCGCCAAGGCCGTGAACAGTGGTTGGGTCGTTGATGCGCTGCCGAGTGGCTTCAAGAAAACGACAGAGTTGTTGAGGCCCATGCATGGCAAGCATGCGCCGGTGACGCAACTGGTGTTTTCCGACGGATTGAGCGCCATATCCGTTTTCGTCGAGCCTTCCGATGCCGATGAGGATGATAATGAAGGTTTGTCCAGTCGAGGGGCTGTCAATCTTTATCACAAGGTGGTCGATAATCATCTTTATAACGTGGTCGGTGAGGTTCCGCCGACAACCGTTATGCAGGTTCTTAATTCGATAAGGTATAACGGAAAATGAGCATGCTGGAGACACGCGCTGTTGTCGTGCAGACCGATAAGCTCTCTGCGCAGGTTGTAGCCAGTCAGGGTAATGGCTGCTCTGCCTGTGACGGCAAGGGCTGCGGGTCGGGCAAGCTGACCCAGCTGTTCTGCAGCCGGCCGCGCCAATTCAAGGTGGATAACCAGATCCAGGCCGGTGTGGGTGACGAAGTGATCGTCTCTGTGCCTGAGGGCGCCGTGTTGCGCGGCATCGGTCTGGTTTACCTGTTGCCGCTGGTGCTGTTGTTTGCGGGGGCGGCACTGGCAGGACAGGTGCAGGACGGGCAGCGTGATGCCTATGCGGCGATCGGTGCGCTGTCAGGGCTCCTGCTCGGGTTTGCTCTGGCAAAATGGTTGTCGTTGCGCCTGGTTCGCCAGCAACCCTTTATCGCGCGGCTATTTCGCGAATAGTTTAGGGAAGTGCTGATTTATTCGGTTTCGTCGTTCCCGCGCAGGCGGGAACCCAGTCACACAAGGCACTGGATCCCCGCTTGGCGAGCAGCCGCTTCGCAGCTTGCCTGTTGAACCCTTTGCGCGGGGATGACGAATAAATCAGCATTTCCTTAGGTTTGTTTTTGATTTTTTTACTATGAGGAGGCTTGCATGCTAAAAAAGTTTACTAACATCATCCTGCTGGTCGTGGTTGTTCTTCCGTCTGCCTTTGCCAACGGATTGCCCGATTTTACCGGCCTGGTTGAAAAACAAGCTCAGGCGGTAGTCAATATCAGCACCACACAACGCATCTTCCAGGGTGTTCCCAACATTCCGGAAGATGATCCATTCTTCGAATTCTTCAGACGCTTTGGCCCCCCAGTGGCACGCGATCAGGAATCTCAATCATTAGGTTCCGGTTTTATCATAAGCGCTGATGGTTACATCATGACCAATGCACATGTGGTGGATCATGCCGACAAAATTACCGTACGCCTGACGGATAAGCGCGAATTTTCTGCACGTGTCATTGGCGCAGATAAACGGACTGATATAGCCTTGCTCAAGATTGATGCTGTCAACTTGCCGAAAGTATCCGTGGGCGATCCGGGCAAACTCAAGGTGGGTGAATGGGTCGTCGCAATCGGTTCGCCGTTTGGTTTTGACAGCAGTGTCACTGCCGGTATCGTCAGTGCCAAGGGCCGCTCCTTGCCGCAGGATAATTTAGTACCGTTCATACAGACCGATGTGGCCATTAATCCCGGCAATTCCGGCGGGCCATTGTTCAACATGAACGGTGAAGTGGTTGGCATCAATTCGCAAATCTATACCCGTTCAGGCGGGTCGATGGGGCTGTCCTTTGCCATACCGATCGATGTTGCGACACAGGTGGTAGAGCAATTACGCACCAAGGGCACGGTGACGCGCGGGCGCATCGGGGTCACGATACAGGGGTTGACGCGCGAGTTGGCCGAATCGTTCGGTTTGAGCCAGCCTAATGGTGCACTGGTCAGCAGCGTTGAAAAGGGCGGGCCTGCCGACAAGGCGGGTATCGAGGCCAGCGACGTGATCCTCAAATTCGACGGTCGTGTGGTGATGAATTCCAGCGATTTGCCGCGCATCGTGGCCGCCGTAAAACCCGGCAGCAAAGCCGTGGTCGAATTATGGCGCAAGGGCGCGGCCAAACAACTGACGGTGGTGGTTGCCAAAATGCCGGAAGACGGCATGCTGGCTGAGGCCGCCGGTAGTCAGGAAAATGAGGCAGGCACGATGATCGCGCGTCTGGGCATTGCATTGAGCGAGCCCAGTCGCGAGCAATTGTCTGATCTGCAAATAAATGGAGGGCTGTTGGTGGAGGCGGTCAAGGGGCAGGCTGCACGTACCGCCGGCTTGCAGCACGGCGATGTACTGTTGGTCATAGGCAATATGCCTCTCCGTTCTCTGAATCAGTTGATTGAGATCATCAAGCAGGTTCCCAAGGGGCGCAATGTCGCGTTGCTGGTGCGCCGGGGCGATAATGCCTTTTATGTGGCGATCAAACTCGATGAAAAGTGAATCTCGAATTCCAGGAGTCTCGGAAAATTTTGAGGCTCATTGATTACAGTCCTGCGTATAAGGTCTAAATCGGCTAGAATTCGCGCTTTGCGAAAATACCGTACCCTCTCTTCAAATTGCTTGCGCAACAGAGAGTGGCGGTTTCTATTGGAATTTCATGCAGCTAATCCGTAATTTTTCTATTATTGCCCACATCGATCACGGAAAATCGACGCTGGCCGATCGCATCATCCATTTGTGCGGTGGTTTGTCAGACCGTGAAATGGATGCGCAAGTGCTCGATTCTATGGATATTGAGCGCGAGCGCGGCATCACCATCAAGGCGCAGACAGCAGCGCTCAGCTACAAGGCGCGTGATGGACAAATTTATAATTTAAACCTGATCGACACCCCCGGACACGTGGATTTTTCCTACGAAGTGTCTCGCTCGCTGTCAGCCTGCGAGGGTGCACTGCTGGTGGTGGATGCGTCCCAGGGGGTTGAGGCGCAGACCGTAGCCAATTGCTATACCGCGCTGGATCTGGGCGTGGAAGTGGTGCCGGTGCTCAATAAGATCGACCTGCCTTCCGCAGATCCCGACAACGCGATCGAAGAAATCGAAGAGGTCATCGGCATTGAAGCGCACGATGCAGTACGCTGTTCGGCCAAGACCGGCGTGGGTGTTGAAGACGTGCTCGAGTCATTGATTGTCAAGGTGCCTGCACCCAAAGGGGATGTAAACGCGCTGTTGCAAGCCCTGATCGTCGACTCCTGGTTTGACAACTATGTCGGCGTGGTGATGCTGGTGCGCGTCATGAACGGTACGTTGAAGCCTAAGGAAAAAATCCTGTTCATGGCCACCGGTGCGCAGCATCTGACTGAGCACATCGGCGTGTTCACCCCAAAATCTCAGCCGCGCGAGTCGTTGAGTGCGGGGCAGGTGGGTTTTGTCATCGCCGGCATCAAGGAGCTGAAAGCCGCACGTGTGGGTGATACCATCACGCATCAGGCAAGACCCGCAGCGGCAGCATTGCCGGGCTTCAAGGAAGTTCAGTCTCAGGTTTTTTCCGGACTGTTTCCTGTGGAATCCAATCAATACGAGGCGCTGCGCGATTCGCTGGAAAAGTTGAAATTAAACGATGCCGCATTGCAGTACGAGCCGGAAGTGTCGCAGGCGCTGGGTTTCGGCTTCCGTTGCGGCTTTCTGGGGCTGTTGCACATGGAAATCGTGCAGGAGCGGCTGGAGCGCGAGTTCGATATGGACTTGATCACCACCGCTCCGACGGTTATTTACGAGGTGGTGCTGCGCGACGGTACGGTATTGACGGTGGACAACCCGTCCAAAATGCCGGATCCGTCGAAGATTGAGCAGATACGCGAGCCTGTGGTGACCGTCAATTTATACATGCCGAACGAATATGTAGGTTCGGTGATTACGCTGTGCACCCATAAGCGCGGGCAGCAGATCAATATCAGCTATCACGGCAAGCAGGTTAAGCTGGTGTACGAGATGCCGATGGCGGAAATCGTGATGGATTTCTTCGACAAGCTAAAGTCGGTATCGCGCGGCTATGCGTCGATGGACTATGAGTTCAAGGAATATCGCGCGGCGGATGTGGTCAAGGTGGATATGCTGATCAACGGCGAAAAGGTAGATGCGCTGGCGATCATCGTGCATCGCGCCAACAGCCAGTATCGCGGGCGCGAAGTGGCGGCCAAGATGCGCGAACTGATCCCGCGCCAGATGTACGACGTGGCGATTCAGGCGACCATAGGCTCCAACATCATCGCGCGCGAGAACGTCAAGGCGATGCGCAAGAACGTGCTGGCCAAGTGTTACGGTGGCGATATCTCGCGCAAGAAGAAGCTGCTGGAAAAACAGAAGGCCGGCAAGAAGCGCATGAAGCAGGTAGGCAACGTGGAAATTCCTCAGGAAGCTTTTCTGGCGATTTTACGTGTGGATGATTAGGCAACAGCAGGGTGAGCACCGCACACCTTGAGTGGACATTTGTAGTAATTAAGGAATAAAAATGGATTTTGCTTTGATAATGTTTGTATTGCTGCTGGTCACCGGCAGCATCTGGCTGCTGGATCGATTTTCCCTGGCAGAAAAACGTGCCGCTGGGGTGGCTGAGCCGTGGTGGGTCGAGTATGCCAAGAGCTTCTTTCCGGTTATCCTGATCGTGTTCTGCATCCGTTCTTTTCTCGTCGAACCGTTCAAAATTCCCTCCGGCTCGATGATCCCGACCCTGCATGTAGGGGATTTCATACTGGTTAACAAATTCACCTACGGGATCCGCCTGCCCATCATCAACCAGAAAATTATCCAGGTAAACGACCCGCAGCGCGGTGACGTAATGGTGTTTCATTACCCGGAAAATCCGTCGGTGGACTATATCAAGCGCGTGGTCGGCATGCCTGGCGACATCGTCGAGTATCGCCAGAAACATCTGACCATCAACGGGGTAGAGCAGTTGCAACAGCCCGATGGCGATTATAATTATGTCGAAAGCGGTTTGAATTTTGTGCATACCGAGCGTATCAACGAGACGCTCGGCGAACGTCGCCACGCGATACTGGTGAATCCCGATATGCCCAATGTGCATTTGGGTTCGGTGGCCGAATTTGCGGGACATGAGAATTGTGTTTATAACGACGAACTGGTGCGTTGCAAAGTGCCTGCCGGGCAGTATTTCATGATGGGTGATAATCGCGACAACAGCCGCGACAGCCGCTATTGGGGTTTTGTGCCCGATTATCAGATCGTCGGTAAAGCGTTCTTTGTATGGATGAATTTCTCGGATTTGAAGCGTATCGGTTTGTCTATTTAACAGAAAAAGGGGAGCAGTGTGAATATGTCAAAGCCCAAGTCTCAGCGCGGTTTGAGTTTCTCAGGATTTATTCTGGGCGCGTTTATCCTGGTGTTGATCAGTATCACCGGCTTGAAGCTGATACCCGCCTATATACAGAATGCTGAAATTAAAAAAGTATTCACGGAAATCGCCGGCGACCCGGAGATGCAAAAGGCATCCTCGCACGATATACGCATGTCTTTTAACCGGCGGGCCTCCATCGATAACATTACCGCGATCAAGGCGGACGATATTGAAATAGAAATAGATTCCGGCAAACCGGTTTTGAGTGCGAGTTATGCCGTCAAAGTTCCTCTGGTGGGCAATATGAGTCTGTACCTTGATTTCAATCCCAGCAGTGCGATCAAGTAACGAGAATCTGTGTCGTCAGTTGGGGTACGTATTCAAACAGCCCCAGCTGCTGCAACGCGCACTTACCCATCGCAGTTTTGCGCCTGATCATTACGAGCGGCTGGAGTTTCTCGGCGATAGCGTTTTGGGCTGCGTGATCGCCAAATATCTGTACAGCGAGTTTCCCGATCTGACCGAAGGGGATTTGTCGCGATTAAGATCAAATCTGGTCAAGGAGCCCACGCTGGTACTGTTCGCGCAACAACTCGATCTCGGGCGCCAGTTAAAACTGGGCGAAGGTGAGCTCAAGAGTGGTGGTTTTAGCCGCCCTTCCATACTGGCGGATGCCGTCGAGGCTTTGTTAGGCGCGGTGTTTCTGGATGGCGGATTTGTTGCCGCCGAGCAGGTCGTGCTGAATTTGTTTGTGCCCTACCTGGCAAAAGTCGACATGAGGACGCTGGGTAAGGATGCCAAGACCTTGCTGCAGGAATATTTGCAGGCTCGGCGTCTCGCGTTACCCGATTACAGCGTGACCGATACGCAAGGTGTGGCGCATGAGCAATTGTTTCAGGTGGAGTGCTCCATCCCCGCGCTCAAAATAACCACGCGGGGTGCTGGCAGCAGCCGCCGCAATGCCGAACAACAAGCAGCCCTGGCGGCTTATCAACTGATTGGAAATAAAACATGACTGAAGAAATTACAACTAACGGGCAAGGCAGTGCTGAAACCCATGATAACGAAGCGCTGCGCGAGTCTCAAGATAACGACGGGCACGACGAGTCCTTTCGCAGCGGCTATATTGCCATCGTAGGACGCCCCAATGTGGGCAAGTCCACCCTGCTCAATCACCTGATCGGGCAAAAAATCAGCATTACTTCGCGCAAAGCCCAAACCACGCGTCATCGCATCAACGGAATTTTTACCGACGAGCATTCACAGTTTGTGTTTGTGGATACGCCCGGATTTCAGATCAAGCATCTTAACGCCTTGAATCGCGGTATGAATCGCGTGGTTACCAGCAGTCTGCGCGATGTTCAGGTTGTGGTATATGTGCTGGAAGCCCTGCGCTATGACGAGCGCGATCAGGAAGTGCTCAAGTTGTTGCCGGATAATCGTCCTGTCATCCTGGTGATCAACAAGATCGATGAAGTCGCGGACAAGGGCCAGTTGTTCGATTTTGCAGAACGCATTGCGAAGGACTTCAAATTCGCCGACATCGTGCCGGTGAGTGCGAAATTCGGCAAGAAAATCGAAGAATTGCGCGAAACGTTGCGCAGCTTTTTGCCGACCGGCGGCCTGATCTATGACGCGGAAGATGTCACCGATCGCAGCGAACGCTTTTTGGCGTCGGAAATCCTTCGTGAAAAGGTCTTCCGTTTCACCGGGGAAGAACTGCCGTACTCGGTGAGCGTCGTGATTGAAGAATTCAAAATGGATAAAAAGCTGCGTCGCATCAGCGCCGCGATCCTGGTGGACAAGGAAGCACACAAGGTCATGCTGCTCGGCAAAAAAGGTGAAAAAATCAAGGAAATCGCCACGCAGGCACGCCTGGACATGGAAAAGCTGTTCGATGGCAAGGTATTCCTCGAAATATTCATCAAAGTGCGCAGCGGCTGGGCGGATGACTCACGCATGTTGCAGACGCTCGGATACGAATAAATCAATTGATAATGGTCAATTGTTAGGTTGAGATGACTACCGCCACTCGTCAGAACAGGCATCAGAATGAGCCGGCATTTGTATTGCACAGTCAACCGTTTCGCGAAACCAGTCTGTTGCTCGATGTGTACAGTCGTGAGCACGGTCGTCTGGCGATCGTGGCGCGCGGGGCGCGGCGACCCAGATCTGCTTTACGCGGCGTGCTGATGAATTTTCAGCCGCTGCTGCTGTCCTGGTTCGGTAAAGGAGAAGTGCGTACTCTGCATGCCGCGGAGTGGCAGGGCGGCCAGCCCTACTTGCAGGGCACGGCGTTGATGTGCGGGTTTTATCTCAATGAGTTGCTGATCAATTTGCTGGCGCGCGACGACGCGCATGAGCAATTGTTCGATTATTACCGCGCAACCTTGTATCGTCTGGCGCATGAGTCCGATCATGCGGCCACCTTGCGTTGTTTTGAAAAACACATGTTGCAGGAATTGGGCTATGCCCTGGAACTGGAAACGGAAGCCGGCAGCGGCAAGCCTGTGCAGCGCGATGCCTGTTATCGTTATGCGCTGGAGCGGGGCGTGTTGGCCGATGACGCAGATGCACACTCAGGTTTTGCTGTTCAGGGTAAAACACTGCTGGCAATGGCGACAGATGATTATAGCGACCCCGAGGTTGCACGGCAGAGCAAACAACTGATGCGCATGTTGCTCAATCACCATCTCGGTGGAAAAATTCTGCATACGCGCGAATTGATTAAGGATCTGCAAAAACTATGATTAAACTGGGACTGAATATTGACCATGTTGCCACCTTGCGCCAGGCTCGAGGTGCGCGTTACCCCAATCTGGTGCGTGCCGCACTGATTTGCGAAGAGGCAGGGGCTGACGCGATCACCCTGCATTTACGGGAAGATCGCCGCCACATCCAGGATCGCGATGTGGAGGTGCTGCGCGACATGCTGCAAACCCGCATGAATCTGGAGTGCGCCGTCACTCCCGAGATGATAAATAACGCGCTGCGCATCAAACCTCATGATCTGTGTCTGGTGCCCGAGCGTCGCGAAGAGCTGACCACCGAAGGCGGACTGGATGTGGTGCGCTATTTCGATATTGTTAAATCAGCCTGCGAGCGTTGTGCTGACGCGGGTATACGCGTGTCCCTGTTCATCGATCCGGATGAAAAACAGATCGATGCCGCGATGCGCGCCGGTGCGCCTGTGATTGAACTGCACACCGGAAAATATGCCGATGCAGACAGTGTGCCCGCACACAGGCATGAACTTGAACGCATTCGCATCGCAGCAAAACATGCTCATGCCCAGGGGTTGCAGGTGAATGCCGGACATGGTCTGCATTACCACAACGTGCAGGATATCGCAGCGATCCCCAATATCGTCGAACTGAACATCGGCCACGCCATCATCGCCGAATCGCTGTTCATCGGTCTGGATGCGGCGGTGCGTAAAATGAAGAGCCTGCTGACAGCGGGGGTTCCGCTTGATTGAACAAAAAGCCAGGTTGCTGGTTATATTCGGGAGCGACGCATGATTTTCGGAATCGGCACCGACATCGTCGAGTATGCGCGCATCGAGGCGCTGTGGCAGCGGTATGATGCCCGGTTGGCGGAACGTCTGTTGAGTACGGCCGAGTTGTCCGAATACCATGAGCATGCTTATCCTGCGCGTTTTCTGGCGAAGCGTTTTGCCGCCAAGGAGGCTTTTGCCAAGGCGGTGGGCAGCGGTTTACGTCATCCGGTCAGTCTCTGTCGCATCAGCGTTGCGCATGACGGTCTCGGCAAACCTGTGTTGCAGTTTGATTCAGAGCTGCGCAACTACCTTGCCCAACTGGGTATCAATGGCCATCACCTGTCCATCAGCGACGAACGCAACATGATCGTAGCGTTCGTCGTGCTGGAAACTATTTAATTTTTGGAGT
>DFWZ01000037.1:39875-60012 GCA_002381565.1 Gallionella sp. UBA4121
CCGATGACGTGGCACGGTTGTCTCATCCGCTGGTAGGCGGGGTGATCCTGTTCCGGCGCAATTTCGAATCGGTCACGCAGTTGACCGAGCTGACTGCCGCGATACGTGCGCTGCGTCCTGTGCCGTTACTCATTGCAGTGGATCATGAAGGTGGACGGGTGCAGCGTTTTCAGGAGGGCTTTACGCGAATTCCGGCGATGCGCGAGCTGGGAAAGATCTGGGACAGGCATCCGCAGCAGGCGCGTCATCTGGCGCATCAGGCGGGTTTCGTGCTGGCGGCGGAGTTGCGTGGCTGTGGCGTGGATTTCAGTTTCACGCCGGTACTGGATGTGGATCATGGGCAAAGCAGTGTGATTGGCGACCGTGCATTTCACAGTGACCCGCAGGCGGTAGCCGAGCTCGCTCACCACTTGTTGTTGGGCTTGAAACAGGGTGGCATGCACACGGTCGGCAAGCATTTTCCGGGGCACGGTTTCGTGGCGGCCGATTCACATCTGGCGATTCCCGTGGATGAACGCCGGTTTGTGGATATTGAACTCTGTGATCTGGTGCCATTCCGGCAAATGATTGCTTTCGGTCTGACGGCGGTGATGCCAGCGCATGTCATTTATCCTGCGGTGGATAGTCGTCCGGCAGGTTTCTCCCCTGTCTGGCTGAAGGATATCCTGCGCGGGAAAATGGGTTTTGAAGGTTGCATATTCAGCGACGACCTCAGCATGGAAGGTGCGACTGTAGCCGGCGGCATCGTGCAGCGTGCCTCTGCTGCGCTGAACGCAGGTTGTGACATGGTGCTGGTGTGCAACAAGCCGGATTCGGCGGATGAACTGCTTGCCGGTTTGCATTGGGAAATGCCGGTGACGAGCCGCGCCCGCCTGATTCAGATGCGCGGCGGGCCGCATCCTGTTGCAATGGCCAAACTGCACGAGGATGCGCAGTTTCTCAAGGCGCTGCAAGAGGTGGCGGGTATCGGCATCAGTTCGCCGGAATTGCCGTTGGTTTAGCTTTTTTGAGATAATTTGCACAGAGAGTTTTCTGCCTGCTTATTTAGGAATTAAAACATGAGTGATTTACAAGCAGCGTTGCTGGCAATCGGTTTGGGCGTGGTGTTCGCAGTCTATGCTTTTGGCTGGTGGAAACAGCGTCAATACAGTCGCAAGTTTGGTGCAGCCTTTGGGCAAAATCACGACGATGTTTTGTACAGTGTCGCTCAAGCCGAGCTGCCTGTTGAGCTATCTGTCGAGCCGCTGGACGAGATGATAAATATGGATGCGCTGCCCGTTGAGTCGGCGGAAATCGTTGAGTTGCCGATGCCTGTCGACATCGCGTTGAGTGAGCCCTGCACCTTGCTGGATGCACGCTGCGATTTCATCATCGAATTACATCCCTCAGAGCCCAGTTCTGCGGCAGTGCTGGCGGGTTTATGGCAACGGAAATTTGATTTCCGTAAACCGTTGCAGGTGTGTGGTCTGAATGTGCGCACGGGGCAATGGGAACGTGTTATCGCCGAGAGTCAGACGCTTTATTCACAGTTCCGTATTGCACTGCAATTACTGGACCGAGGCGGCGTCATCAGCGTGGCCAAGATGGGCGACTTCCGTGATCTGCTGTTGGGCATTGCACAGAACATCAATGCCGACACGACGCTGCCCGACATGCAGGAAGCATTCCGTGGCGCGCAGTCACTTGATGCCCTCTGCGCCGAGGTCGATCAGATGGTCGGCGTGAACTTGCTGCCACCAGGAAATCGGCAGTTAAATGGCGGAAAAATTGCCGAAGCCGCCGCGCTGCAAGGCTTGAAGCTGGAATCGGACGGGGCATTTCATTTGTCCGATGCACTGGGGAATAGTTTGATTACGCTGACCAATCGGGATGCCATGCCTTTTCAGCATCACACCCTGGAGCAGCTGGCCTCGGCAGGCGTCACGCTGATGCTGGATGTGCCCCGCGTGGAAAATCCTGCGGCAAATTTCGATCATATGGTGCAAATGGCGCATAATCTGGCTCGCGAGTTACAGGTCAATCTGGTTGACGATCATCGTGTGCCGCTGACAGACGCCGGTTTGGCACGTATCCGCGCGCAAATAGTCGGGGTTGAAGCCAGAATGCGCGAAAACAACCTGATCCCGGGCAGTCCGCAGGCACGCCGGTTGTTCTCCTGATGGTAGATACGGTAACCGCCAGCCGCGCTGCCTGGTTGCGCAACAGAATCGCGGAATACGATTATTGGTATTACGTGAAGGATGCTCCTCGCGTTCCCGATGCGGAATATGACAAGCTGTTCCGTGAATTGCAATCACTGGAAGAACAGTATCCTGTATTGCTCGATCGCGATTCACCCACCCAGCGTGTGGGCGGCAAACCGCTGGATACCTTTTTACAGGTGGCTCATGCTGAGCCGATGCTCTCGATCCGCACCGAGACCGACATCAGCGACCAGGGCGCAATTGCCTTCGATGCACGCGTGCGCCGTGAGCTAGGCCTGGGTGAAACTGATCCTCCGGTTGAGTATAACTGCGAACTGAAATTCGACGGCCTCGCGATCAACCTGCGTTATGAGCAAGGCCGGCTGGTGCGCGCCTCAACGCGCGGCGACGGCACGATCGGCGAAGTCGTCACGCAGAATATTCTCACCATCCGCCAGATCCCGCTGCGGCTTACAGGCTGCGATGCGCAGGTTTTGGAGGTGCGCGGCGAAGTTTACATGCGCCGTGACGATTTTGAAAAATACAACGAACGGCAGCGTGCGCAGGGTTTGGCTGCGCTGGTCAATCCCCGCAATGGCGCGGCGGGCAGCATCCGCCAACTCGATCCGGCTTTAGCCGCGAAACGCCCGCTGTCGTTCTTCGCCTATGGGCTGGGTGAGGATCAGGGTTGGGAGAAGCCTGCTACGCACAGTGCAATGCTGGATGCGCTGGACAAAATGAGGATACCGGTGTGCGATGAACGTGCGGTGGTGCAGGGCGCGCCTGGGCTGGTGGAATTCCATCGCCGCATCGCAGCGCAGCGTGACCAGTTGCCTTTCGACATAGACGGTGTGGTCTATAAGGTCAACAGCCTCGCCTTGCAAGAGAAACTCGGTTTTGTCTCGCGTGAGCCGCGCTGGGCGGTGGCGCATAAATTTCCTGCTGAAGAACAGCTCACCGTTGTGCTCGATATCGACGTGCAGGTCGGGCGCACCGGTGCGCTGACGCCGGTCGCGCGTCTGGCCCCGGTGTTCGTGGGCGGCGTGACGGTAACCAATGCCACGCTGCACAACGAGGATGAGATCCGTCGCAAGGATGTGCATATTGGCGATACGGTGATCGTGCGCCGTGCGGGCGACGTGATTCCGGAAGTGGCGGGTGTGCTGCCAGAGCGGCGGCCTGCCAATGCCAGGGCTTTTGTCATGCCGACGGTGTGCCCTGTGTGCGGTTCCCATGTTGCCCGGCAGCTTGATGAGTCGGCATGGCGTTGCACGGGCGGCTTGTTCTGTCCAGCGCAGCGCAAGCAGGCCTTGCTGCATTTTGCCGGTCGCCGCGCGATGAATATTGACGGGCTGGGTGATAAGTTGGTCGAGCAACTGGTGGATGCGCATCTGGTCAGCACGCCTGCCGATCTGTATAAACTGGATATGGCAGGCATTGCCGGTCTTGAACGCATGGGCGAGAAATCTGCGATAAATCTGCTCGATGCGATAGCGCACAGTCGCCACACTACGCTTGCCCGTTTCATCTTTGCATTAGGGATACGCAATGTGGGGGAGGCGACCGCTCGCGATCTGGCCCGGCACTTCGGTTCTCTGGACAAACTGCTAGACGCCGATGTCGAACGTCTGCAACTGGTGCGCGATGTAGGTCCTGTGGTGGCGCAGAGTATGGTCGACTTTTTTGCTGAAGCGCATAACCGCGAAGTCATCGAACAATTGCGCAGTCTTGGTGTGTATTGGGATGAGCATGAGCCGATGCCTGATAAACAGTTGCCATTAAGTGGTAAAACCTTCGTACTGACGGGTACACTCGCAACGCTTACGCGCGATCAGGCACAAGCCGCGCTGATTGCGCTGGGTGCAAAGGTCAGCGGAAGTGTCTCCAAAAAAACGGATTATGTGGTAGCAGGAACAGATAGTGGCAGCAAACTGGATCGTGCGCATGAATTGAATGTCTCGGTTCTGAGCGAGAACGAGTTCTTATCATTAATCGAAGGACAATAATGAGCAAAAGACCATTAAAAATAATCCGCAAGGCGGTGTTTCCGGTAGCCGGTATGGGTAGTCGGTTCTTGCCTGCCACCAAGGCCAGCCCGAAGGAAATGATGGCCATCGTTGACAAGCCGCTGATTCAGTATGCGGTTGAAGAAGCTGTTGCGGCAGGTATCACGGATATGATTTTCATTACCGGACGAAACAAGCGTTCCATCGAGGATCATTTTGACACGGCGTACGAGCTGGAGGACGAGCTTGAGAAGCGCGGCAAGCTTGAATTGTTGCGCATTGCCAAAGACGTGATTCCGGAAGGGATAAATTTCATTTTCATTCGTCAATCCGAGCCGTTGGGACTGGGACATGCTGTGCTTTGCGCACAACCTGTTGTCAACAACGAGCCTTTTGCAGTCATTCTGGCGGATGACCTGATGGTAGGCGAGGAATCGGTCACCCGGCAGATGGCGGAGGTGTTCGAGCGTCACCATAGTTCGGTACTGGGTGTGCAGGACGTGCCGCGCGAGCAGACCCGCCAATACGGCATTGTCAGCAGCTGTAAGATCAATGCAGAACTGGAACAGGTGAACGGCATCGTCGAGAAGCCGGACCCGGAAGAGGCGCCATCGACCCTTGCTGTGGTGGGACGCTATATCCTGACACCGCGCATTTTCCATCATTTGCATAGCGTGAAACCCGGGGCCGGCGGTGAAATACAGCTGACGGATGCGATCGCTGCGCTGGTTGAGGAAGAGCGGGTGCTGGCCTATCGCTATAAGGGTACGCGCTACGATTGCGGCTCAAAAATTGGATTTTTGAAGGCAACCGTGGCGCTGGGGCTGGAACATCCGGAAGTGAAAGAGGAGTTTGCCGCTTACCTGCAAAGTTTGAAGTAACGGTTATGCTTTCGATATGACCATTTCTTTGCAACGCGCACGCGATATTTTGCAACAGGCGGAATTGTTGTGTCCGCCCGAGCAGGTGCAGGCCGCACTCTTCAAGGTCGCGCAGCAAATCAACAGCACGCTGAGTGAGTCGCATCCGCTGGTGCTGTCGGTGATGGGCGGCGCGGTAGTTTTTTCCGGACAACTGTTGCCGTTGCTCAATTTTCCGCTCGATTTCGATTATGTGCATGTGTCGCGTTATGGCGATGCGCGTTCAGGCGGCGAGATGCACTGGAAGGTGGCGCCGCATGAATCGGTGAAGAATCGCGTGGTGTTGCTGGTGGACGATATTCTGGATGAAGGGCATACGCTGGACGCCTTGCAGCAGCGGGTGCTGGCGCTCGGGGCGACACGCTGTTACAGCGCGGTGTTTGCCGACAAGCGGCATGGCAGAATCAAGCCGGTTAAGGCCGACTTCGTGGGCATGGAATTGCCGGATCGTTTTGTGTTCGGCTACGGCATGGATATCGAAGGTGCGTGGCGCAATCTGCCCGCGATTTATGCGGTTAAAAATCAGGACAGAGGATAGAGGATGGAGGATTGTCATTTACGGCTTTTCACTCGATCCTCACTCCCCAATCCTCGCCCCTAAAAGGAGGTTATATGTTGGCAATCATAGGTGGTCGCGGCCTGACAGAGCTGGAAAATCTCAAAATTACACACCGGCAAGTGATGCGCACGCCTTTTGGCGAGCCTTCCGGCGCGTTTCTGTTCGGCACGCTCAATGGGCATGAGGTGATCTTTCTGGCGCGCCACGGGTTTGGTTACACCATCCCGCCGCATCTGGTGAATTATCGCGCCAACCTGTGGGCGCTGCGCGAGCAGGGAGTGAGTGATGTGGTCTCGGTTGCAACGGTCGGCGGCATACGTGCAGATTTGACTCCAGGTTCGCTTGTCGTGCCAGACCAGGTTTTGGATTACACGCATGGGCGTGACTACACATTTTTCGGCAACCGCAATACCAGCTACAGAAATATTGACTTTACTCTTCCGTATTCATCGAAGCTGCGCAGCCGTATCTTGCGCGGCGCAGAGCAAGTGCAACAGCCCTGTCTGGATGGTGGCGTCTATGCAACGACGCAAGGGCCGCGTCTGGACAGCATCGCCGAGATCAACCGCTATCAACGGGATGGCGCGGATATGGTCGGTATGACCGGCATGCCGGAAACTGCGCTGGCGAAGGAGCTGGATATGAACTATGCCACGATCGCCGTGGTGGTGAATTATGCAGCAGGGCGCGGTGACAGCCAGACAAGTATAAACATGGAAGGCGTGAATGCGACCGCCAGGACTGCAATGGACAGTGTGCGCGCCATTCTTGAATGTGTGGTTAACTGCGAAGATGAGGACGGCAATGGCAATTAGACCCGTACTGCGCATGGGCGATGCCCGTCTGTTGCAAATTGCCGAGCCTGTCAGCGATTTTTCAGACTTGAGCGAATTGTTGACAGACATGAGGGATACCATGAAAGCACTGGATGGTGCGGGGCTCGCCGCGCCGCAAATAGGCATAGGGCTGCGCGTGGTGATCTTCGGTGTTCAGGCAAATCCGCGCTATCCAGATGCGGAAACGGTGCCGGAAACCGTGCTCATCAATCCGATCATTACGCCGCTTGATGACGACATGACCGATGGCTGGGAAGGTTGCCTGAGCGTACCCGGAATGAGCGGTCTGGTGCCGCGCCATAATACTATTCGTTACCAGGGGTGTGACGAATACGGCGCGCTGATCGATCGTACGGTCAGTGGCTTTCACGCACGCGTGGTGCAACACGAATGCGATCATCTGGACGGGATTTTGTATCCGATGCGCATCCGTAATCTGAGCAATTTTGGTTTCAGGGACGTGTTATTCCCCGATTCAAAGATGCAAGACGAATAGCGTGGTGGAGCATCGCGAATCGAAAGTGATCCGCAACCTGCTGATCGCGCTGTTGGCCCTGGTGGCGGTGTTTATCATCGGCACGCTGGGATATCACATTTTGGGCGGGCAGAAATATTCCTGGATGGATTGTTTCTACATGACGTTCATCACCATTTCGACCATCGGTTATGCCGAGGTCGTTGATGTCACGCAATATGAGTATGGCCGGTTATTCACGGTATTTATCGGAATTTGTGGCATCGGTGTGTTAGGTTATGTGTTGTCCATGTTCACCGCCTTTATGCTGGAGAGCGACCTTAATGTTTCCTGGCGGAGAAAGAAGATGTTGAAGACAATTGCGCAGATGAAGGATCACTACATTGTATGCGGCGTAGGGCGGGTGGGCAGCAATGTGGCGCACGAACTGAGCATGACTGGACGCCCGTTCGTTATCATCGATGATGATATGGCGGTCATTCAGCGTTATCTCGATACGCATCCAGAGCAGTTATATATTCAGGGCGATGCAACAGACAACGATATGTTGCTGGCGGCAGGGGTTGTCAGGGCCATGGGGGTATTTGCCGTAGCGCATGACGATAGCGCCAATCTGGTGATCAGTCTGAGCGCCAAACAACTCAATCCGAACTTGCGTGTGGTGGCGCGCTGTCACGACATGAAGAACGCCGAAAAAACGCGGCGCGTGGGGGCGGATGAGATCATCTCGCCGGATTACAGCGGTGGACTGAGTCTTGTTTCTGCCATGGTCCGGCCCAACGTGATGAATTTTTTCGACGAGATGTTGAAGTCAGACAGCAAATTACGCATGGAAGAGATACGCATACCCCAGAGCATGGTGCACAAGTCCTTGAATCTTCTGTACAAGGAAAACAAGGACTGCATGGTGCTTGCCATCCAGAGACAGGGAGCGTGGCAGCTCAATCCATCGTCTGACCATATCCTGCAAGGCAACGATGTGTTGATGCTGATGACCACCCCGGAAGGCCGCTCGCGTCTGGAGCAATTGATACTGGGGGCAGCTTAGGGGAAGCACTGGTTAAGTCCCGCATCAGCTGCGGAACGAAAACAGGGTTAGCGGAGGCTGGGCTTTCACCAGAGCTGCGCGCCACGGCAATAATATTTTCTTTAACCTGTTGATTATAAATAATAACGCCGCGTCAAAGCGGCGTTATGTGTCGGCTTATGGGATGCCGATTGTGTAAGTCATTGAATACTGACTTGGCTATTACTTACAGATAATTAATTGTCGAAGTGTCGATAGGCGTCTCCTTTTAACGGTTAACCTTTCCAAATCTGTATATAACAACCACAGTCATTTTATACACCTGATTTCTGGCCAGTTCAAGTTTAAAGTTGAACCGCTGTTCAACCTGAAGGTGGCCAGTCTATGCCTTGCTGACCAGCTCCTTCAGTACATACGGCAGGATACCGCCTGCACGGTAGTAATCCACTTCGATCGGCGTGTCGATGCGCAACAGCAGCGGCACCTGGCTGATGCTGCCATCACGGCGCGTGATGGTAAGCAGAACATCCTGTTGTGGCTTCAGGTCGCCTGAAATGCCCGTGATGTCGAAACTCTCGTCGCCGGTCAGATGCAAGCTGGCAGCGGTGGCATCATTCTTGAACTGCAACGGCAGCACGCCCATGCCGACCAGATTGCTGCGGTGGATGCGCTCGTAGGATTTGGCGATCACAGCTTTCACGCCCAGCAGTTGCGTGCCCTTCGCTGCCCAGTCGCGACTGGAACCGGTGCCATATTCCTCACCTGCAAAGACCACCGTGGCAGTGCCGTCGACAATGTGGTTCATCGCGGCGGTGTAAATATCGGTTTGTACGCCCTTGTACAGGGTATAGCCGCCCTCGATGCGACTGCCGTCGGCATTCGGTGGCAACATCAGATTCTTGACGCGCACGTTGGCGAAGGTGCCGCGCATCATCACTTCGTGGTTGCCGCGCCGCGAACCGTAGCTGTTGAAATCTTGTACCGCCACGCCTTTATCCAGAAGATATTTGCCTGCCGGTGTAGTCGACCTGAAGCTGCCTGCCGGGCTGATGTGGTCGGTGGTCACCGAATCGCCGAATATCGCCAGCGCTTTTGCGTTCCTGATATTGCCAACGATGGGCGCTGCGGCATCGAAGAACGGCGGGCGTGCGATATAGGTCGAATCGTCCCATTGATACAATTCGCCGGCCGGTGCGGTGATCGCATTCCACAACGGCAAATCGCGGGTCAGATCGGAATACAGCGTGCGATACAGTTCAGGATCGGTGGCGAAGTGGCTCACAGCCTGAATTTCTGCACTGGTGGGCCAGATGTCGCGCAAAAACACCGGTTTCCCGTTCTTATCTGTGCCCAGCGCTTCCGTGTCAAGATTGAGATTCATGCGGCCTGCGATGGCGTAAGCGACCACCAATGGAGGGGACGCCAGGAAGTTGGCCTTGATGTTGGCGTGAATGCGCGCCTCGAAGTTACGGTTACCGGACAGCACTGCCGCCGCGATCAGATCGTTCTTGACGATGGTCTCTTCGATTTGTGCATCCAGGGGGCCTGAGTTGCCAATGCAGGTGGTGCAGCCGTAGGCCGCAACGGAAAAGCCCAGCTGCGCCAATGGTTTGAGCAATCCCGCGTTGGACAGATATTCGGTTACCACACGCGAACCGGGTGCTAACGTGGTTTTAATGTGCGGTTTGACGGACAAGCCTTTCTCGACCGCTTTTTTCGCAAGCAAGCCTGCCGCCAGTAATACGCTGGGGTTGGAGGTGTTGGTGCAGGACGTAATTGCCGCGATCAGCACATCGCCGTTGCCGATTTGTACCGCAGGCAACATTTCATCGGTGCGCTCGCAGCGAACGGTAGAGTTAGGATGGTCGTCGAGCATTTCGATTTCACTGCCGCTGCGCGTTTTTCCGGTGTCTTGCAGGCCGCCGCCTGAGATCGGGACGCAGACAGTGCTGCTGCGGTCTGGCATGGCTGTGGTGTAGCGTGTGTTCAGGTCCGCGGCAGGTTTGTTGAAACCATTTTCTGCGATGGGTTTTGAAAACAGGGTGTTGAACGTTTCACGCATAGCGGACAGTGCGATGCGATCCTGCGGGCGCTTAGGCCCTGCCAGCGAGGGTTCGATACTGGCCAGATCAAGTTCCACAACGCTGCTGTAATCAATCTGGCCCTCTGTTGGAATGCCAAACAAGCCTTGCGCCTTGAAGTAGGATTCGAACGCATCCAGCTCTTCAGCGGTGCGTCCGGTGTTGCGCATGAAATTGACGGTGATATCGTCCACCGGGAAGAATCCCATGGTGGCGCCATATTCGGGAGCCATGTTGGCGATGGTGGCGCGGTCCGGCAGCGTGAGTGCTGCCGTGCCGGTACCGAAGAACTCGACAAACTTGCCGACGACTTTATGTTTTCTCAATAACTCGGTGACAGTCAGCACCACATCGGTGGCCGTCACGCCTTCGCGAAGTACGCCTTTGAGATGAACGCCTACGACATCCGGTGTCAGGAAATACACCGGCTGACCCAGCATGCCCGCTTCCGCCTCGATGCCGCCCACGCCCCAGCCGACTACGCCGATGCCGTTGATCATGGTGGTGTGACTGTCGGTGCCAACCAGCGTATCCGGGTAATAGACACGCCCTTCAGGGCTGTCTTTATGTTGCACGCCGCGTGCCAGATATTCGAGATTCACCTGATGAACGATGCCGATGCCGGGTGGAACTACCTTGAAGGTATCGAATGCCTGC
This sequence comes from Gallionella sp. UBA4121, assembly GCA_002381565.1. Taxonomy (GTDB): domain Bacteria; phylum Pseudomonadota; class Gammaproteobacteria; order Burkholderiales; family Gallionellaceae; genus Gallionella. The sequence continues at coordinate 50,620 of DFWZ01000037.1, forward strand.
ATGCCCCACTTCATGAATTTGTAACGTTCGCTGTTACGCTCGAATTCCAGTTGCATATTCAGCTTGAGGGCGTCCGGGCGGTTGTAATAGTCAATCTGCACCGAGTGATCCACCACGAGGTTAACCGGAACCAGCGGCTCGATGATTTTCGGGTCGCAGCCGCGAGCTGCTGCCGCATCGCGCATCGCGGCAAGATCGGCTAACAGCGGCACGCCTGTAAAATCCTGCAATACGATCCGTGCGACAACGAAGGGAATTTCGGCAGTACGCTGCGCATTCGGCTGCCAGCTGGCCAGTTCACGTATATGCGCTTCGGTGATTTTTTTGTCATCGTAATTGCGCAACACCGCCTCGAGCACGATACGGATGGACACCGGCAAACGTGAAATCTTGCCAAGTCCTGCCGCCTCAAGCATAGGCAAGGAATACAGCGTACCTTGCGTACCATTGGCGAGACGGAAGGATGAACGGGTGTTGAACAAATTATGCGACATGGCAAGGGCTCCGGATACGCGAGATTATTGGATGAAGGCGCGATTATAACCAGCGGGCCCGGTGACGCATAGCGATCCACTTTTTCATACACTGTCAGTATCAGTTTCGCGTGAACGGCATCTGGACGCGTGCAATATCGGCGTTTGCAGATTAAATTCGAAGTAAAAGTATAATATAAGCTTGAAATTATATTTTTAACTCATTGATTTATATATTTTATATAAACATTGCTTGCGCTGATTTCTGATTAATACAAATGGTTACAAATTTTGAGGAAAAATTCCGTGCTGATAGCGTGAACCTGTTGCATAAAAACTGTCCAATTCTGCTAGTATTCGCCTCCCTTGCGACCGGATATGGAGTCCGGATGCTGAAATAGCTGTTTTATATGGATGGATTTATTATCTTGTTCAGAAGACTGATGCTCACGGTGCCTTTGCTTCTGCTTGCCGCTTGTGCCGCAGGCCCGGATTTCAAGCGCCCGGCGGCACCCGTGTCAAGCATGTATACGCCCCAGCCTCTGTTGTCGCAGACCGCATCGGCGGATATTTTGCAAGGTCGTGCACAATCCTTTTCGGGACCCAAACAAATCCCCCGCGACTGGTGGTCGTTGTTCCAGTCCGCACAACTGAACGCGTTGATAGACCGGGCCTTCAAGGCCAATCCGGATATTGAAGCTGCGCAGGCGGCATTGCGTGCTGCACAGCAAAATGTCATCGCACAACAGGGATTTTTCTACCCGACTGTAGGCGTGAATTACTCGCCTTCGCGCAACAAACTGGCGGGGAATATGGGTGGAAATTCCCCCGGCTTGCAAAACAATGGCACATTGATTCAAACCTATTCGAATCCGGCCGGGCCAAAATACAACGGCCCGGCTTATTACAATTTTCATGTCGCCCAGTTGAACATCGGTTATGTCCCGGATGTCTTTGGCTTGCAGAAGAGACGGGTCGAGTCGGCCGAGGCGCAGGCTGAAGTGCAAGAGATGCAGTTGCAGGCGACTTACATTACTTTAGCTTCCAACGTGGTTGCTGCCGCTTTTCAGGAAGCCAGTCTGCGTGCGCAGATATCTGCCGTAAAAAGGGTAATTGCCATCAATCGTGAAAATCTGGACATCATGCGCCGTCAGCTGGAACTGGGCTATCTGGCCGAGATCGATGTGGCGGCAGGGGAAGCTGCGTTAGCTCAGGCCGAGCAGTCTCTGCCGCCTCTGTCCAATCAACTGGAGCAGACGCGTGATTTGATACGTGCACTGGCGGGTAATACGCCCGACAGGGACGTGCCGGAGACCTTCGAACTTGCCGATTTGCATTTGCCGGAGGAGTTGCCGTTAAGCCTGCCTTCACAATTGGTCGAGCAGCGCCCCGATGTGCGTATTGCCGAGGCGCAACTGCATGATGCCAGTGCGCAGTATGGCGTGGCGATTGCCAACCGGCTCCCGCAATTCTCTGTTCAGGCGGTGATGGGCGGCATGGCCTCAAGTCCTGACTGGATGTTCCGTGCCGGTGGTGGATTTTTCAACCTTGTAGGTAACGTCGCTCAGACGATTTTTGACGGCGGTACTTTGCGCGCCCAGTCAAAAGGCGCCGAACAGGCACTGATCGGCGCAGCTGCCCAGTATCGAGGCACCGTGATTACTGCCTTGCAGAATGTCGCGGATACCCTGCATGCCATTGAATCGGATGCTGATGCGCTGAGGGCCGCTGCGGCGTCCGAACAGGCCGGGAAAAAGTTGCTTGACCTGACGCGCAGTCAATACAAGTTGGGCTATGTCGGTTATCAGAATCTCTTGATTGCCGAACAAAACTACCAGTTGAACAGCATCAGCCTGATACAGGCCCAGGCTTCCCGTCTGGGGGATACGGCAGCGCTCTATCAGGCTCTCGGCGGTGGCTGGTGGAATCAAAAAGAGTCGCAGCCCGTCACCCGACCTGCGACTCTGTTACAAGGAGAACACGCTTCATGATCAAGCTGGATAAAAAAATTGTCGTATTACTGAGTATGCTGGTATTGGGTGGAGCAGCTTATCTGGGCTGGCAAAAGAGTCATGCGGCCGACAAAGTTCCGCTAGCGGCCCAGCCAACAACGAACAAGACATCCGATACCTTGCATTTTGACGCCAACGCGCCGCAGTTGACGTTCATCCAGATCAAGACTGTTGAGGCATTTCCGGAGCCGCTGGCGGAGCCATTGAATGCGCGCATCGCCTACGACGACAATCGTACCGCACGCGTTTTTTCCCCGGTTGCGGGCAGGGTTGTCAAAATTCTGGTTGAAATCGGAAAACAGGTTAAAGCGGGCGACGGAATATTGATCCTCGATGCGCCAGATTATGCTCAAGCCGTCGCAGATACCAGCCGTGCGGATGCCGATCTGCTGCGTAAACGGGAAGCCTATGAACGCGCCCGGCTGATCTTTGAGGCCAAAGGGATGGCACGCAAGGATATGGAAGGTGCAGAGGCTGACTGGCATCAGGCGGAGGCAGAGGCTGTTCGTGCCAGGTCGCGTCTTGCCAATCTGAATGGAAATTCGGCTGCGACACCACAGTATGTGTTGCGTGCGCCCCAATCGGGTACGGTCAGCGAGCGGCAAGTCAGTGCGGGCAGCGAGGTGCGTCCGGACGCCGCAAATCCGCTGTTTGTCATTACCGACCCTGCTCATGTATGGGTTCTGGTTGATCTGCCTGAACAAGAGATTGGTAAAGTGAAAGTGGGTCAGGCTGTGCTCGCGCAGGTCGATGCTTATCCTGACGAGTCTTTTGCCGGCAAGATTACGGCGATCGCCGGCGCGCTCGACCCGCTTACACGGCGCGTGCAGGTGCGCTGTGAGATTGACAACGCCCAACTCAAACTGAAGCCTGAGATGTATGCCCAGGTCACACCGATTGCCGACGCGCAATCGAGTCTGCCGCGCATTCCGAATACGGCGATTTTTACGCAGGGTTTATACAGCTATGTGTTCGTCGAGCATGGCGTGGGGGTGTTGCAGCGACGCCAGGTCACGTTAGGCTTGCAGGGACATCCATACAGCTACGTCAAGGAGGGCCTGAAGGCGGGTGAGCGGGTCGTCACCACGGGCGCGTTGCTGCTCAATGCTGAACTCGCGGGTAAAGATTGATGCTGGAAAAACTCATTACCTTTGCCTTGCAGCAGCGCGTATTCGTGCTGGCCGGGGCGTTAGTTCTGCTCATTTTCGGACTGCGCGCGCTGGACAACCTGCCGATTGAAGCCTTCCCCGATGTGCAGGATGTACAGGTGCAAATTGTCACGCAAATGCTGGGGCAGGCACCGGAAGAAGTCGAGCGCAGCGTGACTTTGCCTATCGAGCGGGAAATGAGCGGTGTGCCGCGCATGACCCAGTTGCGTTCCGTGTCGATCACGGGCTTGTCTGTGGTGACGCTGACTTTTTCCGATAACACCGACGACTATTTTGCACGCCAGCAGGTGCTGGAAAAGTTGCAGAACGTGACGCTGCCGCCTGGCGTGCAGCCGGGCCTCGCGCCGCTGACCAATGCGGTCGGGGAGGTGTACCGCTACGTGCTGGATGTGCCAAAAGAGATGCCGCCCTTTGAGGTGAGAGCCTTGCAGGACTGGGTATTGCGTCCGGCTCTGCGTCAGGTTGAAGGGGTCGCCGATGTGGTCAGTTTTGGCGGTACGGTCAAGGAGTATCAGGTTCGCGTTAATCCATTCCTGCTCAGAAAGTTCAATGTCACGATCGATCAGGTCGCCCAGGCGCTCAATGCCAACAGCAGCAACACCGGTGGCGGCATCCTCAAGCGCGGTGACGAGGCGCTGGTTGTGCGCAGCATCGGTTTGTTCAAGAGCCTCGATGACATCGCGCGCGTGGTCGTCACGGCCCAGAATGGCAAGACTGTCATGGTGGGTGATGTGGGGACGGTGGAGGTCGGTGACCGCCCGCGTTCCGGCATTGTGGCCTTCAACGAGCACGATAATGTCGTGGAAGGCATCGTGCAGATGACCAAGGGACAGAACGCCTCCAAGGTTGTCAAGGCGCTCAAGGAGCGAATTGCACAATTGACGCCGAAGTTGCCCAAAGGTGTGAAGATCGTCCCGTATTATGACCGAACCGAACTGGTAAAACATACGGTGCATACGGTGAGCGAAAATCTGCTGGTGGGGGCCTTGCTGGTGGTCGCCATTCTGATTCTTTTCCTGCGCAACTGGTATGCAGCGCTGGCCGTGGCGGCGATCATTCCGCTGGCGCTGCTGTTCGCATTTATTCTGATCGATGCGCGCGGGGTGTCGGCTAACCTGATTTCGCTAGGCGCTGTGGACTTCGGTATCATCATCGACAGTGCCGTGGTGTTGGTCGAGGCGCTGATGGTCAAACTGGCGCTGGCTCGTGCGGATGAACTGCCGCAGCATAAAGCGTATGGCTGGCGTATCCATCTGATAAAACAGAACTGCATCGAGATGGGCTCGCCTATTCTGTTCTCAAAAGCCATTATCATTCTGGCCTTTTTGCCCATTTTCACCTTTCAGCGGGTAGAAGGGAAAATATTCTCGCCGGTAGCCTTCACCCTGAGTTTTGCCTTGCTGGGCGCCATCATTCTGACGCTGACGCTGCTGCCAGCGTTGCTCAGCTACGCTGTAAAGAACAAGGATCTGGCGGAGCAGCACAGCGAGTGGATGCACAAGTTGCAGAAACGTTACAGTAAGTTATTGATTTGGGCAGAGGGTCGTCGCAAAGCCATCGTGAGTGCCTCCGTTGGATTGCTGGTTGTCACGCTGGCGCTCTCGCCCCTGTTGGGCAGCGAATTTCTGCCCAAACTCGATGAGGGCAATATCTGGCTGACTATCACGCTGCCGCCGGCGACAGCGCTGGATAAAACCAAGGAAGTCGAGCGGCAGGTGAGGGCGATCCTGAACTCGTATCCGGAGGTCAATAATGTAGCCACCCAGGTCGGACGCCCGGATGACGGAACCGACCCCAAGGGACCAAACAATCTTGAGATTATGGCCGATTTGAATCCGCACGACGTTTGGCGCTTTGCCGACAAGGAGGCGATGATTGCGGACATGACCCGCAAGATACAGGAGATTCCTGGTGTGCCGACCAATTTTTCACAGGTGATCCAGGACAACGTTGAAGAAGCATTGTCCGGGGTAAAAGGAGAAATTTCGGTCAAAATTTTCGGTCCGGATCTGGAGATACTGGAAGATAAATCCACCCAGGTTGCCGGAGTTCTGTCCGGGATACGCGGTTCGGCTGACGTTGCGGCGATCAAGGTAGGGGGGCAGACCGAACTGAATATCACGCTGGACCGGCAGCGCATGTCCAGGTACGGGCTCAATATCAACGATGTGAATGCGACCATGCAGACCGTCCTGGCGGGCAGTACGGTCAATTCATTTTATGAGGGAGATCGTCGTTTCGATGTGACGGTGCGCATCGCTTCCCCCTTCCGCGATGCGGTGGATGATGTCCGTGAGTTACCCGTGGCAATGCCCGGCGGCGGCTCTATTCCGCTGGGTTCGATCGCCCATATCGACATCAGGCAGGGCGCCGCACGCGTGGGGCGTGAAGCGGGGGGCAGGATGGTTGCCGTGAAGGCTAATCTGCTGGGTCGCGATCAGGGTAGTTTCGTGGCCGAGGCCATGGAAAAAGTGAATGCGCAAGTCACCCTGCCGCCCGGCTATACGATGACCTGGGGAGGACAATTCGAAAATCAGCAGCGCGCTGTCAAACGCCTCAAGGTGATTGTGCCATTGTCCATTCTGATGATCTTCATACTGCTGTTCTGGGCATTCAAATCGATGCGCAAGGCCTTGCTGGTGATCCTGATGGTGCCGTTCACGCTGATCGGCGGGCTCGCGGGTTTAGGGTTGGCCGGATTGCATATGTCTGTTTCAGCTGCGGTCGGCTTCATTGCGGTGGCCGGCATCTCGGTGCAGAACGGGGTGATCATGGTCGAACAGTTCATCGAGGGAATGCGTAATGGCAAGGCGCTCGCGACAAGCGTGATGGAAGGCGCCATCTCGCGCCTGCGCCCCATTCTGATGACCGCATTGATGGCAGGTATCGGTCTGTTACCGGCGGCGCTGTCGCACGGCATCGGCTCTGAAACACAGCGGCCGTTTGCAGTGGTTATCGTGGGCGGCATTATCACGGCGACGCTGTTTACGCTGCTGCTGCTGCCGCTGCTGTTCCCTGTATTTGCTGAAGAGGACAGGATAGAACAAGGCCAGCCGTTAACCAGCGAATGAGGGTGATGTTTGCTGCGTGCGGTGGGTTTAAATCAGACTGAAAAAATGCTGTTTCCGCCCCCGGTTATTCCATCGGGGAACGGATTGCAGATGTGAGGCTAATGGCAAGTCAATCTCAAGATGTCAATCAGACTGGCAAGGTCGGCAGACGAGATCGCATTAGCCTGCAACAGCAGTAACCGTGTGAACGCTTCGATCTTGAACTGCCGGGTTTATTTGATGTCCAGTCCAACCGACTTGCCGGAGAAACCGGCAACGTCAAAGTAGCTGGTCTGGCCAACCGTCTGATACTTGAGTACGGTACGCAGGCCGTTCAAGCCGGGTGCCGATCTGTTCGTCCTGGAAACAGACTTTGTCATTCTTCCTCCCGGCATTGCTTCCGACAAAACGCGGCCTGTCAGCTTGCCTTTGGCGGGGATATCAAGCTTCATGATTTCGGCCAGCGTTTTTCCAACGTCTGCGTTGCTGACAGGTGATTGATCCAGGTATGCTTTCTTGAAATCGGGGCCGGTTGCAGCCATGAAATTGTAGGTGTCTGCCCGGCTGAAACTGCCGTGCATACCCTGACCTTGTTGCAAAAGCGTGTCAGCAACTTCTGCCGTGCATACTGTCGCTATTTTGCAGCCGGTCGCTTGCGATTTGAAGTTGATGACGATGGCCGGAACTGGCGTCAGCGCAGATCCCTTCAGATTTATTGCGCTGAGTGGAAGCGTGCCGGGGATGCTGCCGAGTGCATCGTCGACGAATAAGCCACTCACATAATCTTGAGCAAGCAGCGCTCTGACCACTTTTGGAGCCAGTTCGATGGCGTTGGCTTTGGGCAAATAAACGAGATCTGAACCGCCGTTTGCCGCAACCACCAGATCGGGAAAGGAGGCGTCCCGGCCGATCAACCCGTTCGCCTTGTTTGGATGTTTGCCAGCCCTGTAGTCAACGACTTGATTCCTGGCATCCGGGTCGAACAAGGGCAGATCGAGTGCCTCAGCCAGATCGATGGCAACAAATCCGGCTGGCAGCTGGCCGGACGGAGTATCCGGATAGCTGTATTTTGCTGCTGGACTGCTCTTGCTTTGTTTTGAAATAGTGGAGAAGCCGTGATCCGCAGTGATGAAGACATTCGTCGACTTATCTAGCCCAAGTGATTTGAGCGTGTGCATGATCTCGGCAAGGTTGGCGTCAGCATTTTTGATTGCCGCCATGGAGGTTGGCCCGTTGATGCCGGGCGCAAGCTTGCCAAGACTGTCGCCCTGATTATGTTGCGTGCCGTCAGGATCGCGCGACCAGAATACCAGAACGAAGGGCTTGCCAGCCGCTTTGAAGCGCGGCAAAACAACCTTGGTCGTAACGTCGACAAAGTATTGCTGCTGCGCAATGTTCGCAATCACAGTGCCGGGAATCATCATGTCACCGGACTTGCCGTTCGCCTGACGCGTCGGTGCTTCTGCCGGTAATCCGGCTTGTTGAAATTCGCTCGCCAATGCCTTATTCAAAGGGATGCCGCCTTCGCGTCCAGTCAAATCATCCACCACGATAATCTGTTCACCCGACCTGTCTGCGCCAGCCTGAATTCCGACCGGTCCCAGCTTGCCTATCGCAGCGGTCGAGAAACCTGCCTTGTGGGCGGATGCGATCAGCGACTCTTCGCTCACGAAATTTTTGCTGTAGTGTTCATCAATGTCACCAAGTACCTGGTCATTTTCCAGGAAAGGCGTGATGCTGCCCGCAGCACCGGGTACGGGAAAGCCTGAATAGAGGGTGTTGCCGAAAACGCCGGTGTCACCAAAATAATGGCCTGTAGCAAGCGCAGAACTGTTCGGCATGGTGAATGTGGGAAAGAGCGAATGGCTGTTCTTGAACCAGACTCCGGTCTTGCCTATCATCGCCATTGTCGGTGCTGTTTTTTGATTCACCACCATGGCGCGCAAGCCGTCCGCCACAAACAGAACGATATTGTGTGGTTGTTCTGCCGCCATCACTTGTGTTCCGGGTGACACTAATGTAAATGCAACCAGTATGTTGCGGAGATGGAAATTCATATTCAGGCTCTTTTCACAGAATTGTATATATGGTGCAACGACCGATGCTGGAGGATAGTGAGATGTTCATCCCATTTTCAGTTCCTGCGTCTGATTGTTCAGAACGTATAACTTGTGATCTTTCGTTTCTGCAGCCGGCTTTGGCAAGCTAGATTGCGGTCTGAGTGCGGCAAGTTCCTTCTGAGCTGCGGCAAGCTTGTCGCACAATGCGGTATTACAGGATTCCAGAAATGCGGTGCGCGTCAATAAATGCTCAGTTCTTTGTTCGACCTTTTGTTCAAGGTAGTAACGGTGCTCGTTCAACTCGGCCTTCATCTTTCTCATCTTTAGCATGACGGCAATGACAAACGGCGTGGCGCCGGATTTTGTATCTCCATTTAGCATTTCATCCTCCGATAATTGCGTTAACCGTGTTCAAACCCACAATCGGCCCGCATTATCAGCAGGTCGTAGTCGCCAAGCTGCGTGTGTGGCAGCGGATTTGGAAGCCAGAATAGTGAACGGAGGTTACAGTTTTATGAAGATTTTGATGCGCAGGCTAAGAGCGCAATGAAAGGTATTTGGTTCGACCGGCTCCTCAGGGGGGCGGGGGCCTGAGCGGGCGGGGTGGGAGGGGGGGAAGTGGTAAGGGG
>DFWZ01000036.1 GCA_002381565.1 Gallionella sp. UBA4121
GTCCACAGCACGTTGCCGACATGGCAGTCGCCGTGCAGGCGCAAATTTTTCACATCACCGGCACGGTCAAAACAGCGCCGCACCCCGTCCAGCGCAAGTGCTGCCACGCCGCGATAGACTTCGAACAGTTCATGCGGGATGAATTCATGCGCCAGCAGGAATTCGACGGGTTCCACGCCGAAGCTCTGGATGTCCAGTGTGGGGCGATGTTGATAAGGCACAAGTGCACCCACCGCGTGGATGCGCCCGATGAAACGCCCCATCCATTCCAGCGTGTCGCGATTATCCAGTTCCGGTGCACGTCCGCCGTGTTTGCTGAACACCGCGAAACGGAAATCCTTGAAAGTATGCAGCGTGTGTCCGTTGATATTCAGCGCAGGCACCACCGGGATTTCGCGCTCAACCAGCGTCGCGACAAAGGCGTGTTCTTCCAGAATGGCTGCATCCGCCCAGCGCCCGGGGCGATAGAACTTGGCGACCAGTGGCGGCCCATCCTCCATGCCTGCCTGGTAGACGCGGTTCTCGTAACTGTTCAGTGCCAGCAGCCGCCCGTCGCCGCGCAGGCCGATGCCATCCAGCGCATCCAGCACTGAATCGGGTGTGAGTAAACTGAAAGGGTGGTGAGTATTCATGGGCGGCATTGTACGGCAATCTCGAATTCCTAATCCCGAATCTCAGTCCTCAACCCTGCTTTTCTCATCCCAGCAAACCCGCCAGCGTCAGCATGAACAGCACGACCAGCATGACCACCGAGGAGCGCCACACCAGCCGGCTCGCGCAGAACAGGGCTGCGTCGCCGCTCTTGTTACCGACACCCAGTTCAGGCCTGTCCAGCAATGCGCCATCCTGACGGATCGGCGAACCTAAACGCACGCCCGATGCACCTGCAGCGCTGGCCAACAGAATGCCCAATTCGCTATCAGGCCAGCTCGCGGCCTGGGAGCGCCAGCAATACACCGTGTCTTCGAAATTGCCGACGATGGCGAAAGTTGCGGACGTCAGGCGGATAGGCAACCACTCCAGACGGTAACGCATTTTCCGCGCAAAACCGTCGAATCTTGCTTCGCCCGAGTCCTCGGCGTTCAATTCATCCTGCCAATGCATGCCCATCGCAAGACCAAGACAGTAGAGCACAGCGCCAGCAGCACCACCCAGCCCCAGCAGACTGAACAACACGAACCACACAACCACGCCAAACAGATGATGAAGTGCGGCGATCAGTGAAGTTTCAATAGTGACGCGTGCGACTTCTTCGGCGTTCAATTCATCCGATGCCCTGCCGCGCAGTGCAGATAAAAGTTTGCGGGCCTCATCGAGGTGAGCCATGCGCAATGCCTGCTGAATCTCTGTAAAACCGCGACTGAACTGGCGAAAACCCATACTGAGATATAACACCACTACATTGAATGCCCAGGCGAAAATCGGATGCAGGTAATGCAACCCCTGAAATACCAGCACCCCACCGGCCACCACAGGCAAAACGGCCAGCCACCAGGCCGTCCTGCCATGATGGTATTCTCCCGAATTGAAGTGATGCTGAAAATGGTCAACGTAACCGGGCAGCCAGCCGTACAGGTATTTACTCAGTGGCTTGAGTTGCTCCAGCAACAGCGCGGCGATCAGGGCAGACAGGCTCATGGCATCAGAAAACGGCGGTAATAATCTTTATAACTAAAGATAGCACACATGCCATCAGCTCGCGTTCAAAACAATCGCCGATTATCCGTAAAAATTATGGCAAAAGTTCAGAAGTGTTTATCATCACGCCGGGGCATCAAGTTTTTCCCTCAACATCAAAAGGAATCATCGTGAAAACGAATCACTGGTTAACGGGCATAATAATATTTATGCCCAATATGATAAAAGCCGCCATGCCCGTTCCCCTCTCCCCCGCCCTCTCCCGCAAGCGTGCAACGGGGACAGTGAATCGCTACACGGGTTTCGCATTGAAGATCGCCCTGCTGACCTTTTCATCTATCGCCTTTGCCGCAGATCAGACCCACTCGGAGCCGGCATCCGCAACGGCCGTCCCGTCCGGCGCCAGTGCAGGCCATTCGATGGCCGCCTCAGGCAAGGTGACATCGGCCGCATCCGCCATGCCACTCGCAATCGGCGAGGTCGCGAACGTTGCTGCAAGCGCCATACCGGCGCTGCCAGTGCAAGGCTCATCAGCCAGCACGCCCCCTGTCACGCCGCTGGACATTACCGACGAGACCTTCACCATCATGCCGCCAGATGAAGCACTGAAGAAATTTGCCCCAATCCAGGGTAATTCGGGCAAAGGCCTGCTCACCACCTTGCTGCTGGCAACAACACCTGTTCATGCAGGCAGCGGCGGCAGCTCCTCATCCGCAGAGCTTCATTTTCCGCCTGAACAGATCATCAGCTTTGCCAAACAGGTTGAAACAACACTGGCCGCAAAAGGTTCGCATGTCGCCATACTGGCGCGCATGGGCCGCCCCGCGACTGAGCTGCCTGAAGGCATGCACTTCACTCATGTGGCCTTTGCCGTGTATTCGCAGATCACCACGGCAGATGGCAGAAAGGTGCCGGGTTATGCGGTGTACAACCTGTATCAGGACGACAAACACCCCGACACCAGTTCGCTGATACAGGATTTTCCGGCAGATTTCTTCGCGGGTGTCGCCGTGCTGGAGGCGGGCATCATCATCCCCTCAATCAAGTTACAAAAACGCCTGCTGGACGTGATCAACTCACCGAGCTATGCTGCGCTGCACGATCCGCACTATTCACTGATCGCCAATCCCTATACCCTGGGGCGCCAGAATTGCACCGAACATACGCTGGATGTCATCGGCGCAGCGATGTACCGAACCAGTGACATCAAGCGGATCAAGGCCAACGAAATCGCCTACTTCAAGGCACAACCGGTCAACGTCAACTGGTTCAAACTCGCCTTCGGTTCCCTGTTCAGCGCCGAACTTTCCACCTCGGATCAACCCGATGAAGCTGTGACTGCAACCTTTGAAACGCTTGCCAGTTTTCTGAAAAAATACGACAAAAAATCCGAGATGATGACCCTCACGCCTGATGCGGAAGTCAAATATTAGGGATTCCCACATATTCTC